>NZ_JBEZDR010000029.1:0-197531 GCF_040648415.1 Nonomuraea sp. NPDC049141
CTGCAGCCCGTCCAAGGCCGGCCACCTCTGTAAGGCCATTGCCGTCCTTCAAAACCATCGCGTCGCCCAGACCGCGTGAGGTTGAAATGGGTTCACTGTTGACGCGCTTCGGGCGTGCGCTCTGCCACAGGCCGCGTCGGTGGCCCTGATTGAGAAGGCGACGGGATCATGAACCTGACGGACGCCCATTGGTTCAAGAGCAGCCACAGTGGCGGCAATGGTGGTGACTGCGTCGAGGTGGCCACCAACCTCCCCGGCATCGTTGCCGTCCGCGACAGTAAGGACCCCAGCGGCCCAGCTCTAGTGTTCGCACCCGAGGTGTGGGCCGACTTCATCGCGCAGGTGAAGGCAGGCAAGATCTAGGAGCTGGGCCAAACACCGACGCCCGTGCGTAGGCGTCCGGGCAGCCTGCCGCCGGAGGTCTCGGGCGGGGCTCCTACTGCTTGACCGGCTCGAAGATGGCGTGGTGTGCCGCCACCAGGGCCCGTCGTACGGCCCGGTCGAGGTCTCGCAGGGCGGCGCCGCGGGCGGCGATCTCCCCGGCGGTCAGGCCCCGCTCGTCGGCCAGTCGCAGCACCGCGGTCAGGCGCGTGGCCAGGGCGGAGACGCGGTGCGCCCGTGCCGGGTAGCCAGGTGCCAGCTCGCCGCCGAGCCGCCCCAGCCGCTCGGGCCACTCCTGTGCCGGTCCGCCGGCCGCGGCCAGCGTCTCGGTCGCCGACCGCATCGCGATCGCCAGCTCCCGCTCCGCCTCGGCCACGGACGGCAGGTCCACGCGTACGGGGCCCGACGGGTGTACGGCCAGTCGTACTCCGACATAGGACGACCCGCGCAGGTCGAGCGAGGGCACCAGCCCGAGGCACCGGTCGGAGAGCACTGCGATGACGGCCTGGCCGGCGTCCACCGCGGCCGCGTTGAAGGCGGGCGGGCCGGAGAGCCCGAGCGGGTCGCCGGGCGCGGGCAGCGCCAGCCGGAACTCGGTCAGTCCGTCGGACCGTAGCCCGGCGAGGTAAGCCCGCAACGGCACGTCGCCCACCGCAGCGGAACCCGGGACGTCGGCAGCGGAACTCGGGACGTCGGCCGGGGTGCCCAGGACGTCGGCTGGGGTGGCCGAGGCGTCGGCAGCGGAATCCGGCACGTCGGGGGGCCCCACGACGGCCGGACCCGAG
The DNA here is from genome assembly GCF_040648415.1 of Nonomuraea sp. NPDC049141. NCBI lineage: Bacteria > Bacillati > Actinomycetota > Actinomycetes > Streptosporangiales > Streptosporangiaceae > Nonomuraea > Nonomuraea sp. NPDC049141. The sequence continues at coordinate 1,167 of NZ_JBEZDR010000029.1, forward strand.
GCGGTTTCGACCCGGTCGACGGCCTCGTCAAGGCCGACGTGACCGGCGAGCCAGGCGTTGCCCCAGGCGACCAGCGGAGGGGAGACAGGTGATTCAGGGAGCACCGGTCCACGATATGCGCTCGCCCTGCAATAGGTTTGTCCCGAGCGTTACTCCTAAAGGAGGGATCCGGGGATGGGTGGTCAGGTGCTGCGGCTCCAGGACGTCGCCGTCAGGCGCGACGGGGCGGCCCTGTTGCGCGGCATCGACTGGACGGTCAATGAGGACGAGCGGTGGGTCGTCATCGGGCCGAACGGAGCGGGCAAGACGACGTTGTTGCAGGTCGCCGCGACGCTGCTCTATCCGAGCGAGGGCATCGTGGAGGTGCTCGGCGAGCGGCTGGGCCAGGCCGACGTCTTCGATCTGCGGCCGCGCATCGGTCTGGCGAGCGCCGCGCTGGCCGAGCGGATCCCGCCGGAGGAGAAGGTCATCGACCTGGTTCTGACGGCGTCCTACGCGATCATGGGCCGCTGGACCGAGGAGTACGACTCCAACGATGTCACCCGGGCCGTCGAGCTGATCGACATGATGGGTGCCGCGCATCTGATCAGGCGCAGGTTCGGCACCCTGTCCGAGGGTGAGCGCAAACGTGTGCAGATCGCCCGCGCGCTCATGCCCGACCCCGAGATGCTGCTGCTGGACGAACCGGCGGCCGGGCTCGACCTGGGCGGCCGGGAGGACCTGGTGCGCCGCCTGTCGGTGCTCGCGGGCGACCTCCGCTCGCCCACGCTGGTGCTCGTCACGCATCACGTGGAGGAGGTGCCCAGCGGGTTCACTCACGGGCTGCTGCTCAAGCACGGCTCGGTCGTGGCCCAGGGGCCGCTGGAGCACGTGATGACGGCCGACCACCTGTCACAGACGTTCGGGGTGCCGCTGTCGCTGGACCGCAGCGCCGAAGGACGCTGGTACGCCCGCGCGCACTAAGTGCCTGTTCTAAGTGGCTCCGGCAGTAGCGCCAGGAGTTGTTTCGCGTGGCCGGGCAGTTCCACTTCTGCCAGGCCCGTAATGAGATCCCTCAGCGGCATGGGCTGATCGACCAGGACTGTGCCGTTGGACAGAAGCAGGGTCGGCACCAGTGTGTCGAGCTCGGCCTCGCTCAGCATCGGTCCGCCGAGTGCACAGAGGGCGTCTCCTTGGTGGCGGATGCGGTCCCGGAGCCCCGTGTTGCCGCCGGAGCGCGCGATGACCCGTTCGATGGTCCAGGTGTCGAGCGCCATGCGGTTGTCGTACGTCGTGTTCGCTCCCGAGGCGATCGAGGAGACGGCGGTGATGGTGGCGGCGTTGACGATGACGACGTGGCCCAGAATCTGCTCAGCGCTCCATTCGCCGGTCGGCGGGGCGGGGCTCGGGTCGCCGGAGTCGGCCACAGCGGCGGCGGCGTCCAGCAGCGCGCGATAGGCATCCCGGAGCGGGGTGGTGTCCAGCATGTCGTCTTCCTTATCAGTTGTGTGGCCGTCTCAGGCGTGCGCGTTATGCATCTCCCATGGGGCCTGCGGGAGGACGTCTCCGGTCTCGAGCAGCGACTTGAGGTTCGCCAGCACGGCCGGCCATCCGTTCGAAATGCCGTTGAGCATGGCCAGGTTGGCGAGATTCTCGTGGGTCACGGTGAGGCGGACGATGTCTTGGTGCGGTTCGACGAGAAAGGTGACGACCGACGGCTCTCTTGGCGCTTCGGGGTCAGGGGCGTCGTCGAAGGTGATGACCAGGCGCGTCGGGGGCTCGGCCTTGAGCACCTGACCGACGACATCGACGACGCCTGATCCGTCGACGCGCTGGTGCTCCCAGGCCGAGCCCGGCTGCCAGTCCGAAATGTTGGCGTGCCCCCAGTAGCGCGCCGTCAGATCCGCGTCCGTCAGGGCCTGCCACACCTGCTCCGCGCTCGCGCGGATGTAGGTGACGTAGACGTAGGTCGGTACGGGCGTGGGTTCGTTGGTCATGGCGTACTCCTCTGCCTTGTTCTTGATGGCACTGATCGCTTGCAGCCGGGGCTTGTCGAAGCCCGAGATCCAGCGCTCCTCGATCTCGTGGATCGGCGCCGGGTTGAGATAGTGCAGCCGCTCCCGTCCGCGCCGGACGACGGTCACGAGGTTGGCCTGCTCAAGGATCCCGAGATGCTGTGTCGCCGACTGGCGTGCCATGTCCAGGCGGTCACACAGCTCGCGCAGCGACTGGCCGTTCTTCTCCCGTAGCCGGTCGAGCAGGAGTCGCCGGGTCGGGTCGGCCAGCGCTTTGAAAATCGAGTCCATCGCTGTCGCTTCGAGGCTCACGCTCCATTATGCAGGTATTTACCTGCCTAATGTCAACTGGGTCATGAGACGCCCGCCGTAGATCGCTTCTATCCGGTGAACGGCCAGTAGGATCAACGAAGGCGATCCCCTCGGCCTCGGAGCGTGCCATGTCCACGTCGCAGCTCATCGTCGCCCTCGTTGTGGTCGCGGCGGTGGGGTTGGGGGTGGCGCGTACGGTCCGCATCATTCCCCAGGCGACCGCGGCGATCATCGAGCGGCTCGGCCGCTATCACCGCACCCTGAAACCGGGGCTCAACCTGGTGGTGCCGTTCATCGACCGGATCAAGGACCTGATCGACCTCCGCGAGCAGGTCGTCTCGTTCCCGCCGCAGCCGGTGATCACCTCCGACAACCTGGTCGTCTCGATCGACACCGTCATCTACTTCCAGGTGACCAATCCGAAGGCGGCCACGTACGAGATCGCGAACTTCCTGGTCGGAGTCGAGCAGCTGACCGTCACCACGCTGCGTAACGTGGTCGGCGGCATGGACCTGGAGAGCACGCTGACCTCCCGCGAGGAGATCAACACCGAGCTGCGCGGCGTCCTCGACGAGGCGACCGGCAAGTGGGGCATCCGGGTCAACCGGGTCGAGCTCAAGGCCATCGACCCGCCGTCCTCCATCCAGGACTCGATGGAGAAGCAGATGCGCGCCGACCGCGACAAACGGGCCGCGGTGCTGGCCGCGGAGGGGCAGCGGCAGGCGGCGATCCTGACGGCCGAAGGTGAGCAGCAGGCGGCGGTCCTGCGGGCCCGCGGCGAGGCGGAGGCGGCCGTGCTGCGCGCCCAGGCGGAGGCCGAGGCCCAAGCCATGCGGGCCAAGGGGCAGGCCGACGCGATCGGGATGGTGTTCAAGGCGATCCATGAGGGCAAACCGGACCAGCGGCTGCTGGCCTACCAATACCTGCAGATGCTCCCGGAGATCGCCAAGGGTGACGCCAACAAGATCTGGATCGTCCCGTCGGAGATGGGCCGGGCACTGGAGAATCTCGGCGGTCTTTTCGCGCCGCCCAAGGATGACCCCGACCGGTAACCGGGAAATGGTCCACCTCTAAGCTCTGTCGGGTGACAATTTGGGAGGCCGTCGCGGTGTTCGCGGCCGGAATCGCGGCCGGAGCCATCAACGCGGTAGTCGGATCGGGCTCACTGGTCACCTTTCCCGCACTCGTGGCAGTCGGCATCGACCCGGTTGTGGCGAACGTCTCGAACAACATCGGCCTGGTCCCCGGCTCCTTCACCGGCGCGTACGGCTACCGCGCCGAGCTGGCCGGGCAGCGCGAACGGCTGCTGCGCCTCGGGCCCGCCTCGGCGATCGGCTCGCTGATCGGCGGGATCCTGCTGCTGTTCCTCGACCCGAGTGTCTTCAAGGTCGTGGTCCCGGTGCTGATCGGGCTCTCCTGCGTGCTGGTCGTGGTGCAGCCCAAGCTCAGCGGCTGGCTGTCGGCCCGGCGCGAGGAGGCCGACCCCCACGGCGGCGTCGTGCTCTGGCTCGGTGTGCTGGGGGCGGGGATCTACGGCGGCTACTTCGGCGCGGCGCAGGGCGTGCTGCTGATCGGGCTGCTCGGCAGCTTCCTGACCGAACCCCTGCAGCGGGTGAACGCGGCCAAGAACGTCCTGGCGCTGGTCGTCAACGGGACCGCGGCCGTGCTGTTCATCCTCATCGCCCACGTGGACTGGTGGGCGGTGCTGGCGGTGGCGGTGGGTGCCACGCTGGGCGGGTTCATCGGGGGCACGTTCGGGCGCCGCATCCCCGCTCCGGTGCTGCGCGGCATCATCGTGTGCGTGGGAATTGTGGCGATTATCAAACTAGTGTACGGATAAATACCCGGCATTCTGGGTATAAATCCGTACATGAAGGGTGATCGGGTCGAGATCGTCATCGATGCGGGCGGCTCCCCGCGCACCTACGAGATCGCCGCCACCCGCGCCGGCCGCCGCGTCGAGGTGGCCACGGGGCGCGGGGTGGTCGAGGTCAGTGAGGTGACCAGGAGCGGCACCGCGGTACGTACCGCGCGATTCATGTCCAGCCGCATCCTGGCCCTGGTGGAACACCCGGCCGACGAGAGCTGAGCCGGCGCTCCCCAACAGCGGCGCGGAACGTCAGCGGAAGTCGGCCGCGTGGTCGGCGGCCCACTCGCGGAACGTCAGCGCGGGCCGGCCGAGCAGCTTCGGCACCGTGTCCGTGATCCGCTCCGGCGTGTCCACGAACGCTCCCCAGCCCGCGAGCGCGCCGTCGACGAACCGCGCGTCGCCCCACGCGGCCAGCAACTGCTCGCGGGCGGCCTCCAGTGGCAACTCCGCCCACCGCACCTCGTGTCCGACCGCCTCGCCGATGATCCGCGCCTGCTCGGCCTGCGACAGCTGCTCCGGCCCGCTGAGGGTGTACTTGGCCCCGCCGTGCCCGGCCGAGGTGAGCACGTGCACGGCCACGGCCGCGATGTCCTTCTCGTGGATCAGCGCCCGGCGCGCCTCCCCGTACGGCCAGCGCACCACGCCCTGCCTGACCTGGTCGGCCCAGCCGAGCGTGTTGGCCGCGAAACCGACCGGCCGCAGGAACGTCCAGCTCATCCCGGTATGCCGGATCAGCCGTTCCACCTCCTGGTGGAACAGCGTCGCCTCCTCCCCGTCGGCCAGATCCTCGACGTCGGCCGACAGGTAGACGACGCGGCGCGCGTGGGCGGCGATGGCCTTCACCACGGGTGCGGCGGTCTCGGCCGCGAAGCCGGGCCAGATCAGGAAGACGGACTCGACGTCCTTCAGCGCCGGTTCCAGGGTCTCGGGGGCGGACAGATCGCCCTTGACCACCTCGACGCCTTCGGGCAGCCTCGCCCGGCCGGGGTCGCGGACCAGGGCGCGGACCGGGAGGCCCGCCCCGGCCAGTTGGGAGACGACGTGCTTGCCTACGTTGCCGGTCGCTCCGGTCACCAGAATTCTGCTCATGGTCGGACCGTAGAACTTAAACCAATGTTCAGGTCAAGCTCGGCCGTACCTGGATCGTGCCGTCGCTCCGGATCCGGGTCTCGAAGGTGGGCGCGGGCGCGGTCGCGGGACCATGCTTGACGGAGCCGTCGGCCAGCCGGAACGTGCTGCCGTGCCAGGGGCAGACCACGCACGCCTCGCCGTTCTCCACGACGAGCCGGCCCTGGTGGAGCGGGCCCGCGAGGTGTGAGCACCGGTCGGCGAGCACGGTGACGCCCTCGGTGTGCCGCAGCACGAAGAGCTGGATGTAGCCGAGTCGCCGCGACACGGGACGGCCCTTGGGCAGGTCGTTGACCAGGCACAGGTCGTGCCAGCCCAGCGGCACGAGATGGGTGACCTGGGGCGCGTGGTTGGCGCCCGCCGCCTGCCGGTAGGCCAGATGCCCGCCCAGGTAGGCGCCGAGGCTGCCGGCGCTGAGCCCGGCGACGGTCAGCACCTTGCCGGCGCGTTCGTCCCCGCGCAGCCGGGCCAGCAGCGAGGCGGAGAAGAGCCCCAGCGCGGTCACGTTCGCCAGCATGTGCACGAACCCGACGCGCTGCTGCTCGCGGTGGAGAGACGACCAGTCGGTCAGGCCGGCGGCCGCGGTCGGCAGCGCGCTGCCGAGGCCGGTGGCCAGCAGCAGCCGCGCGGCCCGGGGGTCGGCGTCGGTCCAGTCGAGCACCGCGGTGGACATCCAGCAGCCCAGGCTGAAGGTGGCGAGCGGCGGATGCAGCGGTTTGCCCGTGGGCACGCCGTGCAGCCAGTCGCGCAGCCGTCCCGGCCGGATCCGGTCGCGTACGGCCTTGGCCAGCACCCGGATCGGCCGGTCCATGGCCTTGGACCGCTCAAGCCGGTCGGCCAGATCGACCGGCCCCGCGAAACGCCGCAAATACCGCCGGTTAGCTCGCACTATCTCTTTCACGACAAGTCCCCTACCCCGGGCATGAGGGCATCACTCGGACAGGTGCCCCCTGGCCACGGAGAGCTCGACCAGCTCCAGCGCGTACGCCCCGAGCGACGGCGAGCCGTCCTCGATGAGCCGTACCTTCTCCTTGACCTGCGCGGCCGTCACCTTGAACAGCGACCAGGTGCCGCCCTCCGTGTGATGGTTGGCCAGGATCGGCGCGAAACGGTCGAGCGCTCTGGCGAACCTCGCCTCCTGCGTCTCCCGAGCCTCGAACTCATCCCAGAGCGCCCGCATCCCCGCCCCCTGCTCGCCCGGGAGCAGTGCGAAGATGCGGTCCGCGGCGGCCCGCTCCGCGTCGGGCTGGGCGGCCACCGCGGCCGTGTCGTAGACGAACGTGTCACCGGCGTCGATCTCGACCAGGTCGTGCACGAGCAGCATCGCCACCACCCGCTGGATGTCGGTCCCCGGTGGCGCGTGCTCACCCAGGACCATGGCCAGCATGCCTACGTACCAGGAGTGCTCTGCGTCGTTCTCTCGCCGTGAGCCGTCCATGAGATGGTTGCGGCGGATGATCCGCTTTAACTTGTCGATCTCGACGGCGAAGGCGATCTGGGCGGTCAGGCGGTCCTCTTCTGGTGCGATAGTCACGCGCGACACCCTAATGTGCGGTGATCACACTGGTTGGCAGAATTGTTACGGGGACCCCATTGAACACGGCATTTCCCGACGGAACGTCGATAGCCGACTCATCGGTCAGCTCGTTCGCGCTGACCCCCGCGTGCTCGGCGGCGATCGTCTGAGCGCTGCCCCCGTGTCCCCAGCCGTGGGGCAGGCTGACCACGCCCGGCATGATCGTGTCGGTGGGTTCGAGCGGCACCCTGAGCTCTCCCTTGGCCGAGCGGATCAGCGCCTCGCCGTCCAGTCCGAGCCTGGCCACGTCGGCCGGGTTGATCTGGAGCGTGCAGGTGTTGCTGCCGCCGACCAGCGAGCCCACGTTGTGCAGCCAGCTGTTGTTGGAGCGCAGATGGCGCCGCCCGATCAGGACGATCTCCGGCGGCTCCTGCTCCAGCCCGGCGCGCAGCCGCTCGACGTCCTCGATGAGCTGCGGCGGCGCGAGCTCGATCACCCCGGAGGCGGTCCTCAGCACCTCGGCCAGCCGGGGCTCCAGCGGCCCGAGATCCAGTCCGTGCGGGTTGTCGAGCAGCTTGCGCAGCGACAGGTCGCCCTTGCCCGCCCACTCGCCGTACGGGCCCAGCTTGAGCATCAGGTCGAGCCGGAGCTCGGCCCCCGAATCGCCGTCGAGCGCGGCCCGCAGCTCGGCCACGTCGCGCCCCTCCACACCGGAGCCCGGCAGGTCGACGGCCTTGCGCAGCATCTGGTCGATGACGAACTCGTCGAGGTCACCCTCCAGCCCGGACGCGATCATGGTGAGTCGGGCCAGGATCTGCGCCTCCGACGGCTGCCCGTCCAGCGGCAGCAGCGGGCGCGAGTAACGGGTGTAGTTGCGTACCGCGAAATTGAGCAGGGCGAAGTCGTAGTGCCCCGACTGGAGCGCCCGCGGCGGCGGCAGGATGACGTTCGCGTGCTTGGTGGTCTCGTTCAGGTACGGATCGACGCTGACCATGAAGTCCAGCTGCCCGAAGGCCGCGTCGAGCCGGGCGCCGTGCGGCGCCGAGAGCACCGGATTACCCGCCACGGTGACCAGGAACCGGAGCTGCCCGTCGCCGGGCGTCTCGATCTCGTCGGCGAGCGTGGCGACCGGCAGCTCGCCGTTCGCCTCGGGCAGGCCCCTGACGCGGCTCTTCCACCGGCCCAGTGTGTACGGCCTGCGGGCCAGGCCGAACTCGGTGGCGGGTTTGGCGAACATGGCGCCGCCGGGCCGGTCGAGGTTGCCGGTGAGCACGTTGAGCACGTCCACCAGCCACTGGGCCAGCGTGCCGAACTCGGCCGTACAGGTGCCGATCCTGGCGTAGACGGCCGCCGTCCTGGCCGCCGCCAGCTCCCTGGCCAACCGGACGATCACCTCGGCGGGCACGCCCGTGCGGCGGGACACCACGTCGGGCGGGAAGTGCTTGGCCGCCTCGCGTACCTCGTCCAGGCCGTTCACCTCGTGCGCCACCGTGGTTAGGTCCTCGGCCAAAAGCGTGTGCGCGATCCCGAAGAGCAGGTAGGCGTCGGTCCCCGGCCGGACGAACACGTGCTCGTCGGCCAGGCCGGCGGTCCTGGTGCGGCGCGGATCGACCACGACCAGCCGGCCGCCGCGAGCGCGCAGCGCCTTGAGCCTGCCCGGGAAGTCGGGCGCGGTGCACAGCGAGCCGTTGGACTCCAGCGGATTGGCGCCCAGCATGAGCAGGTAGTCGGTCCGGTCGAGGTCCGGCACCGGGACGGCGAGCGGGTGACCGAACATCAGCCCGCTGGCCACGTGCTTGGGCATCTGGTCGGCGGTGCTGGCCGAGAAGATGTTGCGCGTGCCGAGGGCCTTGAGCAGCGGCGTGCCGTAGAGCTGGCCCGCCATGTTGTGCACGTTCGGGTTGCCGAGATAGACGCCGACCGACTGACGGCCGTGCCGCTCCGTGACCTGGTCGAGGCCCTGTTTGACGGCGGCGAACGCCTCGTCCCAGCCGACCTCGCGCCAGAGCTCGCCCTCCCTGATCAGCGGCCTGCGCAGCCGGTCGGGGTCCTCGTCCAGGCGGCCCAGGCTGGCGCCCTTGGGGCAGATGAAGCCCTTGCTGAACGGGTCTTCCTTGTCGCCCCGCACGCTCGTCACGTGCCCGCCCTCGTCGAGGGTGAGCGTCAGGCCGCAGACGGCTTCGCACAGGGGACAGGTCCGGTGGACGGTCGACGTCATCTCGGCTCCTGAGTTCGTCAGTTGAACTCATCTTGGCCCGTACGGCACGCATGGGGAAGCCCCGGAGCCCCCGCGGTCTCCGGGGCTTGTACTGGGGAGCACCTCAGGCCCGAGGCGCTCCCCAGGTCATCGGCGGGCCGTCAGCCGACCTGCGTCAGCGCGAACGGCCTGGCCAGATCAGGGGGCTCCTCAAGGTCGCTCCGCAAGGAGATCCAGGCATGGCCGTAGAGCCGGGCGAGCCCGGGGGAGGCCGCGCCGGGCAGCTCGTCACGCCGGACGACCTCAACGATCAGCAGGTGCGCCCATTTGCGGTGCCGGTAGACGTTGGCGCTCCTGGCCCAGCACGCCGCGGCGATCTCCTCGGCGTAAGCCTCGAACTCCGCGGCGGAGATGCCCGCTCTGGTCATGACGAGGGCCTTCTCACCCGTGCGGGTGGGAGTGATCCACAACACCAGCGGGATCCGGCCCGCCCGGGTGTGCATCGTGGTCTCCAGGCAGGTCTTCTGCAGCCGGTGCCTGGTCGCCAGGCACCAGAAGTGCGCCGCCACCCAGTTACGGCCGGTCCTGGTCACCGCCGGCACCGAGACCGCGCTGGTCAGCATGATGAACGGCCACCACCGGCCCTGCTGGGTGGCGCCCAGCAGCGTCAGCACGAACAGGGTGAGCGCCCCGATCAGCAGCAGCTCGGTGCGGATCCGCCACAGCCTGGCGAGCAGTCCGGAACCGGCGGCCGGCAGGTCCTCGTTGGCCGGGTAGATCTGGTTACGTGGGTTCCTCGACATCTCAGGACACCTCCTCGACGATTCGGGAGGGAACCTTGAGCTGGTCGAATCGGGGGTCGCGGTAGCGACGTGCGCCGAATCCGGCCTTGGCGACGGTCCAGCCGCGCCGGTACGCGAACTCGTCCGGCTCCATGCAGATCTCTCGATCCGCCCACGCGATGAGTTCCTGGATCCGGGTCTTGATTCGGCTGAGTCCCTTGGTACCTTGTGAGTACATGGAACACCTCTTTCGCGGCATTACTCGAGGTGGGTTCTTGCGCCGGATCGCAGGCTGATGACCGGTGTCGCCGCAGGGTGGCAGCCCTTTTGAGCGGCAATGAGGTGGTCAGCCTGGGTCCGGCTTATCTGTGGTTCTCCGTGCTCGAATGAGCGACATTCGCGGCGGTCGATCAGATGAATGCGGGGTCCTTCCGGCAAGCGGCCTCCCTGGGGCAGAGATTCAGATCCGGGACGGCGACGTTGCCGGTGGTGCGGCCCGCGTGGCCGCCAGCGATCAGAAGCGGTAGGCCCGGTGTGTTCGGCCGTGTCGTCATCTCGGCCTCCCATCCGTCGGCAACCTTCCAGGGCTCGATCGTCTCTCCCGGAACCGCCTGGTGCAATACGTTCAGCAAGAGAAGATTTTGTTTTCTTGGTCCTTGCTTGAAGTTTGTGGCGCATCTGTTGGTGCAACTTGCACGCCAACTATCAGGTGTTCCTGGGGTCCGAGTACACGAGGGGGAACCGCCGTATGCCTGCCGCCCCAGGTCGAGCCCCTCTTGCACCTTGCGCTCACTACGTGAAACCCTTACGGCAAGCCTCAGCAGCAATGCTCGTGCAAGTTGCAGTGTAAGATTGGCTGAACGGCCAAACGGCCTTTCCCGTTACACCTTCATTCCCGACCGAGGAGAGTGGACGGTGCCATCGCAGCAGGGCAGTCCGACTGTTCGCAGGCTCAGACTCGGTCAGGAGCTACGCCTCCTACGCGAACGAAAGAAGCTGACGGGGGCCAGGGCGGCCAAGGATCTCGGCTGGAGCGCCAGCAAGATAAGCCGGATCGAAGCGGCCAAGACTGTGCCAAGCGCCGAGGACATCAAGGCACTGGCAGAGCTCTACAAGATCGACAGTGGTAAACGTGACGAACTCTTCGCCCTGCTGAGGGATGCGGATCAGCGTGGGTGGTGGGAAGATTACGAAGACGCCCTACCTGAGGAATACACAAGATTCCTCGGGTTGGAGGCGGAGGCGACATTCCAGCGCAACTGGGAACCCCAGATCGTGCCTGGTCTCCTCCAGACTGAGGACTATGCACGGGAGGTCGTCCTCTCCGTCCGCGGCATCTCGCGCATCACGCACAGCGGTGTCCGGAGCCGGGTCGAGGCGCGCATGGATCGGCAGCAGCGGGTGTTGCACCGTCCGCAGCCGTCCCAGCTATGTTTCGTGCTCGACGAACCGGCGCTGATGCGCCGTTTCGGTGAGCCCTCGGTCATGCGGGAACAGATGGAGCATCTCCTTGAGATGTCGCTGCTGCCACACGTCAGTGTGCAGGTGCTGGTGATGGATGCGCTGCACCCCGTCAACACGGGGGCTTTCATCCATCTGAAGTTCGCGGAATTCGACGATGTTGTATATCTGGAGCAGCTCTACACTGCTCACTTCGTCGATGATCTCGAACGAGTGGCTGGATATGAGGAAGCCTTCGACTACATCAAGTCCCAAGCGTTGGACGAGGACGAGTCACGTGTGCTCATCCAGCGCAAGGCCATGATGTGGCGAGGCTAGCGACAAAGATCACAACAAGGGGCAACGGTGCCCCTTTCGCCCGTTTGGGGAGAAAATGTACATCGATCCCGTGGCAGCGACCTGGCAGAAGAGTAGCTTCTGCAACGGCGCGAGCAGCTGCGTCGAAGTCGCGCCGCTTGCCGACGGAAACGTCGCCTTGCGAGACGGCAAGGAGCAGGACGGACCTGTCCTGGTCTTCACGCCGAGTGAGTGGGCTGCCTTCACGGCCGGGGTTCGTGATGGCGAGTTCGACCTGACCTCGCTTGCCGCTACCGCGTCATGAATAACGGCCCTGGCAGGTTGCTAGCACAACACCATCAGGGCCGCCGCGACTCCAGCTCGTCATCTTTCGCGAGAACCGAAGATCCCCATATCTTGGCCTGAAGTGCGTTGGAGATCAACTAGCGACTCACCCACTGCTCCACTTGGACCGCCCCCAACAGGCTCCACGTGAAACTGCCCGCGCCCTCACAGGGACGCGGGCAGTTTCACGTGCTCTGTGTCAGGCGAGGTCGAGGCCGCGGGCGACGCCCTGGCCGAGGTCCTTGTGGATGTTGCTCCAGTACTCCACGACCCGCTGCCTCATGTCCGAGGTGACCTCGGGGGCCGAGGCGTGGCCGACGATGTTGCTCACCAGGTGCTCGCGGTCCGTCTCGGACAGCACGTTCTCCCAGAGGGCGCGCGGCTGGACGTAGTCGTCGTCCTCGGCGTGCTTGGTGTACGCCGACCGGATGATCTCGCACCTGGTAGTTCTCGCCCTCGTACAGCGAGGGGTCCGCCGCCGGGCCGTTGACGCTGTTGGGGGCGTACACCGGGTCCCGCTGGTTCGTGAAGGTCATCGGACCGTCGAAGTTGTAGGAGTTGACCGCGGTCCGGGGCTGGTTGATCGGCAGTTGCAGGTAGTTGGGGCCGATGCGGTAGCGGTGCGTGTCGGGGTAGGAGAAGAGCCGGCCCTGCAGCATCTTGTCCGGTGAGGTGCCGATGCCGGGCACCAGGTTCGACGGCTCGAAGCCGGCCTGCTCCACCTCGGCGAAGTAGTTGGCCGGGTTGCGGTTCAGGGTGAACGTGCCGATCGTGATCTCGGGGTAGTCGCTGTGCGGCCACACCTTGGTCAGATCGAACGGGTTGAACCGGTAGTCGGCCGCGGCCTCGAACGGCATGATCTGGACGTTCACCAGCCACGACGGGTGGTCGCCCGCCTCGATGGCCGTGTGCAGGTCGCGGATGTGGTGGTCGGGGTCGACGAGCAGCGCGGCGGCCTCGTCGCCGGTGTAGTTCTCGATGCCCTGCTCGGTCCTGAAGTGGTACTTCACCCAGAACTTCTCGCCTCCGGCGTTGTACCAGAGGAAGGTGTGCGAGCCGAAGCCGTGCATGTGCCGCCACGAGGCGGGGATGCCGCGGTCGGTCATGAGGAACGTGACCTGGTGCGCCGACTCCGGTGACAGGGTCCAGAAGTCCCACTGCATGTTGTTGTCGCGCAGGTGGGTGTCGGCCCGGCGCTTCTGGCTGTGGATGAAGTCGGAGAACTTCTGCGGGTCCCGGATGAAGAAGATCGGCGTGTTGTTGCCGACGAGGTCGTAGTTGCCCTCTTCGGTGTAGAACTTGATCGCGAACCCCCGCGGGTCGCGAGCGGTGTCGGGGCTGCCGAGCTCACCGGCGACGGTCGAGAAGCGCAGGAAGAGCGGGGTCTCCTTGCCCTTCTGGAAGAGGCCGGCCTTGGTGAACTGGCTGACGTCCTCGGTGATCCGCAGGAAGCCATGGGCGCCGCCGCCTTTGGCGTGCACGACGCGCTCGGGAACACGTTCCCGGTTGAAGTGCGCCATCTTCTGGATCAGGTAGTGATCCTGCATGAGAAGAGGGCCGTTGGGGCCGACGGAGAGCGAGTGCTCGTCACTCGGCGCGGGAATGCCCGCGTCGTCGGTGGAGATGGGCCTGTTCGTCATAAGCGTGGTCCTTCGCGATCATCGTTGATGGCTCAGGCAGACGCTCCAGTACGTGACATCGGCTGCGTCCACGACATCGCGTACGGTCTGCGTGATCGCCACGCGGGCCGCGGTCATCCGCAGCCCGCCCGACGAATTAGGTCATAGACCCCATATCCGGACACGCTATGCGCTAAACCTGAACGATTCAAGTAAAGGAATGGTGCAAGCTTCAGCTCATGCGGAGCCGTACCAGGAAGATCGAGCTCAACCCGGCCAGCACGGCCAGCGCCGCGAGCGCCACGGCGGTCACCATCGAGGCGGACCCGGTGCCGCCGCCCTGGCTCAGGGAGATGAACAGCGTGCCCACCGTAGAGACCCCGATCACCTGGCCGAGCTGCATCACGGTGAGGAGCGCCCCGCTCGCGTCCGCGGCGTAGACGTCGTCGACGTGGGTGGTGGCCAGGTTGGTCACCGCGACCTGCACGCCGAGCCCGGCGCCGATGAGCGCGCTCATGACCGCGTACGCCACGCCGCCACCGGCGGCGAGCCCGAGACCCACGTAGGCGGGTGCGGCCACCACGTAACCGAAGGGCACGAACGAGCGCTGGCGGCGGGGCGGCAGCAGCGGCCAGCCGAGCCCCACGAGCGCGAACGCCAGCGCGCACGGTACCAGCATCATGCCCGAGGCCAGTGGCGACAGCTTCAGGTCGCCCTGCAGGTGCAGCGCCGAGGTGAACAGGAACGCGCCCCAGGTCGCCGGCCCGAGGAGCAGCACGGCGAGCCCCGGCCGCATGCCGGGCGCGCGCAGCACGCGCGCGTTCACCAGCGGGCGCCCGCCGCGGTTGGTCACCCAGCGCTCAACGCGGACGAACACCACGAAGAGCACCACACTCAGCGCCATCGAAGCCCAGCCCCACAACGGCCAGCCGAGGTCCCTGCCGAGCACGAGCGGGACCACGAACAGCAACACGGCGGCCGACAGGCTCACCAGACCCCACGGGTCGAGCCCGCCCTGGCCGCCACCCTGGTCGGCGGGGAGGACGCGCGGGCCCGCGATCAACAGCAGGACACCGATCGGCACCAGGACGAGGAAGACGATCCGCCAGCCGGCGCCGAGCCCGAGCAGGATCCCGCCGAGCGCCTGGCCGACCACGATGCCGCCGCTCACCACCGCCGACCACAAACCCAGCGCCCGGCCTCTGGCCGCGCCCTGGTAGTTGTGCTGGATCAATGTCATGACCTGGGGCATCATCAGCGCGGCCCCGGCGCCCTGGGCGAGCCGGGCGGCGACCAGCGTGCCGGTCGTGGGCGCGAGCCCCGCCCCCAGCGTGGTGAGCGTGAACAAGGCGAGCCCGATGAGGAAGGCCTGGCGGTAGCCGAACAGGTCGCCGAGCCTGGCACCGGTGATCAACAGGACGGCGTAGACAATGGTGTAGCCGGCGACGATCATCTGCAGCCCGGCACCGGATGAGTGCAGATCGGCCTCGATGGTCGGGGTGGCCACGTTGACGATGTTGACGTTCAGGATGGCCAGGAACTGCCCCACGAGGATGACCGCCAGGAGCAGCCCGCTGGCCTTGCTCTTCTCCGGCTGTTGAACCGGCATAGGAGGAGCAAGAGGAGCAGATTGGGTCATAAGTCAAGTGTGGCGGCAATCCAGTACCAGTAACGAGAGCCCCTTTATACTGGTATTAACGCTACCTGGATCACTGACGCCCGCTCTCCCATAGTTGAGGAGTGACCGTGACAGAAGCAAGGCGCTCCGATCTGTCGGCATTCCTCCGCACCCGGCGCGAGCGGATCACCCCCGAGATGGTCGATCTGGCGCCGGGTCCCCGCAGGCGCACGCCCGGCTTGCGCCGCGAGGAGGTCGCCCAGCTCGCGGGGGTGGGCGTCACCTGGTACACGTGGCTGGAGCAGGGGCGGCCGATCAACGCCAGCAGTCAGGTGCTCGACGCGATCTCGCGCACGCTCCGGCTCGACACCGCCGAGCGGCAGCACCTCTACCGGCTCGCGGGCCAGTCGGGCACACCCATCCTCGACGACTCCACGCCGGTGACGCCGGAGATGCAGGCCATACTCGACCAGCTCGGCGCGATGCCCGCGTGCATCACGAACAGCCGCTGCGACCTGCTGGCCTGGAACTCCGCCTATGCCACGATCTTCCCCGAGACCGTCGACGCTCCGGAGTGCGAGCGCAACTCGCTCTGGCAGACCTTCGTCAAGCCATCCTGGACGACCATGCTGGTCAACCGCGGTCAGGAGCTGCCCCGTACCGTCGCCGTCTTCAGGGGCGCCTACAGCCGCCACTCCGACGACCCGTGCTGGCAGGACTTCGTCCGGCGGCTCGCCGCGGAGAGCGCCGAGTTCGCCCGGCTCTGGGCCAGGCAGGACGTGGCCGAGCCCGGGCCGCGCGTGAAGACGTTCGAGCACCGGCAGATGGGCCGGATCAGCTTCAGGACGACGAGCTTCAACCTCTCGTCGGCGCCCGAGACTCGCATGATCGTCTACACGCCGCTGGACCAGGGGTGCCTCGATGCCATGACTCGTCTCATGACAGAAGGTCAGCTTAGCTAGAATCGCCGTGGTTCATCCGCTCATGCCATGCTCGATGGCTGAAAGTCAGGATCGAGCGGAAGCGACCGCACATGAGACTCCCCCGTCCCCTACTCTCGGCGCCCCTCGCCGTCACACTGGCCGCTGTCGCCGCATGCACGGCGGCCGAGCCGGAGCAGCCGCCGAAGACCGAACAGGCGGCGGAGGAACCGAAAGAGGCGAAGGTCTCCGCCACCCCAGCCCGGCGGCCGTACACCATCTCGTTCGGCGGGGACGTGCACTTCGAGGGTGGGCTGCGCAACAGGCTCGCCGCGCCGCGCACGGCGCTCGGGCCGATCGCGGAGGTGCTGCGCAAGGCCGACCTCGCGATGGTCAACCTGGAGACGGCGATCACGACCGGCGGTACGCCCGCGCCCGGCAAGGAGTTCACCTTCAGGGCGCCCGCCACGGCGTTCGCCGCGCTGAAGGCCGCCGGGGTGGACGTGGCCTCGATGGCCAACAACCACGGCATGGACTACATGGAGACCGGGCTCGCCGACTCGCTGGCGGCGATCAAGCAGAGCAAGTTCCCGATCGTGGGCATCGGGGCGAACTCCACGCAGGCCTACAAACCATTCAGGAAGACCGTCAACGGCAACCGGGTCTCCATCATCGGCGCCACGCAGGTGCTCGACGCCGAGTTCATCCAGGCGTGGACGGCGACGCCCGACAAGGGCGGGCTCGCGTCGGCCAAGGACGAGCCGCGCCTGCTCCAGGCCGTACGGCAGGCTCGCAAGAACTCCGACACCGTCATCGTGCACCTGCACTGGGGCACCGAGATGCAGAAGTGCCCCAACCCGGCGCAGCTCGCGCTCGGCCCGAAGCTGATCAAGGCGGGCGCCGACGTGGTGGTCGGCGGGCACGCGCACATCCTGCTCGGCGCCGGGTACATCGGCAACGGGTACGTCAGCTACGGCTTGGGCAACTTCGTCTTCTACAACTCCTCGCCCGGCACCACCGGCAAGACCGGCGTGCTGACGCTCACCATCAAGGGTCGCAAGGTGCTCAAGGACCAGTGGACACCGGCCACGATCCAGGGGGGAGTACCGATCCCCATGACGGGCACGGCCAAGACACAGGCGGTGGCCGACTGGAAGGCTCTGCGGTCCTGTACAGGGCTGGCCGCCCGTCCTTGACGGGAGCTATCATTGGACTCTACGTCTAATAGGAGGTCGCGATGCGCTGGGTCGAGTCCGATGACGTGCGGTTGGCGGTCTTCGAGGAAGGCGATCCCGGCGACCCCACGATCCTGCTCGTGCACGGCTACCCGGACACGCACCGGGTCTGGGACGAGGTCGCCGAGCTGCTGCGCGACCGCTTCCACGTGGTCCGCTACGACGTACGCGGCGCGGGCTCCTCGACGGCCCCGCGCCACACCCGCGACTACGTCTTCGACCGGCTCGCCGCCGACCTGGCGGCGGTGCTCGACGCGATCGGCAAGCCGCGGGTCCATCTGGTGGGGCACGACTGGGGTTCGCTGCAGGGCTGGGACGCGGTGACCCGGCCCGGACTCCGCGACCGGGTGGCCTCCTTCACCAGCTTCGGCGGCCCGGGTCTCGCGCAGTGGCGCCACTTCATGAGGCACGGCCGGCGGCGCGACGTGCTGGCACAGCGGGCCAGATCCTGGTACATCGGCGTCTTCCAGCTTCCGGTGCTGCCCGAGGTGGCTTGGAGCACGTTCATGCCGCGGGTCCTGGAACGGACGATGCGGCTGAACGAGGGCATCGAGCCCAGGCCGGGCCACCCGGCCGAGACATTGGTCAGTGACGCCCGCAACGGTCTGCGGCTCTACCGCGGCAACATGGCCGACCGGCCCGGCGGTGACGCGTCCGGCCGATCCCGCGTCGACGAGGCGGTCCGTGGCGAGGCGGTCCGTGGTGACGCCGGCCGTGGTGACGCCGGCCGTGGTGACGCCGGTCGTGGTGACGCCGGTCGTGGTGGCGGTCCGACCGTCGCCGTGCCCGTCCAGCTCATCGAGCCGACGCGGGACCCGTTCGTCACCCCGGCGTTGCTGGCCTCCCTCGGGCAGGGGGTCCCGAAGTTCTGGCACCGCATGATCGCGGCCGGTCACTGGGCCCAGCGCAGCCATCCCCAGGTCATCGCCAGAATGATCGCCGAGTTCGCCACCCACACCGACGGCGGCGCGCCCACCAGAAGCCTGCGCGGAGCACGCGTCGAGAAGGGACAGAAGGCCTTCCACGGGCAACTGGTGGTGATCACCGGCGCCGGCAGCGGCATCGGACGCGCCACCGCACGCGCCTTCGCGGCGCATGGGGCCGAGGTCGTCTGCGCGGACCTCGATCTCGAAACGGCGACGCGCACGGCCGACGGCATCGCCAAGGACCTCGGCGGCACGGCCCACGCCGTACGGGTCGATGTCGCCAACACCACCCAGATGGAAGACTTCGCCGGAAATATCCGCGCTGAGTATGGAGTGCCGGACATTGTGGTGAACAATGCCGGGATCGCGGTCAGCGGGCCATTCCTCGACCACTCGGTCGACGACTGGCGCCGGACCCTCGACGTCAACCTGTGGGGCGTCATCCACGGCTGCCGCCTGTTCGCCGCTCAGATGGTCGAGCGGGGAGAGGGCGGCCACATCGTCAACATCGCCTCGCTGGCCGCGTTCGTACCGTCGCGGCTGCTACCCGCCTACTCCACCTCGAAGGCGGCCGTGAAGATGCTGAGCGACTGCCTCAGGGCGGAAGTCGCCGAGCGGGGCATCGGGGTCACCGTGATCTGCCCCGGTTTCGTGTCCACGCCCATCGCGCGCAACGCCACGTACGTCGGACCGGACATCAGGGAGACGGCCGAACAGCGGCTCGCCCGCCGCGGCTACCCGCCCGAGCGCGTCGCCGCCCACATCCTGCGGGCCGTACACCGTGACCAGGCCGTCGTGCCGGTCAATGCGGAAGGGAAGATCGGCTACGCGCTGTCGAGGATCTCGCCGGGAGCGCTGCGGCGACTGGCACGAGTGACCGGCGTCACAGCAATTCCGCCATTCGCCAGGTAACGATCGTGCACTTGGGGGGAAGATGGAACCCGTGTCCTCCCCGATGATTGAAGACGGCTGCGCGCCGCCCAAATCGCTCCGGCGACGGCCGACGCAGCGCCGCAGTGCCCGCCGCGTCGAGCGGATGCTCGACGCGTGCGCCGAGCTGCTCGACGAGATGGGCTACGAGGGTCTGTCCACCACCCGCATCGCCGAGCGAGCCGGCGTCGCGATCGGGTCGGTCTACCAGTTCTTTCCCGACAAGCGAGCCATCACGCAGGAGCTGACCCGGCGCAACGTCGAGCAGTTCGTCTCCCGGGTCGGCCGCAGGTTCCTCGAAGAGGACTACCGCGGCTGGTGGGAGGCGGTCGACGCGATCATCGACGAGTTCGTCGACATGCATCGGACCGTGCCCGGATTCAGGAACCTGCGCTTCGGCGACGTGGTCGACCTCAACCTGCTCGACTCCGACTCCGACAACAACATGGTGATCGCCGGACGGCTGCGCGGACTGCTGCTGAAGGAGTTCGGGCTGGCCGACAGCCAGGAGCTCGACCTGGCCGTGCTGGTCGCCGTCGAGGCGGGCGACGCGGTGCTGAAGCTGGCCTTCCGCCGCGATCCCGACGGGTCGCCGGAGATCATCGAGGCGGCCAAGCAGCTGATCCGCGGCTTCCTGTCCCGCCAGCTCAAGTCCTGGTCCCCCTGAGGAGCCCGGGTCACGTTCCAGGCTCTCTGCAGGGTGCCCAAGTCCTCCTGGAGGCGTTCTGGGCGGCTACTCGGTTTCGTGTAGCTCCCTGAGGAGTTCGGGGAGCCAGGCGGGAGTCGAGCCGTGCTGGTGCTGTGCCTGGTCGTTCGATTCCGGGACGAGCGCGGCGGCGGGCGGCTGGTGCGGCTGGGTCCGCGACGGGCCGGTGCCCGGCACGCACGGTGCCGGGAGCGTCACCGGTCGTGCGTCGCGTGCCTCCCTCGCCATCCTGGTGTGCAGCCTGGCTTCCAGCGCATGGAGGTTTCGCTCAGCCGATTCGATGGCCTCCAGTCGGGCCGAAAGGTAGCCGACCGCCCCCGGAATCACGGCCGACAGCACGATGACGCAGACCAAGACGAAGGTCATCTGCTTGGACATGCCCATCGCGACTCCCTCCACTAGCGGACGAGCGCGACGGTTATATCCCCTCCGACCAGCACAGACACGCTGACTGTAGTCATACTTTAACGCTACGTTGCCGAACCCGTGCGAGATCCGCGATGTGCATTGACCGGGCAAAACCGCAAGCGGCTCGGTAGTCTCGCGGTGTGGCGCATGTGACCCGTGAGCACCTTGATCGCCTGCTAGAGCAGGCACTGCTGGCCGACGACCACGGTTCGCTGGCGAAGCGGCTGTACGACGTCGCGCTCGGCTATTCGTCGGGCGACGTTTCCAGGGCATCCATCCTGGTCCTGGCCGCCGAGGAATGGCGAGCGGCGGGACAACCCGCACGTGCGATGGAGTGCTTCCAGCGTGCGATGGAAGACGGTGGCGAGTCGAGCATCGACCCGCGAGCCGGCATAGCCGACACGCTTTTCGAGCTCGACAGACCGGACGAGGCAAGGGAGGTCATCGAGACCATCCGCGCGGAGGGCCGTGTCACCACGGCGACCGCTCACACGATCGCCGAGACCCTGGTGGCCTACGGTGACCTGAGGGCGGGGCACGAGTGGGCGACCCAGGCGGTGCTGGCCTGCGAGGAGAACGACCCCGAGCAGGTGGCCCTGCTGCGCACCCGCTACCGCATCCGGGTGGACCTCGGCCTGCCGGAGGACGACCTGGACGCCCTGGTTTCCTGACGAGGGAGGCCGTGGGCAGATGACGCGATCCGCCCCCTGTAGGAGGGCGGCGCGGTCTGTTCTGCTGGGCGCATGGCGTGATCCGCGGATGGGTTGCGCGGGCCGTCTCCTCTGGTGCATGGCGCGGCCTGTCCTGTTGGGCGGGTGGCGCGAGCCGTTCCGTGGGTGAGTGCTGCGCGCTGTCCGGTGGGTGGGGGCGTGAGCGTGCGGGGGCGCGAGGCGTCAGTCCAGGGCCAGTCTCTGGATCAGGCCGTTGACGCCGTCGACGGCGGGGGCGTGCTCGGGCACCTCCGGCAGTACGGGGGCGACGGTCTCGCGCTTCACCTGATCGACGGGCGGGAGCGCGTTGACCGGCCGGAGCGGGTCGACGGGCCGGAGCGGGCCGACGGGAGACTCGGCCACGGTGCCCACGATGCGTGAGCCGGCCGCGGTCGCGTCGCCGGGCATGTCCACGGTGGGCTTGCCGGTGTGCGGCAGGCGCCGCGGCATGGGGAGGTCGGGTGCCTCCGCCAGCCTCGACACGTCCGCCAGGCCCGCCGCGCCGGGGATGCCGCCGGGGAGCGTCGAGGCGCCCGTGGTGGCGGCCATCCCGCCCTGGTCGGCGATGTTCATCACCGAATGGCCCGTCGCCAGGCCGGTGACGCCGAGCCGGTCGGCCAGGCGTACCGCGGCCATGGACAGGCGGTCGCCGGCCGAACGGGCCATCGTGCCGCTCTGCGACCCGGCCGGCACCACGAGATCCGTGCTGTCGTCGCAGACACGGACCGTGGACGCGGATACGGACGTGGACGTGGACGTGGACGTGGACACGGACGCCGTCACATCCGCCGACGGGCCGCCACAGGCATCCGAGGCGTCGGAGGAGGCGTAGGCGCCTGCGGGGCCCGTGGCCATCCAGCTCACTGCCCCGCTCACTGCCACGGTCAGCGTGGCCACTGCGAGGATGCCGCGGAACTTCCGAGATGACACTGCACGTCCTCCTGCTTCGGCTTTCGGTGATGCGACGAGAGCCGAAGCTAGCCACGACCGCCTCCGCCGCGTACCGGCTTGCCGGAAGGGTGGCGCAACGCTTGACGACGGAGGGCCGCCGTTGACCGTGCCATCAACTACCACCGGTTGAAGCTGATGGTTTGCTCTCGCGGTCCCGTCTGGGTGAAGGGAGGCCGGTAGCGTGTGGCTGGTTGATGGCAGCCCAGCCCGCTATGCCGCGTGTGGCGATGTTGCGGGCCGCGATGTGGTCGGCGTGCCCAGCGAGGCCACACCGGGTGCAGACGAACCGGCCCCGCGCCGGCCGGTTCGCCCTGGACACGCACCCGCACTCCGGACACGCCTGCGAGGTATACGCGGGGTCGACCAGCAGGAAAGCGACTCCGGCGCGGGCGGCCTTGTAGCGGGTGAAGGCGATCTGCTGGGCGAACGCCCAGCCGTGCAGGGTGCGCCGCTGGAACCGGTAAGCCCTTACCCGGCCGCGGATACCCTGAAGATCTTCCAGGGCGACACCACGGCCGGTGCGTTCGGCTTCACGCACCACGTATGTGCTGATTTGGTGGTTGAGGTCGGTCGTCATCCGGTGCTCACGCCCGGACAGGCGGCGCAGCACCCGACGCGCCGCCGGGGTGCCCTTCTTCTGCAGGCGTCGGCGTTGCCGGTGCCGCCGTTCCCGCAGGGTGCGGACGTGGCCGTTGCCACTGATCTGGCCAGGGAGGGCGGGGCCGGGCAGCACGACCCGGTCGGAGGTGACCGCCAGGTTCGCCACCCCTTGATCCACCCCCACAAAGCCGCCGACCGGCTCACGCACCGCTGGCTTGGGCAGGGTGAGGGCGACCTGCAGCAGCCACACCCCGCGTCGACAGATCAGGTCTGCCTCCCCCATCGGCAGCGTATCCACGGCCTTGAGGTCTTCTGGCCGGCCGGTGTAGGGGACGGTAACGCGGCCGGTGGGGGTCCACAACGACACCGTCCGGGCATCGCGACTCCAGCTCATCAGCCGGGCGTCGTAGGGGACGGCGCCGTGCGGGCGGAAGATGTGAGCGCGTTTCTTGGTGGAGCGCCGGTTGGCGTAGGCGCTGGCGACCCGGGCGATAGCCCGCACAGCCGCCTGCGCGCCCAGCCCGGCCACCTGCGCCCGCACCGCGTAATAGGCCAGCCGGTGCAACTCCACCACCGTGAAGACGCGGTGCTGCCAGGCCAGCCGGGACACGACGGTGGCAGCCTGATTACACACCAGCACCGCTGCCGCCAGCGCGTCGGCCTGAGCCGGTGTCGGCGTGAGCCGCAACTGCACGATCGAGGGCAGGCCATGCCGTTTGGCGGCGGAACGGCGGATCGCCATCGCGCACCTCCTGTCACAGCGTCCTCACCCACCGCACACATTACCGAACGTGACCGAGTCTTTCCATGCTGTTTTCGAAAGGGGGGGTGGCCCGTGTCATGAAACGCCGACGCCCGGAAACCAGCCGGTCTCCGGGGCGTCGCGAGCGCGGGGTCAGCCGCGGGCGATGGTGAGCTCGTCGTCGCCGAGGTCCACCAGGACGCGGTCGCCGTCCACGACCTCACCCGACAGCACCGACTTGGCCAGCTTGTCGCCGATCGCCGACTGCACCAGGCGGCGCAGCGGGCGCGCCCCGTACATCGGGTCGTAGCCGGTGAGCGCCAGCCACTCGCGGGCCGCGTCGGTGACCTCCAGCGTCAGCCGGCGGTCGGCCAGTCGCTGGGCCAGGCGCTCGACCTGGAGGTCGACGATGCGCGTCAGCTCTTCCGAGCCGAGCGCGTCGAACAGGATCACGTCGTCGAGCCGGTTGAGGAACTCCGGCTTGAACGCGTTGCGCACCGCGCCCAGGACGGCCTCGCGCTTGGCGCCGTTGGCCAGCTTGGGGTCGACCAGGAACTGCGAGCCGATGTTGGAGGTGAGGATCAGGATCGTGTTGCGGAAGTCGACGGTACGGCCCTGGCCGTCGGTCAGCCGGCCGTCGTCGAGCACCTGCAGCAGGATGTCGAAGACCTCGGGGTGGGCCTTCTCCACCTCGTCGAGCAGCACGACCGTGTAGGGCCGCCGCCGGACGGCCTCGGTGAGCTGGCCGCCCTCCTCGTAGCCGACGTAGCCGGGAGGCGCGCCGACGAGCCGGGCGACGCTGTGCTTCTCGGAGTATTCGCTCATGTCGATGCGAGTCATCGCCCGCTCGTCGTCGAACAGGAACTCCGCCAGCGCCTTGGCCAGCTCGGTCTTGCCGACACCCGTCGGGCCGAGGAACAGGAACGAGCCCGTGGGCCGGTCGGGGTCGGAGATCCCGGCCCGGCTCCGTCGTACGGCGTCGGAGACGGCCTGTACGGCCTGCTGCTGCCCGATGAGGCGCCGCCCCAGCTCCTCCTCCATCCGCAGCAGTTTGGCCGTCTCAGCCTCCAGCAGGCGGCCCGCCGGGATGCCCGTCCAGGACGAGATGACCTCGGCGATGTCGTCGGGGCCGACCTCCTCCTTGACCATGGCGTTGTCGGGGGTGGCGGCCTCGGAGGCGGCCCGCAGGGCCTGCTCCAGGCGTGGCACCTCGGCGTACATGAGCCGGGACGCGGCCTCGAAGTCGCCGTCGCGCTGCGCCCGCTCGGCGCTGCTCCTGGCCTCGTCGAGCTGCTTTTTGAGCTCGCCGACCTTGTTCAGGCCGGCCTTCTCGGTCTCCCAGCGGCCGACGAGGGCGTTGAGCTCCTCCTGGCGGTCGGCCAGCTCCTTGCGGAGGCGTTCGAGCCGCTGGATGGAGGCCTCGTCGGTCTCCTTGGACAGGGCCAGCTCCTCCATCTTCATCCGGTCGACGTTGCGCTGGAGCTGGTCGATCTCGACGGGCCGCGAGTCGATCTCCATGCGCAGCCGGGAGGCGGACTCGTCGACCAGGTCGATGGCCTTGTCGGGGAGGAAGCGGTTGGTGATGTAGCGGTCGGAGAGCGCGGCGGCGGCGACCAGCGCGCTGTCGGCGATCTGGACCTGGTGGTGGGCCTCGTAGCGGCCCTTGAGCCCGCGCAGGATCGCGATCGTGTCCTCGACCGTGGGCTCGCCGACGTAGACCTGCTGGAAGCGGCGCTCCAGCGCGGGGTCCTTCTCGATGCGCTCGCGGTATTCGTCGAGGGTGGTGGCGCCGATCATGCGGAGCTCGCCGCGGGCCAGCATGGGCTTGAGCATGTTGCCCGCGTCCATCGCGCCCTCGGCGGCGCCCGCCCCGACGACCGTGTGCAGCTCGTCGATGAACGTGACGATCTGCCCGTCGCTCTCCTTGATCTCGGAGAGCACGGCCTTGAGCCGCTCCTCGAACTCGCCGCGGTACTTCGCGCCCGCGACCATCGCGCCCAGGTCGAGCGAGATGAGCCGCTTGTTGCGCAGCGACTCGGGCACGTCGCCGGCCACGATGCGCTGGGCCAGGCCCTCGACGACGGCCGTCTTGCCGACGCCGGGCTCGCCGATCAGCACGGGGTTGTTCTTGGTGCGCCGGGACAGGACCTGCACGACCCGGCGGATCTCGGAGTCGCGGCCGATGACCGGGTCGAGCTTGCCGCTGCGGGCCCGCTCGGTCAGGTCGACGCCGTACTTCTCCAGCGCCTGGTAGGTGTCCTCGGGCGTCTCACTGGTGACGCGGGCGTGGCCGCGTACCTTCTCGAAGGCGTCGAGCAGCGCCTGCGGGGTCGCCCCCTGGGACTTCAGCAGCTCGGCGACCTGGCCGCCGTCGGTGGCCAGGCCGACGAGCAGGTGCTCGGTGGAGACGTACTCGTCCTCGAGCCGCTTGGCCCGCTGCGCGGCGGTGTTGATCACGGTCAGCAGCTGGCGGGAGCTCGACGGCGCGCTCACGGTGGAGCCCTGGGCCTTCGGCAGCGCGGCGAGCTGCTCCTCGGCCTTGGCGCGCAGCGTCTTCCAGTCGGCGCCGACGGCTTCGAGCAGCGGAACGGCGGTGCCGCCCGTCTGGGCGAGCAGGGTGGTCAGCAGGTGCGCGGGCGCGATCTCCGGATTGCCCTCCGCGGCGGCACGCCGCATGGCCCCGGAGAGAGCTTCCTGGCTCTTCTGGGTGAGCTTGTAGTCCATGTGTTTCTAGGCCCCCGGTGGCAGCTCGTAGCGGATCAGCGCCCTGACCATCTGCATCTCGGCGCGGAGGCGGTGAACCTCCTCACGCAGCCGCAGAGCCTCGTTCTCGAGCTCGAGAATCCGCTTGATGCCCGCGAGGTTGATGCCCTCTTCCTGGGAGAGCCGCTGGACCTCGCGGAGCTGGATGATGTCGCGGGTGGAGTAGAGGCGGCCGCGCCCCGCCGTACGGCCTGGACAGACCAGTCCGAGCCGGTCGTACTGCCGCAGCGTCTGCGGGTGGAGACCCGACAGTTGCGCGGCAACCGAGATCACATAGACCGGTGTTTCGTCTGACAGGTCGAAATAGTTGGCGTCCATCGGCTACTCGCTTCTGGCTCTCTGTATGAGATCAGCCCGCGGGTCCTCGCCCGCGGTCGCGGTGTTGAACTCCGTGAGGAGTTCGCGGGACTTGTCGTCCAGCGTCTTGGGGACGACCACCTCGACGGTGGCGAGCAGGTCGCCCTTGGTGCCGTCCTTGCGGGCGACGCCCCTGCCGCGAACCCGGAACGTGCGGCCGTTGGGGGTGCCCGTCGGAATGCGCAGCGTGACCGGCAGGCCCTTGAGAATCGGCACCTTGATCTCGGCGCCGAGCGCGGCCTCGGAGAACGTCACCGGCACGGTGATCGTCAGGTTGTCGCCCGTCCTGCCGAACACGGCATGTGGTTTGACGTGCGCGAGGATGTAGAGGTCGCCGGCCGGGCCGCCGTTCTCGCCCGGGGCGCCCTTGGCCTTGAGCTTGACCCGCTGGCCGTCGGCCACCCCCGCGGGGATGCGCGCCTGGATGTTGCGGGTGCTCTTGGCCCGGCCGCTGCCCTCGCACACGGGGCAGGGGTCGTCCACGAGCAGGCCACGGCCCTTGCAGTCGCGGCAGGGCTCGGAGAAGGCGAAGTTGCCCAGGTTGCGGCTGGCCGCCCCGGTGCCCTCGCAGGTCGGGCAGACCCGCGGGGTGGTGCCGGCCTTGGCCCCGGTGCCGCTGCACGCCGTGCAGGCGGCCGAGCTGGTCAGCCGGAGCGACACCGTGGAGCCTTCGACCGCCTCGGTGAACGTGAGCGTGACCTCGGACTCGATGTCCTGCCCACGCCGCGGCCTGGTGGTGCTGGTCGTACGGGCCGAGCCGCCGCCGCGGTTGAACAGCCCGCCGAACAGGTCGCCGAGCCGCTCACCCGCACCGTGGCCCTGCTGCTGCTGGCTGGCGGTGCCGCCGAACAGGTCGCCGAAGTCGAACGGGAAGCCGCCACTGCCGGGACGCTGGCCGCCCACCCCCGACCCGAACAGCGTGCGCGCCTCGTCGTACTCCTTGCGGCGCTTGCCGTCGGACAGGACGTCGTAGGCCTCGGAGACCTCCTTGAACTTGGTCTCCTTGGTCACGTCGCCCTGGTTGGTGTCGGGGTGGTATTGCCGGGCCAGCTTGCGGTAGGCCTTCTTGATGTCTTCGGCGGTGGCTGACTTGGGCACACCAAGGACGGCGTAGTAGTCCTTCTCCAGGTAGTCCTTGGTGCTCATCTATCGCCCTTCGTTCTTCTTCGTCAGTTGTCGTCGTCGGACGCCGGAGGGGCGTCTTCTGGCTCCGCCACGGCCACCCGTGCCGGGCGGAGCACCCGGTCACCCATCCGGTAACCGGGCTGTAGCACCTCGACCGCGGTCGGCTCGGTGACGTCCGGCGAGTAGCTGTGCATCAGCGCCTCGTGAACGGTCGGGTCGAACGGGTCGCCCTTCTGCCCAAAGGAGTTGAGGCCGAGCTTGGTGACCGCCGCTTCCAGTGACTCTGCCACCTTCGCGAAGCCACCGGTGAGCTCGCCGTGATCACGTGCCCTGCCGATGTCGTCGAGCACGGGCAGGAGCTCCTGGAGGGCGCTCGCGACGGCCTGCTCGCGAACCGCGACCCGGTCACGCTCGACCCGCCTGCGGTAGTTGGTGTACTCCGCCTGGAGGCGCTGCAGGTCGGACGTCCGCTCGGAGAGCTGCCCCAGCAGGTCCCCGTCCTGCGCCGCCACCTCGGTGGGGGCGGGGGGAGCGGGGGCCTCCTGGTCTTGCGGACGTTCGCGCACCTGGCCCGTCTCCGGGTCGATCTTACGGTTGTCGCGGATCACCGGCTCGTCGTGCCCGTTGTCACGCGTCGGCATCACTTGTCCTTCTTCGGCTGGTCTTCATCGACGATCTCGGCCTCGACCACGTCCTCGTCGGCCTTCTGCTGCTCGCCGGCCGCGGCGTCCTGCGGAGCGCCCTCGCCGTCGGCCTGCTGACCCTGGCTCTGCGCGTAGATCGCCGAGCCCATCTTCTGGCTGACAGTCGCGAGCTTCTCGGCCGAGTTGCGGATGACGTCGGTGTCGGTGCCCTCAAGAGCCTTCTTCAGCTCGGCGAGCGCGTCGTTGACCTCGGTCTTGATCTCGCCGGGGACCTTGTCGTCGTTCTCGCGGAGGAACTTCTCCGTCTGGTAGGCGAGCCCGTCCGCGTTGTTGCGGACCTCGGCCTCCTCGCGGCGCTTCTTGTCCTCCTCGGCGTACGACTCGGCCTCGCGCATCATCCGCTCGATGTCGTCCTTCGGCAGCGCGGAGCCGCCGGTGATCGTCATCGTCTGCTCCTTGCCCGTGCCCAGGTCCTTGGCGGAGACGTTGACGATGCCGTTGGCGTCGATGTCGAAGGTGACCTCGATCTGCGGGATGCCGCGCGGCGCCGGGGCGATGCCGGTCAGCTCGAACGTGGCCAGCTTCTTGTTGTACGAGGCGATCTCGCGCTCGCCCTGGTAGACCTGGATCTGCACCGACGGCTGGTTGTCCTCGGCCGTGGTGAAGACCTCGGAGCGCTTGGTCGGGATCGTCGTGTTGCGCTCGATGATCTTGGTGAAGATCCCGCCCTTGGTCTCGATGCCCAGCGACAGCGGGGTCACATCGAGCAGCAGGACGTCCTTGACCTCACCCTTGAGCACGCCGGCCTGCAGGGCGGCGCCGATGGCGACGACCTCGTCCGGGTTGACGCCCTTGTTGGGCTCCTTGCCGCCGGTCAGCTCCTTGACGAGCTCGGAGACGGCGGGCATGCGGGTCGAGCCGCCGACGAGCACCACGTGGGCGATGTCGGAGACCTTGATGCCGGCGTCCTTGATGACCTGGTGGAACGGGCCCTTGGTCCGCTCGAGCAGGTCGGCGGTCAGCCGCTGGAACTCGGCCCTGGTCAGCTTCTCGTCGAGGTGCAGCGGGCCCTCGGACGAAGCGGTGATGTAGGGCAGGTTGATGTTGGTCTCGGCCTGGCTGGACAGCTCGATCTTGGCCTTCTCCGCCGCCTCACGCAGGCGCTGGAGGGCCATCTTGTCCTTGGACAGGTCGACGCCGTGCGCGTTCTTGAACCGGTTGGCCAGCTCGTCGACGACCCGCTGGTCCCAGTCGTCACCACCGAGGTGGTTGTCGCCGGAGGTCGCCTTGACCTCGACGAAGCCGTGGCCGTCCTCCTGGCCGACGTCGAGCAGGGACACGTCGAAGGTGCCGCCGCCGAGGTCGAAGACCAGGATCGTCTGGTCCTGCTCCTTGTCGAGCCCGTACGCGAGCGCCGCCGCGGTCGGCTCGTTGATGATGCGGAGCACGTTGAGGCCCGCGACCGTGCCGGCCTCCTTGGTGGCCTGGCGCTGCGCGTCGTTGAAGTAGGCCGGGACGGTGACCACCGCGTCGGTGATCTTCTCGCCCAGGTAGGCCTCCGCGTCCTGCTTCAGCTTCTGCAGGACGAAGGCGCTGATCTGCTGGGGGGAGAACTTCTTGCCGTCGATCTCCTGGGACCAGTTGGTGCCCATCTCGCGCTTGACAGAGCGGATGGTCCGGTCCACGTTGGTGACGGCCTGTCGCTTGGCGACCTCGCCGACCAGGACTTCGCCGTTCTTCGCGAAGGCGACCACGGACGGCGTGGTCCGCGAGCCCTGCGCGTTGGCGATGACGGTGGGCTCACCGCCCTCGAGGATCGAGACGACGGAGTTGGTCGTCCCAAGGTCGATACCTACCGCACGTGCCATGAGTACGTCCCTGTAGTTAAAGTTGAGTCGGTTGGACTCAACGTACGAATGCCCGAACCGTTTGTCAAACAGCTTGAGCCTACCCGACTCAACCCCAGCCCGAGCACTCGCATTCCCCCCTGCAAGACGAGACCTCCGACACATGTGCCGGAGGTCTCATAGCGGAGGTTCAGGGCTTGGCGCCGTCCACGATCTTGCGCTTGCCGAGCGGCGACTTGAGCTTGACCGTCGTGGTCTTCTCCACCGCGATCATGATGCAGGCGACGTCCTTGGCCTTGGGGGCGGTGCCCTCGTAGAGCGTGACCGTGACGCGCTTGCCCGTCTCCTTGACCTTGACCCGGTCCAGGACGCTGCACGGCGCCACGCCCGACCACCAGGTCAGCTTGAGCTTGCGGCCGTGGGACGTCGGCTGCGCCTTGGTCCAGCGGACCTTGTGCGTGTTGATCGTGTCGCCCGTGGGCTTGACCGGTTTCGGAGACTTCGTGGGAGTCGTCTCGGCGGGTCCGCTCGCCACGGGGTCAGTGGTGACCGGCACCTGAGGGGCGGAGGCGGGGGCCTGCTTGGCAGGCGCCGGGGCCCCGCAGCTCGTCGCAAGCACCAGACATCCGGCCAGAAGAGTCGCTGTCATTGTGCGCATACTTCTTGGACGAATGGGACGCCTCGGAGGTTCAGCCGCCGGGATCCGGCGGAAACCGCGCCGGTGAAGTTAGGGTTGAACACGTGCTGCGTCAGGCCCTGTTGGCCGTCTCCAGGAGCGACCTCGCCGAGCGGGTCGTCACCACATCGCCGCTGACCAGGGACGTGGTCAGGCGCTATGTCGCCGACGACGTCGACGCGGTCATCGCCCGGCTGACCCGCGACGGGCTGCTCGTCACCGTCGACCACCTGGGCGAGGACGTCACCGACCGGGCGCGGGCCGAGCGCTCGGTCCAGGACCACCTCGCGCTGCTCGGCCGGCTGCCTCAGCACGCCGACGTGTCGATCAAGCTGACCGCGCTGGGGCTGCGGCTCTCCGAGCAGCTCGCGCTCGACAACGCGGCCACCATCTGCGAGGCCGCCGCGGCCAGGGGAGTGACGATCACCCTCGACGCCGAGGAGCACGACACGATCCCCACGCTCCACTCCGTGCACGCCACGCTGCGCAAGGAGCATCCCGACGTGGGCGTCGTGGTGCAGGCATACCTGCCGGACGCCCGCGAGCGCTGCGAGCGGCTCGAAGGGGCCAGGGTGCGGCTGTGCAAGGGCGCCTACACCGCGCCCGGCGCCCATACCGCTCCGGCCGACATCGACCGCTCGTTCGTGCGCTGCCTCAAGGTGCTGATGAACGGCACCGGCTATCCCATGGTCGCCACGCACGACCCCCGGCTGGTGGAGATCGCCTCGGCGCTGGCCGTGCTGACCGGGCGGGACGCGACGGGCTTCGAGTATCAGATGCTGTACGGCGTGCGGCCCGCCGAGCAGGCCCGCCTGGCCGGGCTCGGCGCCCAGGTGCGCGTCTACGTGCCCTACGGCACCGACTGGTACGCCTACCTCATGCGCCGCCTCGCCGAGCGCCCGCGCAACCTGGCCTTCTTCGCCCGGTCGCTGGTGAGCAGGCACTAGCTAGGTAGGCTACCGGCGTGATTGCGATTCTGGGCACGGGCAAGATGGGCGAAGCCCTCCTGTCTGGTCTACTTCGGGCAGGGTTCGATTCGGGCGACATCATGGCGACGGCCCGCAGACCGGAGCGAGCGCAGGCGTTGCGTGAGGCGTACGGCGTGCGGACCGTCACCAACGCCGAGGCGGCCAAGGCCGCCGAGACGCTCATCCTGGCGGTCAAGCCGCAGGACATGGCGACGCTGCTGGCGGAGATCGCCCCTTACGTCCCCGCCGACCGCTTGGTGATCACCGCCGCCGCTGGCATCACCACCGCCTTCGTCGAGCAGCGGCTCGGCGTCGAGGTGCCGGTGGTCAGGGTCATGTCCAACACGCCGATCCGCTTCGACGAGGCGATGAGCGTGATCTCGGCGGGCGCCCACGCGGGCGAGGAGCACCTCAAGCACGCCGAGGACCTGCTCAAGCCGGTCGGCAAGGTGCTGCGCATGCCCGAGTCGCAGCAGGACGCGGCCACGGCACTGTCGGGCAGCGGGCCCGCCTACTTCTTCTACCTGGTCGAGGCCATGGTCGACGCGGGGATCCTGCTCGGCATGCCCAGGGCCGCGGCGCTCGACATGGTCACCCAGTCGATCGTGGGCGCCGCCGTGATGCTGCGCGACTCGGGCGAGCACCCGGTTATCCTGCGCGAGGCGGTCACCTCTCCCGGCGGCACCACGATCGCGGCGATCGCCGAGCTCGAACGGCACAGCGTCCGCGCCGCCTTCCTGGCCGCCATCGAGGCCGCCCGCGACCGCAGCCGCGAGCTCGCCTCGGGCTGAGCCCGGGAGGCCCAGAGCCGCCCGGACCGCCCTGCTCCTACGATGGGTCGGGTGACGATCCGTCGCGGCATCCCCCCGCTGCTCGTCCTGCTCGCGCTGACCGGTTGCTCGTCCGAGGAACCGGCCGCCGTACAACTGGCCGACGTCAAACGCGCCCCCGTCACCGAGGTCGTCGAGGCACCGGCCACGATCGGCGCCCGCGCCACGGCCACCCTCCGCTCACCCGCCCAGGGCACGATCGCCAAGCTCTACGTACGCGAGGGCGACCACGTGCGCAAGGGCCAGATCGTGGCCAAGATCCGTTCACCACAGGCCCAGGACCAGCTCAAACAGGCTCGGCAGGCGTCGAAGTCGGCCTCGCCCGCCACCCCGAGCCTGGGCCGCCCGAACGTCCGGCTCGCCTCCTTCGACACCGGCGCGTTCGACCGCAAGGTGGCCAGGCACTTCGCCAGGGCGCGCAGGGAGGCCAAGAAGATCGACGACGCCCAGGCCCGCCGGCAACTGCTCAGCGCCATCGGCCTGGCCGAGGCCCAGCACAAGGCGCAGACCAGGGCGCTGAAGTCGATCACCGCCCAGCTCAACCGGTCGATCAACAGCGTGCTGGCCGGCGTCACCAGCGGGTTCGGCGGGCTGACGTCGTCCATGGCGTCGTTGCAGGCGGCCTCCAAGTCCCAGGCGAAGGCCGCGGTCAAGGCGGCGGAGAGCACGGTGAAGTCGCTCACCGTCAAGGCGCCGTTCGGCGGGGTGGTCACGCTCGGCCGGCCCACCGGCGGCGGCGCCGCGAGCAGCCTCAACGGCCTGCTCAGCCAGCTGCCCACCGGCGGCCAGCAACTGCCCGCCGACACCTCGGGCGGCTCCGCGAGCGGCGGCACGCCGGTGGCCACGGGCGTCCCCGTGTCGGCGGGCGACCCGATCGTCACCGTCACGGACGTCTCGGAGCTCACGCTCTCCGCCGACATCGACGAGACCGACGTGCTGCTGGTCAAGAAGGGCACCCAGGCGACGGTCGAGCTCGACGCGGTCCCCGGCGCGGGCTACACGGCGCGCGTGACGGGCGTCGGCGTGACGCCGCTGGCGGGCACGACGGGCGGTGTCAGCTACCCGGTGCAGCTCACGCTCGGCGCGGGCAGGTTCGACGACGGAGCCGAGGCGCCCACTCCGAAACCGGGTATGAGCGCGGTGACGCGGCTGACGGTCCGCGAGTCGCCGGCCGCCATCGCGGCCCCGGCCTCGGCGATCGTCTCCAGCGGGCGCGAGAGCGTGGTCTGGGTGGTCAGGAACGGTACGGCGGAGCGCCGCGTGGTCAAGCTCGGCGCACAGGGAGAGGCGGTGGTCGAGGTGCTGAACGGGCTGTCGGTCGGTGACCGGATCGTGGTCAAGGGCGCGGACTCGGTACGACAGGGGCAGCGACTGCCATGACGACCACCGCCTTGGCAGCCGCCCTGGAAGCCGTCGACCTCACCAGGCGCTACCAGCTCGACGGCCTAGCCGTGGAGGCGTTGCGCGGTGTGTCGCTCCGCATCGGCCGCGGCGAGTTCGTGGCCATCATCGGGCCGTCCGGGTCCGGCAAGTCCACGCTGATGCACCTGCTCGGCTGCCTCGACCGGCCCACTTCCGGGCGGCTCCGGGTGAACGGGGTGGAGATGTCGCGGCTGTCCGACACCGAATTGGCCGAGCTGCGCAACAAGACCATCGGGTTCGTGTTCCAGTCGTTCCACCTGCTGGGCAGGACCACGGCGCTGGACAACGTGGCGCTGCCGCTGGTCTACCGGGGGATCGGCAAGGCCGAGCGCCTGTCCAGGGCGCGGGCGGCGCTGGAGTCGGTGGGACTCGGGCACCGGATGGAGCATCGGCCCTCGCAGATGTCCGGCGGCGAGCAGCAGCGCGTGGCGATCGCCAGGGCGCTGGTCGGCGAGCCCAAGGTGCTGCTGGCCGACGAGCCGACGGGCAACCTCGACACCCGCAACGGCGCCGAGG
Source organism: Nonomuraea sp. NPDC049141 (assembly GCF_040648415.1). Taxonomy (NCBI): domain Bacteria; kingdom Bacillati; phylum Actinomycetota; class Actinomycetes; order Streptosporangiales; family Streptosporangiaceae; genus Nonomuraea; species Nonomuraea sp. NPDC049141. Next base: position 35,561 of record NZ_JBEZDR010000029.1, read on the forward strand.
TCATGGCCATACTCGACCGGCTCAACAGCGACAGCGGGGTGGCCGTGGTGCTGGTCACGCACGAGCCGGAGGTCGCGGGGCACGCCCGGCGGCAGATCCACGTACGCGATGGGCTCATCGAGCTCGACACCGCGGAGCGTAACCCGGAGTGAGAGGGCGCGAGGCGTTCGGGATGGCGCTGGAGGCGCTGCGGGTCAACCGGCTGCGCAGCGTGCTGACCATGCTCGGCGTCATCATCGGCGTGCTCGCCGTGGTGATCCTGGTGGCCGTCGGCACCGGCGCGAAGGACGCGGTGGAGAAGGAGATCTCCGGCCTCGGGACGAACATCATCCTGGTCGTCCCGGGCCGGCTCAGCGTGGGCGCGGCGCCGACCCAGAGCAAGCTCAACCTGGCCGACGTCGCCTACGTGCGGCGCGTGGTCGGCGACCCGGCCAAGGTGACGGTGTCGCTGCAGTCGGGCGAGACCGTGCGGGTCGGCGGGAGTGAGGCGTTCGTCACCATCGTCGGCACCGACCAGAACCTCACCAACATCTTCGAGCGCCCGCTCGACAAGGGCCGCCACCTGAGCGAGACCGACGTCGACACCCGGCGCAGGGTCGCCGTGCTCGGCTCCGAGGTGGCCGACAAGCTGTTCGGCGACCTCGACCCGATCGGCAGGCAGCTCACCGTCTCCGGGGCGCGGTTCCGGGTCGTCGGCGTCTACGCCAAGATCGGCCAGACCTTCGGGGTCTCGCGCGACCAGGAGGTGCACATTCCGGTGACGACGGCCCAGCGGCTGCTCGGCATCGCCAGGGTCAACGGCATCGCGGTGGGCGCCTCGGGGCCCGACGAGATCGAGCCGCTCCAGGAGCGGGTCGTGGCGGCGCTGACCGAGAGGTACCCGGGGGAGAAGTTCTCGGCCGTCACGCAGACCCAGCTGCTCGGCACGATCGGCAGCGTGCTCGGCATGCTCACCGGCGTACTGGCCGCGATCGCCGGCATCTCGCTGCTGGTGGGCGGCGTGGGCGTGTCGAACATCATGTTGGTCAGCGTCCGGGAGCGGACCCGCGAGATCGGGCTGCGCAAGGCGCTCGGGGCCAAGCAGCGGGACGTGCTGGCCCAGTTCCTGATCGAGGCGGTGCTGCTGACGACGATCGGCGGCGTCATCGGGATCCTGCTCGGCGTGGGCGGCGCGTTCGCCATCCAGGCGCTCACGCCGGTGCCCGCCTCGGTCACCTGGTGGTCGGTCGCGCTCGCGTTCGGGGTGTCGGCGGCGGTGGGCGTGTTCTTCGGCGTCGCCCCCGCGCGGAGGGCGGGCCGGTTGGACCCGGTCATCGCCCTCCGTGCCGAGTGATCACGCGTCGCGCCGCCGCATCAGCACGGCACCCGCGAGCACGGCGACGGCCACCCAGACGAGGTAGACCGCGAACCCGCTCCACGGGCCCAGGGAGCCGTTGCTCTGGCCGGACACGACCAGCAGGCCGGCGTTCGTGGTGAAGTACTCGGCCACGGTCTTGCCCCAGTCGCCCGGGAGCTGGTTCGCGAATATTGGCAGCACCATGATCAGCGCGATGGCCGACACGATCGCGCCCGGCGTGTGTCTGACCAGCGTGCCCAGTCCCAGCCCGAACAGCCCGCACGCGGTCAGGTAGAGACCGGACCCGAGCGCGGACCGGACCACCTCGCCCAGTTCGATCGACGGCGGCTGGAAGATCGCCACGCCGACGCCGATCGCGCCGGCCGACGCGACCACGCAGACGACCAGCGAGATCGCGACGAACACCACGATCTTGCCGGTCAGCAGGCGCATGCGCTTGGGCACGGCCATGAGCGAGGTGCGGATGCCCCCGGTGCGGTACTCGCTGGAGATCACCAGAACACCCAGGGTGGCCATGGACAGCGCGGCGATCATCGAACCGGTCAGGCTCATCGTGATCGCCTGATCGCCCGGGACCGGCCCGTCGGCCGTGCTCTTGGCCGCGATGCCGATGAGGGCGGAGAGGCCCAGCATCAGCCCGGCGGTGACGGCCAGCGTCCACACGGTGGACCGGACGGATCGGATCTTGGTCCACTCGGACCTGAGGATGTCCATCATGACGAGTACTCCAGGCTGTCCTTGGTGAGCTCCATGTAGGCCGCTTCGAGCGAGGGCTGGACGAGCGTCAGCTCCTCCAGCGGCAACCCGGCCCGCGCGGTGATCGTGCCGATCTCCAGCGGCGTCACCCCGGTCACCCGCAGGTGGTCGCCGTGCGGCTCGCCGACCCTGATCAGCTCGGCCACCTCGGCCAGCCGTGGCGAGCGCACCCGTACGTACGCCTGGGAGCTGCGCCCGATGAACTCCGACACGCTCGTGTCGGCGATCAGCGCCCCCTTGCCGATCACCACCAGGTGGTCGGCCGTCTGCGCCATCTCGCTCATCAGGTGGCTGGAGACGAACACCGTGCGCCCCTCGGCCGCCAGCTTCCGCATGAAGGTGCGGATCCACAGGATGCCGTCCGGGTCCAGCCCGTTGACCGGCTCGTCGAAGAGCAGGATCTCCGGATCGCCGAGCAGCGCGGCGGCGATGCCGAGCCGCTGCGACATGCCGAGCGAGAAGCCGCCGATCCGCCGCTTGGCCACTTTGGCCAGGCCGACCACCTCCAGCACTTCCTCAACCCTGGAGGCCGGGATGCCGTTGGTCTGCGCGATGGCCAGCAGGTGGTTGCGGGCGCTGCGCCCGCCGTGCACGGCCTTGGCGTCCAGCAGCGCGCCGACCTTGCGCAGCGGATGCCGCAGTTCGGTGTACGGCGTGCCGTCCACGAGGACCGAGCCGCCCGACGGGTGGTCCAGGCCGAGGATCATGCGCATGGTGGTCGACTTGCCCGCGCCGTTGGGACCCAGGAATCCGGTCACCTGACCGGGTTCGACGTCGAAGGACAGGTCCGCGACGGCCACGGTGTCGCCGTAGCGTTTGGTCAGGTTGGTTGCCCGAATTGCGGTCATGACTCCAGCGTGGCCGTGGTCCGCCGGTTTCTCTTCCTGCTGGGGGACCGTTCGCGCGCGCGGTCTCTGGGACCCTGCTCCTACTCTCCAGGGGTGATCAGCGCCGCCTCGTAGGCCACGATCACCGCCTGCGCCCGGTCCCGGGCGCCGATCTTGGCGAACACGCTGGTCACGTGGTTCTTGACGGTCGAGGGGGAGACGTCCAGCTCCTCGGCGATCTCCGCGTTGGACCTGCCGCGGGCGATCAGGACGAGCGTCTCGCGCTCGCGCTCGGTCAGCCCGCCCAGCCGCGTGGGAACCGCCTGCCTGCGCGGTCGTGACGCCCGTACGAACGTGCCGATCAGCCGGGTCAGCAGCCGCGGCGCCACGGCGGACTCGCCGCGGTGCACCACGCGGACGCCCTCGACCAGCTCCTCGGGAGAGACGTCCTTGGGCAGGAACCCGGCGGCGCCCGCCCGCAGGGCCGCGACCACGTTCTCGTCCAGGTCGAACGTGCTCAGCGCGAGCACCCGTACGTCGGGCAGCTCGCCGGTGATCCACTCGGTCGCGCGTACCCCGTCCAGGCCGGGCATGTGCAGGTCCATGAGCACCACGTCGGGGCGCAGCCGCCTGCTCAGCACGACCGCCTCCGCGCCGTCGGCCGCCTGGCCCACCACGCGCATGTCCGGCTGGGCGTCGAGCATGAGCTGGAAGCCCTTGCGCACCAGCGCGTGGTCGTCGGCCAGCAGTACGGCGATCATGTTCTCTCCAGGGGGATCCGGGCGTGCACGACGAAGCCGCCCTCCAGGCGGGGACCCGTGCGCAGCAGGCCGCCGCACAGTGCCACGCGCTCCGCCATCCCGTCCAGCCCGAACCCCGGCGCGGGAGCCGTCCGACCGGTCGGCGCGGGCAGGCCGTCATCGATGACCTCGACCTCGACGGCCTCGCTCCCGTACGCCAGGCGGACGCTCGCCCGAGCCCCCGAGGCGTGCTTGCGGGTGTTGGTCAGCGCCTCCTGCACGATCCGGTAGACGGCGTGGTCGACGGCGGCGGGCAGCGTGACGGGCTCGCCGGTCACGGTCAGGCTCGCGGGCAGCCCGGCGGTCTCGGCCTCCTGGACCAGCGCGGGCAGCCGGGCCGCGCCCACCCCGGTCGCCGCGTCGGCGCCCCCCTCGGCCCTGTGCAGACCGTCGGTGGTGAGCACGCCGCCGGCCCTGAGCAGACCGTCGGTGGTGAGCACGCCGCCGGCCCTGAGCAGGCCGTCGGTGGTGAGCATGTCGCCCGTCCTGATCGGGTCGTCGGCCCTGAGCACGTTGAGGAGCTCGCGCATCTCGGCCAGCGCCTGGCGGGCGGTCCGCTCCGCGCCGGCCAGGGCGTCGAGGGCGACGTCCTCGCTCGGCGGCAGGGTGGCCCTGGCGCCGCCGACCAGCACGTTGATCACGCTGATGTGGTGGGCCACGACGTCGTGCAACTCCCTGGCGATGCGCCGCCGCTCGGCGCGGACCGCGCTCTCGGCCGCCTCCCGCCGGCCGCGCTCCCTGAGCTCGGCGCGCATCCTGACGAACTGCCCGACGCCTATGGTGATCAGCGGATATATCATCCCCGCGATCCAGGAGCCGGCCTCCGGCCTGGTCAGGAAGGTCGCCACCCCGTAGACCACGCTGCCGCCGGCGGCGGTGAGCGCGGCGGTCCTGCCCGGGGTGTAGCGGCCCACGCTGTAGAAGGCGATCATCGAGGTGAGGGAGTTGTTCGGCAGGATGCCGGCGGTCATGCCGAAGACGTCGGCGACCGACTCGATCGCGGCGACGGCGATCGGCCTGCTCCGCCGTAACAGCAGCGGGAACGTGCAGAGGATGAAGAGACCGGCGCCCTGGGCGACGTCCGGGTAGCCGCTGCGCAACGTGGAGTACAGGCCGATGCCCGCGCCGATGGCGAGCACGGCCACCAGCGTGGTGTCGAAGACACGCGGACGCTTGAAGAATCGCCATGCGGCCGTGATCCGACGCATGAAGCGCATGATCCAACCCTATGTTTCAATTCTTGAAAAGTGACGATATTTCGCCGGAGTAGCCGACGTCACCGTATGGACGTGGTTCGCTGACGCTGCGGTAACGTCGCCTCAAGGGGCGAGGCGACGGGAGCGGGCATGAGTTCGACGGCACGGGCCATCTGGGACGACGCTCTCATCTCCTACGACTTCGGGCCGGGCCATCCCCTGGCGCCCGTCAGGGTGGAGCTGACGATGGCGCTGGCCCGCGAGCTCGGCGTGCTCGACAAGATCGAGGTGGCCGGCTGCGTGCCCGCCACCGACGACGAGCTGGCCATGGTGCACAAACGCGACTACATCGAGGCGGTCAAGCGCGTCTCGGCCTCGGGCGGCCCCGACCTGTCCGCGGGGCTCGGCACGTCCGACAATCCCGCTTTCAAGGGCGTGCACGACGCCTCCGCGCTCATCGCGGGCGCCACCCTGGCCGCCGCCCGCGCGGTCTGGGAGGGCACGGCCGAGCACGCGGTCAACATCGCCGGCGGCCTGCACCACGCGATGGCCGGCTGCGCCAGCGGTTTCTGCGTCTACAACGATCCGGCGCTGGCCATCGCCTGGCTGCTCGCGCAGGGGGCCGGCCGCATCGCGTACGTGGACGTCGACGTGCACCACGGCGACGGCGTGCAGGCGCTGTTCTACGACGATCCCCGGGTGCTGACGATCAGCCTGCACGAGAGCCCGCGCACGTTGTTCCCCGGCACCGGGTTCCCCGGGGAGACCGGCGCCGGCGGCTCGGCGGTCAACGTGGCGCTGCCCGCGGGCTGCGGGGACGCGGGCTGGCTGCGGGCCTTCGACTCGATCGTGCCGCCGCTGCTGCGTGAGTTCCGGCCGGACATCCTGGTGACCCAGCACGGCTGCGACAGCCACGCGCTCGACCCGCTCGCCAACCTGATGCTCAGCGTCGACGGGCAGCGCGCCGCGTACGCGTACCTGCACCGGCTGGCCCACGAGACGGCCGGCGGCCGGTGGATCGCGACGGGCGGCGGCGGCTACGAACTGGTCCAGGTGGTGCCGCGGGCCTGGACGCACCTGATCGCCGAGCTGTCCGGGCATCCGCTCGATCCGGCCACCCAGACACCCCCGGAATGGCGGGCTTTCGTACGGGAGCGGACGGGGGAGACGGCCCCGCTGACCATGACGGATGGCAGAAGTCCGGAATTTCGCGACCTGTCGGGTGGTTATGACCCAGCAGACCCCATCGACCGTGCGGTCATGGCGACCCGACAGGCGGTCTTCCCCCTGCACGGCCTCGACCCGATGCCCTAGGGAGAGCTGTGCTCAGCCGCGACCAACTCCGTGAACACCTGATCCGGACCAGGATCGCCGGCGAGGTCGCGACTTCGCGCGAGAACAACCTCGACCACTACAGTTCGGCGGCCAACCGCGACCCGTACTACCTGCTGGGACTGACCCTCGAACAGCCGTGGTCGTTCCGCGACGTCCTCGCGCAGATGGCCAAGTCGGCGGGGGTGAAAGCCGATCCGGGACACCGCTGGGGCCAGGACACCATCGACCCCGACCTGACGATCGACGCACTCGACGCCATGGCCGACCGGATCGCCGGCGTGCTGTCGCGGGAGAACCCGCGGCTGCTGTTCGCCACCGGGCACCCCACGGGCCTGCTCGCCGTCCACCTGCCGCTCGCCCGGTTCGCCGTCGAGCACGGGGCGACGCTGCTGACACCGGCCGAGGGATGGACCTACTCGGGGTCGGGCTTCGGACGCGCGCGCAAGATCCGCTATCTCCAGGACATCGCGATGCTCGATGACAAGGGCGGGTTCGTGCACACCCACGACTCGGCCCCGATGGAGCGGATGCTCACCGTGCTGGGAGACGCCTCGCCGGACCTCGTCATCGCCGACCACGGGTGGGCAGGGGCGGCCGGAGAGGCGGGCGTGCCGACGGTGGCGTTCGCCGACAGCAACGACCCCGGGCTCTTCCTGGGTGAGGCGGAGGGCAAGATCGACGTCGTCGTCCCGCTGGACGACAACGTGCTACCGCGCCACTACGCTCCGTTGACCGCTCATCTGGTCACACGCGCCTCTCAGACCCCTTGAGTTCAATTCGGTCATCCCCATACGGTCTTTTCGCGCCTGCATTCCAAGAGGCTCGCAGTCCCTTTGCCAACTTTTGAGGCACCCTGGGCGACTCTTATGTGTGACAAGTTGGACAGTTCCAACGTCTAGGCGAGGTGCTCAAGCCAGTGGTTAACCAGCATCTTTGCTGGTTCGGCTGACAGGTGGCTCCGTCAACTGAGAAAATAGGGGGTTTGCGCTATCGGAGTCCCGACTTACGCTGACGGCAGTACACGTGCGTGAGCAATGGCACCAGTGGGGATAACCCGTAAACACGTGCGGAAGAGGCGTCCGATGGGTGCAGGCGAAAGACCTCTCAGCGAGGTGAAGTTCCTGACCGTGGCGGAAGTGGCCACGGTCATGCGGGTGTCCAAGATGACGGTGTACCGCCTGGTGCACTCTGGCGAGCTGCCGGCCATCCGTGTCGGCCGGTCGTTCAGGGTGCCCGAGCAGGCGGTCCACGACTATCTGCGGGAGGCCTACATCGAGGCAGGCTAAGACTGAGGTAGCGGCGTATGCCACACGCCGTGAATGCCGTCGTGGGCGACGCCCGGCCGCCGCTGAGCGGCCGGGCTCACCCCCCAGGGCGCGATCCACAGGCGATCGCCGGTAGTCTGTGAGCCGGTGTGCGCTCGCGCATCGATCAGACTTGCTATCAGTACCTGGGGGTCCCGTGGGCTCTGTGATCAAGAAGCGCCGCAAGCGGATGGCCAAGAAGAAGCACCGCAAGCTGCTCAAGAAGACGCGCATCCAGCGGCGTAACAAGAAGTAACAGACGCAGCTGCGAGGCGCTGATGACCCACACCGTGCTCGTCACCGGGGTCTCGCGCCACGTGGGCGCCCGGCTGGCGAGTGTTCTCGCCGCAGACCCGGACATCAGCCGCGTCATCGGAGTAGACACCGTGCCGCCGCCCTCGCTGACGCGAGATGGCGGCATCTCCCTCGGCCGGACGGAGTTCGTCCGGGTCGATCTGCGCAGCCCTGACATCGCTCAGGTGATCGCGGCTGCCGACATCGACACCGTTGTGCACATGAGCCTGGTCAGCGCTCCGTCGAGGGGCGCGGGCAGGGCCGTGATGAAAGAGCACAACGTCATCGGCACCATGCAGTTGCTCGGTGCCTGCCAGCGGTCGACGACCGTGCGGCGTGTGGTGGTCCGTTCGACCACCGCCGTCTACGGTTCGTCGCCACGGGATCCGGCGGTGTTCACCGAGGACCTGGAGTCGCACGAGGGCCCCAGCCACGGCTACGCCAAGGACGCGGTCGAGGTCGAGGGCTATGTGCGTGGTTTCGCGCGCCGTCGACCCGACATGGCCGTGTCACTGCTGCGGTTCGCCAACTTCATGGGTCCGGGTGTCGACTCGCCGCTGACTCGTTACTTCACCCAGCCGGTGCTGCCGACCGTGTTCGGCTTCGATCCGCGGCTGCAGTTCGTCCATGAGGACGACGCCGTCGAGGTGCTGCGCCGGATGGCGACCGAAGATCACCCCGGCACGTTCAACGTGGCCGGGGCAGGCGTGTTGCTGCTGTCGCAGTGCGCGCGCCGGGCGGGGCGGCCGACGTTGCCGCTGTTCTCGCCCGCCTTCCGCCTGCTGGGCGATTCCGCGCGCCGGGCCGGTCTGGTCGACTACTCGCCCGAGCAGGTCCGGTTGATGAGCTACGGCCGGGTGGTCGACTGCTCCAGGCTGGAGGCCGAGCTGGGCTGGAAGCCGAAGTTCACCACCGGAGCGGCTTTCGACGACTTTCTGCTCTCGCGGGGGCTGCACCCGCTCGGAGGTGTGCGGCATTGACCGTCCCAGACGACGAGGCCCGCGTGATTCCCATCAGCGCGGCACCGTCCTTCGAGGAGCCGGAGCCCCTCGCCAGGCTGCTGGCCTTCATCCGCAGGCGCATCACCGGCGACTACGAGGTCGACGAGTTCGGCTATGACGCCGAGCTGACCGACAAGGTGCTGCTGGAGCTGATCAGGCCCCTCTACCACCGCTGGTTCAGGGTGGAGACCGTCGGCCTGAAGAACGTTCCCGACGAGGGCGGCGCGCTGGTCGTGGCCAACCACTCGGGCACGCTGCCGGTCGACGCGCTGATGATGCAGGTGGCGCTGCACGACGAGGCGGACCGGCCGCTGCGGCTGCTCGGCGCCGACCTGGTCTACCAGCTTCCGCTGCTCGCCCACCTGTCGCGCAAGACCGGCCACACGCTGGCCTGCCGCGAGGACGCCGACCGGCTGCTGCGCAAGGGCGAGCTGGTCGGGGTGTTCCCCGAGGGCTTCAAGGGCGTCGGCAAGCCGTTCTCCGAGCGCTACCAGCTGCAGCGCTTCGGGCGCGGCGGGTTCGTCGCGTCGGCGATCCGCGCCGGGGTGCCGATCCTGCCCACCGCCATCGTGGGCGCCGAGGAGATCTACCCCAAGATCGGCGATCTGCCGTCGCTGGCCAGGCTGCTCGGCCTGCCTTACCTGCCGATCACGCCGCTCTTCCCGCTGCTCGGCCCGCTCGGCCTGGTGCCGCTGCCGTCGAAGTGGATGATCCAGTTCGGGGAGCCCATCCGTACCGACGAGTACGACGCGTCGGACGCCGACGACCCGGTGCTGGTGTTCAACCTCACGGACCATGTCCGCGAGGTCATCCAGCAGATGCTGAACGAGCTGAGGCTGCGCCGCGGCCCCGCCTTCCCGCCTTTCTTCTGACCTCGACAGATCTTGACAGGCTTGGTCAAGCGATCAAGGATGGGGAAACCGAGTAAGGCCCGACCCGGTTCGGACGTGGCCGTCCCGATGGAACGGTCCGTTGCGGAACGCTGGATACCCATGGGTTTCGACGCCTAGGGAGCGCGCATGAGACGGCTCGTCGACTCCGTGCTCGTCACGAACGCCGGCGACCGGGTGATCCTGTCGACCGGCTCGTGTGACGGTTTGTCGCTGCGGGGCGACCTCGACCGTGTCGAGCGGGCGGTGACGCTGCTCCGCGATGGCGTCGACGACAGCGAGATCAACGCCGACCGGGTGCCGGCCGACCTGGTGGCGGCGTTGACGCACATGGGCTGGCTCACCTCGGAGCCGCGGCGGACGCCGGCCGAGTCCACCGGCCGGCCCGGCTACCTGACGCTCTTCGCCCCCGGCGCGCCCGAGCTCCAGTCGCGGATCGCCGCGTGCTCGATCATGCTCCTGGGCGTGGGCGGCATCGGTGCGGTCGCCGCCCAGCACCTCGTCGCCGCCGGAGTCGGCCGCATCGTGGCCGTCGATCCCGGCGTGGTCGAGCCGCACGACCTCAACGGGCAACCGCCGTACCCGATGACAGCCGTGGGCACGCCCAAGGTCGAGGCGCTCAGCGGGTGGCTGCGCGGCTTCGCGCCCGAGACCGAGGTGGTGCCCGTACGGCGGCGCGTCGCCAGTGGCGCCGACCTCGACGGCCTGCCGCAGGTGGACCTCGTCCTCATCGGCGCCGACGAGCCCACCGAGCCGGCCGACGAATCCGCCGGGCCGGCTGACGAGCCCGCCGAGCCGGCCGACGAATCCGCCGGGCCGGCTGACGGGCCCGCCGGGCTGGGCGACGTGGTCTGGCGGTGGTGCCGTGAGCGGGGCGTGGCCATGAGCGGCGTGGCGGTCGGTGATGGACACGGCTACTGGGGGCCGCTGCTGTCTCCCCGCCACGGGCACTGCCGCGGCTGCTTCGAACGCGAGGCCGGGCTGTCGCGGGAGAGGCCGCCGGAGGGCGGCCACGGGCCCACGCCGTGGTCGTTCGGCGCCACCAGCACGGTCGTCGCGGCCTGGGCGGTGCATGACATCGTCCAGTACGCCGCCACGTCCGAGTGCCACACGCTCAACCGCCGCGCCCATCTCGACTTCGCCCATGGCGAGCTGCACTTCCTCGACGGTCCCCGTCGCTGCTCCTGCAACCGGTAGCGCGCTCGCGGTGTTCTCCAGACGTAAGAACACCAGAAGCGAAGGAACACCATGGATCTGCAACTCGCGGGCCGCGTCGCCATCGTCACCGGGGCGTCCAAGGGCATCGGCCTGGCCGTGACCACCACGTTGATCGAGGAAGGCGTACACGTCGTCGCGGCCTCCAGGACCCGCACCCCCGAACTGCCCGAGAAGGCGGTGCACGTGCCGGTCGACCTGATGGACCCGCAGGCGCCCGCCGAGGTGGTGGCCCGCGCGGTCGAGGAGTTCGGGCGGGTCGACATCCTGGTCAACAACGCCGGTGGGCCGCCGCCCGGCGTGACGCTGCCGCACGCCGGCTTCATGAACTCGGATGACGCTACCTGGCGGGCGATGTTCGAGTTCAACCTGTTCTCCGTCATCCGCATGATCCGCTCCGCCGTACCGGTCATGCTGGAGGGCGGCGGCGGCTCGATCGTCAACGTCTCCTCGGTCAGCGCCAGGCAGCCGTCGGCGATGAACATGGACTACGGCGCGGCCAAGTCGGCCCTGACCTTCGTCAGCAAGGCGGTCGACGAGGAGTACGGCCCGCAGGGCATCCGGGTGAACACGGTCTCTCCCGGGCCCGTGCTCACTCCCTGGTGGACCGACGAGGGCGGCGCGGCGGACGTCTTCGCGGGCATGGTCGGCTCCGACAGGGACAGCGTGATCACCCAGGTGGCCCCTGAGATGATGAAGCTGACGACCGGCCGCCTGGTCGCCCCGCAGGAGGTCGCCGACGCGATCGCCCTGCTCGTCTCGCCGCGCTCCGGCAGCACGGCGGGCGCCGACCTGGTGATCGACGGAGGCTGCCTCAAGGAGCTGTAAACCCACCGTGAACCTCATTGGCGGGTTGTGGTGATACATCCGTGACCGACTTCCCCGCAGAAGGGCGGAGATGATCACGCAACCCGCCACCAGGGGTGCGGACGCCGAGCTGGTGAGCGCTTCCTTAACCGATCCTGAAGCGTTCGCCGAGCTCTTCGACCGCTACTCCGCCATGCTCTACAGGTACGTCTCCAAGCGACTCGGCCCCGAACCGGCCGAGGACATCGTCGGCGAGACGTTCCTGGTCGCCTTCTCCCGCAGGAGAAGCTACGACCCGAGCTACCCAGACGCCAGGCCGTGGCTCTTCGGCATCCTGACCAAACTCCTCTCCCGCCACCACCGCAGCGAGGCGGCCCGATATCGCGCCCTGCAGCGCGCCCCTGTCGACGCCGACGTGGAATCTCCGGCCGACCGTGTGGCCGCCGGGGTGACCGCGCAGGCGTCGCGCCCCGGACTGGCCAGCGCCCTGGCCGCCCTGCCCGCCAAGGACCGCGACGTGCTCCTGCTGATCGCGTGGGGCGATCTGACGTACGACGAGGTCGCGCGGGCGCTCGGCATCCCGATCGGCACCGTGCGCTCCCGCCTCAACAGGGGCAGGCGGAAGGTACGCGCGTCGCTCGGCGACACCAACCCGATGCTGGAGGAGGAGTGACGATGGACGACCTGAAGATGCTCCGGGACTTCGGCCGGGAGCTCGAACACCAGCCTCCGGCGACGCTGGTGCGCCAGCGGCAGCGCCTGCTCCAGGCCAGACCGAGGCGCAGGCGCGTGACGTGGCTGATGACGGGGCTCGTCGTGGTGGCCACGATGGCCGCGGTCGCCGTGCCCACGTTGCTGCTGAGCGGACGCCAGACCGTCGCCCCGCCGACGGGCGCCCGCCCGGCCAACGTGAGTGGCGCGTTGAACGTGCTCCTGGTCGGCAGCGACAGCCAGGCGGGTTCGGAGAGGTTCGACAACGGCGCCCGCTCCGACACTCTCCTGCTGCTGCACCTGCCGGCCGACAGGAAGAACGTCACCGTGGTCGCCTTCCCCAGAGACTCGATGGTGCAGATCCCCGCGTGCGGGTCGCAGGCGGCCAGGAGAGGCATGATCAACTCGGCGTACAACGTCGGCGGTCTCGCCTGTTCGGTGAAGACGGTCGAGTCTCTGACGAAGGTCCGCGTCGACCACATGATGGAGCTCGAGTTCTCCGGGGTCGAGGCCGTCGTGGAGGCCCTCGGCGGCGTCGAGGTCACGCTGCCGGAGGCGGTGGACGACAGGAACACGAAGCTGAAGCTCAGCGCGGGCAAGCACGTGCTCAATGGCGAGCAGGCGCTGGGCTATCTCCGGCTGCGTCGCTACGGCGACGGGTCCGACATCCACCGCATCAAGCGCCAGCAGGTGCTCATGATGTCGATGCTGAAGAAGGCCAAGCAGCGGCTGAAGGATCCGGCTGCCATGCGCGACTTCCTCGCCACGGCCAGCAAGTCGATCAAGACAGACGCGGAGTTCGACCTCGACACCATGCTCGGCATCGCCGGCACGCTGGACAAGAGCAAGGTGCGCTTCGTCATGGTGCCCTGGCTACCTGATCCGGAGGACAAGAACCGGCTCGTGTGGAAGCAGCCGGATGCGAATCAGCTCTTCGCCACCCTGCGCTAGTCCTGTGTCGAGCGGTAGTGCCTGCGCAGCGCGATGCCGGCGGCGATGCCGCCGGCCACCGCTCCGACGCCCGCGGCGATCGGCAGGGCGGTCAGCGTCGCCTTCCTGCCGGTGCGGAAGTCCTTGATCGGCCAGTTGTGCTTCCTGGCGTGCTCACGCAGCTCGCTGTCGGGGTTGATGGCCACCGGCTGCCCGACCAGCGACAGCATGGGCAGGTCGTTGGCCGAGTCGCTGTAGGCGGTGCACCGGGTGAGGTCGAGGCCCTCCCTGCGGGCCAGTGCCCGCATCGCCTCGGCCTTGGCCGGGCCGTGCAGCAGGTCACCGACCAGCCGCCCGGTGTAGATGCCGTTGCTGGTCTCGGCCACGGTGCCGAGCGCGCCGGTCAGGCCGAGGCGCTGGGCGATGACCCGGGCCAGCTCGACCGGCGTGGCCGTGACCAGCCAGACGCGCTGGCCGCGGTCGAGGTGGCTCTGCGCGAGCGCCCTGGTGCCGCCCCAGATGCGGTCGGACATGACCTCGTCGTAGATCTCCTCGCCCAGCCGGATCACGTCGTCGACCTTCGCGCCCGCCACGAACGCCAGCGCGGTCTCGCGGGCCACGGCGATGTGCTCGGGGTTCTCGTTGCCGCGCAGCCGGAACACCGCCTGGCCGACGGCGAACTTGAACAGGTCGGAGGTGGTGAACAGGCCACGGGTGGCCAGGCCCCTGGCGAAGTGGTAGATGGAGGCGCCGCGCATCATCGTGTTGTCGACGTCGAAGAAGGCGGCCGCCCGCTGGTCGGGCTCCGTAGGGGTCACCGCCACCGCGGCCGCCGCTGCGGCCTCGCCGGCGAGCTCCGCCTCCACCTCGTGCCGTCGTCGCATTAGCCGCCACATGCGCCTCAGCTTACCTATCTCGGTGCCACGAGCCCGTCGATGTAGTCGAGGTATCCGGTGGCCTTGTCCTGTTGGTCGCCGTCCATCCGTTCGAGCATCGGCTCGACCATGTTCTTCTGGTCACGCGCGAACCGGTTGATCTTCGGCGAGCGCGGTTCGGCCCGCTCCAGCCTGCTGATGCCCGAGCGGGTCGACTCCTCCATCTCGGTGAGCGTCTTGGTGACCAGCGGCCCGTCGCCGGACGAGCCGAGCAGCCGGGCGACCTCGGACGCCCGGGTCTTGGCCGAGATCAGCTCGCGCTCGGCCCGCTGCACGTCGTCGGCGCTGAGCCGGACCAGCGTGCTCTCCGCGGCGCGCTTGAGGGGGTAGAGAGTGTCGCCGGGGAGTGCCTGGTAGGTGGCGAACGCCGACAGCGTCATGGCCGCCGTCAGGCCGAACGTGGCGATCTGGGAGAGCCAGGAGAGCCGCCGTGCCCGGCGGCGACGGGAGCGGCGGGCCGGCCGTACGGGATCGGCGGCGGGGTGCGCGGACAGGATGGCGGGGTGCGCGGACAGGAGCTCGGCGCGGAGACGTTCCCGGAAGGCGGCGGCCGGCCCCCCGCCGAGCGGGAGCCTGCGCAGCTCCGTGAGGTGACCGAGCACGCGCTCCCGCGATCTGCGGCCCCTACCCATGACAGCTCCCTGACGCCCCCGAGAAAAGACCCGGTCGTGACACCTGCCTAACGACGCCTGGTCGGCGGAGGTTACGCCAAGTCGTGTTTGAGTGCCCTGGCCAATGCGCGGATCGCGCGGAATTGCAGCGCTTTGATCGCTCCACTCTTCTTCCCCATGATCAACGCGGTCTCGGCGAGCGACAGGCCGTGCAGGAACCGCAGAACCACGCATTCCTGCTGCTCGGGATTCAGATCCTGGACGGCGCGCAGCATCCGGTCGTTGATGATGGCCGTGACGACGGCGTTCTCCGGAATGTGCGGCCCATCGAGTGGGACGTCGATCACCTCTCCGGTCGGAATCTCCAAGCGATAGCGGCCGGACTTGAAGTGATCGGCGACCAGGTTCCTGGCGATGGTCACCAGCCAGGCGCCGAAGTCACGGCCCTGCCAAGTGAAGTCGGTGATCCGGCGAAGCGCGCGTAAGAAGGTCTCGCTGGTGAGATCCTCGGCCAGCGGGTGGGAACCGACGCGGAAGTAGATGTAGCGATAGACCAGATCGACATAGCGGTCATAGAGCGTGCCAAAGGCATCCGTGTCTCCGGTCTTGGCATGTAACACGAGCATGCGGAGGTCATCGGGAATCTCTTCGCGCACGGCAAGCTCGCTCGTCCGGGCGGGACCAGCGACCGCTGGTGTGAGTAGCCCGGCGAACGGCCACGAGTCAGGCATCCGGTATCCCTAGGGGTAAGGGGTGCGGCGTGCTCGAACACTCTAGAAATCAACCGGAAATTCCACAATCCGCTTCCCGAAGGCATGACTAGCCGTAATCGGCCGATACCGTGTGGACCGACCCGTTCCCTCTTCGGCTACCGGCTGGGAGGCATAGTCCGGCAGCATTGGAGTCACCATGGAGATCCTCGTTGCTGTCCTAGCCTTTGTCGGTGCCCTCCTCGCCGCGATCGCCGCAGTCGCCCTGGTCCGCCGGTTGCGCGAGGAGGTGGAGGGGTGGTTGATCGCCTGGACCGTTTCAGCCGTCGCGCTCTGCCTGACGCTCGGCGCGATCGGCGTCGGCTACCTGATGGGGTTCGGGGTCGCCACCTTCAAGGTCTACCAACTGACCGGATCCCTCCTCGCGCCCTTCTGGCTGGGCATCGGGCTGGTCCAACTCCTGTCGGAGAAGGTGCCGCCGAAATTCGCCGCCTGGCTGTTCGGGATCGCGTTCACCATCGTCTCCACGGTGGTGCTCATCTTCGACCCGGTCAGCAAGGCCGACGAGATGGGCAAGGTGCTCCCCGTGGCCGAGGGGCACTGGGACGTCATCCCCCGCTACCTGCTGGACGGCGCGCACTCCATCGCCGGGCTGATCATGCTGGCAGCCGTGGTGATCGCGGGGCTGCGCTGGCGCAACGGTGACGAACTCGACACCGACAACCTGCACGCCGTCATGGTCATCGCGCCCTCGGGCATCGCGATCATCGGCGCGATGCGGTTCGCGGTGCCGGGCGTCTTCGCCACCGCGCTGTTCGTGGTGGCCGCCGCGGGCATCTGGTACGCCGTGCTCCGCCCGCTCGCGCCGTACGAGGACGACGACGAGGACGACGCGTTCGAGAGCCACCGCGGTGAGCGCTCCGCCGAGCGGTCCACCGAGCGGGCCGCCCATGGCCGCCGGGCCATGCGGGAGCAGGATCCCTTCCCCCAGCCCGTCGCCGAGTCGCCGATGCAGGCGCCGCCCCAGCAACAGCAGCAGCAGCCGCTGCCCCCCGGCCAGCCTCGCAGGTCGGGCCTGGGCGACCTGGTGGCCGAATACCGGGCGGGCGACCAGCCGGTCGACTACGCCGCCCGGATGGCGCCGCCCGACCAGGGCCCCTCGACCGGCTACATCATGAACGGCAGGCACGGCGGCGGGCCGCAGACGGGCCCTCAGGACTTCGGGATGCCCGCCACCGGCGCGGTATATCCGGGCGCCGATGTGTTCTCCCCCGGCTCCCGCGCGCCCCAGCAGCCGCCACAGGCTCAGCAGCCCCCTCAGGCCCAGCACATCCCACAGGCGCCGCAGCCCCAGCCCCAGCCCCAGCAGCAGGCGGCCTCCAGCAGGCCCTCACCCAGCATCTACGGCATGCTGACCGTCTTCACCCTCATGGACGGCTCGGGCGAGGCGTTCGACCGCTTGGCCGAGCTCACCGTCGAGGCCGTACGCAGGGGCGAGCCCGACACGCTCATCTACGCCTGCCACGCGGTCAAGTCGGCCCCGCTCCAGCGCATCGTCTACGAGCTCTACCGCGACGAGGTGGCCTACCGTGACCACCAGCGCCAGCCGCACGTCGAGCGGTTCGTCAACGAGCGGCAGGCCATGGTGCTGGCCACCAACATCATCGAGCTGAACGTCAACGCCGCCAAGGTCGTGCCGCTCCCGACCGCGATGTACTAGCCGCTCAGCGCGGCGCGCAGCCGGTCTTCGGAGACCCGCCAGAAGTCGTGCTGGACCCCGTCGACAAGTGTGACCGGGATCATCTCCCAGTATTTCTCCCGCAACTCCTCGGAGGAGTCGATGTCGACCTCCTCCCACGGCACGCCAAGGTCTCCCGCCACGCGTGAGATGACCTCACGCGCGTCGTCGCAGAGGTGGCAGCCCGGCCTGCCGAGCAGCGTGATGCGGTGCATGCACGCAACCGTATCGCTCCGACTTTGTGCATCGCTTCACAAAGGGATTAACCTGAAAGGCGGTTCGATCCCATTCACGCGGCCGGGAGGCCGCTCGTCCCCTGGAGCTCCGGCACGTGAAGAGCCCGTCCCAATCCCGTGACCGCGGGATCCCCGAGGCAACGGTCGCCCGGCTCCCGTTGTACTTGCGGGCGTTGAACGGGATGGCCGAACGCGGTGTCGCGACCGTCAGCTCCGAGGATCTGGCCATGGCCGCCGGAGTCAACTCCGCCAAGCTCCGTAAGGACCTGTCCCATCTCGGGTCGTACGGCACACGAGGCGTCGGCTACGACGTCGAATACCTCGTCTACCAGATCTCCCGCGAGCTGGGCCTGACCCAGGACTGGGCGGTCGCCATCGTCGGAGTCGGCAACCTGGGCCGGGCACTGGCCAACTACGGCGGTTTCGTGTCCCGGGGCTTCCGTGTCGCCGGGCTGCTCGACGCCGACCCCGAAGTCGTGGGCGACGACATAGCGGGGTTGAATGTTGAGCACATCGACGTCCTTGAAACCGTCATCGAACGGCGTGGAGTCTCGATCGTGGTTCTGGCGACACCCGCGATGGCGGCGCAGGAAGTCTGCGACCGCGTGGTGGCGGCCGGGGTGACCAGCATCCTGAACTTTGCGCCGGTAGTGCTTTCTGTACCAGATGGCGTGGATGTCCGTAAAGTTGACCTATCAATAGAACTGCAGATTCTTGCGTTCCACGAGCAGCGCAAAGCAGGGGGGCCACTTATGGCCGTGGACAGTCAATGAGTGTTCTCACCGTCGGCATCAGCCACCGGACAGCTCCGGTGTCCATGCTCGAGCGCGTATCCGTATCCGGCGAGGCGCTCGTCAAGCTCTTGCACGACGTTCAGCAGGACGCGTGCGTCTCTGAGGCGATGGTGGTCTCGACCTGCAACAGGGTCGAGATCTACGCCGCCGTCGACCGCTTCCACGGCGCCCTCACCGGGATCAGCCGGCTGCTGAGCGTCCACTCGGGCGTTCCCGTGGAGGAGCTGACACCGCACCTGTACGTCCACTACGAAGACCAGGCCATCGAGCACCTGTTCTCGATGGCGTGCGGCCTCGACTCCATGGTCGTCGGCGAGGGCCAGATCCTCGGTCAGGTCCGCAGGGCGCTCACGCTGGCGCAGAAGCAGGGCACGGTCGGCGCCACCCTCAACGAGCTGGTGCAGCAGGCGCTACGGGTCGGCAAGCGCGCCCACGCCGACACGGACATCGACCAGGCGGGCGCCTCGCTCGTCACGGCCGGTCTGGCGCTGGCGGGCGACCTGGCCGGGCGCCGGGCGCTGGTGGTCGGCGCGGGCTCGATGAGCTCGCTCGCCGCCACCACGCTGGCCCGCGCGGGCGTGACCGACATCGTGGTGGCCAACCGCACCTTCGAGCGCGGCGTACGGCTGGCGGCCTCGGTCGGCGGCCGGGCGGTGGAGTTCTCCGCGGTTCCCCGAGAACTGGCGGCGGCCGACATCGTCATCACCTGCACGGGCGGCGGGCGGCACGTCGTCACCCCCGACATCGTGGCCGCCCACATGACGGGCAGGGGCGTGTTCCTGCTGGACCTGGCGCTGCCGCACGACATCGACCCCGCCGTACGCGAGGTGCCCGGAGTCACGCTGGTCGACTTGGAGACCATCCAGGAATCGGGCATAGGCTGGCGGGAGGGCGACACGGTCGACTCGGTGCGCAGGCTCGTCGCCGAGGAGCTGGCCGGGTTCCTCACCGCTGAGCGGGCCGCCAAGGTCACCCCGACCGTGGTGGCGCTGCGCAGCAAGGCGGCGACCGTGGTCGAGGCCGAGCTGGGCAGGCTTCTGATGCGCATGCCCCACCTCGACCGCAAGGCCAGGGACGAGGTGGCGCAGACCGTCCAGCGGGTGGTCGACAAGCTGCTTCACGAGCCCACTGTGCGTGTCAAACAGCTCGCCACCAGCCCGGGAGGCGATCATTATGCCGAAGCGCTGCGTGAGCTGTTCGACCTCGATCCGAAGATGCCCGATGCCGTCAGGGAGGTGGAGTTGTGACACTGCGCTTGGGCACCCGGCGCAGCCTGATGGCGACCACACAGTCGCAGATGGTCGCCGACTCCTACACCGAACGCACCGGGCGCGCGGTCGAGCTGGTCGGCGTCACCACGTTCGGTGACGTGACCAAGGCTCAGCTGGCGCAGCTCGGCGGCACGGGCGTGTTCGTCAGCGCGCTGCGTGACAAGCTGATCGAGGGTGAGATCGACTTCGCCGTCCACTCGCTGAAGGACCTGCCGACCAAGCAGGACCCGCGGGTGACACTGGCCGCCATCCCCGCCCGGCACGACCACCGCGACGCGCTGGTCGCCCATGCCAAGTTCGCCGACCTGCCCACCGGGGCCAGGGTCGGCACCGGATCGCCGCGCCGCATCGCCATGCTCAGGGCGCTGCGGCCCGATCTCGAGTACGTCCCGATCCGCGGCAACGCCGACACCCGGATCGGCAAGGTCACCGCCGGCGAGCTCGACGCGGTCGTGCTCGCCTCGGCGGGCCTGACCAGGATCGGCAGGGACGCGGAGATCGCGCAGATCTTCGAGGTCGAGGAGCTGCTGCCCGCCCCGGGGCAGGGCGCCCTGGCCGTGGAGTGTCTCTCCGACCGCGCCGACCTGATCTCCTTCCTCGGCGTGCTCGACGACCCGCGGACGCGCTCCGCGGTGACGGCCGAGCGCGCCGTCCTGTCCGCTCTCGAGGCCGGCTGCTCGGCCCCCGTGGGTGCTTTCGCCGTCGATGACGGGCAGACCCTGAACCTCACCGCCGTGGTCGTCTCTCTCGACGGCCAGGAGGCGGTGCGCAAGTCCGCCGCCGGCTCTCCTTCCGAGTCTGTGAATCTCGGCCAGCTCCTCGCGGCCGAGATGATCTCCGAAGGGGCCGACAGATTGATGGGGGAGCAATCCCGTTGAGCTCCGATAGTCCAACCTCCGGGTTCCTCGCGTTCGTGGGCGCGGGCCCCGGCGATCCGAACCTTCTCACGCTCCGCGGCGCCGAACTGCTCGCCAAGGCCGACGCGGTCGCGCTCGACGAGGAGCTGTTCGGCTCGTTCCTGCGCCATTGCCGCGAAGGCGTGGAGGTCACCTCCGGCGACCTCGTCAAGCGCGCCAAGGCCGGGCAGTTCGTCGTACGCCTGTGCGAGGGCGACCCGATGCTGTTCTCCTCCATCACCGAGGAGGTCGCCGCGGCCGCCGCGGCGGAGGTGGACTTCGAGATCGTGCCCGGCGTGCCGCCCGCGACCGCCGTGCTCACCTATGCCGGCATCCCCGCGGCGACGGGCCTGCCGGAGTTCCGGATCGTCGACGCCGCGCTCGAGCAGGACTGGGCCGCCCACGCCGCCTGCAAGGGCACGCTGGTCATCTACAACGGCATCGCCGGGGCCGTCTCGATCGGCAAGGCGCTGGTGGCGGGCGGCAAGCCCGACAGCACGCCCGTCGCGGTCAGCGGCAGCGGCACCACGACCGAGCAGTACACCGTCGTCTCGACGCTGGCCAGGCTGCAGGCCGACCTCAAGCACGCCGGCTTCACCGAGCCCGCGCTGATCGTCGTCGGCGACGCGGTCGGGCAGCGCGACAAGCTGTCGTGGTTCGAGACCAAGCCGCTGTTCGGCTGGCGGGTGCTGGTGCCGCGCACCAAGGAGCAGTCCAAGAGCCTGTCCGAGCAGCTGGCCTCCTACGGCGCCGTGCCGGAAGAGGTGCCGACCATCTCGGTCGAGCCGCCGCGCACGCCGCAGCAGATGGACCGCGCGATCAAGGGCCTGGTCACCGGACGCTACGAGTGGGTGGCGTTCACCAGCTCCAACGCGGTCAAGGCCGTACGCGAGAAGTTCGAGGAGTACGGCCTCGACGCCCGCGCCTTCGCCGGGCTGAAGGTGGCCGCCGTGGGCGACGCCACCGCGCGGGCCCTGGTCGAGTTCGGGGTCAAGCCCGACCTGCTGCCCTCGGGCGAGCAGTCGTCGGAGGGCCTGGTGGCCGAGTGGCCGCCGTACGACTCGATGCTCGACCCGATCAACCGGGTGCTCCTGCCGCGGGCCGACATTTCCACAGACACCCTCGTCGCCGGACTCACCGAGCTAGGCTGGGAGTGCGACGACGTCACGGCCTACCGCACCGTACGAGCCGCACCGCCCCCCGCCGCGATCCGCGAGGCGATCAAGGGCGGCGGGTTCGACGCGGTGCTCTTCACCTCCTCCTCGACCGTGCGCAACCTTGTGGGCATCGCCGGCAAGCCGCACAACGTCACCGTGATCGCGGTCATCGGGCCGCAGACCGCGAAGACCGCCGAGGAGTTCGGGCTGCGAGTCGACGTCATGGCCGACAGGCCGTCGGCGTCCGCCCTGGCCGCCGCGGTGGCCGCGTACGGCGCCAAGCAACGCCAGGCGGCCCTGGCCGCGGGCGACAGCCCACGGCGGCCGTCGCAGAACCGCAGAGGCGCCAGAAGGAGAGCCAAGTGAGTGCCGAATATCCTGTCGCCCGCCCGCGCAGGCTCCGCCGCAGTCCCGCGGTCCGGCGCATGGTGGCGGGCACCAGGCTGCATCCCGCTGACCTGATCCTGCCGATGTTCGTCAAGGAGGGCATCGACCAGCCGCAGCCGGTCGCCTCGATGCCCGGCGTGGTCCAGCACACCCGCGACTCGCTGCGCAAGGCCGCCCACGAGGCGGCCGACGCCGGGGTGTCGGGGCTGATCCTGTTCGGCATCCCCGCCGTGAAGGACGCGCGTGGCTCGGCGGCCGACGACCCCGAGGGCATCCTGCAGGTCGCGCTCCGCGAGGTGAACGAGGAGGTGGGTGACGCGGTGGTGGTCATGGCCGACACCTGTCTCGACGAGTTCACCGACCACGGTCACTGCGGCGTGCTGACCGCCTCCGGCGACGTCGACAACGACGCGACGCTGGAGCGCTACGCGTCGATCGCGGTCGCCCAGGCCAGGGCCGGATCCCAGATGATCGCGCCGAGCGGCATGATGGACGGCCAGGTCGGGGCCATCAGGGCGGCGCTCGACGCCGACGGCTTCCGTGACCTGCCGATCCTCGCCTACACCGCCAAGTACGCCTCCGCCTTCTTCGGCCCCTTCCGCGAGGCCGCCGAGTGCGCGCCGCAGTTCGGCGACCGCAGCACCCACCAGCAGGACCCGGCCGGGCCGCTGGAGGAGGCGCTGCGCGAGGTGCGGCTCGACCTCGCCGAGGGCGCCGACGCCGTGATGGTCAAGCCGGCGCTGGCCTACCTGGACGTCATCAGGCGCTTCCGCGACGAGGTCGACGTGCCGGTGGCGGCCTACCAGGTGAGCGGCGAGTACGCGATGATCGAGGCCGCGGCGGCCAACGGCTGGATCGACCGCGACCGGATGATCATGGAGTCGCTGGTCTCGATCAAGCGCGCGGGCGCCGACCTGATCCTCACCTATTGGGCCACTGAGGTGGCACGACGTCTGTGAACCAGAGGGTTTCCCGTCGCCCCTGGGACCCGTGCGTTAGACTGAGGTGACAAGTGCTGGTGTGTCCCGCGTGTGCTAGCAGCCAGGAGCCGGGACCTCTTCAGGCACTTGGACTCGACGGGAGACACCATGGTGGGGGTACCACTCGCTCGGCGTACCAGA
Organism: Nonomuraea sp. NPDC049141; assembly: GCF_040648415.1. Classification (NCBI taxonomy): domain Bacteria; kingdom Bacillati; phylum Actinomycetota; class Actinomycetes; order Streptosporangiales; family Streptosporangiaceae; genus Nonomuraea; species Nonomuraea sp. NPDC049141. The sequence goes on from NZ_JBEZDR010000029.1 coordinate 58,840, forward strand.
AAACGGTCGCGCCCGACACGGATCGACTCCGTGCTGGGCTACGCCGCTCTCGGATGGCCGAGTGTGCCGGGTGCCCACCCGCTGCGCGAAGGCGCCCGCTCCTGCTCCTGTGACCGCCTCGGGTGTCCCGACCCGGGCGCGCACCCCTTGTCCCCCGCCTGGAACGTGCAGGCCACGTTGGACGCCACCCAGCTCACGCGCTGGTGGCAGGCCGATCCCGACGCCAACGTGATCCTGCCGACCGGCCGCGTGTTCGATGTCTTCGATGTACCGCTCGACACCGGCCTGTCGGCCCTCACCCGGATCGACGGCGCCGCAGCGCATTCAGGCCCGGTCGCCGCCAACGGCGACCGGGTTCTGTTTTATGTGGCCACGCGCGGCAATCCGGACGACGAGGACGAGTGGTGGTCCTGCCAGCTCGACTGCGACCCCGGCACCATCGAGGACAATCCGGGCCTGCGCTGGCACTGCCGCGACAGCTACGTCCTGGCGCCGCCCTCCACGCTCCCCACCGGTCAGCCCGTCTCCTGGCTGCGCCCGCCCGACGGCCGCCCGCTGCCCGACCCGCTGCGCATCCTCGACTGGCTCGCCGACTAGACCGTCATATTCCAGGACTAACCTGGTTCGCGTGAGCCGTACACAGAACTCCGAGGACCTGTTCGCCCGCGCCCGCGCCATCGTGCCGGGTGGCGTCAACTCCCCGGTCCGCGCGTTCGGCGCGGTCGGCGGCACCCCGCGTTTCATGGTCTCAGGACAGGGCCCCTACCTCACCGACGTCGACGGCAACCGCTACGTCGACCTGGTCTGCTCGTGGGGGCCGATGATCCTCGGCCACCGCCATCCCGCCGTCATCGACGCCGTCTCGTCGGCGCTCTCCCACAGCCTCTCCTACGGCACCGCCACGCCGGGCGAGGTGGAGCTGGCCGAGGAGATGGTCGCCAGGGTGGCGCCCGTGGAGAAGCTGCGCCTGGTCAGCTCGGGCACCGAGGCGACGATGAGCGCGGTGCGGCTGGCCCGCGGGTTCACCGGGCGGTCCAAGGTGGTCAAGTTCGCCGGGTGCTACCACGGTCATGTCGACGCGCTGCTGGCCTCGGCGGGGTCGGGCGTGGTCACGTTCGGGCTGCCCGACACGCCGGGCGTGACGGGGGCGTCGGCGGCCGACACCATCGTGCTGCCGTACAACGACATCAACGCGGTGGAGCAGGCGTTCACATCACCTGACAACGCCGGGGGGATCGCCTGTGTCATCACAGAGGCCTGCCCGGCCAACATGGGTGTGGTGCCGCCGCTCGACGGCTTCAACGCCCGCCTGCGCGAGCTCTGCACGGCCAACGGCGCGCTGCTGATCATGGATGAGGTGCTGACCGGGTTCCGCGTCTCGCCCGCCGGCTGGTACGGCCTCGACCCGGTCGACGCCGACCTGATGACGTTCGGCAAGGTCATGGGCGGCGGGTTGCCGGCGGCGGCCTTCGGCGGGCGGGCCGACGTGATGTCCTGCCTGGCACCGGAAGGACCGGTCTACCAGGCGGGCACGCTGTCGGGAAACCCGCTCGCCTGCGCCGCGGGCCTGGCCACGTTGCGCGCGCTCGACGCCGAGTCCTACGCCAAGGTGGACGCGGCGGCGCTGGCTGTCGGCCAGGCCGCCTCCGACGCGCTGACCGCGGCAGGAGTGCCGCACCGGTTGCAGCGGGCGGGGAGCCTGTTCTCGGTGTTCTTCACGGATGCGCCGGTGACGAACTTCGACGACGCTCGGGCCCAGAACACCTCGGTCTACACCGCCTTCTTCCACGCGATGCTGGATCGCGGGGTCTACCTGCCGCCCTCCGCGTACGAGGCCTGGTTCCTGTCGGCCTCTCACGACGACGAGGCACTCGGCCGGGTCGCCGACGCGCTGCCGGCAGCCGCCAAGGCTGCCGCGGCGGTCCTCTAGCTGCTTACTTGGCGGCCGGCTTCTGGTAGCGGACGCGCAGGTCACGGGCCTGCTCGGCGAGGGTCTTGAGGTAGGAGATGCTGGTCTGCTGCTGCTTCTGCGCCTTGTTGTTTCTCATGCATGTATTTTCTCCTGCTAAAGAGTCAAGCACAAGCGAGACTTTCTACGCTAAACCCTTTAGACTGGCTTACATGTTGGACTTGAACCGCCTCAAGGCCCTTCACGCTGTGCACATCTACGGATCTGTGGGCGCCGCGGCCGACGCGCTGATGGTCACGCCGTCGGCCGTGTCGCAGCAGATCGCCAAGCTGGAGCGCGAGACCGGCGCCCGGCTCATGGAGCGCAACGGGCGCGGGGTGCGGCTGACCGACGCGGCCGGGCTGCTCGCCGACCACGCCGAGCGGATCCTGGCGCTGGTGGAGACCGCGGAGGCGGACTTCGAGGCGCTGCGCGGCGAGGTCGTGGGGCGGCTGAACATGTCGTCGTTCCCGACGGCGACCCGCGGGCTGATGCCCGCCGCCCTGACCGCGCTCAAGCGGCGCCATCCCGACCTGCACATCCAGCTCTCCGAGCGCGAGCCGGAGCGCATCGTGCGCGACGTGGCCAGGGGCGAGCTCGACCTGGGCGTCATCCAGGACTGGCTGAACCGGCCGATGGCCCTGCCCGAGGGGCTGTCCAGGACGACGCTGCTCGACGACATCGCCGACGTCGTGCTCCCCGCGGACCATCCGCTGGCCGGCAGCAGGGAGATAGCGCTGTCCGAGCTGCCCGCCAACGAGCGGTGGATCAGCTCCTCGCCCGGCACCGTCTGCCACGACTGGCTCGTCTACACGCTGCGCAGCGCGCAACTGGAGCCCGAGATCTCCTGCATGGCCGACGAATACCCGACCCAGATGGCGCTGGTGGCCGCCGGTCTCGGCTGCGCGATCATCCCCCGGCTGGGGCGCGACTGCGTGCCCGACGGGGTGGCCGTGGTGCCGCTCAGGCCCCGGCAGTCACGCCGCATCTATGTGATCTGGCGGACCGACGCGGCCCGCCGCCCCGCGATCAGGGCCGCGGTCGAGGCGCTCGCCGACGCCAGCCGTACACAGGAGAACGCCTGGGCCCTCGCCTGAGCCGCGCCGATGACCAGCGGGAACCCGGCGAACAGACCCGCCTGAGATCTCGGAGCAGGCGGAACGGATAGGCTGTGGCACACCATGGCTGAAACCACCGTAGTTCACCTGATGCGCCACGGTGAGGTGCACAATCCCGAAGGCGTCCTGTACGGCCGGCTGCCCGACTACCACCTGTCCGAGAACGGCAGGCTGATGGCCGAGACGGTCGCCAAGTCGGTGGCGGGCCGCGACATCGTCGCCCTCTACAGTTCGCCGCTCGAACGCGCCCAGGAGACCGTCGCCCCCCTGGCCGCGCTGCTGGAGCTGCCGGTACGCACCGACGACCGGCTGATCGAGGCCGCCAACATGCTCCAGGGCCGCAAGGTCGGCCAGGGGATGGCGATCCTGCGCGACCCGAAGAACTACCGCTACTTCTGGAACCCGCTGCGCCCCTCCTGGGGTGAGCCGTACCCGGTGATCGTCAAGCGGATGCGCTCGATCATCGATGAGGCCAGGGCCGAGGCGCGCGGGCACGAGGCGCTGCTGGTCAGCCACCAGCTGCCGATCTGGTCGATCAGGATGGCGGCCGAGGGCCGCCGGCTCTGGCACGACCCACGGCGCAGGCAGTGCGGGCTGGCCAGCGTCACCACGCTCACCTTCGACGGCGACCGCCTGGTGAGCGTCGGCTACAGCGAGCCCGCCGGATCACTGGCGACCGGCCCCACCGTCCCGGGCGCCTGACCTCGCCGGTAGAGTTGCAAGCTCTACCGGTTGTAGTACAAGGAGATCTTCCTCCGTGCGCGCCAAGTCCACCACCCTCCTGTTGTTGGCCGTGCTGGTCGCGGGCTGCGCGGGCACCAACCAGTCCGGCCAGCCACAGGCCGGCGACACCCGTTTCGTCGCGGGCGACGGGAAGATGCAGGTGTTCGGTGCGGCCGACCGCAAGGCGGCTCCCGCGATCAGCGGGGAGACCCTCGACGGCGCGACCGCGTCACTCGCCGCGCACAAGGGCAAGGTCGTGGTGCTCAACTTCTGGGCGTCGTGGTGCGGGCCGTGCCGGGCGGAGGCGCCGGTGCTGAAGGAGGTCGCCGCCAAGACCAAGGGCGGCGTGGAGTTCCTCGGCGTCGACTTCAAGGACCGCAAGGCCGACGCGCAGGCGTTCGAACGCACCGAGCAGACCGGCTACCCGAGCATCTTCGACCAGCCGGGCAAGGTCGCGCTGGCCTTCCAGGGCACGGTGCCGCCCGCGGCCATCCCGTCCACGCTGATCATCGACGAGCAGGGCAAGATCGCCGCCAGGGCGCTGGGCGCGGTCAAGTACACCGACCTGATGAACGCGGTGACCAAGGTGCGCGATGAATGACGTCGTCGCCTCGGGCTCGCTGCTCCTGGCCGTGCCCATCGCGGTGCTGGCCGGGGTGGTGTCCTTCCTGTCGCCGTGCGTGCTGCCGCTCGTCCCGGGCTACCTGTCGTACGTGACGGGCATGAGCGAGGACCCCAAGCGCGGGCGGCTGGTGCTCGGCACGGTGCTGTTCGTGGCCGGGTTCGGGCTGGTGTTCGTGCTCAGCGGCGCGCTGTTCGGCGGGCTCGGCTCGGTCATGCTGGGCAACGCGGAGAAGATCACGCGGGTGCTCGGCGTGCTGACGATCCTGCTCGGCCTGGCCTTCCTGGGCGTGCTGCCCGGCCTGATGCGCGACGTCCGCATCCACAAGCTGCCCGCCGCGGGGCTGGCCGGGGCGCCGCTGCTGGGCGTGGTGTTCGGGCTGGGCTGGACGCCGTGCATCGGGCCCACGCTGGCCGTCGTGCTCGCGCTCGGGCTGAACGAGGGCAGCGCCGGGCGCGGCGCGCTGCTCGCCGTGGCGTACGCGCTGGGGCTCGGGCTGCCCTTCGTGGCCGCCGCCCTCGCCTACAGCAAGGCGCTGCGCACCTTCCGCGCCATCCGCAAGCACTCACGGCTGATCACCAGGATCGGCGGCGGCATGATGGTGGCCGTCGGCATCCTGCTGGTGACCGGCCTCTGGGGTGAGATGATCGCCACCATGCAGGGTCTGATCGGCGCTTTCCGGCCGGTGATCTGATGACCGTCGACGAGCTCGAAAAGGAGCAGAAGCGACCCGCCGGCATGGGGCCCGTGGGCTGGCTGCGGTGGACCTGGCGCACGCTCACCGCGATGAAGACGGCGCTGATCCTGCTCTTCCTGTTCGCGCTGGCCTCCGTGCCCGGCTCGCTGGTGCCGCAGCGCAGCGTCGATCCCGACAAGGTGGCCCAGCTCTTCCAGAGCGACCCGGCGCTCGCCGAGTGGTACGACCGCTTCCAGCTCTTCGACGTCTTCACCTCGGCCTGGTTCGCCGCGATCTACCTGCTGCTGTTCACCTCGCTGATCGGCTGTGTCCTGCCGCGCACCGCCACCTACGTGCGCGAGCTGCGCCGCCGTCCACCGGCCGCGCCGCGCAACCTGTCGCGCCTGCCCTACTTCTCGCGCCTGGACGACCCGCTGACCGTCGAGGAGGCCGCCAGCCGGCTGCGCCGGCTCCGCTTCCGCGTCGACGTCGGCGACGGCTGGGTGGCCGCGGAGAAGGGCTATCTACGCGAGACGGGCAACCTGCTCTTCCACGTCTCCCTGCTGGGACTGCTCGTCGCGGTCGGGTTCGGTTCCCTGTACGGCTACCGCGGCAACGTGCTGGTGGCCGAGGGCGACGGCTTCGCCAACACGGTCGCCGCCTACGACCGGTTCATCCCGGGCACCCAGGTGTCGGCTGAGTCGCTGGAGCCGTTCTCGTTCACGCTCAAGGACTTCCAGGCGAGCTACCAGGTCGAAGGCGAGAAGAGGGGGCAGGAGCTCGACTACTCCGCCTTCCTGAGCGTCAACGACTCGCCGGGGTCGCCCGCGCGCGACTACACGCTCAAGGTCAACGAGCCGCTGGAGATCAACGGCACCCAGACCTACCTCATCGGTCACGGCTACGCGCCCGTCTTCAAGGTCACCGACGGCAAGGGGCAGGTCGCCTTCGAAGGGCCCGTGCCGTGCCTGATCGAGGACAAGCCCTCGCTCACCTCGGGCTGCGTGGTCAAGGTGCCCGACGCCCAGCCGTCGCAGCTCGGGTTCCTGCTGCGCTTCCTGCCCACGAGCGACGGCGCCGGGGCCTCGCTCTTCCCCGGCGCGCTCAACCCCCAGGTCCAGCTCCTCGGGGCCTTCTCCGGCGACCTGGGCGTACGCTCCGGCCAGCCGCAGTCCGTCTACGAGCTCGCGCCGCCAGAGGTGATGCGGAAGCTCACACCGCTGGTCATGGGCACCGGCCACGCGCCCCTCTCGGTCGGGGGATCCCTCGACCTGCCCAAGGGCGCGGGGAAGCTGGAGTTCACCGGGGTGAAGGAGTGGATGACGCTCCAGATCGCCTACGACCCGGGGCGGCTGCCCGCCCTGATCGCCGCGGCCGCGGCCGTCGCCGGCATCGTGTGCTCGCTGATGATCCGCCGCCGCCGGGTGTGGGTGCGGGTCAAGGACGGCGTGGCCGAAGTGGGCGGCCTGACCCGTACCGAAGGCTCCGCGGCGGGCTTCACCGAGGAGTTCGCCGACATCGTCAAGGTCCTATCAGCCGGAGGCAAGGATGCCCGCTGAACAGCAACTGGCCGGGGTGAGCGACCTCTTCATCGTCGCCGCCGTCCTGCTCTACCTGGCCGCCATGATCGGGTTCGCGCTGGAGCTGGCCTTCGGGCGCTCCAGCGCCGAATCGCCCGCCGTCCGCGCCAGGCAGCCCGTGGGAGTCGGTTCGTCGGGCGGCCCTGTGGACGCCTCCGCGGAGCCCGGCGGCGGGCCGGTGGCCGTCGAGCCACCGAACTGGGCGCCCAAGGCCGGGTGGCTGGCCATGGCACTCGGCTGGCTCGGCTGGACCGCGAACCTGTTCGCCATCGTCACCCGCGGCCTGGCCGTGGACAGGTGGCCATGGGGCAACATGTACGAGTTCGTGGTGGCCATCTGCTTCGCCGCGGTCACCGCCTTCCTCGGCACCCAGCTCCGGCACAACGTCCGCTTCCTCGGCGCCTTCGTCATGGTGACGGCCGCCCTGGGGCTCGGCTTCGCGGTCAAGGTCCTCTACACGGCGGCGGGGCCGGTCGTGCCGGCGCTCAACTCGTACTGGGTCGCCATCCACGTGACGGCGGCGATCCTGGCGAGCGGACTGTTCGTCCTGGCCGGGGTCTCGGGCATCCTCTACCTGATCCGCGGCGACGGGGCGTCACGGCTGCCGTCACGAGCCGACCTGGAGCGGGTGGCCCACCGCGCGATCGTCTTCGCCTTCCCGGTATGGACCTTCGCCGTCATCGCCGGCGCCCTCTGGGCCGACAAGGCATGGGGCCGTTACTGGGGCTGGGACCCCAAGGAGGTCTGGGCCTTCATCACGTGGGTGGCCTACGCGGCCTACCTTCACGCCCGGGTCACCGCGGGATGGCGTGGCCGCGCGGCGACGATCGTGCAACTGGTGGCGTTCGGCTGCCTGCTGTTCAACCTGGTGGGCGTCAACATGTTCATCTCGGGCCTGCACAGCTACTCGGGGCTGTGAGCTAACCGTCCTCGCCGCGCATGCGGCGGTCGAGGTCGCGCAGGAACTCGGGGTCGTCGTCCGGGCCCTTGGGGACCGGCCGCCGGCGGGCGCCCGGTTGCGGGGTCACCGGCCAGGCCTCTCGGTCCGGCTGGGGACGGCCGCGGAGCATCCAGACGGCCCCGCCCACCAGGGGCACCAGCGTGACGACGAGCACCCAGAGTGGTTTTGGTACGTTCCTAACCTCTTCCTCCGGCGTGGTGATGACGTCGAACAACGTGTACAGCCAGAAGGCCAACAGGGCCAAGCCGATAACGACACCTACCATGTCCGAACTGTAAGCCATTCGCGTCGTGATCGTGTTTTTCCGTTGTCCCATTTCGGATGACTCCAGCGAGACCTACGTCGTACGGTGGACACGATTCAGCGGCGTCCGCCCGCTGGGACCGCCGATCGCGGCGCCTCGCGCGCGGGCGTTCCACGGCGTTGAGGGGTGCGATGGCCTTTTCTAACGACAAGGGCCGCCATCGGCGGGGTCGTTGGTGGCGGCGCGGCTCGTATCTCTTCTCCCGTCGCGGTGAGGCGCCCCCCGACGCGGACCGATCTTTCTGGACGAACGACCGGCACGCGTTCCCCGGCAGGGCCGGACGGCCGGTCAACCGGCGGGACCGGGCACGTGAGGACGGCTCCGGGCGGCCGGTGTGGCCATGGCGGGCCGGTGCCAAAGACGCGGCCAAGGGTCGCCCGGTGTCCGAACGGTACGGGCACATGGGACGCGGATGGCCGGGCCGGGAGCCCGCCGGGCGGGACTCGATCGGGAGCGAGGGGAGTTTCGCGTTGTTCGGCTGGGTGGGCCGGGAGCGGCGCCAGGCCGGCGGCGGTGATTCCGACAGGTGGTCCTGGGGCGGGCGCGATCGACGCGGGCGGCAGGAGGGCGGGGAGTTCCAGCAGTGGGACGCCGCCGAGGCCGGGGAGCCGCGGCGGTGGGAGGCGGGGGAGCAGCGGTTGTCGGCGGCGGTGGTCGACCGCCCGCAGTACACCTGGCAGGACTTCGAGCTCGACGACGTGGCGCCCAGAGCGCAGCCCAACCGCCCCGACGCGCCCTCGATCGGCGACGGCCTGCAGCACTGCGGCAAGCTGGAGACCATCCTGCACCGCCAGTGGGACGCCCGGGAGGGCCCGCCGTCGCGGGAGGTCGTACGGGCCGTGGAGAGCCTGGCCAGGCTGCCCGACCTGCTGAAGGCGAAGCTCGCCGAGGGCCTCGAAGGCATCTATGTCGGCCCGGGCGGGGTGCCGGACCTGGACGACATGGGTTACCTGCGCGGCGCCCCGCTGCCGTCCGGCCGGGCCTCGTGGGACATCTGCGCCGGAGCCTACGGCGACGGGAAGATCGTGGTGGGTGACCGCCCCTCGCCCACGCCCGACGTGATGATGCACGAGGTCGGGCACGCCATCGACGACGTCGACTCGGCTTACGGGGACTGGGTGTCCGACTCCCGGGAGTTCGCGACGCTGTACGAGGAGATCACGCCGCTCCTGGTCTCCGCCTTCCATCGCCAGGGCGGCGGGCTGGGGCGCAAGGAGTTCTTCGCCGACGCGTTCGCCGCGATCGCCTCGCGCCAGCGACCGGCGCTCGTCGACATGCTGGGCGGTGACACCCGCACCGCGCTCAACGTCATGCTGTTCTTCAACCGGCGCTACGGAATCTAGGTGATCAGCCATGTACGTCATCCGGCTCGCTGACGGGACCCTGCGCGTGCCGCAGAGCCTGACCAGCGAAGACGGGCGTCTCATCGGCAACGCGTACGTGGAACTCGAACCCGGCGATCCCGACTACGACACGTGGCTACCGGAGTCCCTGACGGAGGAGGAGGCGGCGGAACGCCGGGAGCGCTGGCTGACGGACAACGACGACCTGGAGCAGGAGTTCCTGGCCTTCAAGGCCGAACAGGAAGACGCCTAGGGCGGTGGCGGCGGCCGAGCCCGTGCCAGGGCCCCGGGAGATGCTCAGCCGGCGTTTCCTGGGCAGGGGGAGACGGCGATCCTGCATGCAGGACCACCGTCTGATGGAACGTCAAAAACGCGGGGACTCGGCCGACCGCTCGGCCGTTAGAACGTCCTCGCCTCTAAGAAGGGCGTGCACTTCCGACTCGCGGAACCGCCGATGCCCTCCGGGGGTGCGGATACTGCTGATGCGGCCTGCCGCGGCCCAGCGTGTAACCGTCTTTGGGTCTACCCGGAAGAGGGCGGCAACCTCTCCTGGGGTCAGCAGACGCTCGCTGCTACTCTCCACCAATCTCTCCCCCTCGCATCCCGCTTCCTGCCAGCGGGCGGACAGGTAACCAGTGTGTCGAGCGAAGCCTGATTTATCCGTGGTTTTCGACAAAGATCACGGGTTGTTATCAGCTGACTGCCCGATTGTTATATGATAGAGCCTCTTTGGGGCTCTCGTGGGTGTTTCTTTACGAAACATCCTAACTGGGAACACTAGCAGTGCCCGCGCCCGATGCGAAGAGCGACCGTCCACACAGGGCGAGTAACCTCGATCCTGTGCATCCCGTTCTCGTTTACACCGCGTCGCGGATCGGTCTGTTTGTCGTGACGCTAGGTGTCCTGCGCCTGCTTGGCCTGCAAAATCCACTGGTGCTGATCATCGTGACTTTCTTGATCAGTGGCATAGCCAGCTACGTCTTGCTGTCGAAGCAGCGTGACGCCGTAAGCACACGCATCAGCGACAAGATCGACCGACCCAAGCCACAGAGCGACTAGGGCAGGGGGAACATGCCAATCCGGGCATGGTACTCCCGTCCGAGTCGAGTTGTGTCACTACCAACGAGTAGTCCACCGCTGTACACCAGAAATGCCTTGACCCCGATGCCGCGCTCCCTGCCAGGATTCCAAGTCAGCGCCATTCCGGTGCGCGGATGAATGGCACCGATGCCCTCGCGGGGCACCGCTCCCGGCCCGGCTGAGTCGTGGCCCAGTGGATTGTTCAGCCACCGCTGGTGCCCGCCGACGTAGATCGCCGCACCGGTCACCGCCACCGCGTAGAGCGAGTCGCCGCCGGTCTTGTTGACCCAGGTGGGTGTGATTCGCTCGCCGCTGCCGTACGTCTCGAATCTGGCCGTGCTGTCGCACAGCCGCTTGCCGCCTATCGGGCCGCCAGTGGTGACGACGGCGAAATAGCTGCCGTCGGGCGCGAAATCCAGGCCGCGTACGTAGGAGGGGAAGGCCTCCATGCATTTGGGGACGTACGCCTCGGTCCGCCAGTCGGCCACCTTGGCCCCGCCACCGCGTACGTCGATCAGCCCGAGCTGCGGTCGCGACAGCCCGTCGAGCGTGGTGAAGTTGCCGTCGACCGCGAGCCGTTCGGCGGTCACGGCGAGCGCGTAGACCTTCACCCTGGGCGCCAGCGGCGTCCCCGGTGTGATCGTGAACCTCGGGTCGGCCGCGCCGCTCGACGCGTCGAGCCTGGCCAGGGCCGTGCGCGGCCGGGTGAAGTCGCCGCCCGCGTAGAGCTGCCCGCCGCGCCTGGCCAGCGTGGTCACCGTCCCGCCGGAGACGCCGGGCGCGAAGTCCTTTATGACCGACCCGTCGATGAGGTTGAGCTTGGTCAGCGCCGTGGCCTGCGTCTCGCCGACCGAGGAGAAGTCGCCGCCGACGTAGACCGTGCCGCCGTCGCCGGGGGCCAGGCTGTAGACGGTCCCGTCGACCTGCGGTGCGAAGTAGCGCAGGATGTGTCCCGTGGCGAGGCTGTAGGCGAAGACGTTGTCGCGGGTGTAGGTGTGGGTCCGCGAGGCGTCGGCGACCTCGCTGAACGAGCCGCCCACGACGACGGTGCCGCCGACCAGGGTGATGGAGTTGACGATCCCGTCGAGCACGTGCGGGGTGGTGTCGACCGGGTCGGCCGACACGACGCGCGGGTGCGCGACGGGGGCCGTGGCGATGATCGCCGCGAGGGCGACACGTACAAACATTCGGCAATTTCTAGCAGACGGTGGGTAATCATGCGGCTACTTTCCGTCGATTGTCGCGATGGTCATAGGCTTGGGCCATGACGCGTGCTCAACTGGACAAGCAGCCGGATCAGGTCGCCGCGATGTTCGATCGCACGGCCCGGCGCTATGACTTGGTCAACGATGTGATCTCCCTGGGACAGGTGCGGTTCTGGCGCAAGGCGGTGGCCGCCGCCGTCGACGCCGGGCCCGGCGAGATCGTGCTCGACCTGGGAGCCGGCACCGGCACGTCCACCGACGCGTTCACCACGCTCGGCGCCCGCGCGATCGCCTCGGACTTCTCCCTCGGGATGCTGCGCACAGGGGTGCGCCGGCACGGTGGCAACGCGCTGAGCGGGGCGGGGGTCCCATTCATCGCGGGCGACGCGCTGCGGCTGCCGTTCGCCGACGACGCCTTCGACGCGGTGACGATCTCGGTGGCGCTGCGCAACGTGCACGACACCGCGCAGGCGTTGCGGGAGATGCTGCGCGTGACGAAGCCGGGCGGCCGGCTGGTGATCCTGGAGTTCTCGCACGTGACGGTCGGCGCCTTCGACCTGGTCTACCGCGAATACCTGATGAAGCTGCTGCCGCGGGTGGCCACGGTCTTCGGGTCTAACGACGACTCCTATGCCTATCTGGCCGAGTCGATCAGGGACTGGCCCGACCAGCCGACGCTCGCGCGCACCATTCAGGAAGCCGGCTGGGAGCGGGTGGCGTGGCGCAATCTCACCATGGGCATCGTCGCGGTGCACAGGGGGTTCAAGCCCGTCTGAGTCGCCATTAATGCTTCTCGGGCCGGCCTTGCGGATATCACCGCCGGGAGATAGCGCTTATCGCGGGAATTAGCCGTTGTTCGGGCCGACGCGGCTCCGGACGGGGATGGTTCTAGGTAATTCGCGGGCGGGCTGGTGTAGCGTTTCGGTTACGGAGTGTGACAGTGTTCGGCGCCGTCGTTGTAACGCACGTCACATTCGGCACGATAGGCTCCGATATATCCGTGACGCTACGAAGGAGTCCGCCCGGTGCACGTCCGCGAGTTCGAGGTCTGATCTCCCCGTGGCGACCACCCAGGGCCCTTCGTCTCCGACGGAGGGTTTTCGTTCGTGCGAAGACCGCCCCCCGGCTGACACTTTGTCCAGGAAAAGCGTTAGACTGCGGGCCGACAAGTTTGTGAAGGGGTTCACAAGAGAACGAAGGCGCCACACCCCGAGGCCTTCGAGCGTGTAGGACAGGACAGTCCAGTGACCGTGCCAGCAGCCATGCAGGCTGACGCCGACGTCATCGTCGTCGGCGCCGGTCCCGCCGGTTCCGCAACCGCCTTTTACCTCGCTCTCGCCGGGTTCGACGTGCTGCTCCTGGAGAAGACGAAGTTCCCCCGCGAGAAGGTCTGCGGCGACGGCCTGACCCCCAGAGCGGTCAAGCAGTTGCTCAACATGGGTGTCGACATCGACGCGCCCGGCTGGATCAGGAACAAGGGCCTGCGGGTGGTGGGTGGCGGGCACCGGTTCGAGCTCGACTGGCCGAAACTCGACCGCTTCCCCGACTTCGGCCTCGTACGCACGCGCCAGGACTTCGACCAGATCCTCGCCGCCAACGCCGTCAAGGCCGGGGTGCGGCTGATGGAGGGCGTGAACGTCACCGGCCCCGTGCTCGACGACCGCAGCGGTCATGTGGTCGGGGTGACGACCAAGGACGGGGTGACCTACCGCGGCCGTCTGGTGGTGGCCGCCGACGGCAACAGCACCCGGCTGGCCCTGGGCATGGGGCTGCACAAGCGCGAGGACCGCCCGATGGGCGTGGCCGTACGGACCTATTTCGAGAGCCCGCGCCACGACGACGACTACCTGGAGACGTGGCTGGAGCTGTGGGACGGCGACACGCTGCTGCCCGGCTACGGCTGGGTGTTCGGCGTCGGCGACGGCACCGCGAACGTGGGGCTGGGCCTGCTCAACACCAGCGACCAGTTCAAGAGCATCGACTACCGCGATCTGCTCAAGCGCTGGTGCAAGGCGATGCCCGCGGAGTGGGGCTTCACCGAGGAGAACATGACGGGCCCGATCCGCGGCGCCGCGCTCCCGATGGCCTTCAACCGCCAGCCCCACTACACCCGCGGCCTCGTGCTCGTCGGCGACTCCGGCGGGGCGATCAACCCGTTCAACGGCGAGGGCATCGCGTACGCCATGGAGACCGGCGAGATCGCCGCCGAGACCATCGTCAAGGCGCTGCGCGGGACCACCCCCGCGCAGCAGGAACGGATCCTGCGCACCTATCCTCAAGTGTTGAAGGACGCCTACGGCGGATATTTCACGCTTGGCCGGTGGTTCGTCGAGGCGATCGGGAAGCCAGGGGTGATGAGCTTCGGAACGCGGCACGGGTTGCCACACCCGAGGCTGATGCGCTTCGCGCTCAAACTCCTTGGTAATCTCACCGACCGGCGAGGCGATGCGTCGGACAAGATCATAAACGCACTCTCGAAGGTCGCGCCACCAGCATGAACCTCACACTCACCCGGCAAAGTCATAGATCAGGCTGCGCGCCCGCGCGCGTGGCGACTCCAGAGGAGGCGTAGCGATGGACCTTTACGTGCCCATCCTGGTGCTCGCCGTTCTCGCGGGGGGCTTCGCGATCTTCTCGGTCGCCATCGCTCCCTTCACCGGTCCCAAGCGCTGGAACCGCGCCAAGCTTGACGCATACGAATGCGGCATCGAGCCGACGCCCCAGCCGGTCGGTGGCGGACGGTTCCCGCTGAAATACATGATCACCGCGATGCTCTTCATCGTGTTCGACATCGAGATCATTTTCCTTTACCCCTGGGCTGTCTCCTTCGCGCCGCTGAAGAACGACGCGGGCAGCGTGCTCTCCTCGGGCCTCGGGGTGTTCGCGCTTGTCGAGATGCTGCTGTTCATCGTCACCGTGCTCGTGGCCTACGCGTACGTGTGGCGCCGCAAGGGTCTGGACTGGGACTAGAAATGGGACTTGAAGAGAAACTCCCCAGCGGGTTCATCCTCAGCACGGTCGAGCAGGCCGCGGGCTGGGCGCGCAAGAACTCCGTATGGCCGGCCACGTTCGGCCTCGCCTGTTGCGCCATCGAGCTGATGGCCACCGGTGGCCCCCACTACGACCTGGCGCGCTTCGGCATGGAGCGCGCTTCGGCGTCTCCTCGCCAGGCCGACCTGATGATCGTCGCCGGACGCGTGTCACAGAAGATGGCTCCCGTCCTGCGGCAGATCTACGACCAGATGGCCGAGCCCAAGTGGGTCATCTCGATGGGCGTGTGCGCCTCGAGCGGCGGCATGTTCAACAACTACGCCATCGTGCAGGGCGTGGACCACATCGTCCCGGTCGACATCTACCTGCCCGGCTGCCCGCCGCGGCCGGAGATGCTGATCGACGCGATCGTGAAGCTGCACGACAAGATCCAGAACATGAAGTTCGGCGCCCACCGCGCCAAGCAGATCGACGAGCTCGAACTGCAGGCGCTGCGTACGCTGCCGCTGATCGACCAGGGGGCCGCGAAGTGACCTCGCCCGACAACCTCCCCGAGGTCCCCACCAACGCCGAGGTCCCCGAGGTGCCGGCGGTCCCCGAGCCGCCCGTGGCCCGGCGCGGCATGTTCGGCGCGACCGGCACGGGTGACACCTCCGGTTACGGCGGCCTCGTCGTACGGCGGGCACCCCAGCTCTCCACGCCTCGCCCGTACGGCGGCTACTTCGACGAGCTGGTCGACACGCTGGCCATGGACGACGCCATCGAGCGGGTGGTCGTCGACCGGGGCGAGCTGACCCTGCACGTGAAGCGGGAGCGGCTCGTCGAGGTGTGCCAGAAGCTCCGCGACGAGCCCGCCCTGCGGTTCGAGCTCTCGCTCGGCGTCTCCGGTGTGCACTACCCGCACCTGAAGGGTGAGGAGCTGCACTCGGTCATCCACCTCTGCTCGATCACCCACAACCGGCGCGTCCGCGTCGAGACGAGCGCCCCCGACGAGGACCCGCACATTCCCTCGACCGTCGGCGTCTACCCGGGCCACGACTGGCACGAGCGCGAGGCGTGGGACTTCTTCGGGATCATCTTCGACGGCCACCCCGGCCTGACCCGCATCATGATGCCGGACGACTGGGACGGCCACCCGCAGCGCAAGGACTATCCGCTCGGCGGCATCCCGGTCGAATACCGCGGCGCCACGATTCCCGCGCCCGACCAGAGGAGGTCGTACGCGTGAGCATCGAGCTGAGCGTTGACGAACGAAGTGAGGTTGACTCGTGACCACCGGATACGACGAGGCGACCGAGGGCAAGGTCTACTCGGTCACCGGCGCGGACTGGGACGAGGTCGTCAGCGGTGTCCGCGACTCCGAGGACGAGCGGCTGGTCATCAACATGGGCCCGCAGCACCCGTCCACGCACGGGGTGCTGCGGCTGGTGCTGACCCTCGACGGTGAGACGGTCACCGAGGCGCGCAGCGTCATCGGCTACCTGCACACCGGCATCGAGAAGAACCTGGAATACCGCACCTGGACCCAGGGCACCACGTTCGTCACCCGCATGGACTACCTCTCGCCGATCTTCAACGAGACCGCCTACTGCCTGGGCGTCGAGAAGCTGCTCGGCATCGAGGACCGGATCCCCGATCGGGCCCAGGCCATCCGCGTGATGATGATGGAGCTCAACCGGATCTCCTCGCACCTGGTGGCGATGGGCACGTTCGGCATGGAGCTGGGCGCGACCACGCCGTTCCTGTTCGGCTACCGCGACCGCGAGCTGATCATGGACCTGTTCGAGTACATCACCGGGCTGCGCATGAACCACGCCTACGTCCGCCCCGGTGGCGTGAGCGTGGACCTGCCCGCGGGCGCGGTCGACAAGATCGGCGAGTTCCTCAAGATCATGCCGCAGCGGATCAAGGACATCCGCAAGCTGCTCGACGAGAACCCGGTCTACCTGCGCCGCACCAAGGACGTGGGCTACCTCGACCTGACCGGCTGCATGGCCCTGGGCATCACCGGGCCGATCCTGCGGTCCGCGGGCCTGCCGTGGGACCTGCGCAAGTCGCAGCCCTACTGCGGGTACGAGACCTACGAGTTCGAGGTGGCGACCGAGCGCGGCTGCGACGTGTTCTCCCGCTACCTGGTCCGGATGCGGGAGATGGAGGAGTCGCTCAAGATCGTCGAGCAGGCCCTCGACCGCATCGCCGGGCCGCTCAAGGGCGACCCCGTGATGATCGAGGACAAGAAGATCGGCTGGCCCGCGCAGCTCGCGCTGGGCCCCGACGGGTTCGGCAACTCGCCCGACCACATCGCGCACATCATGGGCAGCTCCATGGAGGCCCTCATTCACCACTTCAAGCTGGTGACCGAGGGATTCCGGGTGCCGGCCGGGCAGGCGTACGCGTCGATCGAGTCGCCCAAGGGCGAGCTCGGCGCGCACGTGGTGAGCGACGGCGGCACCCGCCCCTACCGCGTCCACTTCCGCGAGCCGTCCTTCTGCAACCTGCAGGGCTTCCCCGCGATGGCGGAGGGCGGCCAGGTCGCCGACGTCATCGCCGCGGTGGCATCTATCGACCCCGTCATGGGAGGTGTGGACCGGTGACTTACTCACCGGAAGTCCGAGAGCGTCTCGAACGAGACGCCAAGGAAATCATCGGGCGCTACCCGAAGACGCGGTCGGCGCTGCTGCCGCTGCTCCATCTCGTGCAGTCCGAAGACGGTCACGTCTCCGACGACGGGCAGGAGTTCTGCGCGGAGCTGCTGGGCATCAGCAAGGCCGAGGTCGTCGGCGTCGCGACGTTCTACACCATGTACAAGCGCAAGCCGGCCGGCGACTACCACGTCGGCGTCTGCATCAACGCGCTCTGCGCCGTCATGGGCGGCGACCAGATCTGGGAAGAGCTGTCGGAGCACGTAGGCGTCGGCCACGAGGAGACGACCAGCGACGGCAAGGTCTCGCTCGAACGCCTCGAGTGCAACGCGGCCTGCGACTTCGCGCCGGTCATGATGGTCAACTGGGAGTTCTTCGACAACCAGACGCCCGAGTCGGCCAAGCAGCTCGTCGACGACCTGCGTGACGGCAAGGACGTACGCCCGACCAGGGGGCCGAAGAAGCTCTGTACCTTCAAGGAGGCCTCGCGAGTGCTCGCGGGCCTGCCCGACGACCTGGCGGGCGACGGCCCGTCGGCGGCGGGCCCCTCGCTGGAGGGCCTCAAGGTCGCCAAGGCCAACGGATGGAAGGCCCCAGAGGCATGAGCACGACTCTCACCCCGGTCCTGACCGCGAACTGGGACCAGGCCAACTCCTTCACCCTCGCCGGTTACGGCGAGTATGAGGCGGCCAAGAAGGCGCTGGGGATGGACCCCGACGCGGTCATCCAGGCCGTCAAGGACTCGGGACTGCGCGGCCGCGGCGGCGCGGGCTTCCCGACCGGCATGAAGTGGGGCTTCATCCCGCAGGGTGACGGCAAGCCGCACTATCTCGTCGTCAACGCCGACGAGTCGGAGCCGGGCACCTGCAAGGACATCCCGCTGATGATGGCCAACCCGCACTCGCTGGTCGAGGGCGTCATCATCACCGCGTACGCGATCCGGGCCAACCACGCCTTCATCTACGTGCGGGGCGAGGTGCTGCACGTGATCCGCCGGCTGCACGCGGCCGTGCGCGAGGCGTACGAGAAGGGCTACCTCGGCAGCGACATCCTCGGCTCCGGCTACGACCTCGAACTCGTCGTGCACAGCGGCGCGGGGGCGTACATCTGCGGCGAGGAGACGGCACTGCTCGACTCGCTCGAAGGCTTCAGAGGTCAACCGCGGCTCAAGCCCCCGTTCCCGGCCGTGGCGGGCCTTTATGCCTCGCCTACTGTTGTGAACAACGTGGAGTCTGTGGCCAGTGTTCCCTCAATCGTGACCAACGGGGCTGACTGGTTCGCCGGGATGGGCACCGAGAAGTCCAAGGGCTTCGGCATCTTCTCGCTGAGCGGCCACGTCACCCGGCCCGGCCAGTACGAGGCGCCACTCGGCATCACGCTGCGCGAGCTGCTCGACATGGCGGGCGGGATCCGCGAGGGGCACGAGATCAAGTTCTGGACCCCGGGCGGCTCGTCCACGCCGATCTTCACCAATGAGCACCTGGACGTGCCGCTGGACTTCGAGTCCGTCGGCGCCAAGGGCTCCATGCTCGGCACCCGGGCGCTGCAGATCTTCGACGAGACGACCTGCGTGGTCCGTACGGTGCTGCGCTGGACGGAGTTCTACGCCCACGAGTCGTGCGGCAAGTGCACGCCGTGCCGCGAGGGCACCTACTGGCTCAAGCAGGTGCTCAAGCGCCTGGAGAAGGGCCAGGGCACCGAGGAGGACCTGTCCACGATCACCGACATCGCGGACAACATCCTGGGCCGCTCGTTCTGCGCGCTCGGTGACGGCGCGACGAGCCCGATCCACTCCTCGGTGAAGTACTTCCGCGACGAGTACCTCAAGCACTTCGAGGTCGGCGGCTGCCCGTTCGACGCGAAGAAGTCCACTCTCTGGGGTGACCAGTGACAACAACCGCCGTAGAGACCAGTCTGGTAACCCTCACCATCGACGGGTTCCAGATCAGCGTCCCGAAGGGCACCCTGATCATCAGGGCGGCAGAGCTGCTGGGCATCCAGATCCCGCGCTTCTGCGACCACCCGCTGCTCGACCCGGCGGCCAACTGCCGCCAGTGCCTGGTCGACATCCCCGACGCCGGCAACGGCCGCGGCTTCCCGAAGCCGCAGCCGTCCTGCGCGATCGACGTCGCCGAGGGCATGGTGGTGCAGACCCAGCTCACCTCGCCGGTCGCCGAAAAGGCGCAGCGCGGGGCCATGGAGCTGCTGCTCATGAACCACCCGCTCGACTGCCCGGTCTGCGACAAGGGCGGCGAGTGCCCCCTGCAGAACCAGGCGATGTCCAACGGACAGGGCGAGTCCAGGTTCCAGGAGCAGAAGCGGACCTTCCCCAAGCCGCTGCCGCTGTCCACCCAGGTGCTGCTCGACCGCGAGCGCTGCGTCCAGTGCGCGCGCTGCATCCGCTTCTCCGACCAGATCGCCGGCGACCCGTTCATCGACTTCTTCGAGCGCGGGGCCAAGGAGCAGGTGGGCGTCGCCGACGGCAAGCCGTTCGACTCCTACTTCTCCGGCAACACGGTGCAGATCTGCCCGGTCGGCGCGCTGACCGGCGCCGCCTACCGGTTCCGGGCCAGGCCGTTCGACCTGATCTCCACGCCGAGCGCGTGCGAGCACTGCGCCTCCGGCTGCAGCCTGCGCACCGACCACCGGCGCGGCCGGGTCACCCGCCGCCTGGCGGGCAACGACCCGCAGGTCAACGAGGAGTGGAACTGCGACAAGGGCCGCTGGGCGTTCTCCTACGCCACGGAGCCCGACCGCCTCAAGATGCCGCTGGTCCGCAACGAGGAGGGCGTGCTCGAACCCACCTCCTGGCCGGAGGCGCTCAGCGTCGCGGCCAAGGGCCTGGCCGCCGCGCGCGGCAAGGCCGGTGTGCTGGTCGGCGGCCGGGTGACGGTCGAGGACGCCTACGCGTACGCCAAGTTCGCCCGGCTCGCCCTCGGCAGCAACGACATCGACTTCCGCGCCAGGCCGCACTCCGTGGAGGAGACGCAGTTCCTGGCGCACGCGGTGGCCGGCAAGGGCATCGAGGTCTCCTACAGCGACCTCGAGAGCGCCCCGGCCGTGCTGCTGGTCGGGTTCGAGCCCGAGGAGGAGTCGCCCATCGTCTTCCTGCGCCTGCGCAAGGCGTGGATGAAGAAGGGGCTCAAGGTCACGGCGATCGCTCCGTTCGCCACCAACGGCCTGGCCAAGATGGGCGGCACGCTCATCCGCACCGCGCCGGGCGCGGAGGCCGACGCGATCGGCGACCTGGTCGGCTCGCTTGCCGAGGGCACGATCGTGCTCGCCGGCGAGCGGCTCGCCACGGTCCCCGGCGCGCTGTCCGCGCTGGTACGGCTCATCGCCGCCTCGGACGCCAAGTTCGCCTGGATCCCGCGCAGGGCCGGCGAGCGGGGCGCGGTCGAGGCCGGTGCGCTGCCCAACCTGCTGCCCATCGGCCGCCCGGTCGGCGACGAGGTCGCGAGGGCGGAGGTCGCCAGGGCGTGGAACGTGGGCGCACTGCCCGACACGCCGGGGCGCGACACCACGGGCATGCTGCTCGCGGCCCTGGAGGGGGAGCTCGACGCGCTGGTCGTGGCCGGTGTCGACCCCTACGACCTGGCCGACCCGGGCGCCGCGCTGGCCGCGCTGGAGCACACCCCGTTCATCGTCAGCCTGGAGATCCGCGCCAGCGCGGTCACCGACCGGGCCGACGTGGTCCTGCCGGTCGCCGCCGTGCAGGAGAAGGACGGCACGTTCGTCAACTGGGAGGGCAGGGGCCGCTCGTTCGAGGCCCCGCTCCGGGTGCCCGGCCTGCGGAGCGACCTGGCCGTGATCGGCAGCCTGGCCGACCGGATGGACGTCCACCTGGGCCTGCCCGACGCCGCGGCCGCCCGGCGCGAGCTGAGCGCGATGGGCTCCTGGCGGGGCACTCGCGTCGCCGCGCCCAGCACCGCCACCCGCTCGCAGCCCGCGCCGCGGACCGGCGAGGCGGTGCTGGCGACCTGGCACCTGCTGCTCGACGAAGGCCGCCTGCAGGACGGCGAGCCGTACCTCGCGGGCACCGCCCGCGCCGCGGAGGCGCTGGTCTCGGAGAGCACGGCGGCGGAGATCGGTGTCGTCGACGGCGACAAGCTGGTCGTCGGCGGCCAAGGTCCCAACGCTGTCACGCTGCCGGTACGCGTCGCCGACCTGCCGGACCGGGTGGTCTGGGTGCCGGCGAACTCCGGCGGCTGCTCGGTCACGCGCGATCTCGGCGCGTCGACCGGCGACATCGTCACGATCGGGAGCGCCTCATGATCCCTGTTCTCGCGACTGATCCGACCCTTGCCGACTTCGGCAAGGATCCGCTCTGGATCACGATCATCAAGGCCGTGATGCTGTTCGCTTTCCTGATGCTCTGCATCCTGTTCGGCGTCTGGTTCGAACGGAAGCTGATCTCCAGGATGCAGAACCGCTTCGGCCCCAACCGGGCGGGCAAGTTCGGCCTGCTCCAGTCGGTGGCCGACGGCATCAAGATGGGCCTGAAGGAAGACCTCTTCCCGCGGACCGTCGACAAGGTGCTCTACCTGATGGCCCCGGTCATCATGGTGATCCCGGCCTTCCTGGCCTTCTCGATCACCCCGTTCGGGCCGATGGTCAACCTGTTCGGCGTGCGGACGCCGCTGCAGCTGGTCGACCTGCCGGTGGCCGTGCTGTTCATGCTGGCCATGGGCGCCATCTCGGTCTACGGCGTGGTGCTGGCCGGGTGGTCGTCGCGCTCGCCGTACGCGCTGCTGGGCGGGCTCCGGTCGGCGGCGCAGGTGGTCTCGTACGAGATCGCGATGGGTCTGTCGTTCGTCGGCGTGTTCCTGTTCGCGGGGACGCTGTCGACGTCGGAGATCGTCAAGTCGCAGGCGTCCGGCGGCCAGCTGTGGGGTATGTCGATGCCCTCCTGGTACGTCGTCCTGCTGCTGCCGTCGTTCCTGATCTACGTGTTCTGCGCTTTCGGTGAGGCCGCGCGTATCCCGTTCGACCTGCCCGAGGGTGAGGGCGAGCTGGTCGGTGGCTTCCAGACCGAGTACTCCTCGTCGCTGAAGTTCGCGCTGATCATGATGGGCGAATACCTGCACACCTTCGTCGCCTCGGCGATGGCCATCACGCTGTTCCTCGGCGGGTGGCGGGCGCCGTTCCCGATCACGTGGTTCTGGGCCGGGGCGAACGAGGGCTGGTGGCCGCTGCTCTGGTTCTTCGTCAAGTTCGTGCTGGTCTTCTGCTTCGTGGTGTGGGTGCGGGCCTCGCTGCCGCGCGTCCGCTACGACCAGCTCATGTCGCTGGGGTGGAAGGTTCTCATCCCGGTCAACCTGGCGTGGATCATGCTGGTCGCCACGATCCGGACCGTCATGTACGTCAAGAACGGCGAAGCCGGCTTCGAGGGCACCCTGGCACCCGTCATGGTGGTCGCGGTGATCGTTATCGTCGGCGCGCTCGGCATCTGGGCCCGGTTCGACACCGTGAACCAGCGCCGCAAGGAAGCGAGGAAGGCGGAGGTCGAGGCGGAGTTCGAGGAGCTGTCCGACGAGCCAACGGCCGGTGGCTTCCCTGTGCCGCCGCTCGACCTGCCGCACTACCACGGGGTGCAGCACAAGGAGATTCCCAGTGGGACTAACTGATTGGCTGAACCCCGTCAAAGGCTTCGGGGTCACCTTCCACACGATGTTCAAGAAGCCCGTCACGGTCAACTACCCGGAGGAGAAGAGGCCGACAGCGCCGCGCTTCCACGGGCGGCACCAGCTCAACCGCTGGCCCGACGGGCTGGAGAAGTGCGTCGGCTGCGAGCTGTGCGCGTGGGCGTGCCCGGCCGACGCCATCTACGTGGAAGGCGCCGACAACACCGACGCGGAGCGCTTCTCGCCGGGTGAGCGTTACGGCCGCACCTACCAGATCAACTATCTGCGGTGCATCCTCTGCGGCTTGTGCATCGAGGCGTGCCCGACCCGGGCCCTCACGATGACCAACGAGTACGAGCTGGCCGACACCAACCGCGAGAGCCTCATCTTCACCAAGGAGATGCTGCTCGCGCCTCTGACCCAGGGGATGGAGCAGCCTCCGCACCCCATGCGGCTCGGGGAGACCGAAGAGGACTACTACCGGCTGGGACGGACCAATGGGTGAGACCATTACGTTCTGGGTGCTCGCCGTCGTATCCGTCGGCGCTGCGCTCGGCATGGTGTTCAACCGCAAGGCCGTCTACTCGGCGCTGATGCTCGGCACCGTGATGCTCTGCCTGGCGGTCCTCTACGCCGTGCAGGACGCGCCCTTCCTGGCCGCGGTGCAGATCATCGTCTACACCGGCGCCGTCATGATGCTCTTCCTGTTCGTGCTCATGCTGGTCGGCGTCGACTCCTCCGACTCGCTGGTCGAGACGCTGAAGGGCCAGCGCGTCTGGGCCGCGCTCGCCGCCGTCGGGTTCGCCGCGCTGGTCATCCTGGCCATCGGCAACGCGGTCTTCGCCAACCAGACGGGGCTGGCCTCGGCCATCGGGCAGGCCGGCTACATCCGGGCGCTGGCGCTGCTGCTGTTCACGAAGTACGTCTTCGCCTTCGAGATCACCTCGGCGCTGCTGATCACCGCCGCGCTCGGCGCGATGGTGCTGGCACACCGCGAGCGGCTGACCGTACGGCCCACGCAGAAGGACCTGGCCCGCGCCCGGTTCCTCGGCGACCGCCCGTCGCCGCTGCCCGGACCCGGCACCTACGCCAGGAACAACGCCATCGACATGCCGGCGCTGCTGCCCGACGGCTCGGTCGCGGAGAGCTCGGTCAACCGCTACATCGCGCGGTACGACGTCGAGCAGGGTCATCTTCCCGAGGACCCGAAGCTCGCCGAGGCCATCAAGCACAGGGCCGCCGTCGAGTCGGCTGATTCGGCTGAGTCGATTGAGTCGGTTGAGGAGGAGTCCAAGTGACCACCCATTACCTCGTCCTGTCGGGCCTGCTGTTCGCCATCGGCGCGATGGGCGTGCTCATCCGGCGTAACGCGATCGTGGTGTTCATGTGCGTCGAGCTCATGCTCAACGCGTGCAACCTCGCTTTCGTCGCCTTCGCCCGGCAGAACGGCAACCTCGAAGGTCAGATCATCGCGTTCTTCGTGATGGTGGTGGCCGCGGCCGAGGTTGTGGTCGGCCTGGCCATCATCGTGACGATCTTCCGAACCCGCAGGTCCGCGTCGGTAGACGACGCCAACCTGCTGAAGTACTAAGAGGTGACTGGTGGAATCTCCTGTTGAGATCGTCCAGCACACCGCCGGCGGCATGATCGGGGCCTCTTGGCTGATGATCGCCTTCCCGTTGCTGGGTGCGGCGATCCTGCTGATCCTCGGACGCATGACGAACCGGTGGGGCCATCTGCTGGGCGTGGCCATGTCCCTCGCCTCGTTCGTCGTGGCGGTGCTGACCTTCCTGGAGCTCATCGGTCTGCCGGCTGATCAGCGCCGCCAGGCCGTACATCTGTATGAGTTCATTCCCGGCATGGTCGACATGGGGTTGCTGATCGACCCGCTGTCGATCAGCTTCGCGCTGCTGATCACGGGTGTCGGATCGCTGATCCACATCTACTCGATCGGCTACATGGCGCACGACCCGGAGCGGCGCCGGTTCTTCTCCTATCTGAACCTCTTCGTCGCCGCGATGCTCCTGCTGGTGCTGGCCCACAACTACGTGGGGCTGTTCATCGGCTGGGAGGGCGTGGGTCTGGCGTCGTACCTGCTCATCGGGTTCTGGCAGTTCAAGCCCTCGGCGGCGGTCGCGGCCAAGAAGGCGTTCATCGTCAACCGGGTCGGTGACTTCGGGCTGCTGGTCGGGATGTTCGTCATCCTGGTCACCTTCCACACGCTGACCTTCAGCGAGCTGGGCGCGCAGATCGCCAAGAGCCCGCCGTCCGGCGGCGCGGTCACCGCGATCGGCCTGCTGCTGCTCCTCGGGGCCTGCGGTAAGTCGGCGCAGCTCCCGCTGCAGTCGTGGTTGCTCGACGCGATGGAGGGCCCGACCCCGGTCTCCGCCCTCATCCACGCGGCGACCATGGTCACCGCCGGTGTCTACCTGGTGGTCCGCTCCGGGGCGTTCTTCTTCCCGGAGGGGTCCCCGCAGGCGCTGGCCGTCTCGATCGTCGGCGCGGCCACGCTGCTGGCCGGTGCCATCATCGGTTGCGCGAAGGACGACATCAAGAAGGGCCTGGCGGGCTCTACGATGTCGCAGATCGGGTACATGATGCTCGGCGCGGGCCTCGGTCCGGTGGGTTACGCCTTCGCGATCGGCCACTTGATCACGCACGGCTTCTTCAAGGCCGACCTGTTCCTCGGGGCCGGGTCGGTCATGCATGCCATGAACGATGAAGTGGACATGCGGAAGTACGGCGGGCTGCGCAAGTACATGCGGACGACCTTCGCGACGTTCTTCATCGGCTATCTGGCGATCATCGGGTTCCCCCTGCTGTCCGGATATTTCACGAAGGACGGCATTATCGAGACCGCGGTTCATCACGCGCCGGTGCTCGGCTGGCTGGCCGTGCTGGGGGCGGGCATCACCGGCTTCTACATGTCGCGGATGGTCTTCATGACCTTCTTCGGCGAGAAGCGGTGGGAGAAGGACGCGCACCCGCACGAGTCGCCCGCGGTCATGACGTGGCCGCTGATCATCCTGTCGATCGGCGCGGTCTTCCTGGGTGGCTACCTGATCATCAGCAACCGGCTGATGGACTTCCTGGCGCCGGCGGTCGGTGCGCCCCCGCTGTCGGAGAGGCCGGAGTTCGACCCGTTCAGCACGGCCGGTCTCGCCACGCTGGCGCTGGTCGCCATCGGGGCTGGCTTCGCCTGGGCCAGGTACGGCAGGGCCGAGGTGCCCGCCGTGGCGCCGCGCGGTTCGTTCCTCACCACGTTCGCCCGCCGCGACCTGTACGGCGACGCGCTCAACGAGTCCCTGTTCATGCGTCCCGGCCAGTGGCTGACCCGCTTCGCGGTGTACTTCGACAACCGCGGCATCGACGGGCTGGTCAACGGCCTGGCGGCGGGCATCGGCGGGACCTCGGGGCGTCTCAGGCGGATCCAGACGGGCTTCGCCAGAACCTACGCGCTGTCCATCCTGTTCGGTGCTGCCCTCCTGGCAGGCGCCCTGCTCCTCGTTGGGAACATCTGATGTCACCCTGGCTCCCGATACTCATGGCGGTGCCCGTCCTGGGCGCCATCGTGGTGGCCCTGCTTCCCAAGGGCAGTGACAAGCTGGCCAAGCAGGTCACGCTGCTGGTGTCCCTGGTCGTGCTGGCGCTGACGCTCGTGGTGGCGGTCCAGTTCAAGACCGGCGGCCCCAGGTTCCAGTTCCAGGCGGTCTACGACTGGATCCCGAGCTTCGGCGTGAAGTTCGGGGTCGGCGTCGACGGCATCGCGCTCGTCCTGATCGCGCTGTCGGCGGTGCTGGTGCCGATCGTGGTGCTCGCCTCCTGGCACGACGCCGACGGCACACAGAGCGCCGACGGCACGCTGATCACCCCGAAGCGGTCGGTCAAGACGTACTTCTCGCTGCTGCTGGTGCTGGAAGCGATGATGATCGGCGTCTTCGCGGCGACCGACATCTTCCTGTTCTACGTGTTCTTCGAAGCCATGCTGATCCCGATGTACTTCATGATCGGGTCGTACGGCGGTGCGCAGCGGTCGTACGCGGCCGTCAAGTTCCTGCTGTACTCGCTGTTCGGCGGCCTGCTCATGCTGGTCGCGGTCATCGCGCTGTACGTGGTCGCGGGCAAGAACACGTTCATGTTCCCCGAGCTCGTCGGCGCCATCCAGGACCCCGCGACGCAGAAGTGGCTGTTCGCCGGGTTCTTCATCGCCTTCGCGATCAAGGCGCCGCTCTGGCCGGTGCACACCTGGCTGCCCGACGCGGCCGCGCAGGCTCCGGCGGGTGCCGCCGTCCTGCTCGTGGGCGTGCTCGACAAGGTGGGTACGTTCGGCATGCTCCGGTTCTGCCTGGAGCTGTTCCCCGACGCGGCCAAGGCGTTCACGATGCCGATCGTGGTGCTCGCGGTCATCAGCATCATCTACGGCGCGATCGTGGCCATCGGGCAGACCGACATGAAGCGGCTCATCGCCTACACGTCGATCTCGCACTTCGGCTTCATCGTGATGGGCGTGTTCGCCATGTCGCAGGTGTCGCAGTCCGGCGCCGCGCTCTACATGGTCAACCACGGCTTCGCCACCGGCGCGCTGTTCCTGGCCGCCGGGTTCCTCATCGCCCGGCGCGGCTCGCCGCACATCGCCGACTACGGAGGCGTGCAGAAGGTCACCCCGCTGCTGGCCGGCTTCTTCCTGATCGCCGGTCTGGCCGGGCTGTCGCTGCCGGGGCTGTCGTCGTTCGTCAGCGAGTTCATGGTGATGATCGGCACCTACTCCAGCACCGCCTTCGGCTCCGGCGCGCTCGCGGTCGCGGCGATCGTCTCCGCGCTCGCCGTGATCCTGGCCGCCGTCTACATCCTGTGGATGGTGCAGCGGGCGATGAACGGGCCGACCGCCGAGTCGGTCAAGGCGTTCAAGGACCTGAACGTGCGCGAGATCGTCGTGCTCGCGCCGCTCGTCGCGCTGATCATCGGCTTCGGCTTCTTCCCCAAGCCGCTGCTCGACGTGATCAACCCCACGGTCACCCAGACGCTGGTCAACGTGAAAGTGGACAACCCGGCTATCGCTGAGAAGGGGGCCGGCCAGTGAACGACGCTGTCGTGGCGCCGACCATCGAATACGGCACGCTGGCGCCGATGCTGCTGGTCTTCGGCGCGGCCGTCGTCGGCGTGCTCGTAGAGGCGTTCGCGCCGCGGTACCTGCGTAAGTCGATCCAGGTGCCCGTCACCCTGCTGTCGCTGGCCGGTGCGTTCGCGCTGGTCATCCTGCAGGTGGTCAAGGGCGCCGTGCCGACGGCCCCGGTCGCCATGGGCGCGGTCGCGGTCGACGGGCCCTCGCTGTTCATCTGGGGCATCATCCTCGTCCTGTCGTTCGTCTGCGTGCTGATGATCAACGACGAGGGTCACTTCGTCGCCTCGGCGGCGGCCGTGCCCGGCAGCGCCGACGAGGAGGAGGCCGAGGCCGCCGGTGGCTCGCACACCGAGGTCTACCCGCTGGTGCTCTTCGCGGTCGGCGGCATGCTGCTCTTCCCCGCCTCTCATGACCTGCTGACCATGTTCGTCGGCCTTGAGGTCATGTCGCTGCCGCTGTACCTGCTGTGCGGCCTGGCCCGCCGTCGCCGCCTGCTGTCGCAGGAGGCGTCGATGAAGTACTTCCTGCTGGGCGCGTTCTCCTCGGCGTTCTTCCTGTACGGCACGGCCATGGTCTACGGCTACGCCGGGACGGTGTCGTTCACCGGCATCAGCAAGGCCCTGGCCACCGGCTCGCTGCTCGACCCGATCCTGCTGCTCGGGCTCTCGCTGCTCGGTGTCGGTCTGCTGTTCAAGATCGGCGCGGCGCCGTTCCAGGCCTGGAAGCCGGACGTCTACCAGGGTGCTCCGACGCCCATCACCGCGCTCATGGCCTCCGGCACGCTGGTCGCGGCCGTGGGCGCCGTGCTGCGGGTGTTCTGGGTGGCGCTGGGCAACATGGACTGGGACTGGCGGCCGGTCATGTGGGCCGTCGCGGCCCTGACGATGGTGGTCGGCGCGATCCTGGCGATCACGCAGACCGACATCAAGCGCATGCTGGCCTACTCCTCGATCGCGCACGCGGGCTTCCTGCTGATCGGCGTCATGGCCACGTTCGACAAGAGCCTGCAGAACGCCAAGTCGCTCTCGGCGATCCTGTTCTACCTGCTCGTCTACAGCATCACCACGGTCGGCGCGTTCGCGGTGGTCACGATGGTGCGCGATCCCGGAGGCGAGGCGGGCCACCTGTCCCGCTGGGCCGGGCTGGGCAAGCGCGCGCCGATCCTGGCCGGCATCTTCGCGTTCTTCCTGCTGGCCTTCGCCGGCATCCCGCTGACCAGCGGCTTCTTCGGCAAGTACGCCGTGTTCGCCGCCGCGCTGGCCAGCGGGTCCGAGGCCGGTGACTCGCTCGGGGGCTGGATGACCGGGCTGGTCGTGCTGGGCGTCATCGCCTCCGCGATCGCCGCGTTCTTCTACGTGCGCGTCATCGTCCTGATGTTCTTCAGCGAACCGGCGGCCGACGGCCCCTCGATCGCGGTGCCCAGTATGGGGACCGTGGCCGTCATCGCGATCTCGCTGCTGGTTACGGTAGGAGTGGGGCTCTTCCCGCAGCCCATGCTCGACCTCGCCAACCAGGCTGCATCCGGCCTGTTCATCAGATAGGGGATCTGTATGTCCGCGCCTCCCGTGGTTGACCTTCCCATTGAGGACGAACGGTTGGCGCAGGACGTGGCCAACGGACTGGCCGCGGTCGAGAAGCTACTGCGCTCGTCGGTGGAGAGTGAGGATGCCTTCGTCACGGAGGCGTCCAAGCACCTCATCGAGGCGGGCGGCAAGCGCTTCCGCACGCTGATGCTGCTGCTCGCGGCCCAGTTCGGGGATCCGTCGGCGCCGGGCGTCGTGCCCGGCGCCGTGGTCATCGAGCTGACCCATCTCGGGTCGCTCTACCACGACGACGTCATGGACGAGGCTCCGGTACGCCGGGGCTCCCCGTCGGCCAACGCCCGGTGGGACAACACCGTGGCCATCCTCACCGGCGACTACCTGTTCGCCCAGGCGTCGGACCTCCTGGCGGACCTCGGGCCGGAGCTCATCCGCATCCAGGCCCAGACCTTCTCCCGCCTCGTACAGGGTCAGATCCGTGAGACCGTCGGGCCGCGTGGTGACGAGGACCCGGTGGCGCACTACATCAGCGTGCTGGCGGACAAGACCGGGTCGCTGATCGCG
Organism: Nonomuraea sp. NPDC049141; assembly: GCF_040648415.1. Lineage (NCBI taxonomy): Bacteria > Bacillati > Actinomycetota > Actinomycetes > Streptosporangiales > Streptosporangiaceae > Nonomuraea > Nonomuraea sp. NPDC049141. The sequence continues at coordinate 88,884 of NZ_JBEZDR010000029.1, forward strand.
GCCTCCGGCCGGTTCGGGGCGCTGCTGTCGGGGGCGCCCACCGACGTCGAGGAGCGGCTCAGCCGGGCCTGTGAGGCGATCGGGGTGGCTTGGCAGCTCGGGGACGATCTGCTCGACGTGGCCTCCACCTCGACGGAGTCGGGCAAGACGCCGGGGACCGATCTGCGGGAGGGCATCCGTACGCTGCCGGTGCTCTACGCGCTGGCCTCGGCGCCTTCGTCGCGGCTGGCCGAACTGCTGTCCGGGCCGGTGGCGGAGTCGGACCTGGAAGAGGCCCTGACACTGCTGCGGGCGCACCCGGCGATGAGGCAGGCACGGGCGGAGCTGGATGCCTGGGTGGACCGGGCTCGTACCGACATTTCCGGCCTTCCAGACATCCCCGCCAAGAACGCATTTTTGGCGCTATGTGACTACGTTGCTCAGCGTTCTGGGTGATTTCCTGATCCGGGCGGCGTGAGCCGTACGGATGCTGTCGTAGGTGAAGATGGCCAAGGCCAGCCACACGATCGAGAACCCGATCCAGCGGCTGGCCGGCATGGTCTCCTTCGCGACCAGCACCCCGCACAGGAACTGCAGGACCGGCGCGATGTACTGAAGCAGACCGATCGTGCTGAGCGGCACCCTGATCGCGGCGGCGGTGAAGCACAGCAGCGGCACCGCCGTGATCACCCCTGCCCCCGCCATGAGCAGCGCATGGCCGAGGCCCTCGCTCCCGAACGTGGACTGCCCGGTCTGCCCGAGAAAGAGGATGTAGGCCAGCGCGGGGGCGAGCAGCACCAGGGTCTCGACGGTGAGGCTCTCGGCCGCGCCCACGTTCGCCTGCTTCTTCACCAGCCCGTACACCCCGAAGCTGACGGCCAGCGCCATCGCGATCCACGGCGGCCGGCCGTAGTCGATGGTCAGCACCAGCACGGCCAGCGTCCCGAACCCCACCGCCACCCACTGCAGCGGCCGCAGCCGCTCCTTGAGCAGCACGACCCCGAACAGCACGCTGATCAGCGGGTTGATGAAGTACCCCAGGGAACTCTCGACCACGTGATCGGTGTTGACGGCGTAGATGTACACGCCCCAGTTGACGGTGACGATGACGGCCGCCAGCGTCAGCAGCCCGAGCTTCCTGGGCTCCTTGAGCAGCCCTCTCACCCAGGACCAGTGACGCCGCACGGCCAGCACCGCGAGGACGGCGACCAGCGACCAGGCCATACGGTGCGCGAGGATCTCGACGGCTCCTGACGGCTTGAGCAGCGGCCAGTACAGGGGGAACAATCCCCACATCGTGTAGGCGGCAGCCCCGAACAGCACACCGCGCCTCAGGTCAGGCATGTAGCCCATTTTCGGGCATTACCACCTTTAAACACAAATGCGTATTGCTGTACGGAAATATGTAGGACTCCTAAATGGTTGAGGGTCTTGTAGCGTAGCTCTCAGGAGGTGGCACGATGGGTTGGCTGTTCGGCGGCAACAAGACATCGATGGTTGGTCCCTCGGACGCTCTGACCGGGCGTTCCGCGGAGATGCCGGTCCCGGCGCGGCACGCGGTCCTGGACGCGCCCCTGGCCCCGCCGTACCCTCCGGGCACGGAGATCGCCGACTTCGGCATGGGCTGCTTCTGGGGCGCCGAGCGCATATTCTGGCAGACCCCCGGGGTTGTCACGACCGCGGTCGGCTACCAGGGCGGCTACACGCCCAACCCGACGTACGAAGAGGTCTGCAGCGGCCTCACCGGACACACCGAGGCGGTCCGGGTGGTGTACGACCCGTCGAAGGTGTCGTACGAGGAGCTGCTGCGCGTCTTCTGGGAGGCCCACGACCCGACGCAGGGCATGCGCCAGGGCAACGACGCCGGCACCCAGTACCGCTCGGCGATCTACTGGCACTCCCCGGAGCAGCAGAAGGCGGCGGAGGCGTCGCGGGACGCGTACCAGGAGGTCCTGAAGGGGGCGGGGTACGGCGAGATCACCACGGAGCTGGCTGCGGCGGGGCCGTTCTTCTTCGCGGAGGAGTATCACCAGCAATATCTGTACAAAGTGCCCAATGGGTACTGCGGAATCGGCGGGACGGGCGTGGCCTGCCCCGTTGGTCTGACAACCAGCGACGGCGAGTGATAATTCGCGGTACGCGGCGAGGGAGTGAGACGGAGGCGCTGGCCGGGAGTCTCACTCCCGAGGAACGTCAGCTGATCCGTGTCCTCGATCTTCAGCGCCTCGCCCTGGAGAAGGAGGGCATGGCGCCCGAACGTGCGGCGCAGTTCGAGGAACCGACCTATGGCGTTCTTTCCTCACTCAAGTGGTGGGAGGACTTGGTCCACGACATGGAGGAGTGGCCTGGCCAGGACTTTTACCCGGTCTACGAGTACCTCAATGAGCTGACCATTCGGGATGGTCTGGAGGAGTACTGCGAGGCTCTGCAAGGGATGGCTCGCACCAAGCTCACCAGCACTCTGAACCGCCTCGACGACCGCTATCGCGCCGTGACGCACGAAGACGGCGGCGCTGAGCTTGCGCAGTACTGGCGGCCCCTCGCAGAGGGGAACGAGACACGATGGTGGTGGACTCGAAGGCCGAACGATCTTCCCCCGGGCTGGTAGTCGCTCGTAGCTGCCCAGACGCAGCCCAAGATCGCACGATTGCTGACCGAGACAGCGCAACGCGGTGTCTCGGTCAGACTGTGCTTCGGCGACCCGAACGCTCAGGCCGTCCTGACGCGAGACCGTGAGGAGGGACTTGGTGGCACTCTGGCGGCCAAGATCCGATCGTCCCTGACGTACTACCGGGCACTGCCCGATCTCGACGGTTGCGAGATGCGGCTACATTCCACCACGCTCTACGTCTCACTGTTTCGCTACGACGATGACGTCCTGGTCAACCCGCACGCGTACGGTGAACCGGCGTCGGCCAACCCGACCTTCCACTTCCGCCGTCTGGACGGCGGGACGATTGCGGACCACTACATGTCATCGTTCGAGCGCGTCTGGGCCGGTGCAGTGCCGTGGTCCGGTGCGGAGATCTGAAAGGCAGCTCATGGGACGAGTCGAGTACTGGAACGACCCGGACGCACCGAAGGCGAACAGCCTGGTACCCGCCTGCGGGACGGTCACGGTGGACGACGCGGGGCGCATCCTGATGCAGCGCCGACGCGACACCGGTCAGTGGGCTCTGCCCATGGGCAAGATGGAGATCGGGGAGACACCGTCCCAGTGCGCCGTGCGGGAGACCGAGGAGGAGACCGGCGTCCGCGTCGAGCCGGTGGGCATCCTGGGCATCTACTCCGACCCCGGTCACATCGTGGCCTACACCGACGGCGAGATCCGGCAGGAGTACGAGGTGATGCTGATCGCCCGTCCGGTCGGCGGTCGGCCAGGGGCCAACGACGAGGCCAGCGACGTCCGCTGGGTAGACCCGGGCGACCTTCAATCGCTGGACATCCATCCCACTCAATGGCGGCAGATCAACGACTACCTAGAACGCGCCTACCCCCACGTTGACTGACATTGCCCATGTAACCCTCCTCACATGAATTGTTGCATAGAGTTAAGCCTTGCAATCAGCAGTACCTTACAAAGTGCCCAACTGCGGAATCGGCGGCCCGGGGTCTCCTGTCCGGTTGGACTGACGTCCAGCGACGCGTCGGCATACGTAGCGGCCGGTCCTCAGGTAAGGCGAGGACCGGCATTTTGCTACTTGAAGTAGTAAACTGAGCCTATGAGCATGCCAGAGCGAGACTTCGCCCCGGGAGACGGCCCGGCCGCCAAGGTCAGTGTGTCTCTGAGAGCGGGCAACATTCGCGCTGTCCGCGAGCGGGTCGGGGCCCGCGGGTTTTCCGCCTATGTTGATGCCGCTGTGGAGCGCCAGATCGAGCGGGATCTCTTGGAGGAGGCGCTGCAGGCGAACGAGGCCGCTTGTGGGCCGATCCCACAGTCTTTGCGTGATGAGGCGGCGGAGTTGTTCCACCGCGTCAAGTCGGCGCCCGAACTCCAAGAGGAGGATGGATGGCGCGCGCACGAAGCCGGTTGAGCGCGGGCACCGTCGTTCTCGATTGCGAGGGGCTCGTGCAGTGGTGCGAGGCCGACCAGCGGGTGACAGCGTTTGTGCGGGAGGCGCAGGACAACGACTTTCGGGTTGTGGTCAGCGCCATGACGCCGATCGAGGCACAAGACATCACCGTCAAAAGCGATCGTCTCAGGTGGTACCTGTCCCGGCTGAAGATCGAGCCGGTGACCGAGGACATCTCGTCGCGAGCGATCGAGCTTCTTCGAGATGCCCGCCTGCACGGTCACAAGTACGCCATCGACGCTGTGGTCGCGGCCACCGCACTGCGCTCGGTGCGCCCTGCAATCGTCCTGACGTCTGACGAGGACGACATGACCAAACTGTGCGGGAAAGCAGTGCAGGTGGTCGGTGTCTGAGACTGCTTGCGGTCGAGCGGGAATCTCCGGAACTGTTGCGGGAGGCGAACCTCCACCACCAGCAGTGTGCCTAATGGGTACTGCGGGATCGGCGGGACGGGCGTGAGCTGCCCGGTCGGTCTGACATCCGGAGAGGCGTGAGCCTGTGCTCGCTCAGGGATCGCGGTTCTGTGCAGAAAGATATACAGTTGATGCATGACTGTTCTGCACGACGCTACTGAGCTGAGTGTCACAGAGGCGGCCCAGCGAGGCGTTGCCCGCCTGGTGGCTGATGCGGAGCAGGGGACCGATCTGGTGGTCACCCGTCGGCATCAGCCAGTGGCGGCCGTGGTGAGCATTCGCCGACTCAAAGAGTTGGAGGAGGCCGCGGCTGATCTGCGCGATCTTGCGCTTGTGCTCGCTCGGTCGGTCGGTGACACGGGGGAGCGGGTTTCGCTCGATGACGTGCTTGCCGCCTTCGGGCAAACTCGCGAGTCGCTGGCCGCCATCCCGGACGATGAGTGAGTCGTGTCCGACGTCGTCTTCACGGCGCCGGCGGTCGACGACCTCCGACGCATTGGCCCAGATGCGGTGCCCAAGGTGCTCAAGAAGATCCTTCTCCTGCTGGATAATCCTGAGGCCGGTTACCCGCTCGGTGGGGAGCTGACCGGTTTTCGGAAGCTGGTGGTCGGCCGTAACACCTGGCGTGTCGTCTACCGGATCACTGAGGACAAGTCGGTGGAGATCTGCGAGGTGTGGGCTGTCGGTGAGCGTGCCGACGCGGAAGTGTACGCGGAGGCGACAGCGAGGGTTCGCGAGGCGGGTGCTGCCCGTCCTGAGCTTGTCCAGCTCGGCCAGGTGATCGAGCGTCTCGGCACGCTGGCCGATCATCTTCGGATTGAGGAAGCACCCCCTAGAGAACCGGTTCCGGATTGGCTGGCGGACCGGTTGATCTACACGGTCGGGATGGCCCGCGAGGACGTTGCCGCTCTTGATCTTCAAGAGGCCGTCGACCTGTGGGCGGAGTACCGGTCTAGGTCTCATTAGGTCGCACATCTATTGCCGGAAGCGAAGCGCTACCACCAGCAGTATTTGTTCAAAGTGCCGAACGGTTACTGCGGCATCGGTGGCACCGGTGTTTCCTGCCCTGTCGGTATCGCGTCGGCCGGTGAGTGAATCAGATTCCTGGTGAAGATCTCGCTGGCGTGCACGGAGTTCGAGAGTGCCCGTCCCTCCTGATCGGCGAGGCCGCTGACCGCGAGCGTCGCCAGTATCCGGAGGGGCGGAGACTGACCTCTCCGTGGTCAGGAGGGCTCACTCGCGCTCCAAGGCCCGCACGAGATCAGCGGCGAGGAAGGATGTCGCCAAGGCAACCGTCTCTGGTTCGCCGATTCCCTCTTCTGCGCGTCCGGCCATCCTCGCGCCGAGCGCGTCCGGCCCCACTGCGAACAGTGTGGCCAGATATTCGATGGCCTGGTTTGTGACCTCACCGCTGATTGGCTCGCGACGTAGGGCCCTGAATGCGGCGGCGAGTTCGGCGGTGTCGGCGTCGATCAATACGCGGTACGTGTCATGCGCGTCCTTGTCGTTCAGCCGGTGAGGAACGGAAACTCGCTCGGCGATCTTATGGAGCTTGGCCACCAGCAAGGCAGCAGGTCCCGCGACTCTGACTTGATACGTACGGGCATCGTCCGGGTCAAGGGCGGTGACGTCCATGACCGTGTTGTCGATGACAGCAGCTTCGAGACCTCGAGCGCGCCGGGTTGCACGGCGATCATGCGGCGGAATGCGAGCTCCCCGTGTGTTCTTCGTACCTGGTCCTGCGAGAGCCTCGGGCACCATCAGGTCGACGGGGATGCCATCGGAGTTGAGCCATGCGCCAGGCTGTCCGTCGAGGGGGTCACGGTAGAAGCCCGCGCGGCTCATGGACTTCTCCAGAAGCGGTTCGTCCTCCAAGATCCTCGGGTCGAGTGCGAGATCGCTGTCCTTCGTCGTCTCAGCGAGCGCGACAGAGCTTCCTGCAGTGCGCAGGTAAATCGCCTGTGCCCCGATCACGATCACAGCGTCGCGATGGGCATCGAGTGCAGCCAAAGCATCAAGAAGCGCAGATCGAGATCGGACGAGGATGTCGCCACTATCTACGCCAGGAGGATTCATGTCGCGTCATCCATTCGATGAGTTCTTCGGCTTCAGAAGGGCTGCGTCCAGGGCCCGTCATCAAATCGACGGCGACCTGGGATGGTGCTGCGATCGTGAGACCGGAAGTGTCGGTAAGGGTGCGAGTGAAGACGACGTCGATTTCCGGCTCGGCCAGCATCACATTCGCTCCGGCATCGGCAGGGCGAAGATCCCAGAGTCGGGCGCTGTGCTGAGCGTCCGCCGTGTAGATCATTGCGGAGCGGGCGGGAGCGTAGGGGGCCCAGGTGGCCGCGGCCAAGGTCCCGGTTACGACGTACTGAGTGGGATTTTCAGACGCCCGCTGCATGAGGTTCGATAGACCTCTCGGTGCTATCCAGCGTGTGACGCGACTGTTCCGCACGAACCCGTAGTCCTCGCTCCAACGCCTCAGCAGAGCAACCCAGTTGGAGACTACGACTGCACCCGAGTTGTTCCGCGTTGCCAGATCCTCGCTTTCGAGGAACTCGATCACCCGATAGGTCGACCCGGTAGATACTTCGGCGACATCAACCAGTTCGCGGATCGCCCACGATCTGTCATGGTCCAACAGCGCACGCACGACCTTCGCTGCGGGAGCGCCCTTCAACGTTCCGCGCGGTCTTCCAGGGCCACGCCATGGATCACGGTCGGCCCCTCGGTCTGCAACATATAGACCGGGCCGAGGGACGTTCAGGTTTATGTTGCCTGTCGCGTCTATGTAGGACAGGCCGACATCGGAGAGCCGCTTACGCACGGGTGGCGACAGGTACCTGGAGACGACGACTCCACGGCTTCCTGGAAGCTCTTGCGCCTGGGCATCTAGTTGCTGAAGCAGCGTAGCGGTGTCACGTCTTTCCACCACGCGCTTGGCTTCCACAACCAGCACGACGGAGGTGCCGTCCGGTGCTGTCACGTTCCAGAGGGCGTCGAAGCGGGCATTGGGCAGTCTGTGGCTCAGCGGTTGGATGTCCCACCCTGTCGGCAACCGGTCACCTAGCACAGCCATCCCGGCCGTCAGAACTTCAGCCTCGCTCTGAGGCTGTGGCCTCGCCTCCATCAGCGCTCTCCAGTCCCTTGGCGTTCGGGAAATACCTTACCTCCGTCGTGGGCGGAGAGTTAGGATTTCCCGAACAAGTCGCGCTGGACGCGGTTGTGGCGTGGCGCTCTGAAGTCCGGTCGCCTGCGCCTGGCGGGTTGTTGCCTGGGGCGGAGCGCTACCACCAGCAGTACCTTCAGAAAGTTCCGAACGGCTACTGCGGCATCGGTGGCACCGGTGTTTCCTGCCCGGTCGGCCTGACCTAAAGGCAAATTCCCGCGCTTCGCGCGGGGCCTCCCTGATTGGGGGGCCGAGCCCCCCAAGACCCCCGGGTGGGGCCTTCCGGCCCCACGCCCCGGCGTCCTAGCGCTGCACCGCGACTCGTCGGTGTTCCCTGATCGCCTGTGTTCAGATCGTGTTCTGACTTACCCTGGATGAGTGAGCACCAGCCATGCCGACGCCGTCACGTTCTCCGACCTGTCGAGAAACCCCCGGGCCGTTGCCGAGCGCGCGGCACGCCTGGGACGTGTCCGAGTCACGCATCGGGACGCCCCCGACTTCTACCTCACGGCGGTAGACCGTGAGGAGGAGCGCGACCAGACGCTGGCCACGGCGTCCCGGCTCTTTCTTGCCTTGATCAAACACGATCCCGCCGCGCGTGCATTGGTCCTCGCCATGCCTGAGGTCTTCCCCTGGGTGCGCCACCTTTCTCCGGAAGAGCTTCGCGCCTTTACCTTGGAACTGGTTGAGGCGCTCTCCGATGCCGCGGAGTTGGACGTTGATGTCACCACTCAAGAGGTCATCGCAGGGTGGCGGGCAACCGCTCGGATCAAGGCTGACCCTGAACGCTATGCCGAGGCCCGCAAGCCGACCGTAGGTGACTTCGGGCCGGTGGAGGTTTCAGCGTGAGCCCGAAACGCGGCGATCGCGTTACGGTGCCACCGCCGGATGACGAGTGGGACGTGCGGTTCGGTACCAGCGACGCGGTCAGGGGATGGGAAGAACTGTGTCGTCATGCCTTGGCCAATACGCGCCGATGCTTCGAGGTCCTGCGTGCTGGTCCCCGTTCACGCTCAAGCCATGACCGCCAGCATCGCCTACGCGGCGATCTCGCGACTCATCGTCACAATGGCAAGGACCTGGAGCAGTGGGAATTCGAGGTCACCAGCGGTGGACGTGTCCGCTATGTCATAGATGACGTCTCTCGCACTGTCTGGGTGGTCTACGCATCGCCTCGACACCCGAAGGACACCGATTAGGCGGCTATTGATGCCCTGGTCGAAGCGCTACCACCAGCAGTACCTTCACAAAGTTCCGAACGGCTACTGCGGCATCGGTGGCACCAGCGTCAAGCTAGGTGACCCGTCCGAGTGGGTGTCGGCAGCTGTTTCGCAGCATGAATCCGCACCCGAGCTCCAGGGAGAGGGCGGATGGCGCGGCGGAGCCCGGGATGTTCACTCTAGAGAGTGACGGCAGAGGGCTAATAAGTCCTGATAATGGGCGGATGTTCGCAGCGGGCCGGGTTGGTAGGGCGGTTGACGGGGCGCTCGCGGTGGGCGTGGTCCTGGCTACGGTTGGGCCGCTTCTGCTGCCCGATCCCAAACCTTGGTGGATCATCGGACTGGGGCTGTTGGCGTCGGTGCCGGTGTGGTGGCGTAGGCGGGCGCCGATGGTGGTGGCGGTGGTGGTCGGGGCGGCGATGTCGGTGATGGTGACGTGGGAGAAGCCGTTCCTGCCCTTCGGGCCGCTGCTGGCCGTCTACACGATCGCCGACCTGAGCCCCACGTGGAAGAGACTGGCGGCGATTCCGGTGATCGTCGCGGCTGTGGGCATCTCGCTGGTGCTGCCGGGGGAGGACGACGAGACCTTCCGGCTGATGGGGACTGCCTTCGTGGCCGCCTACGCGCTGGGCACCAGTGCCAGGGCGAGCCGCTCGCGAGCTGCCGAGCTGGCCGAGCGGGCGCGGCGGCGGGAGCAGGAGCACATCGCGGCGGTGGCCGAGGAGCGCACCCGGATCGCGCGCGACATGCATGACATCGTCACCCATTCCGTTGGGCTGATGGTGGTTCAGGCCGAAGCCGGGCCGGTGGTGGTGCGCAGCGACCCAGACAGGGCCGAGGCGGTTTTCGATGTGATCGCCGGCACGGGAAGGGGGGCGCTGGCCGAGCTCCGGGGGGTGCTCGCCGCGCTGCGGTCCCCGGGGGAAGGTGGCGTACCGGCGTGGGGCCATGCCGGCGAGTCCCTGTTTCAGCCCCGTCTGGCCAACCTCCCGGCGCTGGTCGAGCGCAGCGGCCTCGATGTGGTGAGCACGACCGTCGGTACCCCGCGCCCGGTCGCCGAAAGCGTTGAGGCCGCCGTCTACCGCATCGTTCAGGAGGCGCTGACCAACGTGCGCAAGCACGCCGGTACGCGTGCCGTACGCCTCACTCTGACCTGGCGGGAGAGCCTGACGGTGGAGATCGCCGACGACGGGCGGGGGCCGGGTGAGGGCGGCGGGTACGGGCTGGCTGGGATGCGGGAACGGGCGGCGACATGTGGCGGGACGCTTAGGGCCGGGGCGGGACGAAACGGGGGCTTCTTGGTGGAAGCGGAATTTCTGCTTGAATAACCCGCATGTTACGGGTGCTCATCGCCGACGACCAGGACCTGTTCCGCGCGGGGTTCGGGCTGATCCTGGACGCGCAGCCGGACATGGAGGTGGTCGGCGAGGCAGCCGACGGCGAGGAGGCGATCATCGAGGCCAGGCGGCTCCAGCCGGACGTGGTCCTGATGGACGTGCACATGCCGGGCAAGAACGGCATCGAGGCGACCAGGGAGATCTGCGCCACCACCGCCGCCAAGGTGCTCGTGCTGACCATGTTCGACCTCGACGAGTACGTCTACGACGCGGTCCGGGCGGGAGCGAGCGGTTTCCTGCTGAAAGACATCCGGCGCGACGAGCTCGCCCACGCCGTGCGTACCGTCGCCTTGGGTGAGGCCCTGCTCGCCCCGGCGGCGACCAGGAGACTGCTGGAGGACCTGGTACGCAGGCCCGCCCACGGCGTCGCCCCCCGGCTGGCGGCCAGGCTGGACGCACTGACCGAACGCGAGCGCGAGACGCTGAAGCTGGTCGCGCGCGGCCTGTCGAACGCGGAGATCGCCGCCTCGCTCGTGGTAACCGAGCACACGGTCAAGACGCACGTCAGCCGCATGCTCACCAAGCTGGACCTGCGGGACCGCGTCCAGGCCGTGGTGCTGGCCTATGAGTCCGGGCTGGTGGTCGCCGGTGAGAGTGACAACGGAGATCACACTCGAGACTGACGCGCCGGCAGGGTGGGGAGAAGCACGATCGTCGGCATGGAACGCATCCTTCTCACCCTCGCCTCCGCCGTCCTGATGCACTTCGGCACCGGTCTCCACCCCGTTTGGTGGCTCACCTGGCTCGCGCCGCTGCCCGTCCTGTTCCTGGCTCGCCGGGCGGGCAAGGCTACGGCTTTCGCCGCTGGGACGCTCGTCTGGCTCGTCGGCCAGGCGCAGATGTGGCCGTACTTCACCCAGCCCCTCGAGATGCCGCCCGCGCTGGCCGCCGCCCTCATCGCGGGCCCCGCGCTCTGCTACGGCCTGGGCGTGCTGCTCTTCCGCACCCTGCTCGTGCGCGGCAGGCCGCTCCTGGCGGCGGCAGCCGTACCGGCTGTCTGGGTAACCACTGAGTACGTCATGAACCTCGCCGGACCGCACGGGGCCTGGTGGAGCCTGGCGTACACGCAGGCCGACTTCCTGCCCGTGCTGCAGACCGCCTCTGTCGCCGGGGTCTGGGGCATCACCTTCCTCCTGCTGTTCGTGCCCGCCTCGATCGCGGTCCTGCGGCCACGCGCGGCGGTGGTCTCGGGCGTGCTGGTCGCGCTCACGCTCGGCCATGGGTTTGTACGGCTCGCGACGCCCGCCGACACCGGAGGACGGAAGGTCGCGCTGGTCGCGACGGACAACTCCGAGGATCTTGTCCGCCGGTACAGCGAGGCCATCGACACCGCGGTGGCCCGCGGCGCGGAGATCGTGGTGCTGCCCGAGAAGGTTTTCGAGACCGCCGACCTGCCGTTCGCCCGCCCGGGCGTGGAGGTGGTCGCGGGGATCGCCATGGAGACCAACAGCGCGGTGAGCTACCCCTCCGGCGTGCGCTACGACAAACACCACATGATCCCCGGGGTGGAGCGCGAGTTCCGGCCTGGCACCAGCTTGGCCTTCCTCGACGGCAATCGGCTCGGCCTCATCATCTGCAAGGACCTCGACTTCCCCGGCCTGGTCAGGGAGTACGGCAAGGCCGGCGTCGCCGCCCTGCTCGCGCCCGCCTGGGACTTCGACGAGGACGCGTGGCTGCACAGCCGCATGGCGGTGGTGCGCGGCGTGGAGAACGGCCTGGCGGTGGCCCGTGCCGCACGCGAGGGATGGCTGACGGTCAGCGACAACCGCGGCCGGATCGTGACCGAGCGCTACAGCGACAAGACGGGCATGACCACGGTCACGGCCACCCTGCCTCGGGACGGCTCGGCCACCCTCTACACCGCCCTGGGTGATTGGGCCGCGTGGGCCTCGGCCGGGTTGCTGCTGCTCGCGCTCGGCGTGCTGGCCCGTACGAAGTCTTCCAACTCGGTGAGCGAGGGCCCGATCGGCGGGACCAGGATAAGCCTGTCGACACCGAGCTCGGTGTAGGCGGCGACGATCTCCGGGATGAGGTGCCGAGCGGGCCTGACGGACGACGTCTTTCGGGGGCGGGTGGAGCTTGCCGGCGACGTGGCCGCCATGTACGACATGGGCCGTGCGTGATCGCGCCTCAGCTCCCTCGCGGGTTCACGGGTACCTCAAGGACGATGGCGTGAGCGCCGTCGGCGTGTCACTGTCATCTCCCCGAGGCGATCGCCGGCTCTCGGCGCTCTTGCTGCGCCGGCGCCAGCTGTTCGTGGAATCCGCCGTCGGGGGACCGCGTGATGATCCCGGTCTCCACTCCGTGCTCGGCCACGTGGTGATCCGTCTGTTGAAGTGCGAGGCAGATCCACCGGGTGAGGACGAAGGCGATGACGGGGCCGATGACCACGGCGAACCTGAAGAAGATCGTCACAGCATTGACGTTCATCTGGAACTGCTGGGCGATCTGGTCGTTGGCCGCGGCTGCCCACAGCAGGCCGTAGAACGTGACGCCGACGGCCGCGATGGCTGTCTTCACCGGGGTCTCACGTGGGCGATCGAGCAGGTCGTGCGCGAACGTCTCGCGGGCCATGCGGCTCGTGGCCTTGGGCCGGCCCAGCGCGTCACGGCGGCCGCGTCGCGAGAGGAGGAAGCGCTCGGCCATGGGGTAGGCGGCCAGGGCGGTGAAGAAGGCCCCGGGTATCACCAGCGTGGGGATGAGGACCGCGAGGCTGAGTGTGTAGTCCCCGACGGTGAGTTCCCACCCGGGCATGATCCGGAGGGCGCCGTCGAGGAACCCCATGTACCAGTCGGGAACCGAGCCCGCCGAGATCTGCGTCGGCTTGGCAGGGCCGTACAGCCATATAGGGGCGATCTGGAACCCGAACCCGAGAATGATCAGCATGCCGATCGTCGCGAGCGCCATCATCGGGCGTGCGCTCCGCCGCGTCGGCAGCGAGGCGATGAATCGGGAGTGGCCGTGCCGCCGCACCAGCAGGTTGCGGGCGATCAACAGCGCGACCATGACGACCGCGATCAGCAGGTGCCCCCCGTACATGACCGGAATGACCCTGTCGCCGGGAAAGCCCGGGCCGAACAGCAGCGACAGCGCCCAGGTTCCCACTACGGGGATGGACTGCACAACCGACATGATCAGCCACAGGCTCCCGCCCGACAGCATGTCGTCAGGCAGGGCGTTACCGGTCTCGCCCGCGGCCATGCCCAGCGCCAGCAGCGTCACCCAGATCAGCCACTGCCCGGTGCGCGGGCGACGGAACGCGCCGGTGAGGAACATGCGCAGCAGCTGCACCACGACGGCCGCCACGAAGACGAGCGCCGCCCAGTGGTGGACCTGGCGGATGAGCAGGCCGCCGCGCACCTCCAGGCTCAGATGCATGGTCGAGTCGAAGGCGTTGCTGACGAAGAGTCCGCGTAGAGGGCCGTACGAGCCGTCATAGGTCACCTGGGACATGCTGGGGTTGTAGAACACCATCAGCACCGCCCCGGTCACCGCCAGAACGACGAACGACCAGATGGCGATTTCCGCGAACATGAACGACCAGTGAGAGAACTGAAACGAGCGGTTTTTGGCCAATAGCGAACGCATTTGGGCCCCCTAACCTTGCCTACTCATATGACGGAATCGGACCCGGGAGTGTGACGCCAAATGGGGCGGCGGTGACGGTGATTCGCGTCACTACCATCGGATCCAGGCGACGCGAGGTGCGCGGCAGGTTGCGCGGGGCAATGGCGCAGACCCGCCTGGGTACCCGAAGGACACCGACTGGTCGACGCCGGTGGGGAGCGAGAGGTCGGCGTAGACCTGGTTGAGGACGGTGGGCAGCAAGGCTTGGGCTGTGGTCCGGCCGCCGGGCGACAAAGTCAGGTTTGTCCAGATCGCCAGTGTGACTTCATGGTCCGTGTCCTGGCCGATGAAGGAATTGAAGCCGGGCATCTCTCCGCCATCGGAGTCTCGAGGGCATTCGCGTTGCCTCTTCTGTCCGCCGGAGTGGTTGCAGGTAGTTGCGAAATCACTTTGAGTGGTCAAATTTCTGCGATCACCTGATCGCGGAATCTTGCCGCCATAGCATCGTTGCTATGGTCTGGGTAGCGTAGAGCTGGAACCGGAAGTTCGGGAGTGGCTGGAGAAGCTCTCGGCAGAGTCGTTCGCGCGAGCGGCTTTCTACATCGATCTGCTGGCGGCGGAAGGCCCGTTGCTGGGAGAGCCGTACACGCGACAGCTCGATGGCAAGCTGCGCGAGCTGCGGTTCTACCTTGATGATCTGACAATGCGGATCAGCTATCGAGAAGTGGACCGGGCGCGGCGGGCGTTGTCCCGTTGCAAGGACAAGGCACACTCGGCGGACGAGGAGTGGTGATGACCGAGCGGACCGATTGGGCTGATCTCCGTGACCGACGACTGTCCGAGCCCGGGGCGGCCGAGGCATACGATGCGGCTCGTCTCGCCTTCGAACTCGGTCGGGCAGTACGACAGATGCGGGAATCTCGTGGTTGGAGCCAGAGTGAGCTGGCTCGTGCGGCTGACATGACGCAGTCAGCGGTGGCCCGTTTCGAAGGAGGAGGCACCGTGCCGACGCTGCCGGTCCTCGAGCGACTGGCCAGGGCTCTGGACGCCGAGCTGGAGGTGCGAATCAGTCCACGTGCTCCCGCAGCCTGAGCCTGATTTATCGCACGATTTGTTCAAGGTGCCGAACGGGTACTGCGGGATCGGCGGCACGGGCGTGGCCTGCCCGGGCGGGCTGGAGGGCAGCCGCGCGGATCAAGGCTGACCCCGCACACTAAGCGGAGGCACGCAAGGCGACGAGTGGCGGTAGAGGTTTCGATTTGAGCCCGAAGCGCGGGGATCGGATTACGGTGCCACCCCTGAATGATGAGTGGGACGTCCGGTTCCGCACCAGCGATGCCGTCAGAGGCCGGCGTAGATCTGGTTGAGGGCGGTGGGAAGCAGGGCTTGGGCCGTGGGTTTGCCGTCGGGCGACAGGGTCAGGTTCGTCCAGATGACGAGCGTGACCTCGTTGTCCGGGTCGTGGCCGATGAAGGAGTTGAAGCCGGGCAGCTCTCCGCCGTGGTAGTACATCGAGGCGTTCGGACCGAAACGCTGGTAGGCGATGCCGTACCCGTACTTCTTGCCGCCGGGAGCGGCCGGGTCCTCGGCTTGCGGGCTGTGGAGCCACTGCTGCTGGAAGGCGGGGTTGAGGACCTTGCCCGTAACCAGGGCCCGGATCCAGGTGGCCAGATCGTCCGCGGTGGAGATGGCGCCTCCGGCGGCGGTGGCGTAGGAGGGGTTCTGGTGGGTGTAGTCCGTCGGCAGGAGCTTTCCGGACCGGGCCGCCGCCTGTACGTCGGCGGGGTAGGGCCGGTCGACCAGCGCGTAGGCCGATCCGCCGTACATGTAGCCGTGTGAATAGGGGGTGGGGAGGGACAGGTCGGCGGCGGTGGGCAGTGAGGTCCCGGCCAGTCCGAGCGGGGCGAACAGCCGGTCCCGGAACTGCTGGGCCAGCGGGTGGCCGCCCGCCTTCTCGGCGACGAGGCCCAGCAGCGCGTAGTTGGTGTTGTTGTACTCGTAGGACCTGTCGGGTGCGAAGTTCGGCGGGTGCCGGAACGCGATGTCCAGCATCGCCTGCGGCGTCACGGCCTTGCCCGGGTCGGCGTCCATGGTCGCCGCGAGTTCGGGGGCGTCGGTGTAGTTGTAGAGTCCGCTGCGCATCTTCAGCAGCTCGGCGATGGTGATGTGTTCGCCGTTGGGCACTCCGGGAACGTAGGCGGACACCGGGTCGCTCAGCCGGAGTTCGCCGTCCTGGGCGAGGAGGAGGATCAGCGCCGAGGTCATGGTCTTGGTGTTGGAGGCGATTCGGAAGTGGTCGCCCGTGGTGGGCGGTTTGGCCGTCCCCAGCTCGGTTGTGCCGACAGTCGCCCGGAAAATTTCCTGTGGGGTGCGGAGCAGGACCAGCGCACCGGGAACCATGAGCTTCTTCGCCGCACGTTCGACGGTGGACTGGAACGCGGCCGGATCGATGGGCTTCAGCGCCGGCGGAGTGGCGCTTGCCGTCGGTTCATGCGTGGCCGACACGTCGGAGAGGGCCGTGAGACTCGCCTCCGAGGGCAAGGCGCAGCTCGCGATCAGCAGGGCTGCGCCCGCTGCCAGCAGTGCCATGCGGCGGGCGGTCCTCATGCTGACATCACCGCCCCCGTGCTTGGCGGTTCAGTACCGCGGCCAGGGCGATGCGGTACGACCAATGAGGACAAAACGGGACAATTTTATCATTTTTTCGATCGAGTTCCTCGACGTCCACCGCATGATGCCCAAGCAGATCAAAGAGCCTGCTGGTGACCGACGCGAGCCTCGCCGAGTTCCGCAAGATGGTCGACGAGGTGGAGACCAGGCCCAAGGACTCGACGTTCCTCAAGGAAAACGACCCAGCCTGGCTTCGCGACAACCGGCCGATCCTCCGAGGCTATGAGCAGGCGGAGAAGAACTACGGCTAGGAGCGTGCGCCCCCTGACACGCGCGGCGTCAGCTCCGCTGGCATCGGACATTCAGCCCACGGGTGGGAAGAAAGGTTCGCTAACCTCCTCAGGTGATTTCCTACCGTGCGATTGTCCCTGCGGAGCTCGACCGTGTGACCGCGTGGGTCGTGACCGAGCCCGTCGGCTGGATCCCGGCCGACCGCTACCTCGCGGAACTGGCCGAGAACATGTACCGGCCGGAGTGGACGTGGATCGCCGAGGTCGGCGACCGGGTCGTGGGGCGGGCGCTGTGGTGGGGGCCGAGGGACAGCGCGTACCCGGTCGCGCTCGACTGCCTCGACGTGGATCCCGCGCTGGGTGAGCGCACCGCAGTCGCCGCCGAACTGATCAGGGCCGCGCTGGCGGTGTTCCCACGGCCGGTGCAGTACGCGATCAAGGCGGCCGGCGGCTGGCGTGACGATCCGGCCATCTCGGCGGCCGTGGAATGGCGGCGAGCGGCGGCACACGCGGCCGGCCTCACCCGGGAGGTGGAGCGGCTGCAGTTCGAGTGGGCGCCGGCCGACGGAGTGCCCACGGCGGCCGGGGCGTTGCGGTTCGCCGAGGCGTCCGATGAGGAGTTCCTGGAGGTGTTCGCGAGAATCGCCGAGGGCAGCCTGGACTTCCAGACCCGGACGAACGTGGCGGCCAAGGGCGTGGACGCGACCGCGCGCGAAGAGATGGACTTCTATCTCGGAGCGCCGGGCAAGCGGGAGTGGTGGCGGATCGCGTATACGCACGAGGGCGAGGTGGCAGGCATGGCGATCCCCTCGGCGACGCCGTACAGCGTGAACGTGGGGTATCTCGGGGTGGTCCCGGAGTTCCGGGGGCGCGGATATGTGGACGAGGTACTCGCCGAGATCACCCGCATGCACGCGGCCAACGGAGAGCCGCGCGTCACCGCCACCACCGACGTGGGCAACGCGCCGATGGCGGCCGCGTTCCTGCGCGCCGGATACCGCAACACGGAGATCCGGATCAACCTTTCCAACGACCTCCAGTCCTAAGGACTGGCTCGCCGTCTACCTCGACCGACCGGAAGATCATCATGACCGACGCCTTGATCAACCTGCTGCACGACGCGTTCCGCGACCGGCCGTTGCGGGTCGGCACCCGCAGTTCACCCATGGCTCTGTACCAAGCCAACGACGTACGCGACCGGATCCACCAGCGGGTACCGGGCCTGGACGTCGAGCTGGTGGCGATGACCACCAGCGCCGACCTGTGGCCCGGCGACCTGGCCGAACTGGGCGGGAAGGGCAACTTCACCAAGGAGATCGACCGCTCCCTGACGTCGGCTCAGGTCGATATCGCCGTGCACTGCATGAAGGACGTCCCCGGCGACGTGCCGCTGCCTCAAGGGACCGCGTTCGGCGCCTACCTCGAACGCGAGGACGTCCACGATGTCGTCGTCACCCGCGACGGCACGCCCCTCGCGGAATTCCCCCAGGGCTCCATCATCGGCACGAGTTCCGTCCGCCGCCATGCCCAACTCCACATGTACCGGCCCGACCTGCGGACCGAACCCATCCGAGGCAACGTCAACAGCCGCCTGGCCAAGCTGGACGGGGACACCAAGTACGCCGCGCTCATCCTCGCCCGCGCCGGCCTCGGCCGGATCGACGCCCTGGACCGGCACTATGAGGTTCTGCCGCTGGAGTTCCACCCGGCGGACAGCGGGATCGTCTCCATGGTGCCCGCCGTCGGCGCAGGCGTGATCGGCATCCAGGCCCGCACCGCCGACGACTCCGTCATGCGGCTGCTCGACGAGCTCAACCACCCCGCGACCGCCGCGCACATCCTGGCCGAACGCACGATGCTGCACATGCTGCGCGGCCACTGCAACAGCCCCATCGCCGGACACGCCTCCACCACGCCGGACGGGCAGATGTCGCTGTACGGGATGGTGTTCAACGGCGACGGCTCCCGGTTCGTCCGCGCCCACCTGTGGGGCGATCCGGGCGACCCGGCCACCCTCGGCTCCCGCGTTGCCTCCGACCTGCTCCACCAGGGCGCCCACCAACTGATCACCGAGACTCGGAAATAGGCAGCGGGCCTGGGCATGGCTTCCAGGGCGGCATTCCTGAGGTCGTAGTCCGGATGGTGGGGTAGCGGTCATTTTTCGGGGCCGAGCAGTTCGGCCACGACATACAGGTCATCCGGCGCCGCCGTCAACTCGAAGTCATCGAGCTCGGGATGGACGCAGAGGAGCGCCACGTACATCGAGTACGGCCGCACCTCTTTCCGTTCCGACTGCTCGAGTTCCCGCCAGGATCGAACGGATGCGCCGGTCAGGTCGATCTCCTCGTAGGGGCCGCGCCAGGTGATGCGGCGCTCAACGTGCCGGAAGGTGCCCGTCTCGGAACACTTGGCGGGTCGTCTACCGGATCACTGAGCACAAGTCGGTGGAGATCTGTGAGGTGTGGGCCGTCGGTGAGCGAGCCGATGAAGTGTACGCGGAGGCGACGGCGAGGGTACGCGGGGCAGGTGGCGATCGTCTGGAGGTTGTCCAGCTCGGTCGGGTGATCGAGCGCCTCGGCGCCCTGGCTGATCACATCCAGGTGGCTGAAGCGTCCCGTAGAGAGCCGGTCCCTGACTGGCTCGCGGACCGGTTGATCTACACGGTTGGAATGTCCCGCGAGGACGTTGCCGCTCTCGATCTCGAAGAGGCGGTCGATCTGTGGGCTGACTTCCGGTCGCAAACGCGGTAGGTCAAACAAACTGCTATCACCAGCAGTATCGGCATGAGCCCGAAGCGCGGAGATCGGGTTACGGTGCCACCGCCGGCTGCCACATTCGGGTGGGAAACGGTGGTGAGAGCGTCACTCCGTTATGAGACCGGCCTCGTGGGCGAGGACGGCCGCTTGTACGCGGTTCCGCAGGTCGAGCCGGGTGAAGATGCCGCTGACGTGGCCCTTGACCGTCCCCTCGACCAGGCCCAACCGGTTGGCGATCTGGCTGTTGGACAGTCCAGCGCCGAGCAGGGCCAGCACTTCGCGTTCCCGGTCAGTCAGCGCGCCCACCCCGGCGCGTGCTGCTGAGGCGCGGCGGAGTCCGCTGGATCGAAGTTGGCCGATCACCCGTGCGGCTATTTTCGGGGACAGATAGGCGCCGCCGCCGGCGACCGCGTGGACGCCGGCGATCAGCTCGCGTGGGTCGCCGGACTTGAGCAGGAAGCCGCGGGCGCCGTCGTCGAGTGCTCGGGCCAGGTAGGCATCCTCACCGAAGGTGGTGAGGATGGCGACGGCGACCGTGGGCGCCGTGCGGGTGATCTCGGCGCCGGCGGCGAGGCCGTCGAGGATGGGCATGCGGATGTCGAGCAGCGCCACGTCGGGGCGGTGCGCAAGGGTCAGTTCGATGGCCTCCCGCCCGTCCCCGGCTTCGGCCACCACGTCGATGTCCGGATCGGTGGTGAGGATGGCACGCACTCCGGCCCGGATCATCACCTCGTCGTCGGCCAACAGGACTCTGATCATGATTCCTCCAGGTGTGGCAACGTGACCACGACCTCGAACTCCTGATCACGTGGCCCGGCGTGGAGGGTTCCGCCGACGAGCCGGACGTGCTCCCGTAGTCCGGTCAGACCAGAGCGTCCTCCCGTACCCCGCTGCGCATTCCGTGACAGGGCGTTGGTCACGGTGATCACGGTGGTGCCGTCCGCCGTGGACAGCCGTACCCGCACAGCCGCCCCGGCCGCGTGCTTGGCGGCGTTGGTCAGCGCCTCCTGTACGACACGCTGCGCGGCCAGGTCGACCACCGGCGGAAGATGCCGTACGCCGTGCCACTCCAGCGATGCCGCCAGGCCGGCCCGGGCCGCCCGATCGACGAGGTCCTCGATACGGTCCGGCACCGGCCGCAGGGGCGGGGGCTCATCGGCGCGCAGCACGGTGAGGATCGCGGCCAGCCGTTCGGTCGCCAGCCCGGCACCGGCCCGCAGTTCCGTCGCGGCCTTCCGATGTCGGTCATCGAGATCGGGTGCCATCTCGAGAGCTCCGGCGCGCAGCGCCAGCAGGCTCAACTCGTGCCCGAGCGTGTCGTGCATGTCGTGGGCGATGCGGTTCCGCTCCTGCAACCGGGCCCGTTCGGCGGCGGTCGCGAGCAGTTCGGTCTGTTGGCGGATGGAGCGGCCCAGCACCCACGGCAACACCACCGTCAGACCGAGCAACAGGAGCCCGATGCCCCAAGCATCACCAGCGACCAGGCCGAGCGGGACGTTCAGCGCAGCCCCCGCCACGAACACGCTCAGCGCCGGGGCCGGCCGGGGCATCCGGCGGCCGGCCAGCAGGCTGATCAGGAAGCTGGCCGCGACGACCGCGACACTCCACACTGGGACGGCATCGCCCATGCCCAGCGCCGTCATGATGCTCGTGGCCGCGCACACCCCCAGCGAGATCACCGGGTACGTCGCCAGCAGCGCCACGGCCGCGACAGGCGCCAGCAAGGCCCCGGCCCATGCCCACGCCGGTAACTCGGCGTACGACAGGGCGACGACCGCGAGCAGTAGCGCCAGTATGCTCAGCGCCCACGGCGGGGCGGGCCACCTCGTCAACCGCCTCCTCACAGTGCCGACACTATCTCTCGCCGACCTGAGCGAACGCGTCCCGTACGGACGGGCTGCCGGCTGAACGGCGCGGCCGGGCCAACGCCGCGACACGGATGACCAGGACGCTGATGTTCATCACGGCCGCGACCGCCGTCCAGGTGACCAGCGCCACCGAGTAGTAGCAGAGTTGGATGAAGGTGAGGTCCCGCCCGCCGCCGACGAGCCCGCCCAGGTCCGGAAGGCTCACGAGCAGGGCGAGGGGGATGAGTCTGGGCAGAAGGCGCAGGACACGCCACCAGGGCGGCCGGGTGGCGAGCCGGTCCGCCCACGCCCGCGTACGCCGCAGGTTGCGGATGCCCAAGAACAGACTCAGCAGGGTGAGGCCGGCCAGCGTCAGGTTGATGAGCAGCCGCGGTGGGGCGCTGGTCGAGGGCCCGCCGCCGGTCACCAGGACGGCCAGCTCGTCCGCCAGTGGGCTGATGCCGTCGTTGCCCAGGCCGACGCCGCTGTTGCCGACGACCGCGATTCCGTAGCCGCCGGGGAGCAGAAGCTGCTCGGCCGCGTAGGTGAACCAGATGCCGCCGTGGTAGATCCTGCCCTTCTGGTCGGTGTCCCAGCCCATCCCGTACGACCACCGCCGGTCCGACGAGGTGTGCATGGCCGCGATGCTCGCCGCCGAGATCAACTGCTTGCCGTTGGCGGCCCGGCCCGCGTTGTTCTGAATGATCAGCCACTGGGCCATGTCGGCGCTCGTGGTGATCACGCCGTCGGAGCCGCTGACGAACCGTTTCGGCTCGGGGAGGGGAATCGACGCCCCGTAGGCGTAGATATGCCCTTCGCGTACGTCGTGCGGTAGATCGCGCGGAGCCTGGCCGATCGCGGTGGTCGCCCGCATACCGATGGGCTCGAACACGTGCTGCCGCAGATAGTCCGTGAACGGTTCGCCCGACACGACCTCCACCAGCCGGGCGGCGAGGTGGTAGTTCGTGTTCGTGTAGGAGTGCCTCGTGCCGGGCTCGGTGGCCAGCGTCGCGGCATGAGCTCGCGCCACGGCGCCCGTCGGCGAATCCGGCTGCGGCAGGCTCTTCTCCGGAAGCGTGCCGTCGGTGATCCCCGAGGTCTGGTTCAGCAGCTCGCGTACCGTGATCCGCGTTCCCCGAGGGTCGGCGATCCGGAAATCGGGCAGGTAGTCGCGCACCGGCGCGTCCAGCGTGACCTTCCCCGCCTCGACGAGCTGCATCACGCTGAGCGCGGTGAACGACTTGCTGACCGACGCCACCGGCATCGGCGTCGTCGCGGTCACGGCGGCGCCGGATGAGTCATGACCGTACCCGCCCGCATAAAGGACCTTGTCGCCCTTGGTGATCGCGACTGCGATGCCCGGGTAGCCAGTCTTGTCGGCGAAGTCGGATACCACCCGCTGTACCGCCGCCTCGTCGGGTACCCCCTTCGCGAAGGCTGGGCCCGGCAGCGCCAGAACCACCGAACAGGCGGCCACCACGGCCGCAACACTCCGCCACCAGCCCTTGCCCTGCCACACAGCGATCTCCAATCGTCTCGTCGACGTCGGAAACACTAGATTTCGCGGCATCCCGGCACAGGACCCGAACGACACCCACTACCCCTGACTTTCGTACGGGGATCCACCAGGGGGTGCTATCGGGCAGGTGCGCTCGGCGGGGTGTCAGCCGGGCGCGCGGCCACGCGTGTTCTCAGGTAGATCCGGTTTGTATGGAGGTCCCGCAAGACCGTTCGGGATCATGATTCGGCCAGTGTGACCGCTCTTTCGAGGGCATGCCGGGCGCCCTGCGGCGAACGCCGGCCGAGGCCACAGGCAGGGGAGATGTCCACCGTACGAGAGAGGAGACTCTCCACGGTGCGCAGGATCTTCCGCTGGTCGTCCGGTGCTTGAGCCTCATGGACCAGGCCGGCGGCGAACCGGA
This sequence comes from Nonomuraea sp. NPDC049141, assembly GCF_040648415.1. Lineage (NCBI taxonomy): Bacteria > Bacillati > Actinomycetota > Actinomycetes > Streptosporangiales > Streptosporangiaceae > Nonomuraea > Nonomuraea sp. NPDC049141. The sequence goes on from NZ_JBEZDR010000029.1 coordinate 112,130, forward strand.
TGTCCCGGGGTAACGCGGCGAGGAGTTCCAGAGCTCGGTAGAAGCCCGGCTCCAGCGGTGGCGGCTGGTCGCCCGCCGCCAGCGGAACGTGGACGTACTCCAGCGAGCGGCCTTGCGGCCAGGCCCGCAGAAGCGCGTTGAGCATGGACACCGCGGGCGCGGCGGTGCCTAATCGCTTCAGCGCCTTGTTGTTGAGGTCGCCGACGCACAGGTGGACACCGAAGCGAGTGCCCGGCGGCGCGGCGGCGACCTGCTTGACCATGCCGTGCACCAGCAAGCGCGCGGCCGCCGTCCGCAGTGGCTTGGGGGTGCGGGCCACCATGACCAGTTCGACGGGCACCTCAAGCTGGAACAGCACGTCCTGGCCGCCCCACCCGGCGATCTCCTCGATCTCATGGGCGAGCGCGTCCCGGAAAGGTGCGCGGCGGCTGAACGCATTTGCCGATCCGAAGGCGAAGAGTGCGAGGTCCAGGTCGCCGGGGATCCCGACCTGGAACGACACGCCGTCCAGACGGTGTTCCTGACGGATCTCCTTGAACACCTCGTAGCTTTCCCGGGCGGCGGACGCGTGGCCGAGGTTCAGGGAGCCGGGGGTGAGCCGGTGTCCGCGCCGCACCCTGAAGACCGGGCGGTCGTCGTAGCCGGACCAGTCCCCGTCCGTCCGCAGCTCGACGTCGGGATGCTCGCGGAGGCCATCGATGATGTGCGTGATCCAACGGCGGCGGGGGCCGACCTCCCCGTCCGCCAGTGTCTTGAGGTACGGGCCGGCCACGCCTGCCACGATCGTCATGGCCTCGCGTGAGTCGGCTGCCGGATAGCTGCCGACGAGATGGATGTGGCGGCTTGGCATGCTGCTTCTCCTGTCAGCCCGCCACCACGAGGCGGCGGCCTCGTAACCGTGTTTCCGCGTTGGGGTGTGCTCCCCGAGTGTGATGGGTGTCTTCCGTCGGGTCGAGCGGCGGTTCCGAACGGTTACTGCGGGACGGCGTGGCTCTTCCGCCTGTCCCGCTTGGCGGAACGCCACGTGGAAGTCACGGGCGACGTGTCAGAAGAGGCCCAGGTGGTCGATCATTCGGCGGCGGTCAGAGCTTGATCTGCTTCCGCTTGGTCCACTGACTCGTCGGGAAAGATGGGGTACTCGAGTTCGTTTCTACGGCGTCGCATGCTGCTGAAGGGTTCGAACGTGGAGCCGAACTGGCGCACCATGGCCTGTTGGATCGCGTAGTGGCCACCGGTCGTGGTGGAGCGTAGCCCCTGTTGGGCGAGAAGCCCTGCACAGGCGAATCTCGCGGCGTCGTAAGCCAAGGTGTAGGCCGAATTAATCATGCTCCTCTCGATCTGTCCTGGGCGGGGTGAGGCCAATGGTGGGACTCGCCTTGATTTGGCGGATCAATGCGTCGGATGCCGCCTCTGTGGTGGGGGCCCTGCCTGCCCGTGGTGGCGGGCTGCCCAGGAGTCGAAGATGAGCAACAGTTCGGTCCTCGGGATGGCGGCGAATTCTTCAGCGATGATGACGCGTGGGCCGTAGAGGTAGCTCAGGATTTCCGTGACGACGAACCCGCAGGTCAGGGTCCGCCTACGCGGACATCCAGAAACACCGGGCGCTTGCGCGGGAACAGCTCTCGGCCCTGCGCGTCGGTCATCTTCCAGTAGATGCGGCAGTTGCCGGGTTTGTTCGGGGCCTGTACCTGGACCGCGACGTCGACGGTTCGGCCGGGTGCCGTCGGCGGGATGGTCACCGTTCTGGGTGATCGGCAGGGTCCGGTGTTGATACGAGCCAGACGTCTGCCTTCCCAGGATGTCGTCCCGGTGTTGCGGATCCTCCACACTTTCCGGAACGACGCGCCCTGCCGTACTTCCGAGCCATCCGGGTACGTGACGTCACCCACGAATTCAGAGTCGTCCTTGGCTGTCGGCGCTGCTGGGGGATCGTCCTGGTTCGCGTTCGTCGTCAGATAGAAGACCGTCAAGCCGGTCACGATGATCGCGGCCAGGACCATGCTGAGGGTGCGGCGGTGGTTCCGCCGGCGCGCGGGCGGTGCCGGCGGTTTCCCGGCATTCGGTAGTTCGACAGCGCTGGTGTCGTCAGGAGAAGAGGCCGCCTTCGTGCGCTCCCAGAGCTGCCGCCACTCGTGTTCGGTCTCCTCGGGATCATGCCCCAGCCGATCAACTGCCAGAACCCGGACGAATTCCCACGTGGTCTCCCAGCTCGGCAACTTCCGTCCCTGGGCGGCGCTCGCCAGTGACGACTTCGAGGCTGCCGCGCCGAGTCGAGAGGACATCTCGGCGTACGAGGGATCGCCCGCCTCCTCTTTCAGCCGCAGGAGCCGGTCGGCGAAGGCGCCCACCGCGCCCGAGTCGGGATCAGGCCGTATCGGCTGTCGTCCTCGACGCTTCACCGGATCCTGAGCGTGCACCTCGGCCCCACTTCCCTCCATTCACTCGCCACTCCGCTGGCCTCACGTCACAAATTATCTGACGGTACAAATCAGGGATCAGTTCGGGCCACCGCAGGTCAGGATTTGTCCAATGTCCAGTTTTGCCCGGTGGGGCGGACTTGGACAAACATCGCTGGGCGTCCCCGGCCGGCTGATGGCAACGTGGTGGACGTCCCCGGCGAACACATCGCCGCCGGCCTGGGCGCGATGCCCGTGGCCTCAGACTCACGTGACCGCATCACTCCAGAGCGAAGGAGATGTTCATGTCCACCAGCTCTCGTCTGGCGAGCCTGCGTACCCGAGTCGCGGTCGTTGCCACCGCGTCCGTCACCGTCGCCGGTCTCGGCGTCGGCCTTGGCGCCGCTCCGGCGTCGGCGGACGTTCATCGCGGGGTGAGCGGCTGTTTCGCCTGGTCATGGGGAGACGGCAACAGCTCGGTGACGGTGTACTGGCACAACCGGTGCCACAACAAGCGCAAGCTGAACATCAAGTACAGCCTCGGCTGGACCACCAAGAAGTACACGGCGGTGGTCAAGTCCAGTGGGAAGGGCCACAAGAGGTTCCAGACTGCTTCGATCGTGTCCATTACCGACGGGGGCCGCGCCTAGCCGCTCTGGCTGGCATTGGGGGTGCGGCGCGGACACGCGCCGCACCCCGGCGTGTGTCCACAGGCAGCGGAGCCGGCCGAAAGTACGCCCGATTGCCGGACGATCGGCCAGGCCAGAACGGGCCTTTCTCTCGATGAGCCGGCATCGCCTCAGTCGGCACACTCAGATCATGACCCACGAGAGTACGACGGAACGCCCCCCACTCCTGCAGAAACCGTCTCTCGCCACTGCCTCCCCCAGGAGGGGAGGGTGGCGCGTGCCCGCCGCCCTGATCGCGCTCAGCGCCATTCCCGTGATCGCCGGTGCCGTACGCATGACCGAGCTGACCGGCGGCGCGGCGATCACTCAGGACAACGCGCGGTTCTTCGCGATGCCGCTGCCCGTGGTGCTGCACATCATCTGCGTCAGCGTGTACAGCATTCTGGGGGCCTTCCAGTTCGCCTCCGGGTTCCGTCGCCGGCGGCTGGGCTGGCATCGCGTCGCCGGGCGGTTGCTGGTCGTATGTGGGCTGGTCGTGGCGCTGACGGGTCTGTGGATGACTCTGTTCTATCCCCGTCCGGAGGGGGATGGGGATCTCCTGGCCGGGATCCGGGTGGTGTTCGGTACGGCCATGTTCCTGTCGATCGTGCTCGGCCTGGCGGCGATCCGGCGGCGGGACATCGCCCGGCATCGGGCTTGGATGATGCGCGGTTATGCGATCGGGCTGGGGGCGGGAACGCAGGCGTTGACCCAACTGCCGTGGATTCTGCTCGTCGGCAAGCCTGGTGAGTTCCCCAGGGCGCTGCTCATGGCCGCCGCGTGGCTGATCAACCTCGCCGTGGCCGAATGGCTCATCCGTAAGCGGCCGCGCAGGCTCAGTTCTTGACGCGGTTGGTCTCGTACGCCCACATGGCGATCTCGACGCGGTTGCGGGCGCCGAGTTTGGCCATCAGGCTCGTGAGGTGGGACTTGACGGTGCTGAGAGAGATGTGCAGCTCGTCGGCGATCTCGCTGTTGGTTCGTCCACGGGCTACGGTGGCCAGGATCTGTTCTTCTCGATGCGTCAGCGCCTCGAAGGGTTGCACCGGCGGTACGGCGGGCCCGGTGCGGGCGAAGGTACCGAGCAGGCGGGCGGTGATGCTCGGGGCGATGAGCGCGTCGCCGTTGGCGGCGGCGTGGACGGCCTGGGAGAGCAGGTCGGCGCCGGCGTTCTTGAGCAGGAAACCTCGGGCGCCGGCTCTCAGGGCGGCGTAGACGTACTCGTCGAGGTCGAACGTGGTGATGACGACGACGGCGAGGGGGTCGTCGACGGCCGGTCCGGCGAGGGAGCGGGTGGCTTCGATGCCGTCGAGGCCGGGCATGCGAATGTCGAACAGGCACACGTCGGGGCGTAGCCGCCGCGCGAGCTCGACGGCTCGCCGCCCGTCGGCGGCCTCCCCGATGACCTCGATGTCCGGCTGGGCGTCGAGGATCATTGTGAGCCCGGTGCGGACGATCTCCTGGTCATCGGCGACGATCACTCTGATGCTCATGTGGCCGATCCGGTGCGGGGCAGTGTGGCGGTCACGGTCCAGCCCCGATCGGGGTCGGGGCCGGCTACGCAGGTGCCGCCGAGCAGGTCGGCGCGTTCGATCATGCCGATGAGTCCGTACCCCTGCGATCTGGCCGGCCGTTTGAGGCTGCCGTCGCCGTCGTCGCTCACGCGCAGGTGCACCGAGGTGTCGTCGGCGGTGACGCGGATCTCGATGCGGGTGGCGTGGCGCGCGTGCCGCCGGGCGTTGGTGACCGACTCTTGGGCGAGGCGGTAGATCGCGGCCTCGACCGATGGGGACAAGTCGTCGAGGCCGTCCGAGATCTCCAGGCTGACGGCCGGGCCGGTGCGGCCTTCGCCGGCGAGTTGCCGGAGGTCGGCGATGCGCCGGCCGGGTGCGAGGTCCGCTGGTTGGTCATGGCGCAGGATGCGCACCATGGCGCTCATCTCGCTCAGGGCATGCGCGGCCTCGGCCTCGATCACCCGCAGCGCGTCGGTGGCGGCGTCCGGTCGCGACGCCGAGGTGGCCAGGCCCGCCTGCGCGCGGATCGCCATCGCCGAGACATGATGGGCGACGGTGTCGTGCAGGTCGCGGGCCAGTTGCTCGCGTTCGCGCAGCTTGACCTGATCGAGCTCGCGTATCCGCGCCTTGGCCCGATACCGGAACGCCATGCCCAGGACGACGACCAGGAACACCACGGTGAATCCCCCGATGGCATCGGCGGGGCCGGGGTAGTCGGAGACCACCGAGAAGCCGGCCTCGACGAGAATGATCGCCAAGCCGAGCACAGCCTCGCGTCCGGACCCCCACCGGAACAACGAGTAGGCCAGCAACAGCAGATAGACCATGGTGTAGGTCTCTGGAGAATGGCCGCCCGTCAGTAAGAGGGCCAGGGCCAGAGTGCCGAAGGCGATCGCGACCATCAGCAGCGGTCTGCTCCGGCGCCACAACAACGTGGGCACCAGCCCGGCAGTGACGATCACCGAGACGGCCCGCCACGGAAGATCCGGCCGCAGCACTCCTTCGAGCAGCGCGAGCGGCACCAGCACTCCGACGAGTGCCCAGTCCCGCCACACCCGCGGCGGCGGGTTGGGGGGACGGGGCTCGTCCCACACCGAGCGGATGAGGGGGTGCACGCACTCATGGTACGAGAGCCGGTGCCGCTCCGGTCAGAGGCGGATCCGGCGGGTGATGGACTCGTCGGTGACGCGGGTGTCGGCGGCCGGCAGGAACGCCTTGGACAGGATGATCGACAGCATGCCACCTTCCTCCTCGAAGGGCAGGAAGATCTGGTCGGCTGCGCCTCGCGGGACGATGCACAGGTAGGCGTCGTTGGGATCCATGAGGATGTTGCCTGAGCCGAGACGGATCTTGTACGTGCGCAGGTCGCCGCGGACACGCAGGAATCGCTCTTCCAGGGTGCAGCGGTCGGCGATGGTCAGCCTGGGCAGCAGCCTGGCGAGGGCGTCGCGGCGGACCCGGGCGGTCTCGGGCAGTTCGCCGAAGCCGTTAGGACTGCCAGTATTCGCCATGTCCTTCCGGGTCGAGCCCGGTGGAGGTGGCGGCGGCGGTGGCCGCCGACGATCTTGAAACGGTGATCGGTCCGCATCGGAACCCCTTGTGGCGTGGGCGATCTCACGGACAGTGATCTCGATTCCAGTACGCGGCGCTAGAACTTGCGTAAACTGCAAGCTATGTTTCAGTTTATGAAACAGCCGCCGTCCGTCTTGCTTCCGCTCCTGCGTTCTCCCTTCCAGGGAGAGCTTCTGGCCTGGCTCTTTCTCCATCCCGGTGAAGAATATGCACAGGTTGAGCTGGCGAAGAGGTTCGCTGTCTCCGCCTCGACCGTGACTCGCGAAGTCGATCGCCTCGCTGCCGCAGGTCTGGTCGTCGAGCGGAGAATCGGCAATCTGCGGATGATCCGCGCAGATACCGACGTAGTCGTGGCCCGACCGCTGACGGAGCTGCTCGCGCTGACATACGGGCCGGTGGCTGTGCTCGGTGAGCAGTTGTCTGACGTCATTGGCGTCGAGGAGGCGTACATCTATGGTTCCTGGGCTGCGCGGTACTCCGGCGAGCCGGGCAACGTGCCGAACGATGTTGACGTCATGGTTGTCGGCGCCGTTGACGAAGATGATCTATACGACGTCGCCAGGGCAGCGGAGCGGCAACTCGGCAGAGAGGTGAACATGCGGCGGTTGAGCCGTGATGACTGGGAGTCCTCCGCCGATGATCCCTTCCTGGAAACGGTCAGGTCCCGGCCTTATGTGCGACTCAAGATTGAGAAGAGGAACAGTCGGTGAGATGGGAGCAGGGGCGCGCCACCCTTGAAGGCATGCTCAGTCGTGGCGAGATCCAAAAGGTCGTGGCGAGCCGTAGGCAGGCCGAGGAGTTGCTCGTTCAGGCTGGAAAACACCTGGCAACGGCTCGCCTCGCCATGGAATCGGATCCGATCGGCGCATACCAGTTGCTCTACGACGCAGCACGTAAGGCACTGTGCGCCGTGCTTGAGAACCAAGGGCTCCGGGCCGGCAGCCGGGGTGGGCACATCGCGGTGTATGAGGCGGTCAGCGCACAGCTTGATCCTCCGCTAGGTCAGAGCTTGCGCCCTTTTGACCGGATGCGGCGGCGACGGAACGAAGCAGAGTATCCGAGTCTCGGCTCACCAAGCTTTAGTGCCGACGATGTACAGGCCGATATGGCCAAGGTCGAGACGATCATGGAGATCGCAGCGAAAGTGATCGATCAGATGCAGCCGTTCTGACGACAGCTTCGAAACGCTCTCGGTCTCCGGGGGCTGTCGGCGCGGTGCAGTCGTCGAGCGTTCGGGATTGGATCTTCTCCCGCGCGTTCGCCGTCCCGTACGTAGGCGACCGCTTCTGCCTGTACCAGCCGCTGGGTCTGCGCCCGTACGTCCAGAGAACCGGCCGAAGCCTTGGCGAGGGTGGCGGAGGTTGCGGGTGCCGGGTATCTCAGTGCGATGAGCTCGATGAAGACTCGTGTGCGTTGCGGGCTTCGAGCAGGGCGGGGAGATGGTCCTTGCTCCAGGCGCGTGCGGCCGCGATCAAGGTCAGCAGGCTGCGCCCCAACGGAGTCAGCTCGTACTCGACCCGGGGCGGGTTCTCGTCGTACGCGGTGCGTGTGACCAGGCCGTCGCGCTGCATCGCCCGCAGGGTCTGGGTCAGCACTTTCGGGGTGATGCCGCGCAGTGGCGCCCGGAGCTCGTTGAACCGTCGCCGGCCGCCTTCGAGACAGAGCACGACCATGGCGGTCCACTTGTCGCCGATCTGGATCGGCATGGCGCTGGACGGGCATACGGGGTCGAACATCTGCGGGTCCAAGGGCTCGGTCATGCGCAAGAGGCTATCCCCAGTACCTTTGCGGTAATCGGTATCTCGTGGATACCGTCCCTTTCTGGCAGCGACGTAGGTGGCCAGATCGGAGCGACATGAGCAGGATTGTCATATTTGGGGCGGGCGGCCGGGCAGGACGAGCGGTTACGGCTGAGGCTCGGGAGCGCGGGCACGAGGTCACGGCCGTAGTTCGGGATCCGGGTAAATATCGGGACATTGAGAAGGATGGCGTCCGGCTGGTGCGGGGCGATGTCACCGACGTACAGGCGGTCGCGTCGATCGTGTCCGGTCATGATGCCGTGGTTCACGCGGTGAGCCCGTTCTCTGGGCCGGAGCAGGGGTTCGCCGATCTCGATCCTGAGTTCTACGTCAAGGCGGCCGATGCTCTGCTTCATGGTCTGGCGGAAGCGCGCGTGCCCAGGCTCGTTCTGGTCGGCCTGTTCGCGAATCTCAAGGACGCTCGCGGGCTTCTGGTGATGGACGATCCGGCGGCCTTCCCGGCCGAGATCCGGCCGTTCGCCGTTGCGCACACGGCTGGGCTGGACAGGCTGCGGGCGGCGGGGGGCACGGCGATCGACTGGCTCATGCTGACCCCGCCCGCGCTGCTGGAACAGGGCGGTCCCAGGACCGGTCGCTACCTGATCGGAGGGGAGACCGCGCCGCAGTCGACATCGGCGCATCTGTCCTATGCGGACCTCGCGGTGGCGGTGATCGACGAAATCGACACGCCACGGCACCACCGCACCCGCGTCTCCATCTTCAACTGAGCCTGCTGTCGGACGGGGGTTCGGCGGAGGGGGTGAGGTCGAGAAGGCGCTCGAGCAGTTGGTGCATGTGAGCGCGGAATCGCCGCAGTGCGTCGGGGTTGCTGGGGCGGCGACGCTGGCCTGTCGGGTCGAGGACTCCGCTCAGTGAGAACCCCTGGATGCACCAGACCATCGTGTATGTGGTGAACAGCGCGTCGGCGTGTGCGGGCTCCGCCAGGGCGGCGATGCTGTCGATGGCGTAGTGGGCCAGCGGCTGAGCGCTGAGTGACTCCAGCTCTTCGATGTCGCTGGCATCGGAGAGCCATCGGTGCATCCATAGCGCGGGAATCTCGGGATGCTCGACGCACAGGTCGATGTAACCGTCGATGAACCAGTGGAGTGCGGCCGGCCTCTCCTCGGGTGAGGCGGCTTTCAGGTCGTCGGCTCTGTTGTCGATGACGGATGCGAGAACCTGTTGGGCGCGTTCCATGACCGCCAGGTAGAGGTGGCGTTTGGTGGGGAAATGCGAGGTGATGGTGGCCGTGTTCAGCCCGGCTGCCTCACCGATTTGACCGATGGAGACGGCGTCGTGGCCGAGCGCGGCGAACAGCCTGGTCGCCACCTGCAGGATCAACTCCGGCTCGTTGTCTTCTGGAGAGGCCATGGACGCGACCATAGGACCGCGATGTCGCCCGGCCTACTGCTCGATCGGCAAGTGCGGGTAAAAGTAGCTTCTGTCCGAGCTGCGAAGCCGGGGCGCCCGCCATGCGGGCATTTAAAGGGACAATCGGGGATATTTCGGGAAACTTCGTGCTGATTTTGAAAGAAGTGTGAAGAGGAGTCGGGGGTTCGGCGGAATAGAGGTGTACCCCACAGAAGGGACACCATGCGAATGGCCGCTCCCCCGGACGTGCCAGTGACAGACGATGACGCCGCGCTCATCGAGCGGTCATGGCACCACCCGGAAGCGTTCGGCGTGCTCTACGACCGCTACTTCGAAGAGATACATCGGTACGTCTCCGGACGGCTCGGCATGCAGATCGCGGATGATCTGGCCGCCGAGACGTTCCTGGTGGCGTTCAGGAAACGGCAGACGTTCGACTCCGCCCGCGGTGCCGTACGGCCCTGGCTGTACGGGATCGCCACCAACCTGATCGCTCAGCACCGAAGGAGCGAAACGCGCAGGCTGGAGGCTTTTCAGCGGGCACCTGCCGGCGAAGTGGCGGATGACGGGCACGAGGACGGGGTGACGGCGAGAGTGGCCGCCGCGAACGCACAGGGGCGGCTCGCGACAGCGCTTGGACGCCTCTCCACCGGCGATCGCGACGTGCTCCTCCTCGTCGCGCTCGCCGACCTCACCTATGAGGAGGTCGCGCAGACGCTCGACATTCCGTTCGGGACCGTCGGCTCCCGGCTCAACCGGGTGCGTAAGAAGCTTCGCAGAGCCCTGGGCGGCGTCAATCCGATGATCGGAGGGTTCGATGGATGAGCTGAACGACCGCCCGGACGAGCTGGCCGCCGTACGCGATCTCCTCTCGATGCCCGGTCCCGCATCCGAGGTCGTCGACTCCGGCCGAGCCAGGCTGCTGGCGGCGCTGGCCGCGCCACCTCAAGACCCTCAACGCGCACCTCAAGCCCCTCAACACGCACCTCAAGACCCTCAACGCGTACCGGTTCGAGCCGCTCGAAGAGAGCGGTCGCGAAGGGGGCGGTCGCGGTGGTGGGCGCCGGTCCGTAACGGGTTGATCGGGGCGGCGTCGGCGGCCGCGCTGGCGCTCGCCGTGGCCGTGCCCTCGAACTCGCTGATCGACCTCTCGCCTGATCCCGCCGTGTCCGCCTCCGCCCCGCCGACCGCCAGGCAGATCCTGCTCGCCGCGGCGGTCGCGATGGCCACGGCACCGTCCGACGGCGCCTACTGGCGCACCCGCGTCGTGACCGGGCAGCTGATCCTCTCTCCCGACCGCCAGTACGTCATCAAGCGCCAGTCCGTCCGCGAGACGTGGCTCACCAGGAAGGACGGTCAGCGGGACCGTTGGACCGGCCGGTACCTCGGCGCGCGACCGGCGACACCCCAGGACGAGGCCGCGTGGCGCACCGCCGGGTCGCCGGGCCGCTGGCAGTACCCGGCGGACGTGACCGGTTTGGGCCGCGTCTCCCCGGAGGCGCTGGTGGAGTCGGCGCCCGGTCCGCCGCAGGGTGGACCGCATCGCGTCGGATGGCGGAACGCGAACGGCATCCTGACCAAGCAGCTGGTCAGCTGGATGGCCCTGAGTACGATCCCGAGCGACCCCACGGCGCTACGCGCCTTCCTCGTGACCCACATCGCCCGGGAGAACGGCGCATATGTCGGGCGCAAGATGGAGGCCGAGCTGCGCGAGAGCTGCCTGGAGATCATCACCGGGCTGCCGGTCTCGCCCGAGGTGCGCGCCTCGGCGTACCAGATCCTGGCCTCGATGCCCGGCATGAGGCCGGAGGGCGAGGTCACCGACCCGCTCGGCCGGGCCGGCCAGGCCCTGAGCTACCAGGTGATGAGGGACGGCCGGCTCAGCGACGAGCGGCTCGTCATCGACGCGGAGAGTGGGCTGCCACTGGCCACGGAGACGAGGAGCGTCAGCCGGGTGGCTGACGGGCGGGACGTCGAAATTGGCTCTTTCATCGCATATCAGCAAATCGGATGGACGGACGAAGGGCCTGCACGGTGACAACATTCACTTTGGACGACGTGCGCACGCTGACCTACAAGGCGCGGGACGCCTGGTGGACGGTGTTCCTGGTCGATCCGCTCGCCGGTCGTCTGGTGGTCGGCCTGGCGAACCGTACCTCCATCACGCCGAACCAGATCACCTGGAGCGCCTTCTTGCTCGGGTTCGGCTCGGCGGGCTGCTTCCTGATGGCCGACGGTTGGGCGTGGCTGGTCGCCGGCGCCGTCCTCTATCACCTGAGTTTCGTGCTGGACTGCGTGGACGGCAAGATCGCCCGGCTCAAGGGCACCGGCACCGTGCTGGGCGGCTGGCTCGACTACGTCTTCGACCGCATTCGGGTGCTCACCTGCGCCCTCGCGCTCATGTGGGGGCGCTTCGAGAGCACCGGTGAGGAGTTCTACCTCGTCCTCGGCATTCTCGTCGTCTTCCTCGACATGCTCCGCTACGTTGACGCGCTCCAGATCGCGAAGGTACGCCGCCAGATGCGCCGCAAACTGGACGAGGCGATCGAGGAGGTCACCGGCATCCCGGCCGTCTCGTTGCAGAGGCCGGACCTGGAGGAGGCGGGTCTCGAATCAGGCGAGATCCGCTCCGCCGACTCGGTGGACTTGCAGCAGAACTTCCGTGCGCACTTCGCCTGGTACATCCGCATCCGCGACTGGCTGCGCGACCACCGCGTCCGAGCTCATCTGATCAGCGGCATCGAGTTCCAGATGGCGGTGTTCATCGTCGGCCCGCTCACCGGGTGGATCGTGCCGGTGACCGTCGGTACGGCGGCCCTCCTGCTGGTATTCGAGGCCGCGATCATGTTCAAGCTCTATCTGTCCTCCCGGGACCTCACCCGGGCGCTGACGAAGATTCGCTCGACCCCGATGCGGCCTCCGGCGCCGGTGGCTCAGCCACAGGGTTAGCGGCTTCAAGCGAAATCCTCGTCGGCGGGGAGGGCGAAGAGGCGGATGTACAGGGGGCGGGCGTCTGGGGGTGCGTCCTCGGCGCGGTGGCTGTATCTCAGTAGCAGGGCTATGTACTCCTCATAGAACCGGGCGAACTCCTCCTTGGTCATGCGGCCCATGCCGCGCGATCCCTTGGCCCAGTCAGGGTCGCGGCGGTAGGCCGCGGGGAAGCGTTCGAACAGTTCGCGGTCCTCGTCCATGCCGATGCGGTGGAATTCGGCGAGTACGGGGCGGTCCTCGGGGGCGAGCTGGTCCGGGGTGGGGAGGCGGATGTCTCTTGGGACGTCGGCGCGGCGCCACCAGCGTTCCCGGCCGGTCGAGCGTTCGGGGATCTCCTCGATGAAGCCGTACTTCTCGAGCTGGCGCAGGTGGTAGCTGGTCGTGCCGGTCTTGGCGCCCAGCAGTTCGCCGAGGGTGGTCGAGGTGGCGGGGCCGTGCACGTTGAGGTGGCGCAGCATGAGCCGTCGCATCGGGTGGGCCAGGGCCTTGAGCCGCTCCGGGTCGTCGAGTACGAACGCCTCGTCATCCTTCATGAGGAGCAGCCTAGTCCTCCTGCAGAACGATATCTGCAGAGAAGCCTTTGCCGAGATGTCTCTGCAGAGTAGGTTCGGCATATGAGACGGATTCTTGCCCGAGTGGCAGTGGCTCTCGCCCTGTGCCTACTCGTCACACCGGCCGCCGCCGCGGCCGCTGAACCAGCCCCGCTCGTCGTGCCGGCTGATCTGCGGGCGACCGAGGTGAGCTTCCGGGGTAGTGGGGGGCTCGCCATGCATGGCACGGTCCTGGCCCGGCCCGGGGCGAAGGCCGGTCGGCCGGGGATCGTTCTGGTGCACGGCGCGGGTACCGGAACGCCGCGCACGCAGTTACTCGGTGAGGCGGTGGAGTTCGCCCGCCGGGGGCTGTCTGTGCTGATCTACGACAAACGATCCGAGGGGTACTCGCTCTTCAACCGGTCCTACTCGCAGTTGGCCGACGACGCGCTCGGTGCCGTGGCCACGTTGCGGAAGCAGCCGGGCGTAGATCCGGCGAAGGTCGGGCTCTGGGGGCTCAGCGAGGGCGGCTGGGTGGTGCCGATCGCGGCGTCCCGCTCGAAGGAGGTCGCGTTCATCGTGCTCGTGGGGGCCAACGCGCTGGCGCCGCTGCGGCAGCAGACCTGGGCCGTGGCGGCCGGGCTGCGTAAGGCAGGGGTGTCGGGGTCGCTCGTCGAACGGGCCGAGCCCAAGCTGTACACGGCGATCGCCGACGGCGGGATGTTCCCCGAGCCCTACTACGATCCCGCGCCGACCATCGCCACGGTACGCCAGCCCGTTCTCGGCATCTGGGGCGTGAACGACCTGCTGACCCCGCCCAAGGAGACCCCTCCGGTGTTCGCCAAGGCGCTGGAAGCGGGCGGGAATCGGCACTACACCTTCCAGTTCTTCCCGGGCGCCGACCACGCCGCCCACCAGACCCCTGACGGTGGTGTCACCCGGCTGAAGACGCTCGCCCCCGGTTACCCCGATCTGGTCGGATCCTGGGTGAAAGACGTGACGGACGGCAGACTGCCCACGGCTCAGACGAACGGACCGGCCCCCGAGCAGGCGTCGCCGACCGTGCCGATGGATCCTCCGGCCTGGTGGGAGTCGGCGGGGACGCAGGTGGTGGCGTTGCTGGTGTTCCTGGTGGCGTTCGGGGCGTATCCGGTGGTCGCGCTGGTACGGCGGCTTCGCCGTGCTTCCCTGGCACCGGTGTCCAGGGCTGCCCGGTTGGTGAGCGCGGGCGGGTTCGGGGTGGTGCTCGGGGCGTTCGGGTACCTGTTCTACGTGGTCATGACCGGTGGCAAGCTGGCCGCTCCCGGGCCCATGGTGGCGGGTCACCCGGTGATCTGGGTGGCGTTGCAGCTCCTCGCGGTGGCCTGCCTGCTCGCCACCGTCCGCACGGCGCTGGCCTGGCGCCGGCGCCGCGCGTCCGTGCCGGGAGGGGAGAGGGTACGGCTCGGCCTGCTGCTCGCCGGTGGCGCGGTGTTCGTCCCATGGGCTCTCTACTGGGGGCTGCTGCTTCCTTGAGGAGCGAAGTTCCACTCGATGGCCTGTTCCGCACCGCGTACCCAGGTCACGTGGAGCGGCGGCCGACCCGGGCGGATCACCTCGAACAGGTAGGTGTCCGGGTGGTCGGGCTGTTCGAGCCGGCGGACGCTCTCGGCGCCGTCGAGGCGCGCGGCCAGGTCGGCGAAGGCGTCCGCGCTGGGGTGACGGACGCCGAGCGTCTCGCCGTCGTACGCCAGCAGGACGAACTTCGAGAACATCAACTGCAGCAGTTCGAGATGGTCGTCGGGCATCGGGGGCTCCGGGGTCTCCGGCCCGAGCTGCCAGCAGATCGTCCGCCGGAGGCCGCAGGACAGTGCCAGGAGATTGCGCACCACCAGGTCGCGCGCGTTGATCCGGTGCCGCCTGTCCTCCAGCTTCGGCGGGCAGCCCGTCATGAACATCTGCAGGTTGGGCGGCAGCTCGCTCATCCGCGCGTACAGCCGCTTCATGGCCTCCCGGGCGGATGCGGGGGACAGCCCGCCCTTTCTGAACTCCTCGACCGTGAGCGTGTGCCACGGGGTCATGGCGCCAGAGCTCATGACGTCGGACAGGTGTTCCATCACCTCCGGGTACTCGAGGAGGAGCGGGCCGTTGTACTCGCCCGCCAGGATGGGCTTCTCGTACCCGTACGAGCGCATCACGGCGCGGATGTCGTCGATGGTGGCCGGAATCCGGTACGGGTCGCCGTACAGGTGGATGTCGAACACGTCATAGGCGCCTTCGGCGATGAGCCGCAGGAAGAAGTCCCGCTCACCGTCGGGGCTCTCGGGGGCGGGGAAGACGCCGGGCGGGCAGCCGCCGAGCACGACGTCGGCCTGCGGGTCGGCGCCCTTGATCGCCCGGTGGAAGAGGGTCAGCAGGTCGAGGTACTCGGTGGCGGTGCCGCCCCAGAACAGCGGGATGCACGGTTCGTTCTCGCACTGCCAGTAGCGCACGCGGCCCGCGCAGTGCGTCACCAGGGCGCGCAGCATCGCCTCGTACGCCGCCGGGTCGGTGGGCGGCGATCCGGGGAGCAGGTCGGTCGACCTGGTCGAGCCCCACGTCGAGGCCGCACTGAGGGTGAACCACAGCTCGGTGTCGTCGTCGACCTGGTCCAGGACCGCGTCCACCGAGGTCCAGTCGTAGCGGCCCGGCTCGGGTTCGAGCTGGGACCAGTAGAAGAACATCCGCAGCAGTCCGGCGCCCAGGTCGCGGGCCTGTGGGGCGAAGGTGCCGGGCTTGGCGACCAGACCGTACTGGATGCCGCGGACCACGCCCAACCGGATACCGTCTGTCGAGGTCATGAGCTTTCCCTTCGGAGGAGGTTGTCCGCCAACGATGGCGCCGCACGCTGGCAGCCCGCTGCTATCGCCCTGTTAAGCCGCTGTTGGACCGGCCAAGGCGGTGGGGTCAGCGGAAAGCGACGTTCAATGCCGTACGTAGGAACTCCAACTGGTGCCGCAGCAGCCCCTCCACAGCCGCCTCGGCGGTCGGCATGTGCGTGGCCCCCGACAACGGCAGCACCTGGTGCGGCCGGCCCGCCGCCAGCAGCGCGGCCGACATCCGCAAGGTGTGGGCGGCCACCACGTTGTCGTCCGCCAGGCCGTGCACCAGCAGCAACGGGCGGCGCAGCCGGGCCGCGTCGCCGATGGGCGAGGAGCGCTCGTAGTTCTCCGGCTGCTCGTCCGGGTGGCCGAGGAACCGCTCCCGCCAGTGGGTGTCGTACAGCCGCTGGTCACTCGGCGCCGCCCCAGAGATGGCGGCATGGAACACCTCCGGCAGGCGCAGCACCGCCGCCGCCGCGAGCGTGCCGCCGTAGCTCCAGCCACGGATGCCCACCCGGCCCAGGTCGAGGTCGGGGCAGTGCTCGGCGGCTGCTCGCAGCGCCACGACCTGGTCTTCCAGCGGCGCGGTGAGCGTGTCTCCATGGACGGTCTTCTCCCAGACGGGGCCGCGTCCCGGGGTGCCCCGGCCGTCCGCCGTCACCACCGCGAACCCGTGCTCGGCGAACCACTGCGCCTCGGCCAGCCACCAGTGCCGGGCCCGGGTCACCAACTGCATCGCCGGTCCCGCGTACGGGGCCATCAGCACCGGCAGCGGACCGGAGCCCGGCCGATGCCAGGACGGCAACAGCAACGCGGTCCGGATCTCCCGCTCACCCGCGCGCAGCCACGTGACCCGCGGGACGAGCACCGGCTCCGCCTGAAGCGAGGCGATCTCCGCGTCAGGCCGTCCGTGGCGGACCACGCGGAACGAGTGACCGGCCTCGGTGTGTGAGGCGAGCAGCAACGTGCCGCCCGCCCGCCGGCCGGTGTGCAGTCCCGGCCCCTCGCTCAGCCGTACGGGACCGTGTTCCGCGTCGTATGTCCACAGGTGCTGCTCGGTGGGCTCGTCACTCGCGGTGAAGAGCACGGATTCGCCGGAGACGTCCAAGACTGAGCGGATCTGCAGCCCTTCGGGGGTGACCGGACGGCCGTCCACGAGCAGCCGCCGGGTGCCGTCCAGGTCGCCGGTGTGCACCAGCGCGCCGGACGCGGTCCGCGCGGGCGTGCCCGCGACGAGCTGCACCCAGGCGGGGTCGCGCTGCTCGTGCAGGAGCTCCGTCTCACCGGTGTCCGGATCGGCGGCCAGCACGCGCAGCGTGCGCTGGTCCCGGCTCTGCACGCTGATCAGCGGACCGTGCGCGTCCCAGCCGGCGGCGGTCACGTACTCGTACGCGGCCCGGTCCCACCGCAGCTCCACGGAGCCGCCGTCAAGGTCGAACACGTGCAGCGTGACCTCGGCGTTGGCCGTCCCGGCCGCCGGATAGGCGATCTCGCGCGGCGGCCGGGACGGGTCGGCGGGATCGGCGATCCACCAGCGCCGCACGGGCCGGTTGTCCACCCTGGCGGCCAGCAGCCGGGTGCCGTCGGGCGACCACCAATGGCCGCGTGTCCGGTCCATGGACTCCGCCGCCACATGCTCGGCCAGCCCCCAGACGATCTCCGGGTCATCGGGTACGGCCAGCCGCCGGTCATGCCCGTTGTCCAGCTCGACGACATGCAGCGCGCCGCCGGTCACGTAGGCGACCCGGCTCCCGGTGGGATCGGGGCGGGGATCCACCACCGGCCCGGCGGTGGGGACGGGCCGGGGCTCACCGCCATCGAGATGCACCGTCCACAGCCGCCCGTCCACAGCGAAGGCGACGGTACGTACCGCGGCATCGGCCGCATAGGCCACCACACCGGTCGCCCGCTCCCGAGCCCGCTCCCGCCGAACCCGCTCCTCCTCCGGCACGGCCCCGGTCGACCCCGGCGCCACGACCAGCCGCTCGCCCATCTCATCGACGACCCACAGACCGCTGTCCCGCTCCTCACCCCCAGGAGTCCGGAGGAACACCACCCGAAGCCCATCGGGTGACAGGGTGAAGGTGCGGGGCATTCCGAGCGAGAACCGCTGGCTACGGGCGAATTGACCTGGAAATCCTTTGGTGTCCATAAAGGAGACTCTGCAGCGGACTACCAGGAATGATGGGGAAGAGTGAAGCACGCGGGGAGACTCACCGGCGGCTGGGATCGACTGATCCAATGGGTATCTTAGCAGGCGGGAACCGGCCAAGAAGGCGCACGTAACGGCGCCCGGCCCCGCCCACCGGAGGACCGTTTCCCTGGACAGACGCCGGCCATGGACGGCGGGTGGGGGTGACCCATGCCGGCCGTAATGAAAATTCAGGCTTTGACCGACAGCTCCCACAGACGCGCAGCCGACGTCGGGTCGAGCGCGTAGGCGGCCACGCCGTGGCGACTCATGGGCTTGTCACTCGGGAGGGCCTCGTTGCAGTCCTCGAAGTAGCGGCCGGTGACGCCGTCGAGCAGCGGCGACGCGGCGGCGAGCACCGACGTGGCCGCTCCCTGCTCGGTCGTCTTCCACGACATGTCCTCGCCGGAGGAGGCGGCGGCGGCGCGCAGCCGGTCGAGGTCCTCCTCGCTGACGTGACGCTGGAGGTTCGTGCGGATGCCGCCCGGCATCAGCGCGTTGACCGTGATTCCGTCGTCCGCCCAGCGCCGCCCCGCCTCCACCGCGAACAGCACGTTCGCCGTCTTGGACTGCCCGTACGCGGACCACGGCTCATAGGCGCGGTCCCGGAAGTTGATGTCCTCGAAGACGACCGGCGAACGGAGGTGCGCGCTGGAGCTGACCGAGACCACGCGGGCGCCGCCGGCCGCCGCGAGCGCGGCGTGCAGGCCGGTGGCCAGGGCGAAGTGGCCGAGATGGTTCGTGGCGAACTGGAGCTCCCAGCCGTCGGGCGTGTGCGCCTCGGGGCAGGCCATCACACCGGCGTTGTTGACCAGTATGTGGAGAGGGCCTTCCCACGCGGCCACGAACGACGTGACCGTGCTCCGGTCGGCGAGGTCCAGCGGGGCCACGTGGATCCGCTTGTTGCCGGTGGTCGCGATGATGTCCTCGGCGGTCGCCGCGCCCGCGTCGAGGTTACGGACGGCGAGGGTCACCTCCGCGCCCACCCCGGCGAGCGCGCGGGCGGTCTCGACGCCGATGCCGGACGCCCCGCCGGTGACGATGGCCCGCCGGCCGGTGAGATCGACGCCGGCCAGCACTTCAGCCGCAGTGGATCGGGCGGTGAACGGAGTGGTGATGCGAGTCATGATTCCCCAGTCCTTGTCAGGGATGCGGTGGGAGAGCTCCGGCAGGTACGATGTAACCGGAGGAGCCTCCAGTAAGTTCACTGTATTCGGAGCCTCCTCCGTTTAGCAAATCTCGCCCCGAATCCGACAGGAGACGCCGTGCAGGCCGGGTCCCGACCGCTGCGCGCCGACGCGCGCCGCAACCGCGATCGGCTGCTCGACGCCGCCGTGCGCGCCTTCTCCCACGACGGCCCCGAGGTGACGCTCGACGCGATCGCCAAGGACGCGGGCGTCGGCATCGGTACGCTTTACCGGCATTTCCCCACCCGCGAGGCGCTCATCGAGGCCGCGTACCGCAACGAGCTGACCAGGCTGTGCGAGGCCGCCGCGAACCTCCTGCGCACCCTGCCGCCCGACCAGGCCACCCGCGCCTGGATGGACCGCTTCGTCGACTACATGACGACCAAGCGCGGCATGGCCGACGCGCTGCGCGCGGTCATCGCCTCCGGCGGCAATCCGTTCGCGGAGAGCCGCGACCGGCTGGTCGGCGCCATCGGGTCACTGCTGGCGGCCGGGGCCGCCGCGGGGGCCACGCGGGCGGACGTCGAGCCGGAGGACGTGCTGGCGAGCCTGGGCGGCGTGGCGCTGGTCGCCGCCGAGCACGGGCAGCGGGACAGGACCGACCGCATGCTCAACCTGCTGATGGACGGCCTGCGCTACCGCGGGCCCTGACGATCACTGCTCCCGTCGCGTGGTGAGGGCGTCGAGCAGGCCGGGGAACGCCTCGTCCATCTCGGCGCGGCGCAGGGCGTTCAGCCGCGAGGTCCCGACGTAGTACTGCCGGATCAGGCCCGCCTCGCGCAGCACCTTGAAATGGTGCGTGGCGGTGGACTTGCTGACCGAGATGTCGAACGTGCCGCAACTGAGGTCCTCGTCGGCGGCGTCGAGCTGCGTGACGATGCTCCGGCGCACCGGGTCGACGAGCGCCTCCAGCACCTGCTGGAGGTCGAACTGTGACACCTCTGGGTGCGGCGGCGTACGTCCCATGAGCCTCATAGTACGACACCCATCGAAGTTTGACAGCAATCGTACTTCTGCGTAACAGTGGACCGCATGGCGAGGACAGTGCGATTTCACGAAATCGGTGGGCCCGAGGTGATGCGGCTGGAGGACCTGGAGACGGGCGATCCGGGGCCGGGCGAGGTGCGGATCCGGGTGGACGCGATCGGGGTCAACAGGGCCGAGGCGCTGTTCCGGAGCGACCGGTACATCGAGCCGGTGAAGCGGTTCCCGGGCAGGCTCGGCTCCGAGGCGGCCGGAGTGGTCGAGGCCGTCGGCCCGGAGGTGACCGGGTTCGAGGAGGGGCAGGCGGTCAGCACTGTGCCGGCCTTCTCGCAGAATGACTACGGCGTCTACGCCGCCCAGACGATCGTCCCCGCGGCCGCGCTCCTGCACCGGCCCGACGGGGTGGACGCGGTCTCCGGTGCGGCGGTGTGGATGCCCTACCTCACCGCATATGGCGCGTTGGTGGAAGTGGGCGGAATGCGAGCGGGCGACGTGGTGGCGCTGACCGCCGCCTCCAGCAGCGTCGGCCTGGCCGCGATCCACACGGCGAACCGGGTGGGAGCCACACCGATCGCCGTCACCCGTACCGGCGAGAAGAAGGAACGGCTGCTCGACGAGGGCGCGGCCGACGTGATCGTCTCCGACGAGGAGGACGTACCGGCCAGGCTGCTGGCCCTGACCGGCGGCAAGGGGGTCGAGTACGTCTTCGACGCCGTCGCCGGGCCGGGCGTGACCGACCTGGCGCGGGCCGTGGCCCCCGGCGGCACGCTCTTCCTGTACGGCGCGCTGAGTGGCCAGCCGACGCCGTATCCAGGGTTCGACCTGGGCATGCCCGCGCTGAACATCCGGACGTACACGGTGTTGGAGACCACGAAGGACCTGCGGCGGCTACGTCGCGCCGAGGCGTTCGTCGCCTCGGGCCTGCGCGCGGGAGCCTTCCGGCCGGTGGTGGACCGCCTGTTTCCGCTGGAGGAGATCGTCCAGGCCCACCGGCACATGGAGTCCAACACCCAGTTCGGCAAGATCGTGGTCACCGTGGCCCACTAGGACCTCATGAGCGTGGCGGCGCAGCTGGTGACCAGGTCCTCCGCGTAGGCGGGGATCGGCCGTCCCAGGCTCTGGTGGCGGCGCACCGTGGCGTACGGCAGGTCGACCGTGGCCAGGAACAGCTGCTCGACCTCCCGTGGCTCGCGCCTGTCCAGCCGTTCGGCCAGGGCGCGAACCGCGTTGCGGACCCGGCGGTCGCTGCGTTCCAGGCGGTCGCGGGCCTCCTGGGGCCAGTTGGGTTCGTCGAAGTCGGCCGGGCCGTACAGCAGGATGTGGGCTTCGTGCGGGTGCGCCCTGCTCCAGGCGACGACGTGGCGCGCGGCGGCGGGGGCGGCGCGTGCGGCGGGTTCGGTGTTGAGCGCGGACAGGAAACCGTCCTGGAAGCGGTCGACGGTACGCAGCCACAGGGTGGCGAGCATCGAGGAGCGGCTGGGGAAGCGGTGATAGATCGAGCCGCTCGGCGCGCGGGCCGCGCGGGCGACCGCCGCCACGGTGACGGTGCTCGGGCCGCTCGCGGCCACCAGTTCGGCGGCCGCGTCAAGCAATCGGTCAACGTCGTGGCGAGGCGGTCGTCCCATGCCGTCGAGAGTATAGGGACAGGCTGAAGGCTTTCTGGACGCTAAATGGCCTCAGTTTTGGTCATCGCCTGATGGTCTTGTGACGGACTGCTCACAAACCGACAAGTGGACAGGGATAAGCCGGGCAACAGATATTGGACGAGGCCGGCACCCTGCTACCGGAGGTCTGTATGGACGTGCGTCTGGATCATCTCGTCTGCTGGGTCTCGGACCAGCTTCGCGCGCTCGACTTCTACGAGCAGGTCATCGGCCTGCCCGGGGTACGTGCAGAGGAGTTCAGGGATGGCAAGGCGCCGTTCCCCAGCGTGCGGGTCTCCGATGACACGATCATCGATCTGATGCCCGAGAACGCGGCGAACCGCGTCGACGAGGCCACCGGCGTCAGCGGCAGCGCCGGTCACCCGGTGAACCACTTCTGCCTGGCGCTCGGCCGCGCGGACTTCGACGCGCTCGAAGCCAGGCTGGCCCGGAACGGCGTCGAGGTCACCGGCACCGGCTCGAACTCGTTCGGCGCCAGAGGCATCGCACCGGACGTGATCTACTTCCCCGACCTCGACGGGAACGTGATCGAGGCCCGCTACTACGAGTGAGACCCGGTCGCCGCAGCCGGGGGGAAAGTGTCGGGGCGGTTTGCTACACAAGACACCATGGGTGTGAGCGTCGACGAGTTCCTCAAGCTGCTGGACGAGTTGCCCGAGGCGCGCCTGGGCGATCACGGTGGCACCTGGGTCAGCCTCAAGGTGCGCGACAAGGGCTTCGGCTACCTGTGGGAGGAGACCGAGACCGTCGGGCTCAAGGCGACGATCGAGGAGCAGATCGCGCTGGTCGCCGAGCGGCCTGAGGTGTTCGAGGTCCAGTTCACGGCCGGCCGGTTCGGGTGGGTCGTGGTGCATCTCAAGCGGATCGACGCCGACGAGCTGTTCGAGCTGGTCGCCGAGGCGTGGTGCTTGACGGCGCCCAAGGAGCTGGTCGCTCCCTTCGAGGCTGCTCATAAAATCGGGCAATAGGGCGTAAAAGTGGCGGAAGAGGCATTAGTCTCGGGCAGCGTGACAGGTTTGGACATCGAGCTGCGCGAGTGGTGCGCGGACGACGCTCCCGTGGTGTTGCGCGCGTTCCAGGCGCCCGACATGGTCAGCCAGGCGTCCTGGCCGATCGTGTCGCTCAAGGACGCGACGGGGTGGATCGCGGGCTGGGCCGGCGCCGGGCACGCCTTCGCCGTCACGCTCTCCGGGCAGGTCGTGGGCAACGTCGCGGTGACGGGCATCGACGGCAACGGCAACGGCTCGGTCTCCTACTGGACGGTGCCCGAGGCCAGGGGCAGGGGTGTCGCGGTGGTGGCCATGATCGAGCTGACCCGCTGGGCCTTCCGCGAACGCGGCCTGTACCGGCTGGAGCTGGGACACCGTACGAACAACTCGGCCTCATGCCGGGTGGCCACGAAGGCGGGCTTCCGCCCGGAGGGCATCGAACGCCAGAAGCTCCGCTATGACGGCCGCCGCTACGACGTCGAACGCCACGCCCGCCTCGCCACCGACTGACCCGCCACCAACTCACGGGCGACCCGCCACCGACCGACCGGTCCGCGACCAAGCTGCCCGCGATCGACGGGCGCGCCACCAATTGGTCCGCGACCAAGCGGCCGGGCCGCATGACGGCAGGGGCCGTGGGGGCGAGGGGCGTGAGGGCGGGGATGCCGGCCCGCACCCCCAAGTGCCTTGCGCCTGGTCATGGGTGGGCGGGCTGATCTAGGCTCGTGGGGTGGACAGCGAGAGCCTGGCCGCGGCCGGCCTGCTGGCGGCGCTGAGCCGGGCAGCGGAGATTCTCGCCGAGTTACACCACCCGTTCGTCAGGAACGAGCCCTTCTCCTATTTCTTCCCGCCCGCCGGCGTCCGGACCGGGACCGTCTTCACCCTCCCCGACGGCCGTGAGCTCAGCTTCACCGTCTCCATCGCCGCCGTCGACGGCGCGTTCCACGTCGACGGCGTGGTCTCCGTAGAGAGCGACGTGCTGCTGGCGCTGCCGCGCAAGACCACGTCCAGCATCCACGACGGGCTCGCCGTGTTCGACGACTACGCGGCCGAGGTGGCCGCTCCGGCCGGGCGGTTCATCGACCAACAATTGGACGAAACTGTCTAGTTGTCAGACAATGATGGGCATGAAGAACGGACCCCTCGCTGTCGTCGGTGCCTCCGTGCTCTGGGGGACGGCCGGCACGGCGGGACTGCTCGTCTCGGCGGACTCCATCGCCTTGGCCGCCGCCCGGCTGGTCATCGGTGGCGCGGCGCTGGCCCTGTTCGCCTGGACGGGGGTCAGGCGCGGCCCGCTGATCACTCCCGGGTTGCTGCTGGCCGCCGTCGCCGTGGCCGCGTACCAACTGTGCTTCTTCGCCGCGGTCGCCCGCACCGGTGTGGCCATCGGCACGGTCGTCGCGATCGGCAGCGGGCCCGTCTTCACGGGGCTGCTCTCCTGGCTGCTGCACGGTGAACGGCCGAGCAGCCGGTGGGCCGCCGCCACCGCCGCCGCGGTCGGCGGGTGTGCGGCGCTGATCGTCGGCGGTGGGGCGCAGACGGGTGGGCAGGTGGTGTCCGGAGTGGCGTTCGCGCTGCTCGGTGGGTTGCTCTACGCGTTCTACGCTGTCACCGCCGCTCGGGCGATCAGCGCGGGCGCGCCGTCGAACGGAGTCATGGGGGTGCTGTTCGGTGGTGCGGCCGTCATCATGCTGCCGGTCCTGCTCTGGCGGGGCACCGAGTGGCTGGCCGAGCCGCGCGGGCTGCTCGCCGCCCTCTACCTCGGCCTCGGGGCCACCGCCCTGTCCTATTTCCTGTACGGCCGGGGCCTGCGCACCACTCCGGTGGCCACGGCCGCCACGCTCGCCCTGACCGAGCCGGCCGTCGCCGCGCTGCTCGGGCTGCTGGTCCTCGATGAGCGGCTGAGTCCGGTGTCGATCGCCGGTCTCGTCCTGCTGGCGATCAGCCTGGTCGTGGTGGCCGTACCGGAAAGGCCACGTCGGGAGAAGAGGGCGGAGAGGGTGTGCCTCGACGAGGCGTTAGAGTCGCAGCCGTGACGTTGCCGCTCAGACCCGTCTCCGCGGTCGGCGCGCTCGCCGACGCGCTGCGCCGCAGGGTGCTCTCCGGCGAGATCGGGCCGGGCACGGCGCTGCCCGAGCAGGAGCTCGCCGCCACCTACGGCGTGGCCAGGCCCACGGTCCGCGAGGCGCTGGCCGTGCTGGTGCACGAAGGGCTGCTCAGGCGCGAGCGTAATCGCAGCGCCTATGTCCCTGAGGTGACGATCGCGGACCTCGACGATCTCATGTACGTACGCAGGCCGCTGGAGGGCCTGATGGCCACGGCGGTGGCGGGACGGCGGGTGCCGGAGGCGGAGGCGGCGCTGGCCCGCATGGGCGCGTTGCCCGCCGACGCGCCGTGGTCGGAGTCGGTGGCCGAGCACATGGCGCTGCACCAGGCGCTGATCGAGGCCGTGGGCAGTCCGCGGCTCGAACGGCTCTATGGCGCGCTCGCCGCCGAGACCCGGCTAGGCCTGGTCCGCCTGCGCGAGGTCTACGAGGACCGGGACGTGCTCGTGCACGAACACCGGGCGCTGCTCGACGCGATCGCCGCCGGCCCCGCCGAGACCGCGCAGGCCGCGGTGGCCGCCCACCTGGGCCACTCGTGGGGCGACGGAACCCCTCTCGAAGACCGCTCCTGAGCTTCCCGAGCCCCTCTTGACGGCCGTTCCCGAGTCTCTCGCGAGGCCGCGGCCGGGCCTGTCCTGACCTCCTGCTGAGCCACTTTCGCGAGGGAAAATCCCGAACCCTTGCGGGGGAACCCCAGATGTCGCAAGAATCGCGGCCATGCACGGCAACGCGATGCCGGACTCCTACGTGTATGTCACGGAAGAGGGCGTAACCCGTCACTATGCGGACGGGAGCGTCGAAGCCCTTGCGTGGGAGGACGTGGTCGAGGTCCGTGTGGTGACCGAGTCGGGAGAGGACGTCCTCTACATCCTGCTCGACCGCGACGGCGAGGGCTGCGTAGTGCCCAGGTCGGCCACCGACGCCACGTTTCTCGCCCGCCTCCGCTACCTACCCGATTTCGATCTTGACCGGCTGAACCTCGCCGCCGAGTCGGCGCATGACGGGGTCGTGGTGGTCTGGCGGAGCCCCGACCCGCCGTCCGCTTTGCCGGATCTGGAATATGACTAGCCACTTCATATTCCGGAAGCCGGCTGTAATTCAGCCATAAACTTCACGTTTGCCGACGCGCCGGTTGGCACTTTTGGATCGTTCCGTCAACCCCCCGGCCATCCCTAGATCCGTCCGGTTGTGGACATTTGACGGTATATCGCATGCTGGAGTGGATCTTTACTCTTTAGTGGGGGCCGCCGCCCTTGAAGGTGCATGGGGGACTTGTCAACCCATGAGGTTCAAGGAACGTCATGTTACTGCGGTGCACAGAGTCTTCAGGGTGGTGCTATGAGGGTGGGGACCGGGGAGTCCGACGTTGTGCTCCTCGAAGCCGTATCACGTCATGCGTCGAGCATCTGGACGCGAGCGTATTTACGGCTTCTTTGGGGTGGCGACATGGCGTGCGCGCTGATCGCGTGCGTCTGCGTGCTGAGTGTCCGTCTCTTGTCCGGCGCGTACGTATCGCCGGCCGAGTTTCTTCTGGGGGGCGGCCTGATCGTCGGCTGGCCCCTCGCACTGATGATGGGAGGCGCATACCGCCAGCGCGCGCACGGCGAGGGCACTGAGGAGTTCAGGGCCGTCTTCAACGGCGGCGTCGGGTTGATGGCCGCCGTCGCGATCGGCGCCTACGCCACGCAGACCGTCGTCGCGCGCAGCTTCGTGATGGCGATGCTGCCGCTGGCGCTGCTGTCCACGTTGTACTTCCGCTACAAGATGCGAAAACGGCTGCACAGCCGGAGAGTCGTCGGCGAGTACATGCGCCAGGTCATCGCCGTCGGCCATCGCGAATCCATTCTTGACCTGATCATGCAGTTCCGCCGCGAGCCGTACCACGGGATGATGGTCGTCGGTGCCTGCCTGCCGCCGGACCGGATGGACGCCGATCTCGACGGCATACCCGTGCTGGGCTCGTTCGGCGACGTCGCGGAGGTGGTGGAGCGGACGCGAGCCGACGCGGTCGCCGTCACCGCCTGCCAGGAGTTCGACGGGTCGGCGCTGCGGCGGCTGGCCTGGAGCCTGGAGACCGCGCGCACCGACCTGTTCGTCGCGCCCGCGCTCATGGAGGTCGCGGGCCCGCGGATCAGCATCAGGCCGGTGGCGGGGATGCCGCTGCTGCACGTGGAGCATCCCGAGTTCGACGGCACCAAGCAGTTCGTCAAGACCGTCTTCGACCGGCTCGTAGCGGGGGCCGCGTTGCTGCTCATGGCCGTGCCGCTGCTGGCGATCGTGCTGCTGATCCGCCTGACCAGCCCGGGTCCCGCGCTGTTCACCCAGACCAGGGTCGGCAAACGCGGCAGAGAATTCCGTGTCCTGAAATTTCGGACAATGGTGAAGGATGCGGAGAAGCTC
Organism: Nonomuraea sp. NPDC049141; assembly: GCF_040648415.1. Lineage (NCBI taxonomy): Bacteria > Bacillati > Actinomycetota > Actinomycetes > Streptosporangiales > Streptosporangiaceae > Nonomuraea > Nonomuraea sp. NPDC049141. The sequence goes on from NZ_JBEZDR010000029.1 coordinate 139,331, forward strand.
AAAGGCACCCTCCTCGATGCCAACGAACTCGACGGGGTGCTCTTCAAGATTAGGAACGATCCAAGGATCACTCCGGTAGGCGCTTTCCTCCGCAAATATTCGCTGGACGAGCTCCCTCAGCTGTTCAACGTCATGCGCGGTGACATGTCGCTGGTCGGCCCCCGGCCGCCGCTGCCGGAGGAGGTCGCCAAGTACGGCAGCGACGTACGCCGCCGCCTGGTCGTCAAGCCGGGCATGACCGGACTCTGGCAGGTCAGCGGCCGTTCGAACCTCACCTGGGAAGAGTCCGTACGCCTCGACCTGCGGTACGTGGAGAACTGGTCCCTCATCCTCGACCTGCAGATCCTGTGGAAGACCTGGTCCGTCGTCACCCGTGGAGAAGGGGCTTACTAGCGGTGAAAGCACTCGTGCTCGCCGGAGGGTCGGGCACCCGGCTACGGCCCATCACCCACACCTCGGCCAAGCAACTCGTCCCCGTCGCCAACAAACCGGTGCTGTTCTACGGCCTGGAGGCGATCGCCGAGGCGGGGATCAGGGAGCTCGGCCTGGTCGTGGGCGACACGCACGCCGAGATCGAGGCGGCCGTCGGCGACGGCTCCGCGTTCGGCCTGCAGGTGACCTACCTGCGCCAGGAGGCGCCGCTGGGCCTGGCCCACGGCGTGCTGATCGCCCGCGACTTCCTCGGTGACGACGACTTCGTCATGTACCTGGGCGACAACTTCATCGTGGGCGGCATCAGCGGCCTGGTGGACCGGTTCGTCAGGGAGCGGCCCACCGCCCAGATCATGCTCACCAGGGTCGGCGATCCGCGCCAGTTCGGGGTCGCCGAGCTCGACGCGGCCGGCCGGGTGGTCGGCCTGGAGGAGAAGCCCGACCGGCCCAAGAGCGACCTCGCGCTGGTCGGCGTCTACCTCTTCAGCCAGGCCATTCACGCCGCCGTGGCCGAGCTCAAGCCGTCGTGGCGGGGCGAGCTGGAGATCACCGACGCGATCCAGTGGCTGATCGAGGCGAATCTACGCGTCGAGTCGTCGGTGATCTCCGGTTACTGGAAGGACACCGGCAACGTCACCGACATGCTCGAGGTGAACCGGCTCGTGCTGGAGTCGCTCGACCGGCGGGTGAGCGGCCTGGTGGACCAGGCCAGCGAGCTGATCGGGCGGGTCGTGGTGGAGCCGGGGGCCGTGGTCGAGCGCTCACGCGTCGTCGGCCCGGTGATCATCGGCCCTGGCGCGCGGGTCCAGGACAGCTACGTTGGCCCGTTCACCTCGATCGGCGCCGACTGCGCGGTCGTCCGCAGCGAGATCGAGTACTCGATCGTGCTGCCCAGAGCCTCCATCCAGGGAGTCGGCCGGATCGAGTCGTCGCTGATCGGCCACGACGTCGAGGTCACCCCTGCCCCAGACACCCCCAAAGCCCACCGTCTAGTGCTGGGCGATCACAGCAAGGTGCAGATCAGTTCATGAGACGGATTTTGGTGACAGGCGGGGCGGGCTTCATCGGCTCGCACTTCGTCCACGGGTTGCCCGACGCGGACGTGACCGTGCTCGACAAGCTCACGTACGCGGGCAACCGGGCCAACCTCGAAGGGGCGCCCCACACATTCGTCCACGGCGACATCTGCGACGCCGGGCTGCTCAGTGAGGTGGTGCCCGGCCACGACCTGGTGGTCAACTTCGCCGCGGAGTCGCACGTCGACCGGTCGATCGAAGGGCCGGCCGAGTTCGTGCGCACCAACGTGCTCGGCACCCAGACGCTCATGCAGGCGTGCCTGGACGCCGGTGTCCCGAAGGTGGTGCACGTGTCGACCGACGAGGTCTACGGGTCCATCGACCACGGCTCGTGGGACGAGTCCGCGCCGATCCTGCCGCGCTCGCCGTACGCCGCGGCCAAGGCGGGCGGTGACCTGGTCGCCCGCGCGTACGCGATCACGTACGGCCTCGACGTGTCGATCACCCGGTGCGGCAACAACTACGGGCCCCGGCAGTACCCGGAGAAGGTCATCCCGCTGTTCGTCACGAACCTGCTGCGCGGCGAGCGGGTGCCGCTCTACGGCGACGGCGGGAACGTCCGCGACTGGATCCACGTCCAGGACCACTGCGCGGGCATCCGCCTGGTGGCCGAGAAGGGCGGTCCTGGCGAGGTCTACCACATCGCGGGCACCGCCGAGCTGACCAACAAGGAGCTGACCGCCCGGCTGCTGGAGGCGTGCGGCCGGGACTGGAGCATGGTCGAGCCCGTCGCGGACCGCAAGGGCCACGACCGCCGCTACTCGCTCGACGACAGCAAGCTGCGCGGGCTGGGCTACCGGCCGGAGATCGCGTTCGAGCAGGGGCTGAAGGACACCGTCAGCTGGTACGCGAGCAACACGGCGTGGTGGGGGGCGAGCCGGTAGTTGAAGCAGAACACCTGGGTGACCCCCGCGCTCTGGGCGTTGCTGTCACCGTTCGCCGGCTGGGCCGTGCTCCGCGTGACCGGCTGGGAGCCCAAGTTCAGGTGGTCCCAGCTCGTGTCGTTCACCCCGTACGCCGCCGCGGGCTCGCTGGTGCCGCTGGCGTTCGCTCTGGCGGTGCGCAACCGGCCCGCCACGCTGGCCGCGCTGGTGGTGGGCGGGATGCTGGCCTCGGTCGTGCTGCCCCGCGCGGTGCCGCAGGGCGTCCCCGAGACGGACGGGCAGCCGCTCCGCGTGATGACCGCGAACGTGCTCCGGGGCTCGGTGCCCGCCGAAGCCCTGATCAGCGCGGTCGAGCGGAACCGTCCCGACGTGCTCACCCTGCAGGAGTTCACCCCGTACCTCGCGGCGCGGCTGGCGGAGGCCGGTCTCGGCGCCCTGCTGCCCCATCACGTGGAACAGCTCGGCACGGCCATCTACTCGCGCTTCCCGCTGCGTCCGGGAATCGGCTTCGAAAAGGACCAGTGGCAGCACGTCGGCGGCCTGGTCACGCTGCCGGACGGTTCGGAGGTGGACATCGTCGGCGTGCACGCCTGCGCGCCCTCCGCCGGCTGGCTGGCGGGGTGCTGGGCGCAGAGCATCCAGGTCCTGCCACCCGCGATGCCGAAGGTGGCGAAGCGGCCGCGTGTCCTGGCCGGTGACTTCAACTCCACGCTCGACCACGCGGTGCTGCGGGAGCTGATCGCCACCGGCTATCAGGACGCCGCGTCCGTCACCGGAAAGGGGCTCGCCATGACCTGGCCGTACAACGGGCGCTCCGCCCTCGTCCCCAAAGTGGCCATCGACCACGTGCTGGCGTCCGAGGGGGTGGCCGTGCGCTCGTTCGAGACGCTCGCCCTCCCGCGTACCGACCATCGCGCCACGGTCACGGACCTGGTGCTGAGGCGGGCCGCATGAGGTGGATGATCACGGGTGCCGGCGGAATGCTCGGCACCGACCTGACAGAGTTGCTCCGGGTGACGCCCGGGATGCGGGTCGTCCCGTTCGCCCGGTCCGAGCTGGACCTGCGCGACGCCGACGCGGTGGCCTGGGCGGTCCGCGCGGCCCGGCCCGACGTGGTGGTCAACTGCGGCGCGTGGACGAACGTCGACGAGGCCGAGACGCGCGAGCAGGAGGCGCTGGCGATCAACGGGACGGCCGTGGCCGTCCTGGCCCGGGTCGCCGCCGAGCTGGGCGCCCGGCTGATCCAGCTCTCCACCGACTACGTCTTCGACGGCTCCGGGCACGACCCGTACCGGGAGACCGCGCCGACGGGCCCCATCAACGCCTATGGGAGGACCAAGCTCGCGGGCGAGCGCGCGGCCCTGGAACACGGCCATCACGTGGTGCGTACGGCCTGGCTCTACGGCGCCCAGGGCCGCAGCTTCGCCCGCACGATGGTCGGACTCGAAGGCTCCCGGCAGACCGTCTCCGTGGTCGACGACCAGTTCGGCCAGCCCACCTGGACCGGCGACCTGGCCGAGCGGATCGTCCTGCTCGGCCGGGCGGACGCCCCGCCCGGCGTCTATCACGGGACGAGCGCGGGGCGGACGACCTGGTACGACTACGCGCGGGAGATCTTCACCCTGCTCGGGGCCGATCCCGGCAGGGTCGAGCCCATCCCGAGCACTGCCCTGTGCCGGCCCGCCCCGCGCCCCGCCAACAGCCTGCTGGGGCACGGGAACTGGCGGGCCGCCGGGCTGCCGCCGATGCGCGACTGGTCCACCGCCTTACACGAGGCCTGGCCGGCCCTGCTGACCTCCTGGAGTGCTCGCGTAGTGAGCCAGGCAGTCGGCGTAGGAGGGGAGTAGACCGTGTTCGACGGCTTCGGCCAGCGTGGGCGCGGCGGCGTCCTTGTCCGCGAGGATCGGCTCGATGCCCTCCGGCCAGACGATGCCGAGTGCCGGGTCCAGCGGGTGGATGCCGTGCTCGCGCTGGGGGGCGTACGAGGTGGAGCACAAATAGACCACGGTGGCCGACTCGCTGAGCGTGAAGAACGCGTGGCCGAGCCCCTCGGCCAGGTAGACGGCCCGCCGCGAGACGTCGTCCAACCGCGCCGCCGCCCAGCGGCCGAAGGTGGGCGAGCCGGTTCTGAGGTCCACCGCGACGTCGAGGACGCTGCCGGAGACGCACGTGACGTACTTGGCCTGGCCGGGAGGCACGTCCGCGTAGTGCACGCCGCGCAGCACGCCCCTGGTCGAGACCGAGCAGTTGGCCTGGGCGAGCTCCAGCGGGCGGTCGAGCTGGTCGTTCCTGAACCATTCGAGGAACGCCCCACGCCGATCCGTATGGATACGTGGGCTGAACAGCCAGGCGCCGTCGAAACCGAGGGGATCCATGGAGCGGATCCTGACATAGCAGGAACGTTCCTACCAGTGTGTGTAACGCGTGAGATGGCAGTCGCGAAATGCCAGTTGATTGAGGCATGTGATCCTGAGCGGGGTCAGGGTCGACATCGTCCCCATCAGTACGTTTCCGGGAGCCAGCAACCCATCCCGCCCCACGCACGTCCTCGCAAGACCTACGAGGGGAGATCGGTTCGACTCGCACCATGCACGTGTAGGGGGCAAGACCAGATGACCACGGTATTCACCGGCAGCACGATGAACGACGAGGCACGACGCGAGAGGATCTTCCAGGGCGACGTCTTCGTCTACGCGGCCTCTCCCGCGTCCCGCGAGCTCGTGTCCTTCGCCCGCGAGCTGGTCGCCGAGACGTTCGGCGGCATGGACCCCACCACCGCCCAGCACAGCCTGCCGGTCGAACGCTTCGCCGCGCTGCTGGCCGACGTCAAGCCGCGCTTCATCCACCATCCGAGGTGCAAGGAGATCATCGCCGTCCTGCTGGACGAGCTGGGGTTCGCGCCGGGCGAGACCTACTTCGACGTGCCGCGGCTGCGGACCTCGACCTCCGACGGCTACCTCGACTCGGGCATCTCGTACGCCTACCACGCGCACCGCGACTGCTGGTACGCGGCGCCGTTCAACCAGGTGAACTGGTGGATCCCCGTCTACGACGTGGTGCCGGAGAACGTGTTCGCCCTGCACCCGGAGTACTTCGACCGGGCCGTGCGCAACGGCAGCGACCGCTACGACTACGCGTCGTGGGTCAGGACGGAGCGCCCGTCGGCGGCCCAGCACATCTACAGCGACACGCGCGAGCAGCCGAAGCCGGAAGAGGACCTCGACCTGTCCGGCGAGCTCAGGATCGTCACGGAGCCGGGCGGGGTGCTCCTCTTCTCGGGTGCCCAACTGCACTCGACCGTGCGTAACACCTCGGGCGTGACGCGCTTCAGCATCGACTTCCGCACCGTCCACATCGACGACGTCAAGTCGCGCAAGGGCGCGCCCAACGTGGATGCGACGTGCCTGGGCACCACGCTGCGCGACTTCATGCGCGCCAAGGACCTGGCGCGCATTCCGGAGGAGCTGTCGGCGGAGTACGAGAAGGAGGCCAGGGCTCACTTGGAGCGAGCCAACGCCGAAAAAGCCGATATTTCGCACTGATCAGCGGTCGTTTCACTCATCGGGAGGGGATCATGTCTCGTCGGAAAGAGCGCGGAAGAGGTAGAGGCCGGTGACCCGTTGCCGGCTCTGCGGCTCGGCCGAACTGGCGAGCGTGGTCGACCTCGGCGCCACGCCGCCCTGCGAGCTGTTCCTCACCCGGGAGCGGCTCGACGAGCCCGAACTCACCTACCCGCTGCACCTGCGGGTCTGCACGAACTGCTGGCTCGCCCAGATCCCGCCGCTGATCCAGCCGGAGGAGACGTTCACGGAGTACGCGTACTTCTCCTCCTTCTCCACCTCCTGGGTGGAGCACGCCCGGGAGTTCGTGGACGCGGCCGTGGACCGGTTCGCGCCCGGCTTCGTGGTCGAGGTCGCCAGCAACGACGGCTACCTGCTGCAGCACGTGGCCGGCCGGGGCGTGCGCTGCCTGGGCATCGAGCCGTCGGCCAACGTGGGCCAGGCGGCCAGGGACAAGGGCATCGCCACCCGTACCGCGTTCCTCGACCCGGAGACCGGCGCGGCGGTCCGTGCCGAGCACGGTCCCGCCGACCTGGTCGTGGCCAACAACGTGTACGCGCACATCCCCGACGTCGTCGGCTTCACCAAGGGCCTGCGGGCGCTCGTCGCCGACGACGGGTGGGTCTCCATCGAGGTGCAGCACCTGCTCACGCTCGTGGAGCTGAACCAGTACGACACGATCTACCACGAGCACTTCCAGTACTACACGGTCGCCTCCGCGCAGCGGGCGCTGGCCACGGGCGGCCTGGCGCTGGTCGACGTGGAGCTGCTGCCGACGCACGGCGGCTCCATCCGGCTCTGGGCCCGGCCCGAGGAGGCGGGCGGCGAGCCCACCGATCGGGTGGCCGACGTGCTGGCCAGGGAGAAGGGGGCCGGTCTCGACGAGCTGGCCGGCTATGCGGAGTTCGCGGCGCGGGTGGCCAAGGTCCGCCGTGACCTGCTCCGCTTCCTCATCGACGCGGCCGAGGCGGGCAAGACCGTGGCCGGCTACGGCGCTCCGGGGAAGGGCAACACGCTGCTCAACCACTGCGGCATCCGCGAGGACCTGCTGGCGTACACGGTGGACCGCAATCCGTACAAGCACGGCAGGTTCACGCCGGGCACCCGCATCCCCATCCTGCCGCCCGAGCGACTCGCCGAGGACCGGCCGGACTACGTGCTGGTGCTCCCGTGGAACCTGCGAGAGGAGCTCACCGAACAGCTCTCCTACGTCCGCGCGTGGGGCGGTCAGCTGGTCTTTCCCATCCCGAGTCTGGAGATCGTGCCATGAAGGTCGTGCTCTTCTGCGGCGGGTACGGCACGAGGATGCGTACCGGCGCTCCGGGCGAGGTCCCCAAGCCCATGCAGCTCGTCGGCCCCCGGCCGCTTCTCTGGCATGTGATGCGCTACTACGCGCACTTCGGGCACACCGAGTTCATCCTGTGCCTGGGGTACGGCGCGCAGCACATCACGGAGTTCTTCCTCGACTACCGGGAGACCGTCTCCAACGACTTCCGGCTGCACGGCAGCCAGGTGGAGCTGCTGGCGCAGGACATCTCCGACTGGTCGATCTCCTTCGTGCAGACCGGGATCCAGTCGCCGATCGGCGAGCGGTTGCGCCGGGTCCGCGATCATCTGGAGGGCGATGAGATGTTCCTGGCCAACTACGCCGACGTGCTCACCGACGCGCCGCTGCCGGAGATCATCGATCGCTTCACCGCCGCCGACGTGGGCGCGTCCATGATGGTCGTGCCGCCGCCCGGCACCTTCCACTGCGTCGACGTCGACGACGACGGGCTGGCGAGGAACATCGCGCCGGTCACGGAGCTCCCCATGTGGGTCAACGGCGGATATTTCGTGCTCCGTCAGGAAATTTTCGATCATATTCCTGAAAATGGGGATCTGGTGGGGGATGGGTGCATGGAGCTGACCAAGCGCGGCCGGCTTCTGACGTACCGGCACCGCGGTTACTGGCGGCCGACCGACACCGTCAACCAGCGGATCGAGCTGGACGAGGCGTACTCGCGCGGCGACCGGCCCTGGGCGCTGTGGGAGGCATGATCCGGCTGACGGCCGCCCGGATGGACCGGATCGTCGCGCTGGGCGCGCACTGCGACGACATCGCCATCGGGGCGGGCGGCACGCTGCTCACCCTCTGCGCGGGCCGTCCCGGACTACAGATCGACGCGCTGGTCCTGTCCGGCGGGGGCACCGAGCGGGAGGACGAGGAGCACGCGGCGCTCACCGCCTTCTGCCCCGGCGCCGACCTGCGGCTGACCGTGCTCAAGCTGCCCGACGGCCGGCTGCCCGCGAACTGGGAGCAGGCCAAGGAGGCGCTGGAACTGCTCCGGGCCAGGACCGACCCCGACCTGATCCTCGGCCCGCACCCGGGAGACGCCCACCAGGACCACCGGGGCCTGGCCGAACTCGTGCCCACGGCCTTCCGCGACCACGTGACGCTCGGCTACGAGATCGTCAAGTGGGACGGCGACCTCGGCCGCCCCTCCGCCTACCAGCCGCTGCGGCCGGAGGTGGCGGCAGAGAAAGTCGCTCTGCTGAAGCGGCACTACCCCTCGCAACTCCGGCGTTCCTGGTTCGACGACGAAGCCTTCCTCGGGCTCGCCCGCATCCGCGGCATCGAGTGCGGCGACAGGTACGCCGAAGCCTTCCACACCCGCAAACTGACTCTCGACCTCGCAGGAGGCTAGCCGGATATGCGTGTACTGCTGACCGGACACCAGGGCTACCTGGGCACCGTCATGTCCCCCGTACTGGCCGGGGCGGGGCACGAGGTGATCGGCCTCGACTCGGGGCTGTTCGCCGACTGCGTCCTGGGGCCCCCGCCGGACGACCCGGAGGGGCTCGCCGTGGACCTGCGCGAGGTCCCGGCCGAGGCGCTGGCGGGGTTCGACGCGGTCGTACACCTGGCCGCCCTCTCCAACGACCCGCTCGGCTCGCTGGCGCCCGACCTGACCTACGACATCAACTACCACGCGTCCGTACGACTGGCCCGGCTGGCCCGCGACGCGGGCGTGCGGCGCTTCCTGTACGCCTCCACCTGCTCGGTCTACGGAGCCGCGGGCGGGGACGACCTGGTCACGGAGGAGGCGCCCCTGCGTCCCGTGACCCCCTACGCCGAGTCCAAGGTGCGGGTGGAGGACGAGGTGCTGAAGCTGGCCGACGCCGCCTTCTCGCCGGTCTTCCTGCGCAACGCCACGGCCTTCGGCTTCTCGCCCCGGCTGCGCGCGGACATCGTGCTCAACAACCTGGTGGGGCACGCGCACCTGTCCGGCGAGGTACGCGTGCTATCCGACGGCACGCCGTGGCGGCCCCTGGTGCACGCGCTGGACATCGCGGAGGCGTTCGCCGCCGTGCTGAGCGCGCCGCGCGAGGCCGTGCACGGCGAGGCGTTCAACGTGGGCACCGAGCAGAACAACGTCACCGTGGCCGGGATCGCGGCGACCGTGGTGGAGGCGGTGCCCGGCGCCACGCTGGCCATCACGGGGGAGACGGGGGCCGATCCGCGCTCCTACCGGGTCGACTTCTCGCGGATCCGCGCCGCGCTGCCCGGCTACGAGGCGCGCCGCTCGGTGAAGGAGGGCGCGCTCGAACTCATCGACGCCTACCGGCGCCACGGGCTGACCAGGGAGGGCTTCGAGCGCCGTTTCACCCGCCTGGCCCGGCTGTCGGACCGGCGGGCCGCGGGCACCGTCGACGATCGGCTGATGCCGTCGTGACCGGGCTCGGAAAGGAGATGCACGAGCTCGTCGAGCGGCTCTACCCGCTGTGCCGGAGCATCACGGGAGACGGCGTCCGGCGGACGTTGGAGATCATCGGCGAGCTCGTCCCGCTGGACGTGCACGAGGTGCCCACCGGCACGCAGGTGCTCGACTGGAACGTGCCCAAGGAGTGGAACATCCGCGACGCCTACGTCAAGGACCCCACGGGCGCCAAGGTCGTCGACTTCGCCGAGTCCAACCTGCACGTGGTCGGCTACAGCGTGCCGGTGGCGGCCCGGATGCCGCTGGCGGAGCTCCGCGACCACCTGCACACGCTGCCCGACCAGCCGGGGCTCATCCCGTACCGGACCAGCTATTACGCCGAGGACTGGGGGTTCTGCCTGCGCCACGAGACGCTGGAGAGCCTGCGGGACGGCGAGTACGAGGTGGTGGTGGACTCGACGCTGGAGGACGGCCACCTCACGTACGCCGAGCACGTCGTGCCCGGCCGGACGAGCGAGGAGGTGCTGATCTCCTGCCACACCTGCCACCCGTCGCTGGCCAACGACAACCTGGCGGGCATCGCGGTGGCCACCCAGCTCGCCCGGCGGCTGGCGGACACGTCGCCGCGCTACACCTACCGCTTCCTGTTCGCGCCCGGCACGATCGGGTCGATCACCTGGCTGGCCCGCAACAGGGACGCGGTCGAGCGGGTCAGGCACGGGCTGGTGCTCGCGTGCGCGGGGGACGGCGGCGCGCTCACGTACAAGCGGAGCAGGCGCGGCGACACGGAGATCGACCGGGCGGTGGGACACGTGCTGCGCACCTCCGGGCGCCCGCACCGCACGCTCGACTTCTCCCCGTACGGCTACGACGAGCGGCAGTACTGCTCGCCCGGCTTCGACCTGCCCGTCGGCTGCCTGACCAGATCGACGTACGCGGGCTACCCGGAGTACCACACGTCGGGCGACAACCCGGCTTTCGTGCTGCCCGAGTCGCTGGAGGACACCCTGGAGACCTGCTGGGAGGTGACTCGGGTGCTGGAGGACGACCGGCGCCTGGTCAACCTCAGCCCCTACGGCGAGCCGCAGCTCGGCCGGCGCGGCCTGTACGGGGCACTGGGCGGCAGGAGCGACACCAAGCAGGCGCAGATGGCCATGCTCTGGGTGCTGAACCTGTCGGACGGCACGCACACCCTGCTGGACGTCGCGGAACGGGCCGGCCTTCCGTTCCGGGCGGTGGCCGAGGCCGCGCACAGCCTGGAAGACGCGGGATTGGTGAGGGAATGGAAACCATGAGCTTGCGGGTCGGAGACCTGGTGGAGATCCGCAGCGAGGCCGAGATCCTGGCCACGCTGGACGAGCGCGGCGAGCTGGACGGCCTGCCGTTCATGCCGGAGATGCTGAAGTTCTGCGGCCAGCGCCTCACGGTGCACAAGGTCGCGCACAAGCTCTGCGACACGCTGACGAAGACGGGCCTGCGGCGGATGGACAGCGCCGTGCACCTGCTCGGCGCGCGGTGCGACGGCTCGGCGCACGGCGGCTGCCAGACGGCCTGCTCCATGTACTGGAAACAGGCGTGGATCAAGCGGGTCGCGGCGGACGAGCTGCCCTCGCACGCCGTGCCGGACTCCCGGCTGCTGCCGCTGCTGGAGATCAACAGCCGCAAACCGCCGGGCGAGGACGGCGCGGAACGCTACTCCTGCCAGGCGACCGAGCTGCTGAGAGCGGCTCCCGTGCCGCTGCCGATGGCCGATCTGGGGCAGTTCGTGGCGGACGTGCGAACGCGCAACGTCGGGGTGCTCAGAACACTGCAGGCCACCGGGATCGGGCTGTACAACCGGTTCCAGCACCTGACCAGAAGGAAGCTCCCCCGCCTGTTGCGGATCAAGGGCGGCCGGCCGTGGGGCCAGATGAAGGGCAACGTCAGAGGCCGTACGCCGGTCCAGACGCTGAACCTCCAGCCGGGGGAGCTGGTCCGCGTGCGGTCCCGGCAGGAGATCCTGGACACCGTCAACGAGGACCTGTCCAACCGCGGCATGAACTTCGACGCCGAACTGGCCCGCCACTGCGGCCGGACCGCGCGGGTGCGCGCCCGGGTGGACCGCTGTATCGACGAGCCCAGCGGGCGGATGCTGGAGATGAAGACGCCCTGCATCGTGCTCGAGAACGTGGTGTGCGAGGGCGTCCACTCGCTGAACTGCCCGCGGGAGTTCTTCCCGTTCTGGCGGGAGATCTGGCTGGAACGGGTCGCGGACGGTGAGTGAGCCCACGGCGAGCGAACCCGTCACCAGCGATCACCGGGCCGGGTCGGCGAGCAGGGGACTGCGGTGGGGGCTGCTGGCCAGGGGCGGGTCGAAACTGGCCACCTTCACCCTGAGCCTCGTCCTCGCCCGCCTCCTCGCCCCGGCCGACTTCGGGTTGTACGCGGTCGCGCTGGCCGCCAACCAGTTCCTCTTCTACGTCAACGACGCCGGCATCGTCGCGGCCGTCGTGCAGTGGCGCGGCAAGCTGGAGGACATGGTGGTCACCGCGACCACCGTGGTCATCACCCTCAGCGTGGCCATCTACGCCGTGTTCTGGATGGCGGCGCCCTACTTCACCGGCCTGGCGGGCAACGTCTCCGCCACGCCCGTGGTGCGGCTGCTCACCGTGATCATCGTGATCGACGGGTTCGTCAACGTACGCAGCGCGGTCATGCTCCGTGGTTTCCAGCAGGACAAGATCGCCAAGGCGAACATGGCGGGCATCGCCGTCCAGGTGCCGGTGGCGATCACGCTGGCGGCCACGGGCGCGGGCGTCTACAGCTTCGTCATCGGCGCGGTGGCCAACTCCCTGGTGAGCGGCGTCCTGGTGTTCTACTGGGCCAAGATGCCCCTGCGGCTGGGCTTCGACCGGGCCATCGCCCGCAAGCTGCTCGGCTTCGGCGTGCCCCTGGCGGTCAGCCTGGCCATCGAGGCGCTGGTGCTCAACGCCGACGCGATCATCATCGGCCGGCTGCTGGGCGCCGCCACGCTCGGCTTTTACATGATCGCGCTGAACGTGTCGAGCTGGGTGCCCGGACTGGTCGGCGAGGCCCTGCGCCATGTCACGCTGCCCGGCTTCTCGCGGGTCGCCGAGGAGCGCCCCGAGGCGTTCTCCGCGCGCGTCCAGCAGATCGTGCCGATGCTGCTCACGCTGGTGCTGCCCGTCGCGGTGCTCTTCGGCGTGCTGGCGCCCCTGGTCGTGCCCTTCCTGTACGGCGAGAGGTGGCTGCCCGCCGCCCAGGCGCTGTCCTTCCTCATGGCGCTGATGGTGGTGCGGATGCTCACCGCGCTGGCCTTCGACATCCTGACCTCGCTCGGCGCGACCAGGCTCGTCGTGTGGATGAACCTGAGCTGGGCCGTGGTGCTGCTGCCCGCGCTCTACGCGGGCGCGCGGCTGGACGGCATCCGGGGCGTGGCGATCGCGCACGCGGCCGTCGCGCTCCTGATCGCCCTTCCCGTGACGGCGCTGCAGCTGCGCCGCTCGGGGGTCGTGCTCGGGCCGATCCTGCCCGGGATACTCCGGCTGCTCCTCGGCGGCCTGCTGGCAGGCCTCGCAGCTTGGCTGGTGTCCAGGTGGACCGAGGGGGCCATCGACTTCGTCCGGCTCTGCGCCGCGGGCGGAGCCGGAGTGATCGTGTACGTGGTGACCGGACTCTCGCGGGACCGGATCAGGAAGATTCGCGAGGTGGTGATGAGCTGAGCCGGCCCCGCCAGCCGCGCGCCACGTCGATGCCGGAGTGGGCGACGTTGCGGGCCATGGGCACGGCGTTGCGGCGCAGCCAGGGGCGCAGCGCGGCGTAGGCGCGCAGCCGCTGGCCGCGGCTGAGTGGAGCGTTCCTGATGACCCGGAGCAGCGCGCGGCCCTCCTCCACGTTCGGGAGGAAGAAGCGCTGGTCTCCGGGCTTCTCGCGGGCGCGGAAGGCGCGCGCGTGGTTGACCTGGCTGTTGCTGCCCGAGTGGTTGCGGTGCCGCAGCAGCAGCTCGTCCACCACGACCAGGGGCCCGAGCAGCGCCAGGCCCGAGATCATCACCCGGTCGGCGGGCAGGATGGGCTCCAGGGGCCGGGCGCGCAGCAGCGTCTCCCTGCGCATGAGCCCGTAGAAGTGCATGGTCTCGTCGTAGTTGTCCAGCCGGTGGCGCAGGCGCGCCACCGGGTCGGGCTGGTCGGTGGGGGCGGTGTCGCGCCAGGTGCCGATGGTCTGCCCCGTCTCGTCGATCTCCTCGACGCCCGAGATGGCGGCGGCGGCCGTCGGATGGCGGCGCAGCGCCGCTGAAAGCAGCGCCAGACGGTCCTCGCGGTACTCGTCGTCGGACGTGGCGTAGGAGAAGAACTCGCCACGCGTCTCGTGGACGACCTTGTTGTGGTTGGCCGTGATGCCGACGTTGCGCTCGCGCCGCAGGTAGCGGACGCGGGGATCGGTCCTGGCCAGCTCGCGGCAGAGCTCCTCGGTGCCGTCCGTCGAGCAGTTGTCGGCGATCACCAGCTCGAAGTCGACGCCCTTCTGGGAGAGCACCGATCGCAGGGCGCCCTCCAGGTACGGCTCGCCGTTGTAGACGGGCATGCCGACCCCGATGGGCGGTGCGGCGCGGCCGACGAGTGGGGCGGAGGAGCGTACGGACGGTGATCTGGACGTCATCCGGCCAGCCTTTCTGCGGAGGCTGAGGTACGGTCGGGGCGATGGTCTCGCGAAGTAGGGCGAACAGCAACCAAGAGCAGCGATTCGTAACATCGCACCGAGCGGTCACGATAAGCAATCTGTACCATTTTTTTTGGCCAGGCATGGCTCATACAGCGGGGGCTTGGGCGGGTAAATATGGCTTTTTGGAACGATCTGTTCGGCCTTATCCGGAACAAGCGCGTAGGACCTCCCATCATCGCCCTCGCCCTGGTCTTCGCGACAGTGGCGTTCTTCCTGGGTTCGCCGCGTTATAAAACGGAGTCGTCGCTCATCCTGACCGCGCCGCCGTCGGGTGGCACCCTGTCGATGGACCCGGCGAAGCCGGTCGGCCTGACCAACCCGCTGCTGCAGTACAACGACGGGCTGCGGACGGTCGCGGGCATCCTCATCCTGGCCCTCAACAGCAAGGACGAGCTGCGCAAGCTCGGGATCGCGGAGAACGGCAGCACCGAGATCGTCATCGACGACGGCCGCTCGAACGCCGACCTGCTCGGCGTCGTGACGCAGGGGCCGTTCATCCACATCGCGGTCGAGGACCCGACGGCGGCGACCGCCAAGGCCATCCTGGAGCGGGCGGAGCGGCGTCTGCGTGAGGAGCTGACCAGCTACCAGAGCTCGCTCGGCGCGCCGAAGAGCACGTTCATCGCGGTCAACAACGTGGCGCTGATCCCGGTCGAGTACGACGGCACCGGCAAGCTCCAGCTGGCCGTGGAGGTGCTGGTCGTGGCCCTGCTGCTCGGGTTCGGCGGCGCCTACCTGATGTCGGTCCGCCGCCTTCGCGGCCGGCCCGCTCCGGTGGGACCGGCCGCGAGCGCGGCGGACGTCGCCGCTGCCGTCCCTGTCGCCGCGCCGGACGCTGTGAAGGGGCTCGCGCTCAACGGCCGATCACCCTCAACCGCGTCGGCGGGCGGTACGGCCACGCCCGCACCCGGCGGATCGGACGACGGCCCGTCCGGCCGATCGGACAGCGGCCCGTTCAGCCAGTCGGCCGGCGACGGCCCGTCTAGGGGGTCCGGCGACGGCCCGTTCGCGGACCGTGAGAACGACGATCCGCCGACGGAGGAGTTCGCCCGGATCACGAGCGAGCTGCTGAACGCCGTCACCGACCCGCGCAAGTCCGACCGGGACAACCACGCGGGTTAGGAGACCCGGTTGGCGACCTCGGCACAGCGCCTGATGGCCGCCTGCCGTACCTCTCGCGGGGTCCCCGACTTGGCGGAGACCATCATGCCGATCGCCCCGGGCCCGAGGCGGTCGGCGAAGGCCAGGGCGGTCGGCAGGTCCATCGGCGACTCGTCGGAGGACTTGTGGCACAGGGAGGTGTCCGACGGCGGACGCCCGCCCGGCGAGCTGAGCACCTCGTCCACGAAGAGTCCGTAGAGCATGAACTCCGACACGTGCAGCCGGGACCCGAAGACGTCGGCCCAGTGCCGCCCCATGTTCTCGGTGAGCCGCCGCTGGAGCCCCCGCACGATGGCGGGGTCCCAGAAGGTGAGCGGGCTCATGTAGTCGGGCAGCGGCGGCTCGGGCGGGGGCGGCAACCTGAGCAGCTCGCGGGCGACCCGGTGCCACAGCACGTGCCGCGTCATGAGCGGGTGCACCCCGTCCTCCAGCCGGTGCAGCAGCGGCCGGCCGCCGACCAGGGCGCGCTGGGCCGTCGTCGGCCGGACGAGCACCACGTCGGAGTCGGCCACCAGGACCACGTCCGCGTCCATCGCCGCCGTGGCCGCGAGCTTGACGATCTGCTGCATCACCCAGCCGCGTACGGGCGGCCAGGGCCGCAGGACGTTGACCCATATGCCCTGCCGAGGCACCTTGACGTAGCGCTTCGGCAGCAGCTCGCCCACGGTCCTGACCCGGCAACGGGGCCCTTCGTGCGCGGCGAACAGGTGCCTGTCGGCGCGCGGCACGAAGACGTGGTGGACGGTGTCCTCCGGCGTGTACTCCAGCACGGAGCGGTGCAGCTCGGCGAACTGATCCGCGTCGGGCCCGTAGCTGGGAGTGACGACGGCCAGCGAGTTCAGGGGCTTGGTCACGTCACCCTCTATCGGGAGGAGGCTTTGGCACGTTACATGCGATAAGTAACGCTGGTCGCAGCGTCGGCGATGGCTTGTCGTACGGGTGTGAGAAGCCTGGGGGGCTGTGTTGGACTTCTGGAGAGCGATCGCCGTCCTCCTGCGTCGCTGGTATGTCGCGGCTCCCGCGTTCCTGCTGACGTTGACCGCCGCCTACGGCGTCTACACGCAGATCCCCGTCCAGTACACCTCGACCACGCTCATGGTGCTCACGGTGCCGCCGAACGGGTCGTACCGGCCGCCGAACCCCAAGAATCCCAACCCGCTGATCAACCCGCTGCTGAACTTCGACGGCGGGCTGAACATGTCGGCCTCCATCCTGGTGCAGATCCTCAACACCGCAGAGGTGGCCGGCCAGATGGGCGTCCGGACGGACGGCGACACCACGTACAAGGTCAACAACGGCCACCCCAATCCCGAGCTGCTCATCAGCGCGCCCTTCGTGGTCATCGAGGGGACGAGCCGGGCGCCCCAGGACGCGCGGGCGATCGTGGTCAGGGTCGCCGAGCGGGCCAAGGTCGAGCTGAAACGGCGCCAGGAGGCGCTGAAAGCCCCGCCGGAGACGTACATCAACCTGAACGAGATGGTCGCCCCGACCGAGCCGCAGCCGCAGCGCGGCGGGAAGATCCGCAGCGCCGCGGCCGTGTTCGCGCTGGGCGTGGCCGCCGCGCTGGGCGCCTCCTTCTGCACCGAGAGCGTCATGGCCGGGTTGCGGCGCAGGCGGGAGGAGGGCGAGCCGGAATCGGCGCCCGAGACCGGGGCTCGGACCGAGGAAGCGGTGTTGCAGCGTTGAACGTGGCCATAGAGCGGTCCATCGTCCGGCCGGTGCCCCACCGGGCCGACGCCGCCACCCTGTGCGCGATCTTCACCGTGGTCCTCATGCTGGTGCCCGCCCGCCAGGTGATCGGCGGCCTGCCGTTCGATCTCACCTACGCGGAGGCCATCGGGCTGTTCGCCGCCGTGTGGTGGTTCTGCGCGCACCTCACCAGCACGCTCGGCGCGGCCAAGGGGCCGGCGGCGGTGCGGTACGCGATCTACTTCTACGCGCTCGCCTTCGTGGCGACCTACGCCTATTCGACGGCCGGGTTCCTGCCCTCGTACGAGCTGGACCTGTCCGATCACGTGCTCGTCATCGCGGTCGCGATGGTGGGCATCTCGCTGATCGGCGTGGACGGGGTGCCCAGCCGCGAGCGGATCGACCTGGTGCTGAAGACGCTGGTGGTGGCCGGGGCCATCATGGGGGTGATCGGCGCGGTCCAGTTCGTGCTGTCGTTCGACCTGACCCAGTACATGCAGATCCCGGGCAGCCGCGTACGGGCGGTGGAAGTGACGATCCTGGAGCGCAACGGGCTCAACCGGGTGGCCTCGACGGCGGGGCACCCCATCGAGTTCGGCGTCGTGTCCGCGATGGTGCTGCCGGTCGCCCTCCACTACGCCTTCGGCGCGCGCGAACGCGGCGAGCCGCAGCGGCGCTGGTGGCTCCTGGTGACGCTGATCGCCTGCGGGATGGCCTTCTCCGCCTCGCGCTCGACGGTCCTGGGCCTGGCCGCCTCCGGGGCGGTGCTGTTCCTCGGCTGGCCCAACGCCCGGCGTATCAGGGCGGCCGCCGCGCTCGCCGGGTTCCTGGTCGTCATGAAGCTGCTCGTCCCCGGCCTGATCGGCGCGATCGCCGGGCTGTTCACCAACCTCGACAACGACGAGAGCCTGCGCTGGCGGACCAACGACTACACCACGGCGATCGCGGAGTTCTCCCAGCATCCGCTGCTGGGCAGGGGCAACGGCACCTGGTTCCCGCCGCACCATCCCGTCTTCGACAACCAGTACCTGCTGACGGCCGTGCAGGGCGGCGCGATCGGCGTGCTGGCGTTCGTCGGCCTCTTCGTCGTCGGGATGTGGTCGGCCCTGCGTGCCAGGCGGCTGAGCGTGGACGACCAGACCCGCGACCTCGGGCTGACGCTGGCCGCCTGCCTGATCGTGCCGATGGTGGGCTCGGCCACGTTCGACCTGAACTCCTTCAGCACGGCCACCGCGCTGTCGTTCCTGCTCATCGGTATGGCCGGGGCGCTGATGCGGGCCGCGCGCCGCGAGGTCAGCCTTCCAGGCGCCGCCGTGCCTCTTTCCACGAGCCGGCCGCCAGATCCCGCGCGCTGATCGCCGAGACCGGGAGCGGCCAGTCGATCGCCAGGTCGGGGTCGTCGTAGCGCACGGAGATGTCCTCGGCCGGGTCGTGCGGCCGGTCGATCCGGTAGCAGACGTCGGCGTCGCTCAGCGCCTGGTAACCGTGGAGCAGGCCGGGCGGGACGTACAGGTGGGTGAAGGTCTCATCGTCGAGGACCACCGACATCCGCTCGCCGAAGGTGGCCGACCCGGGCCTGGCGTCCACGAGCACGTCGAACACCGCGCCGCGGGCGCACCGGACCAGCTTGGCCTCGCCCCGGCCGGTGCGGCCGTGCATGGCCCTGATCGCGCCCTTGACCGTGCGGGACTGGCTGTCCTGGACGAACGCCGCGCCGTCCAGGCCGTGCTCGGCCGCGATCCCGGCGTCGAACGTCCTGGTGAACAGGCCGCGCTCGTCGCTGTGCGGGCTCGGAATGAACAGCAGCGTCCCGGCGAGTGCCCCTTGCTCGACTCTCATTTGCTCAACGCTCATGGCCACACATCTTGGCCCGCTCTTTTATCGGCCGCCAGCGTGTAACGGATATAGCCCGATAGCGATGTCAAAAGGGTGAGTCGTCAGACGGGGGGTGCGGCATTCCGATGGGCCACTCTTCATATGAGAACGGTCCAAAGAACCGCGCCCGGGTAGGCGCCGTCGGGATCGACGCGATCACCGAGCCGGAGGTCGCCGAGCAGCTGGCTCGGGCCTGGCATGACGGCCGGGGCGGCATGATCGTGACCGCCAACGTGGACATCGTCCGCGCCGCCACCCGCGCCCCCGAGCTCGCCGAGCTCGTGGCGGGCGCCGAGCTCGTGGTCGCCGACGGCATGCCGGTGGTGTGGGCGGCCCGGATCGGCGGGCTGCGGGTGCGCGACCGCGTCACCGGGGCCTCCCTGATCTACACCCTCAGCGAGGTCGCCGCCCGCGAGGGACGGTCGGTGTTCCTGCTCGGCGGCGAGCCGGGGGTGGCCGAGACCGCCGGCGAGGTGCTGGCACAGCGTTACCCGGGGCTGCGGGTGGCCGGCGTGTACGCGCCGCCCTTCGGCTTCGAGAGGCTCGCCGGGGGGATGGGGGAGATCGTGGAGAAGGTCCGCGCGGCCGCGCCCGACCTCGTCTTCGTGGGCCTGGGCTTTCCCAAGCAGGAACACGTCATCACCGCGCTCCGCCCTGAACTGCCGCGTGCCTGGTACCTCGGCTGCGGCGCCGCCATCCCGATGGCCGCCGGGCAGTTCCGGCGAGCCCCGGACGGAATGCAGCGGGTGGGCGGCGAATGGCTGTTCAGACTCGCCCTCGAACCCCGCCGCCTGGTACGCCGCTACCTCCGTGACGACCTGCCCTTCGCGCTCAGGCTGCTGGCCGGGGCCGCGTGGCACCGGCTGGCCGCGGGCCGGCGCTCCTGATCCCGACAGATTGGTCTGCCTGATGACTGTTCCCGAGCGGCCGCCGCTTGCCATCGTGATCGTCACCTACCAGAGCGGTCAGGTCATCGAGGAGTGCCTGCGTTCTCTGGACACCGTGTTACGTGAGGGGGACCCGTTCCGGATCATCGTCGTGGACAACGACTCCCCCGACGACACGGTGGAGCGGGTGCTCGCGGCCGGACCGCACGTCGAGCTGATCAGGACGGGCCGCAACGGCGGGTTCTCGGCCGGTGTCAACGCGGGCATCGCCGCCGCTGCCGGCTGTGACGTGCTCGTGCTCAACGCCGACATCCGGCTCAGACCCGGCTCGGTGCGACGGCTGCGCGAGGCGCTGGCCGTGCCCGGCACGGGCATCGCGGTGCCGCGGTTGCTGGGCGCCGACGGCGAGCTCCAACTGTCCCAGCGCAGGCGGCCCACCGTCCTGCGGGCCGTGGGGGAGGCCCTGCTCGGCGGGCTCAAGGCGGGCCGCCACGCGCCGCTGGGCGAGCTGGTCGTCGACCTTCGGGAGTACGAGCGGCCGGGCACGCCGGACTGGGCTACGGGCGCCGCCTGGCTGGTCTCGCGCGCCTGCCTGGACGCGGCCGGGCCGCTCGACGAGCGCTACTTCCTGTACTCGGAGGAGACCGAGTACATGCTGCGGATCCGCGACCTCGGCTTCACGGTCCGCTACGAGCCGGAGGCCGTGGCCGTCCACCTCGGCGGCGAGCAGGCCAACTCCAGCCCGCTGTGGACACTCGCCGCCGCCAACCGGGTGCGGCTGCACCGGCAGCGGTACGGCAGGCCCCGCGCGGTGCTCATGCGCCTGGCGGTCGCCCTGAACGAGGCGCTGCGCGCCGTCACCCGCGGCCGGCGGGCGGGGGAGCGGCACCGGGCGGCCCTGCGCGAGCTCGCGACGATGGCCGAGTGGCCCACGCCGCCGGGCGGCCCCTTATCGCCGCCGGCCTACGTCTGCTTCGCCGCCCAGGACTGGTGGTACCACAACAGGGCGCACTCCGACTTCCAGCTCATGCGGCACCTCGCGGGATCGCGCAAGGTGCTGATCGTCAACAGCATCGGCATGCGGATGCCGCTGCCCGGCCGCTCCACCTTCGTGCTCCGGCGCATCGCCAGGAAGCTGCGTAGCGTGGCCAAGTTCGTCAGGCGGGTGGAGCCCGACCTGTGGGTGATGTCACCGCTCCCGCTCCCCCTGTACGGCTCGCGCCTGGGCCGCGGGCTGAACGCCTGGCTGGTCAGGACACAGGTACGGGCGGTCTGCCGGGCGCTGGGCCTGAAGGTGCCGGTGATCGTGGTGACCATCCCCACCGCCTGGGACGTGGTACGCCCGATGCGCCGCCGCGCGCTGATCTTCAACCGCTCGGACCGCCACTCCGCCTTCCCCGAGTCCGACACGGACACGATCGAGACGCTCGAACGCGACCTGCTGGAACGTGCCGACCACGTGGTCTACGCCAGCCGCGGGCTCATGGCCGAGGAACGCCCGATCGCGGGCGCGCGGGCGCGCTTCCTCGACCACGGGGTCGACCTGGAGCACTTCAGCCGCGTACCGGCCGACCGGCAGCCCGCGGACCTGCGCGCCGTCCCTGGGCCGCGGATCGGCTTCTTCGGCGCCCTGGACGACTTCGTGGTGGACTTCGACCTGCTGGAACAGGTCGCGATCGGCCTGCCCGAAGCGTCACTCGTGCTCGTCGGCGACGCGACCGGGCAGATGGAGCGGCTCACGAAGCATCCCAACGTGCACTGGCTGGGGTTACGCCCCTATTCGGTGATCCCCGCCTACGGTTCGGGCTTCGATGTGGCGATCATGCCGTGGCTGGACAACGAGTGGATCAAGCACGCGAACCCGATCAAGCTGAAGGAGTTCCTGGCGCTCGGCCTGCCCGTGGTCAGCACCGAGTTCGACGAGCTGGCCCACTACGCCGGCCGGGTCAGGACCGCGACCACTCCGGAGCAGTTCATCGAGGCCATCCGCGTCTGCCTGGCCGAAGGCGGCCCGCAGTCGCCGGAGACGCTACGCGGCTCGCTGGCCGACGCCTCCTGGTCGGCGCGGGCGGCCGATCTCATGGCGCTGGCCGAGCAGCCGTCCGACGTGCGGTGATGAAGGTGAGGCTGACGACGATCGCGCAGTGGGCGGCGCTCCTGACCGCCGCGGCGGTGGCCGTCGGGGGCTGGCTGTGGCTGCGGTCCGTCCCGCCGAAGCCCGTCGCGAGCACGCTGCCCGCTCTGACGATGGCCTTGAGGGCGGTGCCGTGGGAAGGCGGCCCGGCCGCCTACGCGGATTCGGCGGCGGCGGTGAAGGCGGGGTGGACCCGTCCCGGGTTCTTCCCCGTGGGGCTCTGGTTCGCCTCGGTGCGTACCGGCAGGGAGGTCGCGCTGGACCGGGCGGCCGGGATCAACACCTACGTCGAGCTGACCGACGGCAGCCGCCCCGAACTGCTCAGGCAGTCCGGCATGACCGCGCTGACCAGCCGCCGGCTGCCCGGCGCGGGCGCGGAGACCGTGGGCTGGCTGATCGCCGACAAGGCCGACGTGTGGGCGGGGCCCGGCAACGGGCAGTGGACGGGCGCCCGGGGCTTCACTCGGCCCGTCTGCGCCCCCGCGCTCACCGCGTGCGGCTACACCGTGCTGAGTACGCTCGCCGAGCGCCTGCCCAAGGGCGACCGGCTGCGGTACGCCTCCTTCGGCAAGGGCGTGGCCTACTGGGAGGAGGAGGCGCAGGCCGCCAAGTTCGTCAACGGCTACACCGACGTGGTCGCGGCCGACGTCTCCTGGTACGGCGACGCCAACGTCTGCGCGGAGGCCACCCGGTGGCTGCAGCTCCCGGCGGCCCAGTGCCGCCTGGCCGCCAACTACGGCGCGACCGTCGAGCGGCTGCGCGCCCTGGACGCCACCGACGGCCGCAGGCAGCCGGTCTACGCGATCATCGCGCTCTCCGGCCTCACCCCCGAGCAGGTGGGCGGCGCGGCGATGAGCGCGCTGATCCACGGCGCCAGGGGGATCGTCTACGACGCGCACGGCACGCGACCGGCTTGCGAGGTGGACAACGTGCTCCGCCGCGTATGCGGGAAGGCGGTCAGGCGCGGGGTCGCCGAACTCGACCGCCGGATCAAGCGGCTCGCGCCGGTGCTCAACACCCAGTCGTACGCCTACGACTTCGCACCCGAGCTGGACACCATGCTGAAGCGCCACGACGGCGCCACCTACCTGTTCGCGATGCTCGGCCGCGGCCAGGCTCCGGGACGGCACGTGCTGACCATACCCAGCGATCTGTCGGCGTCGGGTCGCGTCGAGGAGGTCTTCGAGAAGCGGACCATCCAGGTCGACAAGGCGGGACACTTCACCGAGACCTTCGACGCGGAGCACAGCTATCACGTCTACCGGATCGCCCCGTAGCTGGGAGGGCTATGACTTCTCGACCGACGAACAGACGGATCCTGCTGATCGCGATCACCGTTGTGCTGGTGGTCGCCGTGGGCTGGGTCATCGCGCAGGCGAAGTCGACCCGCCACGAACTGGGCCTGCCGCGCGTCCCCTGGGACGGGGGCCCGGCCTATTACGCCAGGTTCGGCGCGCCGGCCGCCGCGGGCTGGACAAATCCGTCGTTCTTCCCCATAGGGGTTTGGTTCGAGTCCGTGGTCGAGGAACGCGACGTGCGGATGGACAAGGAGGCAGGGCTCAACACCTACGTCGAGCTGACGGCCAACAGCGACATGGGCCTGATCCGGAGCAACGGGATGTCGGCGATCACCAGCAAGCCCCTGGCGGGATCGGGCAGCGAGACGGTCGGCTGGATGATCGCCGACGAGGCCGACATGTTCGCCGGGCCCGGCGACGGCGTCTGGAGCGGCAAGTACGGCGGCGAAGGCCAGGTGTGCGTGCCCGACAAGCCGCCCTGCGGCTACACCGCGATGCGCACCCTCAAGGACAAGCTGCCCAAGAACGACGGCCGCCTGCACTACGCCAACTACGGCAAGGGCATCGCCATGTGGGAGAACGACGGCGAGGCGACGAAGTTCGTCAACGGCTACACCGACATCATGTCCACCGACGTGTACTGGTACACCGACACCGGCATCTGCGAGGAGGCCGAGAACTTCCTCAAGCTGCCACGCGACCGATGCCCGCGGGCCGCCAACTACGGCCAGGTCGTCGACCGGGGCAGGCAGCTCGACGCCCTCGACAGCAAGAGGCAGCCGATCTACGCGTTCGTGGAGCTCGGCTGGCCGGGCACCAACGGCCTGCGCTCGATCGCCGGCGACGAACTGGCCGGCGCGGTGATGAACTCCCTCATCCACGAGGCGCGCGGCATCATCTACTTCAACCACAGCTTCGCCGGGCCCTGCCCGACCCAGCACGTGCTGCGTGAGCCCTGCGCCCAGGGGATCAGGACGGTCGCGACGGAGCTGAACCGCCGGATCCGCACGCTCGCGCCCGTGCTGAACACCCAGTCCTACGTCCACACCTTCGCGCCGGGACTCGACACCATGCTCAAGGACCTCGACGGCTCCTCCTACGTGTTCGCCATGCCCAAGGCGGGCGTCCAGCCGGGGCCGCAGACGCTGCGGCTGCCCGAAGCCCTGGCCTCGGCCTCCAGCGTGGAGGTGCTGTTCGAGAACCGGACGCTTCCGGTGAAGGACGGCGGCTTCACCGACTCCTTCGAGCGGGAGAACAGCTACCACGTCTACAAGGTCACGCCATGAGCGCCCCGGTGGAGGTGGGCCTGGTCGGCGCGGGCCCCTGGGCGCGGGACTTCCACGCGCCCATGTTCGCCGCCGGGCCCGAGACCCGGCTGGCGGGCGTCTGGAGCCGGCGGGCCCCGGCCGCGCAGGCGCTGGCCGAGCGCTTCGGCGTGCCGGCCTTCACCTCGTACGAGCGGCTGCTGGAGCGCAGCGAGGCCGTGGTCTTCGCCGTCCCGCCCGACGTCCAGGCGGTCATGGCCGTCCAGGCGGCCTGGCAGGGCCGGGCGCTGCTGCTGGAGAAGCCGATCGCGCTGACCGTA
This sequence comes from Nonomuraea sp. NPDC049141, assembly GCF_040648415.1. NCBI lineage: Bacteria > Bacillati > Actinomycetota > Actinomycetes > Streptosporangiales > Streptosporangiaceae > Nonomuraea > Nonomuraea sp. NPDC049141. The sequence goes on from NZ_JBEZDR010000029.1 coordinate 164,335, forward strand.
CGCGACGCGAAGGCGCTGGCCGACGCGGTGGACGCCACCGGCGTGGCCACACAACTCGTGCTCACCAACCGCTACCGTCCCGTGGTCCGCGAGTTCCTGAAGCAGGCCCGCGACTTCCCGGCCATCGGCGCTCGCGCCTGCCAGCTCACCGGCGAGTTCCTCGACGACACCTTCGCCGACAGCCCGTGGCGCTCGCGCGCGGGGGTGCTCTACAACACCGGCCCGCACGGCCTGGACCTGCTCGACGCGGCGCTGGGCCGCATCACGGAGATCAGGCCGGTCGCCAACGCGGCCGGATTCCTGGCGCTGACCTGCCTGCACGAGAACGAGGTGATCAGCCAGCTCACGATCAGCGGCCGGGTCCCGCCGCGCCGCAGAACCCGCTATGAGCTGTACGGCCCGGAGGGCACGCTGGTGCTCGACTCCGAGCTGCTGCCGGAGGACTCGATAGAGACCAGGGCGACCCTGCGCTCCGAGTTCGCCACCGCCGTACGGACGGGGCGGTCACACGAGATCGACGTGCACCGGGGCCTGCACCTGCAACGACTCCTGGCGCAGGCCGAACCGCGCTAGGGGGTCTCCGGGACCGGTGCGGCGGCCGGGACCGGGGCGGGCTTGCGATACCGCAGGCGCAGCGCGGGCTGTTCGATCAGCCGCCAGCTCAGGGCGGCCAGCGGCAGCACGATGGCGACCGTGGCAAGCAGCACGAGCACGGGCGACCGGAGCCCGGACTGGACCAGGACCTGCTGGGTGGGGAAGGCCAGCAGGTAGGTGCCGTACGACAGGTCGTACGAGCCGGTGGGACGGTGCAGCCACGCCGGCGCGCGGAAGGCGATGAGGAACGTCAGGCAGGTGACCGCCGCGATCGCCGCCAGATTGGCCACCGGCGTGCCCCACAGCAGCCGCCACGCGATGACCACGAGAGCCGTCAGCCAGAGTGGGGGGACCCAGCGGACCTCCCGGATGAGCATCCCGAGCGCGAAGAACGCCACGGGCTGCGCGGCGTAAGCCGACACGACCAGCGGGATGAGCGGACCGGAGTAGCCGGTGAGATGAACGACCGAGGCGGCGGCCAGCCCGAGCAGCACCAGCCCCACCAGGACCGTCCGGCGCCGCAGCAGCCCCAGCAGGCCCATCACGGCCACGCCGATGTAGCAGAGCACCTCCACCCAGATCGTCCAGAGCGACCCGTTGACCGCGTCCGGATAGGGGAGCCCCTGGAAGACGCCGGGCAGCGAGTAGCTCACCGGCTGGATGAGCAGCCCTCTGGCGATGTAGCTCCAGGCGCCGGTGCCGGAGAAGTACGAGGCGGCGGGCAGCGCGCTCACCAAGGGGCCGAGCAGCAGGGCCGTGACGATGACGACCAGCGCGTACGCGGGATAGATGCGCAGCGCCCTGCGTACCGTGTAGCGGCGTGCCGACGGGTCCGACAGCCAGCTCGTGCTGATCAGATAGCCGCTGATGAGGAAGAAGACGCCGACGCCTATGCCGCCGACGCCGATCCCGCTGGCCGGGGTCAGCGGCGAGCCGTGCCCGGTCAGCACCCAGCTGTGCTCGACGATGACCGCGAGCGCGCCCAGAAGGCGCAGCAGGTTGAAGGCGTTCAGCCGGGAACGATTGGGTTCGACCACTTTTGGCGCTTCGGCCACTGCGCCGCTCCCCCGCGAGTCCGATGCATCTGATGTGTATCGGTTCGCGAAGGAGCTGCGTTACCCAGTGGTTTAGCCGATACGCCAGGTGTCGCCACCCAGGAGCAGGTCACTGAGGTCGCCGGGGCCCTTCTGAGCCACGGCCTCCTCCATCTGCTCGGCCATCAGCACGTCGTACGCGGGCCGGTCGACCGAGCGGAACACGCCGATCGGCACGTGCTCGAACGCGGGCTCGTCGAGCCGCGACAGCGCGAAGGCCAGCGACGGGTCCGGGTTGTGCGCGTCGTGCACCATGATCTGGTCCGCGTTCACCGAGGCGCGGTCGGCCACCTCGATGCCGCCGTTGGCGGCCCTGACGACCGCCTTCGACGCCGACACGATCGGCTGACCGTGCTCCAGCCTGAGCGTGATGTCGTCGCGGATCTCCGGATCCTTGAGCTGCTCGAAGGCGTTGTCGTTGAAGATGTTGCAGTTCTGGTAGATCTCCACCAGCGAGGTGCCGCGGTGGGCGGTGGCCTCACGCAGCACCGACTGCAGGTGCTTGCGGTCGGAGTCGATCGTCCTGGCCACGAACGACGCCTCGGCGCCGATGGCCAGCGAGATCGGGTTGAACGGCTTGTCCAGCGAGCCCATCGGCGTCGACTTGGTGATCTTGCCGACCTCGGAGGTGGGTGAGTACTGGCCCTTGGTCAGACCGTAGATCCTGTTGTTGAACAGCAGGATGTTCAGGTTGACGTTGCGGCGCAACGCGTGGATCAGGTGGTTGCCGCCGATCGACAGCGCGTCACCGTCACCCGTGATCACCCACACCGACAGGTCGGGCCGGCTCGCGGCGAGCCCGGTCGCGATCGCCGGCGCACGGCCGTGGATCGAGTGGAAGCCGTAGGTGTTGAGGTAGTACGGGAATCGGGACGAGCAGCCGATGCCGGAGACGAACACGATGTTCTCGCGCTTCAGCCCCAGCTCCGGCAGGAAGCTCTGTACGGCGGCCAGGATCGCGTAGTCACCGCAACCGGGGCACCAGCGGACCTCCTGGTCGGACTTGAAGTCCTTCAGGGTCTGCTTGGCGTCGGTCTTGGGGACGAGCGAGAGGCCCCGCCCATTTACCAGTTCAGTCACTGTCGATCACGTCCTGGATGACTCCGGCCAGCTCCTCGGCCTTGAACGGAAGCCCGCGCACACGGTTGTAGCTGATGATGTCGACGAGGTAGCGCGCCCGCAGCAGCAGGGCGAGCTGGCCCAGGTTGATCTCGGGCAGCAGCACCTTGTCGTAGCTCTTGAGGATCTCGCCGGTGTTGGCGGGCAGGGGGTTGAGGTGCCGCAGGTGCGCCTGCGCGACCTTGCCACCGGCCCTCCTGATGCGGCGCACGGCCGCCGCGATCGGGCCGTAGGTCGAACCCCAGCCGAGCACCAGCACCTTGGCGTCACCGTCGGCGTCATCGACCTCGAGGTCGGGTACGTCGATCCCGGCGATCTTGGCCGCCCGGGTCCTGACCATCAGGTCGTGGTTGTCCGGGTCGTAGCTGATGTTGCCCGTGCCGTCGGCCTTCTCGATGCCGCCGATGCGGTGCTCCAGGCCCGGTGTGCCGGGGACGGCCCACGGGCGGGCGAGCGTGTCGGTGTCCCGCTTGAACGGCAGGAACTCGCCGTCGTCGCCGTTGGGCGTCGTGGTGAACTCCTGGGAGATGTCAGGTAGTTCGGAGACCTCCGGCAGGCGCCACGGCTCGGAGCCGTTGGCCAGGTAGCCGTCCGACAGCAGCATGACCGGGGTGCGGTACTTGACCGCGATCCGCGCCGCCTCGATGGCCGCGTCGAAGCAGTCGCTCGGCGACATCGGCGCCACGATCGGCACCGGGGACTCGCCGTTGCGGCCGAACATGGCCATCAGCAGGTCGGTCTGCTCGGTCTTGGTCGGCATGCCGGTGCTCGGCCCCGCCCGCTGCACGTCCACGATGAGCAGCGGCAACTCGGTGGTGACCGCCAGGCCGACGGTCTCGGCCTTCAGCGCCACCCCGGGCCCCGACGTCGTGGTCACGCCCAGCGCGCCGCCGAACGCCGCGCCCAGCGCCGCGCCGACGCCGGCGATCTCGTCCTCCGCCTGGAAGGTGCGGACGCCGAACCGCTTGTGCTTGGACAGCTCGTGCAGGATGTCGCTGGCCGGCGTGATCGGGTACGAGCCGAGGAACAGCGGCAGCTTCGACTGCACCGAGGCCGCGATCAGGCCGTAGGCCAGGGCCTGGTTGCCGGAGATGTTGCGGTAGACGCCGGGCGCCAGTTGGGCCGGCTTCACCTCGTAGGAGACCGAGAACGCCTCGGTGGTCTCGCCGTAGTTCCAGCCCGCCTGGAAGGCCGCGATGTTGGCCTTGGCGATCTCCGGCTTCTTGGCGAACTTCTGCTCCAGGAACTTGATCGTGTGCTCGGTCGGCCGGTGGTACAGCCAGGAGAGCAGCCCCAGCGCGAACATGTTCTTCGAACGCTCGGCGTCCTTCTTGGACAGATCGAAGCCTTCGAGCGCCTTGACAGTCAGCGAGGTCAGCGCCACCGCGTGGACGCGCCACTCGCTGAGCGAGTCGTCCTCCAGCGGGTTGGCCGCGTAGCCCACCTTCTGCAGGTTGCGCTTGGTGAACTCGTCGATGTTGGCGATGATGTCGGCGCCGCGGGGCAGGTCGCCCAGGTTGGCCTTGAGCGCTGCCGGGTTCATCGCGACGAGCACGTTGGGAGCGTCACCCGGCGTCAGGATGTCATGGTCGGCGAAGTGCAGCTGAAAGCTGGAGACGCCGGGGAGCGTGCCCGCGGGGGCACGGATCTCGGCGGGGAAGTTGGGCAGCGTCGACAAGTCGTTGCCGAACTCCGCGGTGCCCGCGGTGAAGCGGTCGCCGGTGAGCTGCATGCCGTCGCCGGAGTCTCCGGCGAATCTAATGATCACGCGGTCGAGTTGCTGGACCTGCTTCGTCACAGCTCAGTCCTCCCCGACGCGCCGAGGCGCGGTCGTATGTGGCGCGTTCTCAGTTCCATGCTAGATCCTCGCGAGGTTCAACACGTTTCCTCGCTACAGAATGCGGGTAAACGCGGGGGCAATCAGGGGATACCGGAGAACCGTTAGGGGTGACACAGCCCGGCGGCGATTCTGCACAGGTCGACGTGCAGGCGTGCGAAGAGGACTGTTCGGGTCACGAGCGCCAACTATACGTCCCTCCCAGGCGTGACTTACGTCAGGGGGCGATGACGCGCGATCTCCGACCCCGATCGGTAAAGGTGTCCGGCCTGCATACCTGCCGTTCCATACAATTCTGGAACAGTGACAAGCGTGTAACCCTTCCCCTGCAGCTTTTTGAGGATGTCCGGAACCGCGTCAACGGTCGCCGGGTGGACGCCGTGCATGAGCACGATGGCCCCGACGCGCGCCTGCCTGGTCACCCGGTCGGCGATCGCCTTGGCGTCGTTCGTGTACTTGTCACCTGCGTCGACGTTCCGGCCGACGATGGCGAGGCCCATGTCCGCCGCCACGTCCATCACGTCCTCGTTCAGCGCTCCGTATGGCGCGCGCATCAGCGTGGGCCGCTCGCCGATGGCCGCTGTGATGGTGTCCTGGGTACGGCGGAGCGAATCGGCGATCTTGCTGGTGGTCAACTTCGACAGGTCCAGGTGCGCCCAGGAGTGGTTGGCCACCAGATGCCCCTCGACGCTCATCCTGACCAGCAGATCCGGCCGGGCCGCGGCACTGGTGCCGACGGTGAAGAAGGTGGCCCGCGCCCCGGCCTGGTGCAGCATGTCGAGCAGCCTGGGCGTGTCCGGTCCCGGCCCGTCGTCGAAGGTCAGCGCGACGCACTTGGCCTTGGCGCAGTCGACCGACCCCGCCCGGTTGCTGACGGCCTCGGGGCTGGATGACGGGAGCGTCCTCGGCACGGTCGGCGCCGCCTGCCTGGCGGCCTCCCGGACGGCCTCCTGCGCGCGCCGTCCCGTCGGCGACAGCAGGGGATCGGCCTGCCGGGCGGGTACGGCCACGGCCAGGCGGCCGAGGGAGCACGGCCCGACCTGGCAGTCGTCGAACTCCACCACCAGGTCCCCGCCCTGGTTGAAGGCCATCGAGTCGAGCTGGTCGCCCGTCACCCTGCCGGGGTCCGTCGGGGATCCGCGCTTCGCGAGCCGATCCTTGACCAGTCGCGTGAGATCGCGCAGCGCGGCGTGGCCGGAGAGCAGGCCGGCCGAGCCGGTCGCCTTGCCGGTCCGCCGGTCGTACCAGAGGGTCCGGATGGAATTGCTCCAGCCGTTGCCGAGGGACTCGCCGGTGCGCAGCCGTACGCCGACGATGTCGCCGGAGGCGGCGGCGAGCTGCCAGTCCACATTCAGCTCGGGGCGGGGCCGCGGGGCGTCGAACTTGGTGAGGTCGCGGAAGTGGTGGAGCGTCCGCTCGGCCTCGTCGTGCAGGGCCCTGTTGAGGCGGGGCGCGTCCCGCAGCTCGGGGTAGGTGATATGCACAAGGCGACGCGCGTGCCCGTGCCCGCGGTCGGCGTCGCTCAGGGTTCTGGCGACCAGACCGCCCACGGTCGCGGGGTCGACAAAGTCGATCATGGTCGGCTCCGCGGGGACCAGGACGTCCCGCTCAGGGGAAGCGGTGGCCAGTCCACCACCCACGGCGGAAAGGGCCAGCAGGGCGATTCCTCCAATGAGTCCCTTTTTGTGCATGAAGGTCAGATTAAGGGGGCGATCTTGCGTTTTGCCCCGTTTTGGGACTATGGGGGACGAGGCTTGACTGAGTTACGATCAGGGCATGGACGGCTACTTCGGGTCCTATGTGCTGGTCGCCGCGCTGCTCGCCATCGGCGTGGCCATCGTGGCCGGGGCCCTCATGGCCAACCGTCTCCTGCGCCCGACCAGGCCGACGGCCGAGAAGCTGACCACCTACGAGTGCGGCGTCGACCCCGTCGGCGACGGCTGGGCCCAGTCGCAGGTGCGCTACTACGTCTTCACCTACCTGTACGTGGTCTTCGCCGTGGACGCCGTGTTCCTCTTCCCGTGGGCCACGGTCTTCGACGCGCCGGGATACGGGCTGACGACGCTCGTGGAGATGTTCGTCTTCCTGGGGTTCATCGCGCTCGGCATCCTCTACGCCTGGCGAAAGCGCGTACTCGGCTGGACTTAGGTTGTTTTTCGGTCGATCATCCGCCGCCCCTCTACTCCTTGGGTAGATCACGCGGGACAATGGCCATATGGCAGCCACGGATCTCCCGATGCCCACGGTGGGGCCGATCTCGCGCTTGGCACCCAAGCCGATGCGCTTCGTGCTCAACTGGGGGCGGCGTTATTCGCTGTGGGTGTTCAACTTCGGGCTCGCCTGCTGCGCGATCGAGTTCATCGCGACGTCGATGAGCCGCCACGACTTCATCCGGTTCGGGGTGATCCCGTTCGCCAACGGGCCGCGCCAGGCCGACCTGATGATCGTCTCGGGCACCGTCACCGACAAGATGGCGCCCGCCGTCAAGCGCCTCTACGAGCAGATGCCCGATCCGAAGTACGTGATCTCGTTCGGCGCCTGCTCCAACACTGGGGGCCCCTACTGGGACTCCTACTGCGTCACCAACGGCGTCGACCAGATCATTCCCGTCGATGTCTACGTGCCCGGCTGCCCGCCCAGACCTGAGGCGCTGCTCCACGGGATCATGAAGCTCCAGGAGAAGATCGCCGCCGAGAAGCTCAGCGACCGCTACGTCTGGTCCCGCTCGCACGGGGACGTGTCGTGACGCCTGAGGAGCGCTTCGGTGAGCGGGTCTCCGTCTCCACCTCCTTCGGCGAGACCACCGTCGACGTCGGCACGGCCGACTGGATCGAGGTCCTGACCTTCCTCAGGGACTCCGGCCACACCTTCTTCGACTGGTTGACCGGCGTCGACGATCCGCCCGACGGGTTCTTCGTGGTCGCCCACGTCTACGACCCCGACTCGTGCGAGCGGGTGCTCGTCCGCACCCGGGTGCCGCGCGCCGATCCGCGGCTGCCCACCGCCGTGGGCGTCTACCGGGGCGCCAACTGGCACGAGCGCGAGACGTACGAGATGTTCGGGGTGCTCTTCGACGGCCATCCCTACCTGGTGCCGCTGCTGCTGCCCGACGGGTTCGAGGGGCATCCGCTGCGCAAGGACTTCATCCTCGCCGCCCGGGTGGCCAAGCCCTGGCCGGGAGCCAAGGAGCCGGGCGAATCCGGGCACGGCTCGCCGAGCCGGCGCAAGACGCTGCCGCCCGGCGTACCCGCCGACTGGGGGACACCCGATGCTTGACGTGGTGCTGCGCTTCGCCGCCATCCTCATCGTGTTCCTCGTGCTGCCGTTGATCGTCGGGCAGACCGAGCACAAGGTCATGGCGCACATGCAGTCGCGCCTCGGGCCGATGTACGCGGGCGGCTTCCACGGCTGGGCGCAGCTCATCGCCGACGGGGTGAAGTTCGCGCAGAAGGAGGACGTCATCCCGGCCGCCGCCGACCGGCGCGTCTTCATGATCGCGCCCGGGGTCGCGCTGGTGCCGTACCTGCTCGTGCTGATCGCCATCCCCGTCGACCAGGGGCTGGTCGGCGTGGACCTCGACCTCGGGCTGTTCTTCGTGCTCGCGGTGATGGGCATCGGCGTGCTCGGCTCGATCATGGCGGGGTGGGCGTCGGCCAACAAATACTCGGTGCTCGGCGGCATGCGGTCGGCCGCCCAGCTCATGTCGTACGAGCTGCCGCTGGTGCTGGCCGCCTCCTCCGTCGCGATGGCGGCGGGCACGCTGTCCATCCCGGCGATCGTCTCGGCGTGGCAGTGGTGGTGGCTGCCGTGGCAGGCCATCGGCGGCGTGGTGTTCTTCCTGGCCGGGCTGGCCGAGCTGCGCCGGCCGCCGTTCGACATGCCGATCGCCGAGTCCGAGATCATCATGGGGCCGATGACCGAATACACCGGGATGCGGTTCGCCCTGTTCATGCTCTCGGAGTACGTCGGGATCGTCGTGCTGTCGTTCCTGACCACCGTGCTGTTTCTGGGCGGGTGGCACGGGCCGTTGCTGGCCGGATGGGTGTGGACGCTGGTCAAGGTGTTCGCGCTGGCTTTTGTGGTGATCTGGCTGCGAGTGAGCTTTCCCCGGATGCGTGAGGACCAGTTGCAGAAGCTGGCGTGGGTGGGGCTGGTGCCGTTGGCACTGGTCCAGTTGGCGCTCACGGGCGTCGTGAAGGTGCTCACGTAGTCCCGCTGGTTTGTCGGCTGTTTGTCGGCACTTTACCTCCGACTTATCCGTCTTATGTGGATAGGGGGCCTATGGAGGGTGATCTTCATGGACGTTCGATCTCAACCTCGGCTTCGGCCGGTCGCGGGGGCGGTGGCGGGGACTCCCTGTCCCCGGACGGAGGTGTTATGGGACGGCTCGGCGTTGGCCGTCTCCGACAACACGTCCGGCCAATCCGTGCGGCTGATGCCCGCGACGCTCTACCACTACCGCTACGAGCAGCGGGTCCTCGTGTCGAGGGGGAAGGCCAAGACCCTCTCGGTCCAGGGGCTGGCCGCGCTCGACGGCGACGGCCTGGTGCTGCTCGACCTGCCGGGTGAGTGGTACGTCCCGGACGTGGCCGCGTTCGTGAAGTCCGCGGGCCTCCCCATCGTCGACGCCCGCGGAGACACCTCGAAGCGGGTACGGGCGGTGCTCGCCGGCCGCGCCCCAGGCTGGCGCCGCTTCCGGGGCCTGCGGCCACCGTTCTTGGCCAGGTACCGCGGGCCGGTGAGCATCGGGGTCGGCGTCGCCGGGCTGGCGCTGATGGTCTACCTGGCGTCGACCGGTATGTGGGCGGCCTGGCGCGGGATCTCCATGGTGGGCAGGTCGCTCCTGGACCTTCTGGAGGTCAAGTGGCTGGCCATCGGCTTCAGCCCTCTGCTCCTCGTGCTGCGCCCGGTGTCCGCCCGCGTCCACCGCTGGCGCGCGGACCGCGGCCTGATCCTCGGCTCCGCCGGGGGGCCGTATCTCTCGGTGCTCCCAGGCGAGAAGTTGCAGGTGCATCGGGGCAAGGAACAGACACCGTCCATCGAGATCGGCGAGGGCCGGAGGAAGGCCGCGTCCCTGCTGCTTTACCGCTATGAGGAACTGGCCGGGCTGTTCGTCCTCGACGGGAACGGCAGTCCGCTGCACCACCTGCCCGGCGGATGGGCCCCTGATGCCGTCCACCGTTTCGCGGACCGCCACCTGCTGCGGCTGGCGGTGCACTCGATCTCGCGGGAGGAGTATCTGAACCTCACGCGCAACACCCGGGACGCCACCATCTGACCCCGGTTGTCCTGATCACCGTCCCGTTACGGGGCGCACCACGCACACCTCAGGGCCGTTGAAGTGACAGGGCCCGGCCCTGGTCGGCGGGCAGTGGCTGGGTTGGCTTGCCGTACAAGATCGCGATCTTCTCCCCGATCGGTGGTCGGCATCCATGACGGCGGATCGCTCTGATCGGTGGTTGGTGTCTGTGACGGCGGATCGTCCCGATCGGCGATCAGTGGACGATTGCCAGCATCACGTCAGACGCGGATGGGCGGTCGTCGGGGCTCTTGTGCAGGCAGGAGCCCACGATGCTGCGGAGGGCAGGCGGCAGTGGCGACAGGTCCGGGTGGAAGGTGAGCACCCGATTGAACACCGCCGGCACCGTGTCCTCCCCGAACGCCGGCCGCCCCGTCGCCGCGAACATCATCGTCACAGCCCAGCTGAACACGTCGGACGCCGGCCCCACCGGCGCCCCGGTCAACTGCTCGGGCGACATGTAAGGCGGGGTGCCGACCATCTTGCCCGAGGTCACCGTCATCTGGTCGAGCGCCCGCGCGATCCCGAAGTCGATCACCCGCGGCCCGTCCGGCCCGATCAGCACGTTGCTCGGCTTGAAGTCGCGGTGGACGATCCCCGCCTTGTGGATGGCGGCGAGCGCTCCGGCTGTGGATAACGCCAGCCGCGTCAGGCTGTCCTCGTCGCGCGGGCCGTACTTCCGTACGAGATGTTCGAGCGACGGGCCCTCGACGTATTCGCTGACGATGTAGGCGTGCTGACCCGTGATGCTGACGTCGAGCACCCGCGCCGTGGAGAACGTCGCCACCCGCCGGGCCGCGTCGACCTCCCTGGCGAACCTGGCCCGTGCCACGTCGTCGACGAGGTCGTGCAGGACCTTGACGGCGACGCGTACGCCGTTGGGCGCCATCGCGAGATAGACCGCGCCCTGCCCGCCCCGCCCGAGGGGTTGGAGCACCCGGTAGTGCCCGATCCACTCGGGCTCGTGCGGCCGGCGCTGGGGACTCGGAGAGGTGGTGCGCTGGTGCAGATCGAAGGGCGGCGGAGTGCTCCGGTGCTGGTGGGGAGGCTGATAGACCGGTCTGTTGCGGCGTGCCCTGACCATCGTGGGGACCAGGATGCCCGAGTGGATGACCCCACCCAGCCAGCTGACGACGAGTCCGATCGAGACCAACCCCGACAGCGGGGCCGGGATGTCCTCGAACTGGTCGTAGGCCAAGGCCGCCATCACGAAAGAGCCGATGGAGATGGCGTAGATGCCCGCCGCGACAACATGCCATGTGCTCCGCAGCCAGTAGGCCGCGAACCCGATCGTGAACGGTGTTGCCAGCCCGCACGTCATCAGCGGCAGCACCGCCCACACGATGGCAGCCGCCCACGCTCCGCTAGTGGGGCGGGCAGGCTGGCTGTACGACATGGCGGGAAGACTATCGCGCAGGACTTTCACATATCGGCTGTGGACACATCTTGTGGATAACCTTCGGTCAGCCTGTGGATGACTGTGGAAAACTTGGGGACAACGGGCCAGGATCATTCACCTGCACGGTCAAGTGCGACATGATGTTGATATGGCGCGGATACCGGGAGTCGGCCTCGCGAAGGGTCTATCGGTGACTCTTCGCCACATGCTGCGCAAATCCGTAACGCAGCAGTATCCCGAGGTCAAGCCCGCCCTCCCGCCCCGCAGCCGCGGCGTCATCGCCCTGGTCGAAGAGAACTGCACCTCCTGCATGCTCTGCGCACGCGAGTGCCCCGACTGGTGCATCTACATCGACTCGCACAAGGAGACCCTTCCGGCCCCTGAGGGTGGGCGCGCCCGCCAGCGGAACGTTCTCGACCGGTTCGCCATCGACTTCGCCCTGTGCATGTACTGCGGGATCTGCATCGAGGTGTGCCCGTTCGACGCGTTGTTCTGGTCGCCCGAGTTCGAGTACGCCGAGGGCGACATCCGCAACCTTCTGCATGAGAAGGACCGGCTCGCGGCCTGGGCCGCAACGGTCCCGCCGCCGCCCGCCCACGACCCCGGCGCCGCACCCCCGAAGGAACTCACGGCCGCTCCCCGCCGCCCTGGCACCGCAGGCCCGGCCGCCGCCCGCCCTGACACCGCAGGTCCCGCCGCCGCCCGCCCAACCTCCGGTCGCACTGATGCCGATCGCCCCGCCGTCGCAGGTTCGACTGCCGACCGTTCTGGCCCCGCGGGTTCGGCGGATGACCGTCGCGGTGCCGCAGGTTCGGCCGCTGGCCGTTCTGGCGTCGCGGGTTCGGCCGCTGACCAGCGGAGTGCCGCAGACTCGGCCGCCGCCCGGACCGGCACCGCTGACCGTCCTGGCAGGCCAGGCCCCGCATCCGGGTCGTCGGCACCTGCTTCCGGGCCGGCCGCGCCCACATCCGATCGGTCCGCACCTACATCCGATTCGCCCGCGACCACATCCGATCGGCCAGCGCCCTCATCCGGGCCACCCGCACCTACTTCCGGTCCGCCCGCGCCCACATCGGGCCCGCCGAAACCCACTTCCGGTTCGCCTGCGCCTACATCTGGTCGGCCAGCGCCTGCTTCCGGTCCGTCGGCACCCGCTTCTGGTCCGTCGGCATCACCTTCAGGCGGTCCGTCATCCACAGGCCGGCCATCTGCCGAAGCGTCATCCACAGGCTCGGCCGAACCGTCGCAGCCACCCGGCGCGGGGGAGCAGAATTCTCGCGCGAGCCGGCGCGGGCGCAGGATGGCCGATCCTCGATCCATCCGCCCGCCCGGGCGGCTCGGCCCTGATGAGACAAGGGAGTCCGGGGAGGATTCGTGACCGAGGCGGTGCCCTCCTACCTGTCACCCACCGGGCAGGAGATCGTCTTCCTGCTGCTGGGCGCGGTGGCGGTCGGATCCGCGCTGCTCGTCGTCACGACCAGGCAACTGGTCCACGCCGCCCTCTGGCTGGTCGTCTCCTTCGGCGCCCTGGCCGGCGGCTACCTGGTGCTGACCGCCGAGTTCGTGGCCTGGGTGCAGGTGCTCATCTATGTGGGCGCGGTGGTGGTCCTGCTGCTGTTCGGCATCATGCTGACCCGTGCCCCGATCGGCCGTTCCGCCGATCTCGACAGCGGCAACCGGTGGGCGGCGGCCGTGGTGGCGGTGGCGACGGCGGCCGTCCTGGTCACGATGGTGATCGACGGCTTCCGTACGGCGTACACACCGCTGAAACCCGGCTCCGGCGCCGCCAAGGAGCTCGGCGCCAGCGTGTTCAGCACCTGGGTGCTGCCGTTCGAGGCGCTCTCCGTGCTGCTGCTGGCCGCGTTGATCGGCGCCATCGTGCTGTCTCGCACGGACATTCCCGGGGGTTCGCCACCCGAGCAGACCGGGGGTTCTTAGTGCACATCGTCTACCCGGCGGTCGTCTCCGCGCTTCTCTTCTCCGTCGGTGTCTATGGGGTGCTCGCCCGGCGCAACACGATCCTCGTGCTGATGTCGGTCGAGCTGATGCTCAACGCCGTCAACCTCAACCTGGTCGCGTTCGACGTGTGGCTGGGCGATCGGCTGCACAGCGGCCAGGTGCTCACGCTGTTCATCATCGTGATCGCCGCCGCCGAGGTCGGGCTGGGCCTCGCGATCGTACTGGCCCTCTACCGCAACCGCCGTACGGTCGACATCGACCAACTCCGCGACCTGTCCGAACCCGGCACCCCGGACGACCCGGTAGGTCCCGGTAGGTCGGGCGGCCCGATAGGTCCTGGCGTGTCGGATGATCCGGCAGGCTCCGGTAAGTCGGACGGCCCGTCAGGTCCCGGTGCTTCGGACAATCCGGAAGCTCCCGAGAGGTCGGTTGACCCGGTAGGTCCCGGCGCTTCGGACAATCCGGAAGCTCCCGGTAAGTCGGGCGGTCCGTCAGGCCCCGGCACCTCGGACGATTCGGCAGACCCGCCGACTCGTCGGTCGGGGGAGCCCGCAGCGGCGGGGGATTCGGCCGAGACAGCCGAGGCGGCCGAGACAGCCGCGCCTGTCAGGCGAGGGGGCACGTTGTGACGATCTTCCCGCTCTTGGCCGTCGTTCTCCCCTTCGCCGCGGCCTTCGCGGGTCTGCTGCTGTCGCGTTGGCCACACCGACGCCCGGCGGGCACAACGGGACCAGCGGCAGGCGAGGGTGCCAACGCGCGGGCGGCGTGGATCGCGGTGGTGCCGACGGCGGTCGCCGCGGTCCTGGCGCTCTGGCTGGCCTGGGAGCCCGGTTTCGCCTTTCTCGAAGGCGCCAGGCCGGGTCCAGCGGTCGGCCGCACTTACGGCACCATCGGCACCGGCGCCATCCCGATCTCGCTGACCCTCCAGGCCGACGACCTGTCCGCCATCCTCGGCGTCCTGGTGACCCTCGTGGCGCTGGCCGTACAGGTCTACTCGGTCGGCTACCTCCACGACGACTCCCGCTATCCCTCCTACAGCGCCTTCATCAGCCTGTTCACCAGCGCGATGCTGCTGGTGGTCTACGCGGGCGACCTCCTCGTCCTCTATGTGGGCTGGGAGATCATGGGCCTGTGCTCATACCTGCTCATCGGCCACTGGTGGGAGGACAAGGGCAACTCGCGAGCCGCCATCAAGGCGTTCCTGGTCACCCGGCTCGGCGATGTCGGCTTCCTGTTCGGCATCTTCGTGCTCGGCGCCGCCGCAGGTAGCTTCCGGATAACGGATGTGCTGGCGAAGGTGCCTGAGATGTCCACAGGCACGCTGGTGGCCGGCACGATGCTGCTGCTCGCCGGGGTGGCGGGCAAGAGCGCGCAGGTGCCGCTGCACACCTGGCTGCCCGACGCGATGGCGGGCCCGACGCCCATCAGTGCGCTGATCCACGCCGCCACCATGGTGGCCGCCGGGATCTTCATCGTGGCGCGGCTCTTCCCCGCGTTCCAGGCCGCCCGCCCCACACTCGACGTACTGGCCGTCCTGGCCGCCCTCGGCATGCTGGGCGCCGCCCTGGCCGCGCTCGCCCAGGACGACCTGAAACGTGTGCTCGCGTACTCGACGATCAGCCAGCTCTCCTACATGGCCGGCGGGCTGGCGGCGGGTTCCGACAGCGCGGCGATCTTCCACCTCCTCACGCACGGCGCGTTCAAGGCGCTGCTGTTCCTGTGCGCGGGCGCGGTCATCCACCACGTCGGCTCGAACCTGATGACCCAGATGGGCGGCCTGAGACGGGAGCTGCCGGTCACGTTCGTCACGATGACGGTTGGATTCGCCGCCCTCGCGGGGCTGCCCCCGGCGAGCGGCTTCTTCAGCAAGGACGAACTCCTGCTGGCCATGGACCACGCACTGTCGAGTGGCGGTCTGACGGACGCCGCCGCCCTGCTGCTGTACGGGTGCGCGCTCGCGACCGTCGCCGTCACCGGGGCGTACGCGACGAGGGCCTGGCTCCGTACCTTCTTCGGCCAGGCGAGAGTCGTCGCGCTCCCCGAGCCCGAGCCCGGCATGGCCCACGTGATCGACGTCCGCGAGGCGCCGCGGACGATGCTGGTGCCCATCGTGCTCCTCACGGTTCCCGCCCTGCTGCTCGGACTCGCCGGCGGGCTCCACGTGGACCTGGGGGTGGCGGCCGTCGGAGTCGTGCTCGCGCTGCTCGGTGCCGGGGTGGTGTACGCGTTCTGGCGCAGTGATCCACTCGCCGACCCGGCCCGCCTGCTCGGCCCTCTGCGCTTGCCGTGCGAGCGGGCGTTCTACGTGGACAGTGTGTACTCCGCCCTGTTCGTCCGGCCGATCCTGGCGCTGGCCAGGCTCGTGGTCAGGACGGACGACGTGGTCGTGGACGGGGCGGTGCGCGGCTCGGGACGGTCCGCGCGAGGGCTGTCCGGGCTGCTGCGGCTCGCCCAGAACGGCAACGTCCAGCTCTACGTGAGCGGCGTGCTCGCCGGGGTCCTCCTGATCGTGGTGGGGGCGGTGGTGTTCACATGACGGGTGAGCTTCCCGGGGCGGTGGTGTCCACGTGACGAGCCTGCTTCCTGTCGCGTTGCTGGCCGTGCCTCTGCTCGGGGCGCTGTTGCTCCTGGTGGCGCCGACCGCGTTGCGCCCGTGGCTGCGGGTCTACGGGCTGGTCGTGTCGGGTGTCGCGCTGGTGCTCGCCGTGGTGATGGTGGCGACGTTCGACTACGGTCAGACGGCGCGGCCGCAGTTCGCCGTCGACCGGGAGTGGATCTCTGGGCTGGGGCTCCATTTCCACCTGGCCGTCGACGGCATCTCGCTGCCGCTGATCGCGTTGACCGCCCTCCTGACGTTCCTCTGCTTCGTCTATCTGAGCTGGGGCGACGCGCGCGGTCCCGGCCAGTTGCTGCGGGCGAGAGCGGGCGGTGGGCGGCCTCGGGCGATGGTGTTCACGCTGCTCGTGCTCGAAGTCGGCATGATCGGCACGTTCCTCGCGCTCGACCTGCTGCTGTTCTTCGTGTTCTTCGAGATCGTGCTGATCCCGATGTACTTCCTGATCGCCATCTGGGGCGGCAAGGGCCGTCGCGGCGCGTCGATCAAGTTCATCCTGTACACGCTGCTCGGCTCGGTCGTGATGCTGCTCGGCCTGCTGCTCGTCTGGGCGCGGACCGGCACACTCGACATCGTCGCCCTCGGTCAGGCCCACGGCGCGGGCATGCCCAGAGCCGTGCAGATCCTCGCGTTCGTCGCCATCGGCGTCGGGCTGGCGGTCAAGACGCCCATGTGGCCGCTGCACACCTGGCTGCCCGACGCGCACACCGAGGCGCCCACCGTCGGCTCGGTGCTGCTGGCCGGCGTGCTGCTGAAGATGGGCACGTACGGCTTCGCCAGGATCGCCATCCCTGTCCTGCCCGAAGGGGCGGTGGCGGTGGCGCCGTGGCTGGGGGCGTTCGCCGTGGTCGGCATCATTTACGGTGCTCTGGCGTGCCTCGCGCAGCGCGATCTCAAACGCATGATCGCCTACTCGTCCGTGGGCCACATGGGCTTCGTCCTGCTGGGCTTCGCCTCGCTGACCACGGTGGGCGTCAACGGCGCCCTGTTCGCGAACGTCGCCCACGGCCTCATCACCGGCCTGCTCTTCTTCCTCGCCGGCGCGATCAAGGAGCGCTACGGCACGGCCGACATGCGTGTCCTCGGCGGCGGCATGCTGGCGACGCTTCCCCACCTGGGGTCGGTGCTGACCTTCGCGGCCATCGCCTCGCTCGGGGTGCCCGGGCTGGCCGGGTTCTGGGGGGAGATGCTGTCCCTGTTCGGCGCCTTCCAGCCTGGGGGCGGGCTGCCGCGGGGGCTGTTCCTGACGTTCATGGTGATCGGCGGGCTGGGCGCGGTGCTGACGGCGGCGTACTTCCTCGTCATGCTGTCCCGCGTGACGCACGGGCTGCCTGAACGGGCGCCCGCGATGTCGGCCGGCGGGCCGTCCGGCGGGTCTCACCGGGTGGGCGATACGTCCGAGTGGCCTGGTGAGCGGCCGATCGACGGTAGGCGCGGGAGGCGGCTGTTGCCTGACATCCAGGGGTACGAGTGGGCCGCCTGGGTGCCGTTGATCGTGCTGATCCTGCTGTTCGGGCTCTGGCCCAAACTGCTCCTCTCGCTCACCACACCGGCCGTGCAGACCCTGCTGGGGGCCTTGTCATGATCCAGCAGATCGACTACTTCGTTATCGCGGTGCCTCTGGTCCTCGCGCTGGCGGCCGGGCTCGTGCTGATGCTCGACGCGTTCCTGCCCACCGGAGGGCGGACCCAGACCGGGCTCGGGCTGGTCAGTCTCGGGGGCATCGTCGTCGCGCTGGGGTTCGTTGTAGCGCAGGCCGTACGAGGTGGCGGTCCGCGGGCGACCTTCTGCGTCCCCGAAAGCCTCGCCACCCCGGCGGGGGCAGGGAGCCCAGCGGCGGCGTGTTCGTTCGTGGTCGACCGGTTCACGCTGATCTTCGCGGGGCTGGTGCTGGTCGCGGCCGTCGTCGTCGTGCTGATGTCCATGTCCGAGCTGGCCGGGGGTGGCATTCCGTCTGGTGAGTGGTATTTCCTGGTGCTCTGTACGCTGGTCGGCGCGGTGACCCTGCCTGCCTCGCGAGACCTGATCATGCTGGTGGTGGCCCTGGAGCTGGTGTCGCTGCCGGTGTTCGCCCTCACCGCGCTCAAGCGCTACGACGGGCGCTCCTCCGAGGCGGCGGTCAAGCTCTTCCTCGTCTCGGTCGTGTCGACGGCCGTCATGCTGTTCGGGGTCTCCCTGCTGTACGGGATCGCCGGGACCGTCTACCTCTCCCGGCTCGCCTCGGTGTTCAGCGGGACGGCCACCGCGCCGGGTGCGGCGACGCTGGAGGCTCACTCGTCACTGCTGGCGGCCGATCACGGACTGCCGGGCGTGGTCACGGTCGGGCTGGTGCTCGTCGTGGCCGGTTTCGCGTTCAAGATCGCGGCTGTGCCGTTCCACTCCTGGGCGGCGGACGTCTACCAGGGCGCGCCGGTCCCCGTCGCCGCGCTGCTTTCGGTGATCTCGAAGGCGGCCGGGTTCGCGGGCCTGATCCTCGTCCTGGTCACCGCGCTGCCCGGCCAGGCATCGACCTGGGCGCCCATCATCGCGATCGTCTCGGCGCTCACCATGACGGTCGGCAACCTCCTGGCCATGCGCCAGCGCTCCGCCGTACGCCTACTGGCCTGGTCCTCGGTCGCCCAGTCGGGCTACATCCTGGCCCCGCTCGCGGTGGCGGCCCGGAGCGGAGTGCCCAGTCTCACCTCCGGTGCGGTCGGGGCGTCGGTGGCCTACCTCGTCATCTACGCGGCCATGAACCTGGGCGCGTTCGCGGTCGTCATGCTGGTGTCGCGGACGATCGCGCGCAACGAGCTGGACGACTATCGCGGCCTCGCCTTCCGCAGCCCGGTGGCGGCGATCGCGTTGGCGTTCTGCCTGATCTGCCTGGCCGGGCTGCCGCCGGGGCTGGCGGGGCTGTTCGCCAAGGTGGTGGTGTTCCGGGAGATCATCGAGGGTGGAGCCGGGTGGCTCGCGGTCGTCATGGCCGTCAACACCGTGATCGGTCTGTACTACTACGTGGTCTGGACAGCACGACTGTTCACCCCGGTCGAGGCCGTGCCCGCCGGGGTCCGCCGGGCGTTTCCCGCTGTCTGGGTGGCTGTCGGGATCGCGCTTGTGGTGGCGCTCCTGTTCTCGGTCGCACCCCAGCTGGTGCTGGGGGTGACGTCGCTGTCCGCCTCGGGGTGATTAAGGGGACTCCAGTGATTTGAGCAGGCGGTTCGGTCGCGCTCTGCCCCCAGGTGAGCACGACGGGGAACGATGGACCGGGGGATCGTCGTTGGACCGGGTGAACCCACACCACGAAGGGGGGAACCTTGCACCACAACGGTCTGCGCACCGCCATTCTGCTGGGCGGCCTATCTGCGTTGATACTCGCGGTGGGAGGGTGGTTGGGCGGCGGCACCGGCCTGCAGATCGCGTTCGTGCTCGCCATGGCGAGCAGTGGTGTCGCCTACTTCTTCTCCGATCGGATCGCTCTGTCGGCGATGCGGGCTCGGCAGGTCAGCGAGGTCGAGCAGCCCATGCTCTACCGGATCGTACGGGAGCTCTCCACCGAAGCCCGGCAGCCGATGCCGCGCCTGTACATTTCCCCCACCGTGCAACCGAACGCCTTCGCGACCGGGCGGAGCCCGCGCCAGGCCGCGGTCTGCGTGACGTACGGGCTCACGCAACTGCTCAACCCGGACGAAATGCGCGGGGTCATCGGGCACGAGCTGTCCCACGTCTACAACCGCGACATTCTGCTCTCATCGGTGGCCGGGGCACTGGCCACGATGATCACTTGGCTCAGCTATCTGGCCGTCTTCTTCGGCGGGTCCGACGACGACGAGGGGCCCGGGTTCCTGGGGGCGCTGCTCATGATGCTGCTCGGGCCGGTGGCGGCGGGGATGGTGCAGATGGCGATCTCCAGGACGCGGGAGTTCCAGGCGGACGAGTCGGGTGCTCGGCTGACGGGCGATCCGCTGGCGCTGGCGTCGGCGTTGCGCAAGATCGAGATGGGCGCTCGCCGGCTGCCGCTGCCGGAGAACAGCCGACTCACCTCGGCTTCCCACATGATGATCGCCAACCCGTTCAGCGGGTCCGGGTTCGGGCGGCTGTTCTCCACGCACCCGCCCACCTCCGAGCGGGTGGCCCGGCTGGAGCGCATGGCAGGCTACCGCCGCTAGTCCGCCCCGTCGGGCTCGGGCAGCAGTGCGACAGGCTGGGCTACGTCGTCAGGTCGGGCTCGGACAGTTGGATCGCGGCGGCCGGGCAGACGCTCGCCGCCTCGCGCACGGCCCGATGCAGGCGCGCCTCCGGGCTGTCGTCGAGCAGCAGCACGATCCCGTCGTCCTCGTCCTGGTCGAACACCTCCGGCGCGATCATCACGCACTGTCCCGCCCCGCAGCACTTGTCCCGATCCACCGCCACCCTCATGGCCGTCCCTCCTCCGCGGTCACCACCTGATGGGCACCTGCTGGAGCCCGCCGACGAGCAGCCCCTCGCGGCGGGCCAACTCGCGGGCGGGAACGGCCAGCTCCAGCGAGGGCAGCCGGCGCAGCAGTACGGACAGGACGGTCTGCAACTCGGTGCGCGCCAGCGCCTGCCCCACGCACGAGTACGGCCCGGCGCCGAAGGACAGATGGGCGTTGGGGGAGCGGCTCACGTCCATGTCGCCGGCGTCCTCGAAGGCCTGTCCGTCGCGGTTGGCCGAGGCCATGCTGCAGACCACCGTGGTCCCGGGCGGCAGCGTCGTGCCGCCGACCTCGATCTCCTCGGTGATGTAGCGCGGCATCCCGAATCCGGGGTTCGCGTCGAAGCGCAGGGTCTCCTCGACCGCCGAACGGACGAGCGACGGGTCCGCCAGCAGCCGCTCCCACTGCCGTCGGTCGGCCAGCAGCATCGCCACCATCTTCCCGATCATGTTCGCGGTGGTCTCGTGCCCGGCGACCAGGAGGCTCTGGCCGGTGCCCAGCACCACGGCCTCCGTCATCAGGTCGTCCTCCTTGACGAGGGCGAGGAGGTCGCTGATCAGGTCGTCGCCGGGTTGTGCCTGCTTGGCGGCGATGTGCGCGGCGAAGTACTCGTTGAACTCGGCCTGCGCGGCGTCGATCTCCTTCTGCTCGTACTTCGAGAGATTCATCAGAGTGTCCGACCAGTACGCGAACCGGAACCGGTCCTCGTTCGGCACCCCGAGCAGATCGCAGATCACCCATACCGGCAGCGGAAAGCCCAGGCCGGAGACGAGATCGGCCGGCGGCCCCTGCGCCACCATCGCGTCGATCAGTTGCTCGCTCATCGCCGCCATCCGCGGAGCCATGGCCGCGACGCGCTTGGCGGTGAACGCCCTGCCGACCAGGCGGCGCCACCGCTGGTGCCCCTCGCCGACCGAGGCGGCCATACCGCTCCTGCGTTGGGCGAACGGCCCGCCGGACGCGTTGGTGGTGGTCCTGGCCGCGTTGGCGGCGTCCAGGTGGCGGGTGAACCGCGGATCGGACAGCACCTGCTTGACGTCGTCGTAGCGGGTGAGCAGCAACGCCTCGTCGCCGCTGGCGAGCCGGATCGGCGCCACCGGGCAGCCCTCGCGCAGGTTCGCCCACTCCTCAGGCGGCTCCAGGGCGGTGGGATTGCGGAACGGGTAATCGGGCGTGCCACTCACGGTGACCTCCTGATGGCCGATATGACCGCATTTAAAACAATTGCCTTATTCCCGTCAAGCAGCAGAATTGATCTTGCGTACGATGGCGGCGAGGTCCTCGGGGAAGTAGACCTCGTCGGTGGCCTCCAACTCCTCGGCGCTCCACCACCGATGACCCAGCGTGGTGTCCTTCTCCAGCTCCTCCATGTGCTCGTACGAGATGGTCACGCCCTCGGGCACCCGGACCGCGAAGAACGTCTGGTCCTGGGTGACGGCGTACTCGGCGAAGAAGAACTCGATCGTGCCCGTCCCGTACGGCCCGGTGAGCTGGTCGGCGCCGGCTCGGATGCCGACCTCCTCGTGCAGCTCGCGCAGGGCGGCCTCCTGGAGCGTCTCACCGTCATCGGCGGCGCCGCCGATGGTGTACCAGAACGGCTCGTCGGGCCGGGTGGGATCGAACCCGTGGAGCAGGAGCACCCTGCCCTGTTCGTCGATGGGCAGGGCACGGCCGGTGAAACGGCGCAGGGGGATCTTCGTCACGTCTCCGAATTGTGGGTGATTCCTGGGGTCAGCGCTAGAGGTCGCGGCTCGGCCCGCTGAGCGAACGGAGCGTCTCCGCCTGGCGGGCGCGATCGGCCAGGTCGTGATCGAGTGCGGCGATCGTACGGGCTGGGGAGGGTTCGTCGCGCAGCTCGGCGGCGCGGATGCGGTCCAGGCGGAACCCGCGTCCCGCACGACGGCTACGGCACCAGCCGATCAGATACCAGGAGCCCCCGGAGGCCAGCAGCCCGCCCGGCTCGACCTCCCGCTCGCTTTCCCGGCCGTTCGAGTCCGCGTACCGGATCCAGACCACCCGCTGCCGCGCCACGGCCTGTTCGACGGCGGCGAGGATGCCCGGAACGGTACGGGCGGGCAGCACATGGATCCGCTCGGTCAGCGCGCGGACCTCCTCGGCGGCGGACTCGCCGAGCGCGGCGGCCAGCTTCCGCATCGCGCCCGGACCGGCGGCCGAGAACGGGGTGGCGTCCTCGGCCCCGGCCAGCGCCGCCGCCACCGCGAGCGCCTCGGCGGCGGTCAGATTGATCGGCGGCAGGGCGCTGTTCCTGTCGATGAACCACCCGCCGTACTGCCCCGCCTCGCTCCGCACCGGCACACCGGTCTCCATCAGCGCTTGCAAGTCGCGTTGTACGGTGCGCCGCGACACCGCGAACCTGTCCGCCAGCCACCCAACCGTCCGGGGCCGGGGCGCGATGGCCCGCAACTCGTCGACCAGGGCATACAGGCGTTCGGTACGGTTCATGGCGGTAACAGGTTAGGCGAGGTGGCGTCGGATGAAGTCTTCCTGGCTCGCCAGCTCGCGCCGAGCCAGGGCCGTGGGCTGCAGCGTGAACCCATGCCACCCCTCGGCCGCCACCACCAGCTCGGCCGCGTTCCCCGCCGCCCACCAGCGGGCCGCCATGAACAGCGTGTCATCCAGCACCGGATCGGCCGTGCCCACGGTGAACCGCGCAAGGGGCATCCCCCTCAGCTCGGCGTAGAGCGGCGAGATATCGGGATCAAAGCGTTCCTCCATCTTCCGCCCCGTCAGCGTCTGATCGCGGAACCACTTGAGGATCGGGGCGTTGATCAGCCGATTGCGGTCCCCGGCCCGGCGACTGCTCGGTGTCCCGTGCGCGAGGTCGTACGTGCCGAAGGACAACTGCGCGGCGCGGAACGCCTCGCCGGGCACCAGGCCATGCCGGTCCCGCAACCGCAGCAAGGTGGTCACTGACAGCCGGGCGCCCGCCGACTCACCGCCGATCATCAACCGTTCGGTCCCGAACTCGGCGGCGGCGTGCTCCAGCAGCCAGAGCGCGGCCTGCTCCGCGTCGTCCATGGCAGCGGGGTAGGGATGTTCGGGCGCCAGCCGGTATTCGACGCTGACGACGGCGATGCCGCAGTTGACCGCCAGATCACGCAGCCGCGGATCCTGGCCATCCGCCGAGCCGATCACCCCTCCGCCACCGTGGTAGTGCAGGAACACACCCGCCGGCGCTCGCCCTTCTCCCGGCAAGAAGACCCGCAGCGGGATCCGGCCGCCGGCGGTCCGCCAGCTCCCCTCTGGAAGAGGTGGCGCGGCCGGGAACCCGCCGCCACCCGAACGCTGGAAGGAGCGGGCGGCCGGCGGGTCATTCTGCACGTGGAGCGGGGTTTGGCGGTCGAGTAGTGCTTCCAGGCGGTCGTTGGCGGCGCGGGTCTCGGCTAGGTCGTCCGGGTCGAGTCCGGTGACGAGGATCGTGGGTGGGGTCATGGGGCCAAATTCGACCGGGGGCGCGACACCGTACTGTCACGGTTGCGTGGTGACCTCCATCACAACGCGTTACGCGATCTTCGAAATCTCCGCTGAGCTTGACAGTTGATCTTTTATGCACAAGGTTGTTGCGTCTTTCCCTTCCAAGGAGCCCTCATGAAGCAGACTGTCGTGGGCGTAGCCCTGATCGCAGGTCTGGCGCAGCTCGCCGCCGCCCCCGCGCAGGCAACCCCCCGGGTCGACCCGGTAAAAGCGCTCCAAGCCGCATGGACGCGCGGCAAGGGCATGAACGTCGTATCCACCACAAAGGTCGATTACGGTCGCGGCCTGTTCTACACCTTTTATATGGACGGCACTGTCGGGTTAGGCGCGCAGGGCGAAATCACCTCTGATGAGTCCCAAAGCCTGCAGCTCAGCAAAAGACTGATGAGCGGCCTGAAGAAACTCGGTATGGGGGAGGACGCCGCCGAGGATGAATTACCCCTGCGGGTGATCTCGTCAGGCCACGACGACTACGTCTCAGGCCCGAGCCTTGCCGACGCATTGCCTCAGGGCACGAGCTGGGTGCGTTACCCGTATGCCGATCGGCCGACCGGCAACCTGCTGCTGGATGTTCTGGAGCCGACCACGCTCAAGGCGCTGCTGGCGCACCGTACCTCCTGGCGGGGTGGGGTGCTGAAGGGGACGATCAAGACCGACAAGCTGGCCAAGGTGTCCCGTTCCTTCGCCTCGCGCTTCGGCGCGTACTCCGGGAGCGAGCCCGTCAGCACCGTCGCCTACACCCTCCGCCTGGGCTCGACCGGACTGGTGGAGCGGCTGTCGGCCAAGGGTGTCCTGCGCTCCTACAAGGGTTCCCTCCGGATCGACTCGGACACCCGCTACTCCGCTTGGGGACAGCAGGTCACCGTTCTGCTGCCCCTGAGAGGCGATGTGATCGACCAGGAGCAGCTCAAGGGCAAAGTGCCCAATCAGGTGCCTAGCGCCTGGAATTAGCTGGTCACCACCTGTCCTCACCGGCGGCCTGCGGTCGCTGAAAATCGGGGCCCCCAAACCGATCGCTGAGATAGTCGCCGCGCACCGACGGTAGGGCGCCCGATCAGTTTGCGTCGTCAGGGTCGCCGAAGGCTTTCCGGATCTTGGCGGCGCCGTACTGGCCCGCGGGATTGCAGATCGGGCACGCGCATGGCGGTCTTCCGTGGGCGTCCGGCATGTAGCGCCACCCCGTCACCTGATTGACGCTGCGGATGCGGTGGATCTCGTCAGCCCGGACAGGCCGCGAGAGGAAGAACTCGTACCCGCGCGCATCCGGCTGGGCCGCGATCAGCGCCGCCGCTTTGGCGCTGGTCATCTCGGCGGGAAACCGGCTGTAGTGGCCGACCTGCACCGGTTCGTCATCAGGCACTCGGAAATAGACGGCGACGAGCGTACGCTGCCCGCCTCGCCGCAGCTCGCGGACCCACTGATGGGTGATCTGGTACGACGGGAGCACCGGCAGGCAATAGACGCCAGAGACCCCCTCATGCCCACCGCTCACCGCGCGGATGCCGCTGCGCCGCATTGACCGTGTGTTCTTGGCCGCGGTGATGTGAACAAGCATGGTCATCGTGACAGGCTCCTGGCGAGATCGGGTAGAAGGTGGAAGATGCCCCTATCGCGGGGCCGCGCGCAGGACAGCGGTGGAGCTTGGTGAAGTGGCTACATGCCGGCGTCGGCCAGAACGCCCTCCTCGGCGCTGACCAACTCGGCGATGGTGCCGAAAAAGGCAGCGATGCCCGGCAGGTTGGCGCCCTTGGCACGCGAGGCGGCGAAGTCCTCCGCCGAGCGCCATTCGACGACATCCAGCCACTCGTCCCCGGGCAACCGCACCAGACGGGCACCGAGGAAGCCCTCCCGGTCGCCGCGGAAGTCGGCCAGCATCCCCGGGCGTGCCGCCAGCATCGCCTCCGCGTGGTCAGGGCGCACCTTGAAGCGGGTCAGTTCGATGGTTGTGCTCATGGGTTCCTCCTCGATCGCGGTACGGTGAGAACGGTATAGTCACCCAAGTATATAGTCAACAAAGGTGACTACTAAGCGGAGGCAGATCATGAGGCGTAGCGAGCGAAAGCGGGCGGATCCTGATTTGGGGGTGCTCGCCAGCCAGTTACTGTTCGCCGTGCAGGAGGAACTGTTCGACACCCTCGCGGAGCAGGGACATCCCGGCCTGCGACCGCAGCATGGGGCGGTCCTGGCCTACCTGGATGCCGAGGGCAGCCGTGCCACCGATCTGGCCCGCTCGTCGGGGCAGCACAAGCAGGTCGTCGGCAAGCTGATCGACGAACTGGAGGCCCTTGGCTACGTCGAACGCCGCCCCGACCCCAGTGACCGCCGCGCCAAGCTCATCGTGCCCACAGCGCACGGGCTGGACCAGATGAGTCGCTCGGACGCCATCCTGGCCGCGATCAAGCACCGGCACACGCACGCCATCGGCGCCGACGTGTACGCCGAGTTCGAGCGCCTCCTGCGCGAGATCACAAGACGGCAGCGCGCCTGGCGGGAGAGCGCGGGGGACTTATGACCAGCTACTGGCACTTCCCCTTGAGCCAGGCGCTGAGCTGGGGTGTGTAGTCGGTCGCGATCCGCTTGGTCTGCCGCTGGAGTGCGGCCTGCCAGGCGCTCTCGTTCAGCTTCCACGAGGGCGGCGGTTCCTCCCATTTGGTGACCTCCGGCCAACTGGGCCCACCGGTCAGCACCCGAGCCAGGCCCGCAGCGGTGACGCGCCGCTTGAGCTCGGCCTCGAGGTCGGCGTCATGGGAGTACAGGATGATCTCCTGCGACGCGTACCCCTCCCTGACCGGGTCCAGCACCTCCGCCCATGATCGCGACTTGATCGCGGCGTCGGCGCCGAGCAGGAGCGGCCGGGTCTCGGGCTTGATCTCGACCAGCCCGATCATGCTGTTGGCCTTCATGGCGGCCAGCCACTCGCGGAAGGTGTAGACGGTCTCACCGCTGAAGACGCCCCGGTTGATCGTCCGCCCCTTGAGCGCGGTGTCACCGGCGGCCCACCAGATGTCGGTGATGTTCTTCTTGACGCCGCTCAGGCCCCAGGTGGAGGTGTTGTGCCACATGACGGCCTTCGTACCGTCCTTGGTGAGTTGCAGATCTGCCTCGACCCCCGCCGCACCCCAAGCCTTGTACTTCCGGATCGCCGTGGGGTTGTTGGGCTGGCGTACTTGATCCCTGTTCCAGGTGTCGGCGCCGTTGGCGCCGCTGGGATAGCCGCCGTGACCGAAGATCTGCGGACACGGCGGGAGCGCGGCGTTCGCCATTGCGGGACCGCTCGCAGGCAGTACGGTCGCCAGCACACCCACGGCCAGCCCGCCTGCGACACGCGATAACACCAAGACCCCACCTTTCGATCACGCAAGTCCCGCGACTTTGGCATATCCCACGCAACGCTCGCAACCACAGGGCCCCACGCTCTATGGCGGGCGCTCTCGCATGCCCATCCCGATTTTGTCAGCCCCATCGGCCATGATTGGAACACACTTTCGGTACGTCCTTCCAAGGAGCGCCATGTCTGTCAATGAGCGACTCGGCTGGTCCGGCGTCGGCTGGGATGGCTGGACCGACCTCGACCTGATCCGTGCCCGGCTCGACGCGGGCGCGGACCCCAACTCGGGCGTGCCCCTCCACGTACGACCGTTACACGCCGCGGCTGAGCAAGGCTCACCGGAAGTCATCACGGAACTGGCCCGGCGCGTGGACGATGTCGACGCTGAGCATGAGGGCCGTACCGCGCTCTGGCAAGCCGTCTTCGCCAACCGCCCCGACAACGCCCGCGCACTGGTCGACGCAGGAGCCGACCCGTGGCGGCCAATGATGGGCGGCTGGTCACCCGGACGGCTCAGCCTGGCTGGACTCACCCCAGATCTGTTCCTTGTGCCGCCCGGTCAGGCGGGCCTGTCCACAGCGGAGATTGAGGCGGCGGCGGAGTCCAGGCGGTTGATCGCAGCCTTGGGCACGCTGTACGTGGAGGGCACCGGGCTGGCCTGCGTGGCCGGCATCACCGCGGCAGAAGCGGCAAGGCGGCTGTCGGCCACACCGGTCGAGGAGTCGGAGATCGAGGAGCTCGGATACGACGACGATGACGAAAGCATCCTCACGGTCGGCATCACGGATGTGCCCGGCGGATGTGTCGTCAGCCAGCCCTGGGGATACGGCCCGGAGATGCCCCGGGTCATGAAGCTGCTGTCAGCGGGCACTGTCTGCTACGGGCTCTACGCCAACCCCAAGAGTGGGAACCAGGGGAGCATTGTCCGTGACGGTGTCATCGAGGGCCGAGATCTGCACCCGGGCGGCGGGCACCCGTCGTCCGACGACTCGGCCAACGAGATCCTGGCCTCGTTCCTCTACCGGTACAACGCCGTGGCCTACTGCTGCGCCTACGCGGGACTACGGTTGACGAACGCCGCAGCCGTCAACGGGTCGCCCGACATGTGGGTGCGGCTGCCGGACGGCGACTACTGGCACTGACGACGGCCCGCGCCGAGACGGACTTTGCCCCCAATAAGCCATCTGCCCCCACCGACCGCGCACCTGCTGCCGGGCTCCGTGGTCGCACATCTGATCACCGGCGGCCCGCACGGCCGACCTTCCGCCCCGGCGCGCTTAGCACGTATGCAGAGGAGCGGCCCGAGGCACAGGAGAGAACGCGTGCCCTCGTGGACAGCGTGCTCGGCCGTGTGCCCCGGATGTGCCCTCCGCGATCTCTGACGTACGGTGGGCGCCCGCTACCGGTAATTCACGAACTGCAGGGCGATGTCCAGATCCTTGCCCTTGAGCAGGGACATGACCTCCTGGAGATCGTCCTTCTTCTTCGAGCTGACCCGCAGTTCCTCACCCTGAATCTGGGCCTTGACGCCCTTGGGCCCCTCGTCGCGGATCAGCTTGGAGATTTTCTTGGCGTTCTCCTGGTCGATGCCCTCCTTGAGCGCGACCAGCATACGATATTCCCTGCCGGACAGCTTGGGCTCATCCGCGTCGAGGATCTTCAGGGAGAGGCCTCGCTTGATCACCTTCTCCTTGAACACGTCGAGCGCGGCCCCGGCCCGCTCCTCGCTGTTGGCCTTGATCTCGATGCTCTGCCCGGACCAGCTGATGCTCGCCCCGGTGCCCTTGAAGTCGAAGCGGTGTCCGATCTCCTTGACCGTCTGGTTCAGCGCGTTGTCGACCTCCTGGCGGTCGATCTTGCTGACAATGTCGAAAGATGAATCGGCCAAAACGCACATCCTCTCGCTGCGTAAGCATTAGGCGGTATCCGGTTCCAGTTCTTGCGGACCTCGAAACGCGCCCTCTGCGAACGCGGACCCCAGCGTACGAGCCTAGCCAGCATCGGGGCGTCGTGCAGGGCAGCCGGGCCTTGATCCACGCGCCATGCCGGCGGATCGTCGGCATCGCCTGCCTATCAGGGCGGGTTCCGATCGGGTTGGCAGGCGTCATACAGGTGATCGGGGTCGGCTTCGGTCGTACAGGAATGCTGTCCATGAACAGCGCTCGAGCGGCTGGAAGCCCTACCCTCGCCCCAAGGTCATCCTGGCCGTAGGGACCCAGGGCGTTGGCTGGCCGGTGAACGCGACCATCTTCAAGCACGCGTTACGCACCTTCTCGGGGCATGTCGCCGAGGTCAAGGGAGTGATCTCGATCGAGCGCCTGCTCGTCCTCCAGGTGAGCGCCAGGGCTGGGAGTTGCTGTACGACTTCCCCGGCGTCCCGGTGCTGGAGGAGCCGTTCCCGCCGACCTCCGACGCGGACGCGAGGATGGCACGGTCAGTGGTGGGGCCACTGTTGTTTCGGCGAAGCCGGGAGGTGCGATCCGGCGTGGGACAAACCGGTGTCACGTGTACCTCGGAAGTCCGCTATTCTTCTTTCTGTCGCCGCGAGAGCGGATGACGAGGCAGGTTGCCCGAGTGGCCAAAGGGAGCGGTCTGTAAAACCGTCGGCTCAGCCTACGCAAGTTCGAACCTTGCACCTGCCACACCAGCCTGAAGAGGCCCGTCACCAGCGGAAACGCAGTGACGGGCCTCTCGCGTTGTGTCCGGCCGTCCATGGCGATCACCGGCGCGGCACGGCCATCCACGGCCAATACGCGGCCAAGTTTTCAGGGCTTGTGGCGCCCTGGATGCGCTGGACATGGTGGCCCATGTTGTCGTCGTGGTTGTCGTCAACTCTCGCGCTACCTCAGTCGTGGTCATCTAGTGGCATGGCCTGGCGCAGGAGGGCTGCGGCCGCAATCGACTTACAGGCCTATCCGGGCGCTTCTGGTGTCTCTTGCGATCAGGTGCGGATGAGGTATTCACGCAGGTTCGGAGCGACATCTCTCTGTGTCCTTCCGGGCTACGTAGGACTACCGGCATCCTCGGGAGCCTTCATTGCGCCCTCGTAGAGTTGGGTGATCTTCGACCTACGATCGAGCCACCTGGGGAGACAGCTCGATCATGCCGTTGAGCAGTACCTACGCTTGCGGGCGTCTCGCATCACTTCTCGCTGATTCTGGTGCTCCCACGAAACAGCGATGGAACACCCTGCTCAGATGATCACTCGCGGCCAGCGTCACCGTAAACTTGATCGCGATCCCAGCCCAGGTTCCATACTCTGGTCGCGGAACTCGGTGGTCGACGAACACCGCACGGGACAGGAAGACCATATGCCCTCAGAGAAGGCGATTCTCCAGTACGCCCGCAGGCAAGCTGATGATCTTCAGGCGGGCATGGAATGGCAGCGGGCGGATTCCAGTAGCGGCGGTTACTGGAAGGTGGAGGTCCCCCAGATGAGGGCACAGCTCATCGTACGTGCGGCGGCCGCCCAAGAATTCTTTCGGCAGTACGCAGGCCCCGACAGCTTCTGGTGCCGTCAAGCCACTTCGCTGTACGACAACCACGGCACGAACCAGTCCGTCGAGTCGGGAGTGCACGCAATTGGCGATCTTCTAAGGGCCTGGTGCGAGCAGGTCGAGACGAAGATCGTCGAGATCGTCGGCTCTAGAGCCTGGTCTGAGCTCGGAGTCGCCAGCACTGATGTCATGAGTCAAGTGCGACGGCTTATAGACGACAGAGACGCAGCTCCTGCGGCTCCCATTGTGCTTTGCGGTGCGGCCCTCGAGATGGCGCTACGCGCGCTCATACAGGGCAGATCAGTCCAGATGGGTAACGCACGGCCAACGCTAAGCGGGTACACCCAAGCTCTGTATGCTGCGCAACTGCTAACCAAGCAGGATGTCAAGGATCTACAGCAGCTCGCCGGCCTCCGAAATGAAGCCGCGCACGGCCACTTCGACGACCTCACCATGGAGCGGGCGAAGTTGATGGAGCAACAGACGAACTGGATGCTCCGTCGCCTTGCTGATCTGCAACTCGCGACCCCCTCACACAACATCCAGCAGACCACATAGCGGCGCGCCGATGACGGCTACCTGCGCGCTTGAGGGCACGAAGCTCGACCTGGGATACGACCAGTCTCAGCACCGAGAGCAGCGCCTCAGCCTGACCTTCCGCTTTTCAGGCAACCAGAACACATGTACGGACCATAACAAGGGGGTTCGCGACCTGCCCTCGACTGTCCGTCGACGTCCACCAATGTCCGTGGTCACCCTTCTGAGTTGTCACGCAGTTGGTCACTCACAACCACGGAACAGAGGTGCTTCGCACGCGCTCTTCCAGGACCGTGCTTCGCACGGAGAAGCGCTGCAACATGGTGCAGCCTCTCTATCGCGCGTAGCGCTAATGAGACGCGCGTAGCGCCTCTTGCCCTTCTCCCTTTCGCCAGCGCTTCAAGGCCTGAGAGGGTTTAGGCGGCCTAAGCCGGGAGTGCTGATGTCCTGACCAGCGGACAAAGATGCTCTTGCCAGGAGGTCCCTCAGACGCGAATCCGCCTCTGAGGGACAGTTCGCAGGGTGCCGTCACTCCGCTGTCCCTCCTGGTCGCTGACCTTGCCGCAGGTGAGATACCGTTCAGCGACACGAGAGACAACAGGGACAGGGTCGGTGATTGCTTGAAACGCGCTGCAGTCGGCCCCTGTCATGGACTTATCGGGCGCAAGCCCTCCGTACCGTTCAAACGCAGATACGCGCGAAGCACCTCTATCCAGCCATGGCATACACCAGGCGCCAAGCTCGCCAGGGGACAGCGTCTCTCACTCACTGTCCCCTTACGACGGCTCACGCGCATCGCAGATATTAAGTCTCCACAATCTCTTCGCGGGCCGTGATGGAGTTCCAGACCCGGAAGAATCGCGCCTGATCCAGAGTGGCTCTAATCGCGACGTTAGCGATGTCCTCTTCGATGAGGCTATCGATAAAGTCGTTAGAGATTTCAGAGATCGCCTTCATTTCGATGTCCACCCAGCTAGACTCACCCGGGAACAGCTCCCTGTCGGGCAAGGGCTGCCCGGAGCCTCCATTGGCGAGATGCGCGTACTGTGTGCCCTTGATGAATATCGTCGGGTTGAGGAATACGATAGTGGGCTTGTCTCTATTTCCGCTATAGGCGGCATTGGAACCAGTTACCCTGAGTGTGAACGCTTCGCCCACATTGATATTGCCGCCCTCTTTCCCGACGACCCTTGCGGTGACTCTCAGATATCCATGCAGATTGCGCCATAGATCATAGGCCGCTGTCATCTCTATTTACGCCCCTTCCTGTGGAGTTGAACTGATGATATGAATGTGTATGACTAGCCTCTCTATCCCCCTTCAGAAGCGCGATTAACCCTGGGGCAATTAGAAAAAGATTTCTACGGGATCCTTATCATTCCGTAGACATAGCCTTTGGGGCACGGGGAATAGGGAGCTGTCACGCGGCCGGATAACCGCGTCAATGTGGAGCCGCGCGCCTCTGAATAAAGATGCTCTTGCTTGAGGGCTCTCAGACGTGCACCCGCCCCTGAGAGACAGTCGCAGGGCGTGGAGTTGGTCGTGGAGACACCACCCGGCGAATGATCTTCGCCGGGTGACAGTTCTGCGGAATACTGCGGCAATCTGCTGATTGGCTAAATCATTGCGCGGCTGATAT
Source organism: Nonomuraea sp. NPDC049141 (assembly GCF_040648415.1). Classification (NCBI taxonomy): domain Bacteria; kingdom Bacillati; phylum Actinomycetota; class Actinomycetes; order Streptosporangiales; family Streptosporangiaceae; genus Nonomuraea; species Nonomuraea sp. NPDC049141. The sequence continues at coordinate 197,179 of NZ_JBEZDR010000029.1, forward strand.
TGGCGAGCCTCTTGACCTGAGTAGACGCCTCGTGGAATCCATTCTGCGGATTGTGCAGCTGACGGCTGGAGTTCACCATCTGAACGCCTGGCAAGCGGTCGTTGATGTCATCGGCAGGACATGGTGCGCCGCGGCCTCTTCTTCCCCATTGCCTACGCTGATCGACGAGCTCAACCGCGAGGGCGCCCGCCGGATGCTCGCAGAGACGCTCAAAGCTGAGTTCGATCGCCTACCTCGCCCGGTTCGCTGCGAGCGTGACTAGTACGGCAGCCGCCATTTGTTAGTTGACCTGGATATATGCGGTGGTCAGGCGGGCTCGGTGATGGAACCAGCGGGCGCGTGCTTGATGGCGG
>NZ_JBEZDR010000030.1:0-194294 GCF_040648415.1 Nonomuraea sp. NPDC049141
TGGGGCCAAAACTCACCCGTGATCAAGACCCCCAAGATCGCTAAATGGGGCCAAAACTCGCCGGTAGGTGGAGCCAGCTCTCACCCCTGAAATCACCCCGCCGATGACGCATTCTGGGCCGAACTACACGTTCTCATCCTCAAGCAAGGCGCGGTGTCGCTTGAGGAGGACTATCTCTCCAACACCTCACGCTGGCACCGGATCACCCTCGATGAGGTTGCCTCAATACGGAGCAGGCTCGCCCCGCGGGCCACGCTGCTGATCTGGCCTGACCTGTCGACAGACGTGGACGCAGCCCTTGCCGGCCTTCCCGACGAGGGCCTCGTTGAGATCGTCTGGCAGAACTCTCGGAGGCACATCACCAGCCTGACCATCGACGAAACCGAATATCCGGCACTGCCCGCCATGCTGGCCGAAGCCCGCGCGATGATGATTCTTCCCGGCTACGAGGACGAACGCACCCCGCTGATGGCCGCCGTGATACCCGATGCCGATGGCGTGCTCCGCGCACGATGGATGCCCTAATACGGCAGCCGCCATTCGTCGTGTGAGCTGGTGGTTGGCCGAGCGCCCCGCCCTCTCGGCCAACTATCAGGAGGCCAGTTGCCGCCGAACTGCTCGAGGGCTGTCCGGGTGTCCTCCGCTGAGGCATCGCCGTACACCTTCATGGCCATCGAGATCTGGCCGCCCACGACGATCCGTCCGGGCGCCATATGCGGGTAAGTGCTCTGCAAGCGGTTTGTACTATCTCTTGAGGCGTTGAACCAGGGCCCTTCGGCTATCAGGAGATCCGCCATGAATCGCTCGATCCGTAACCTGGTCGGCGTCGCCACCGCTTCGGTCATCATGACGGGTGCGGCGATTGCCACCCAATCCGCCGCCCACGCTTCGACACCAAGGGAAGTCTCGATCGCGGTGGCGGACCAACCGGACACGCCCGTAGCCGAGGCTCGGCGCAACTGCTGGTACCGATGGGTGGACGGACGTCGCGTGCGGGTGTGCCGGTTCGGGTAACACCTGCATGCCAAACGGCCCGTCTGATCGGCCGACTCGATTTCCTATGACGGCAAGCGCGGCTAATTGCTCACTGACCTGCAGCTTCTCTTCATGCCGACTCGGCCAATCTGGTCTACGGCCCGCAGTTGCTACAGCAGCTAATTGTCACGATCTACGCCATTACCAGCCTGCCACCCGGATGGATCACCTACACCTAGCCCGCTGCCCTGATCCGCGGCCACTGGAACATCGAAGCCCTGCACACATCCGCGACGTCACCTACCGCGAGGATGCCTCCCGCATCCGGACCGGCACCGCACCCCGGATCATGGCCGGCCTCCGCAACCTCGCTATCGGCCTGGCCCGCCTGAACGGCCGGACCAACATCGCCGTCGCCACCGACCAATACCGCAGCCACCCCGCCGACGGCCTTCATCCACTCGGTCTTACGACATGAGGACGCCCTGGTCCTGGTCCTGGACCTCCATGCACGACTGGAAGACCCCCGGGTGCTGCAATGCAAAGCGGCTTGGTTCTAGGAAGCCTTTGGAATTCGACGAGATCCCGACCAGCACCACGCCTACCCTCACCATCAGGAAAGGAACCCGCGGGTCTGCGGACGCGTGGCCCCCAGCCGAAGCGACAGCTAGGAACCGCGCTGACCAAAATGGAAAATAAAACCCAGCCGGAACTTCAATCTAATCACACCAAAGGTCAAGAAAGGGCGAGCTTGAGGCTTATGCCGCCGATCTCCTTATCGATACGCAGTTTATCTGGAAGACTATGCCAAGGAGCGTTTGGACCGTTACATCAGCAGACAGGCGCAGGACCACAGGATGCGAATTCGCGTCCCGAGGTGGACACTCATAGACTGGAGCACTGCGTGGACGCCAAGATCTGGATCAGTGCTAGCGAGCCAGTGGACGAGTGCGCCTCGTTGATCAACTGGCTACAAGGCCAGCGCGAGCTTCAGGGAAGAGTCTACCCGGCACGCCGCCAACCGAGGGAAGGCGAACTCGGCAGCATGGTTGAGTTTCTCACTGTCGCTGTAGGCTCAGGAGGCACAGGGATCGCTTTGTCCAGATCGCTGATTGCGTGGCTGAGTAACCGTCACTCGGATGTGAGTATCACCGTCACGACGTCAGCTGGCACTGTCCAGTTAGACGCTCTCCGGGTGAAGGACGCCCTGCCATTGCTTGAGAAGGTTCTCCAGCATGACGTCACCGACCATGATGTCTGATTCCATGGACTGGTCCAGTTCTCAAGCAGTCTTGATCGGAGTTTCTACTTACCAAGATCACAGCTATCTGAGCATTCCAGCCGCCGCCAACAGCCTGAACGCCTTTTACTCGGTGCTGACCGATCCGCAGATGTGTGAATGGCCCACCAAGCAGATCACCTTGCTATCCAATCCGTCCGACACTCGGGCGGTGGCTAAACTGCTCCGCCGACTCGCCCAACAGACGCAAGACATACTGCTGATATATTATGTCGGGCACGGCACCGTCACTGCTGGGGGTGAACTCTGCCTAACTTTGACCGATACAGACGCTGACGCCGCTGATTTGACTGGACTGGAATACGCTCGAGTCAGGGCAGCCTTCCGCGATAGCCCTGCGCGTGTGAAAATCGCTATTCTGGATTGCTGCTACTCCGGACGCGCCATCGAGATCTTGACGAATCAGGAGACCGTAGTCGCCGACCAGACCGATGTCCGTGGCGTCTACACCCTAACCGCCAGTGATTATGCCGCCCATGTCCCGCCTCTCTGGCAACAGGCGACCACCTGCACCTCCTTCACAGGTGAATTGCTGGCATTGATCCGCGATGGAATCGTCGGACAACCCGATATGCTCACCTTAGGCACCCTGTACTTGGAATTGAGGCGGCGTCTGCTAACTCAAGGACTCCCAGCCCCCAACCAGCGCGGTACTGACACCGCCCACAGCTTCGCCTTCACTAAGAACGTAGCGTTAGCCCGACAGATTAAGAGCGGTACTGCGACGACCGCTTCGCCTCTGATCGAAGCAGCGGATCTGGGACTGACTCCCCATCAAGCACCGAACCACAATGCCGTCCCCTCCGACAGAAACTCCGAACCTGAAGCAGCCGAATCGGTGTCGCGAGAAACTTTGACTCAGCCACCCGACACATCCGTCGAACCTGAGGCACAACGATCCGACACTACGCCAGCAGACAACGGTACGAACGCATTATCTACTAATAGCTCAATAGGCGGGAAGCTCGGCCAGCTTAGACGGCAAATAATGGGCCCTTCTCTGCCATCTGCCCAGAAGCGGCCCTCCATCACGGTTAGCTACCCCGAAATCGCAGATGGCAACCTGTTTGTTCCGATGGCATCAGTGCCGGGAACCGTAGCTTACAAGCTGTCGCATCTTCCCCGCCGCCTTGTTCTGATAGTAGCCGTCTCGACAGCCATGGTCAGCGTGAGCGCTGGGTTCGCAGTACCCACGTTGCTAGGGGCACAGCGAAGCCCCATCGAATCTCCCAATGTATCTCCATCGCTAACCCCGTCCCCATTTAGCACATAGATCGGAATATTGCGTCTGCGACCTCGAGGACGCACCCTTGGCGGCGGGTTGAGCAGGCGTGTGCGAAGACAGCCCTCAATACCCGGCTGACTGGGCGTAGAAGGAACGGGTGGCTATCCCCTAGAGAAACCTATGCATTCAAGCTGGGTAGAGATGCACGGATAGTAGAGGATGGGTCGTCCGGTCATGGCGCTCAAGAGTATCCATTCAGGTCCACCGTTGACCTGCGGCGATATCAGGCGTTCGCAGACGGATCAGCACGACAGTCCAGGTCAGGAGTATGGAGCCCTGGAGGCCCGGACGTACCAATCGCTTGCAGCATGCCGATGGTCCGCCCTCGCGCCACCTGGCCCCTCGCTTGTACCCAGTGCAAATATGGATGCAGCACTGGCTGGAGCGTGCCCCAATCACGTTTGCGATCGCAACATGCGCGACTGATGCGAAGTGCTCCATCTTGGCGTCGTGTCGCACACCGATCGCTAGCGGGGCGTCCTGTCGCGCAACAAGCAGGACTAGCGGTTTGAGACACGCCTCATTTTGCCGCTGTAAACCAGGGCAAACCGGTCCGCAGGTACCACGATGTCAGCAGTCTCCACCTGCGTCTCCCCCGCGTAATACGTCCGCTGGATCGTCACCATGATCGAACCAGGCGGGTGCTGTAGCCGCTCGCATTCCTCCGCTGTCCCGAGCCGCGCCCCGACCTCTTCCACCCAGTCGTCAATGGGCATGCCGATACTCAGCATCCGCTCGGCTACTCCCCTGCCGGCCAGCATGCCGTCCTCGGGCAGCACGATCGGCGTCCCGCGGGTGACCTCGAGCGGTTCCCAACTGGTCGAGAGCATGACCGGCTCCCCGTCGGCCGAGAAGACATAGTCAGTCCGAACCGCGTCTTCCACGTCTCCCCCGGACTCATCCAGGCCGAGGCGGTCGCGGATCTCTGGTGGGGCCTGGATCGTCTGTGACTTATACGTCCAGCCGGCCTCACGGTCCTGGCGCTCCATGTCCTGTCTGAACGGCGAGCCGTACGGCGTCGCCCGATGCCACGCGCGGATCAGCCGTTGCGGCTCCCGGGGCAGACGAACATAGGTGCCCGAACCTGATCGGGCGACGGCGAGGCCCTCGGAGATGAGCACCTTGAGCGCCTCGGCAGCGGTGGAACGTGAAATACCCAAGTCGGCCGCCAGGCTCGGCACTGAGGGCAGGCGATCGCCCTCCTGAAATTCACCTGACGCGATCCTTTTCCGCAGCGTGTCCGCCACGCGGAGGTACATGGGGCGATCAGCATCTCGATCCACGCCGGTAGCTTGACAGGCTTACTAGCAAGCTTCAAGCTTACGGTCAGATACCGAACCTACACAGAAGGTTGCGTGGTGTACCGGCTGTCCGTATTTCCCACCGACGCATGCGTCGAGAACGTCGGCCACTGGGCACGAGGCGTCGCCCAGACCGAACGCCCGGATCTCGCGCGCGACGCTGAGCAAGTCGCCCGCGCTCTGGTGTCTGCTGCCATCCGCCGCACCAAGCGAGACGAACTCATTCACACGCGGATCGAGGTGACCCCTGACAGTCTGCGCATCGAGGTCCACGATCCGGGCGGCTACGACGCCGCTGGAGGCTTCGAGACAGCCGAACTATCAAGCACCGCCACATCCTTCGGCGCCTCCAGTGACCACACCGGACATAGGATGTGGATCATCCTGCGTAAGCGCAGAGAGGCATGCCATGACCTCGGACGATGATCACCGGGACGAGGCGGGCCAGCGGCCAACAGACGCCGGCTTGAACAGAAACTCGCCGTCATTCGAAGAGGCGACGACCGCCATCCGTGGCATGGCGCAGCCCCGAAACGCGCACTACAGGACTACGCACCCCGCCAATGACGCGTACACGGTGACGGAACCCACGCCTGACCCGGACCTGCTCGGCGCATTCAGGCGCTTCTACGTCTGGCGTGACCGTCTCGGCGGTTGGCGAGCAAGGCCGATGCCCAAGCTGACCACCGAAGAGATCGCCTATGGCCTCCAGCAGGAGTTGGTGGCTGACACGGCCTTGGAACTCGCCTTCGCCTGCACGTGGCAGCGGAGCCGCAGGAACGTCTACCGCTACCTGCGGAAGTACGCCGTCGAAACGACGCACCGTGGTTCAGCTTCCTGATCTGCCTGCACGACCGTGGGAGTCCCTCCTTCGGCCGAGGGACCGCATGCGGATCACAGAGACCTCATGCTGCGGAGCGTACGAGTGGGCCTGCCAGGGAGGCGAGTTCCTCATCCTCCGAACCAAGCAGCCAGAGGGCTACCAAGAGACGGGAAGAGGGCCCCATCGACAGGCGCGTTCGATCTGGCTGGCTCTCCTCACCGAGCACGCGCAAGAACACCTTGAAGACCGGCCTCGTACCGTCGCCAAGAACAGGCGCCGCAACCGGAGACCGCCCGAAGAGCCCACAGCTTTATCAGAGCCACGCGTCTCCTGATAACGCAGTGGCCGGCGCACGTAATAGCCCACACCGCGTGGCGAACCCCATTCCACGCATCCCCGGACGCAACGAGCACCTGGCGTCTTCCCGCTTCCTCGGTTCTCAACGAGGGAAGGTTAGAGGGACGTGAGGCCGCGATACTTCGCAGGTCCTAGCCCGTCCGCCCTACCCTAGAGAGAGTGTGCCTCGGCAAGGGAGCGCGATGAGCAAGGCGAAGGATGACCCCACCTACGTTCGGATAGCTGAGGACATCCGCAGCCGCATCCACCAGGGCGATCCTCCCGCCGGCGGCATGCTGCCCTCTGAGACCATGCTTGCTCGTACCTACGGCGTGGCACGGGGAACCATTCGCCAGGCAGTCGCCGAGCTGGAGCGCACAGGACTGGTCGCCAGCGAGGCCGGCCGCGGGCGTCGCGTGGTCGGCGAAGGATCCGCGAGTACCCGCCGTCCAGCCTCGACACAGTACGAGACGATCGCGGAGAACCTGCGTAAGCGCATCGAGAACGGCGAGCTGGTTCCTGGCCAGCAACTCCCCGGCGAAGCCGCAACGGCCGATGAATACGGCGTTTCGAAGGGAACCGCCCGACAGGCGCTCCAACTGCTGGCCGCCGAGCAAGTGATCGCCTCCGTTCACGGAAGAGGCTGGTTCGTCGGGGGACCCGATCACGCGCACACGCGTGCCGACGACCTCGCCAATGCCCTACGGCAGGAAATCGTCACCGGCCAGCTGGCCGTAGGCGCTGCGCTCCCGGGAGAGAACGTGCTTGCCCAGGAGCGAGGCGTTGGTCGCATCACCATCAGGCGGGCTCTCGCTCTATTGGAAGCGGACGGGATAGTCGAAAAGAGGGCCGGGAGAGGCCGCGTCGTCAAGTCCCGACCGAAGGGTTCCGAGTGACTGTCTCTCAGCCGCCCACGATGCCCTTCACCTCCCAGGAAGCACTCGCGACCCTTCGAGAGGCTTGCCAGGCCGCTGGTCTGGCCGGCGAAGACGCTCGCCTGATACGCCTGGGCGAGAACGCTTTGTTCGTGCTGGCCGCTGAACACGTGGTCGTGCGAATCGCCCGGAGCCTCGACGTCATCGACGACGCCCGGAAAGAGGTAGCCGTATCAGCGTGGCTGCATGACCAGGGAGTTCCTGCTGCCAGAACGACGGATCATGAGCAGCCTCTTGTCGTGAGAGGCAAGCCCGTAACGCTGTGGCACCTCATCGCCAACGACGGCTCTCCCGCAAGTCTCGTAGACCTCGCAGCCGTCCTCCGCGCTCTCCACCAACTGCCCGTACCAGCAGACCTCGCACTCCCGAAGCTCGACATCCTCGGGCGCGTCTCGGAACGCATCAGCGGTGCCGACGTACTCTCGGACGATGAACGTCAATTCCTGTTGGGGAGATACCAGGAGCTTCGGACCGCCTACGAGAGCCTCAAGTTTCCACTTGCCTCATGTGCTGTTCACGGTGATGCTCATTCCGACAACCTCATCAAGGCAAGTGACGGGAGCATCGTTCTCATCGATCTCGAGCGTTTCGCGTTTGGCCCTCCCGAGACTGACCTCACCGTCACCGCCATCGAGCACACCCTAGGCTGGGGCACTCGCGCTGAATACGATCAGTTCGCCGAGCGGTACGGATTCGATGTCCTGATGTGGGAGGGCTATCCCGTGCTCAAAGACATCAACGAGTTGAAGATGACCACCTGGCTGATGCAGAACGTCAGCGAAGACGAGGCCATCGCACGCGAGTTCCGCAACCGTCTCTTTTGCCTCCAGAACCCGGCTGAGCTTCGGAGATGGCGAGCCTTTTAGGCGCCAAGTGACGGGTACGCAGGCTGAATTCGTAGGGTCAGTCATGCGATCAAGAAGCTTTTCGATCATCAGGCCTATTTGGCCAGGCAACCGTCGAGCAGGTGCGGCCGGTGGTGAATCTTCTTCAGTTTGCCTACCGCATACCCCCCTCGTCCCGCCCGCATCAAATCAGCCAGCCTAAACACCGGCTTCTCCCTTCAATCTCAATGCACATAGCACTCAGTTGTGGCAGAATCGAGACCTCTAGCAAGTACGCTCGCTTGGCACCAGCCATCAAGCCTCAAGAAAGGCATGATCGCCCAGGGGATTCGGAGCTCCAGCCGGAGTAATGGTCGGATGTTGCTTTCATCCTCACCTGCGAAAGTCTCTTGGAGAAATGAGGTGATCGGTGATGTCAAGCCCTAAAGATCCGTCCGGCCGATCGCGCTGGCTTGCCCATCCCTGGTGGGCTGGAATAGCAGCCATCTTAACCCTGTTCGGCGTTATCATCGCGATCTTACAGCTTACACAGGGTATAGCTAAGGTCGAATCTCAACGGAATTCATCGGAGCCCGCACTAAACCCTTCTACAAGTTCACAAGAACCGCGCCCAATAACGACTCTCACGCCTGTCGCGACGCCTACTCCGTCATCGACCGAACCTGAACCCTCAGTTTCGCCGAGCATGACTAAGGGGCCGATAGAGTATCTTGCTGATCTCAACGCCGTGGACGGCAGTGCCTGGTCAGGCTCACTGACCATTTCAGGGACGGATTATCCTCGCAGTCTACTTATGTACTGCATCGACTCAGAGACATCCGTACGCTATAGCGTCGTGGGGAAGAGTCGCTTCAAAGCCACTATCGGAATCCCCGACGGGACGCGCACCCTCGACAAGGCAGCTACGGTGAGGTTTTTCGCCGAGGGTCAGCGGAAGATTGGGCCAACCTTGCGCGTTCGACTAGGACAGCCCAAGGACGTGTCTTTCGATCTGAAGTCGGCAACTCAGCTGGAGATTCGTTGCTCCCACGGGGTAAGTGGTGGCTTAACGTTCGGCGTCGGTTTCGGTGAAGCCATTATCACTCCATGAGAGTGAGATCGAGTCACAAGCATCAAACGTTGAGAGAGAGCCAACCCGGGGGGAGGGCTGCGCTCACGAAGCCCTCCTATGACAATGAGGCTGCTCGACAGCTTTCTTGTTCCAGACCGGCTTGATGATCGAGAACCCCTTGATTGCATGACCGACCCTACGAATCCAGCTGGTACTTCTCGACAGCCAGGGCGTTGAACGCTTGGACCGAGGCTTCGCATTCGTAGCCCGCGAGATCGGTTCTGAGATCTCGGATGTATCGCAGGTAACGCTCGGACTTGAGTGCCCCGGCCAGATTGATGGCTTCGAGCGCGACCATGGCGGCCTTCGCCGGCTGTCCCATGTGGCCGTAGCTCGCTGCCTGTACCAGGCGGTCGAATGCGAGCGTCCGTACGTACATCGGGGCGCAGAGATCGACTGCCTGGCCTACGAACTCCATGGCCTGTGACGGGATTTTGAGGTCGCGGTAACAGTGCGCCCCCTCGCTGGCCAGTTCTGCCGCGTCGAAGTAGCGGGACCACGGCGGATCATCATCAACATTCCGCCTGCTGAAGAATTTCTCTGCCTCCAGCAATGAGCGTGCGCACTGCGCCTCGTCACCGTTGGCCGCGTGGGCTCGTGCCTCCATCGCGTAGAACAATGCCATGGGTGTAGCTGTGGCCACGTCTTTGCAGCCCTCCTGGGCAGCGCGGGCGAGTTGGATCGCCTGGTTGTACCGGCCGAGGTAGTTCGCCTGGTGGCTCATGTCGGCGAGCAGCAGCCCGCCCATCATGCGGTCGCCAGAAGCCTGCGCGAGGCGCAATCCTTGCAGGAAATACCGCTGAGCAAGTCCATGCCGCCCCAGGTCGTAAGCCGTCCAGGCGACCAGCTCGGTGATTTCCGCGGCTGCCGAATACAGCGAACGCCCCACCGGCTCGCTGAACTTGCCATCCAGCATCGGGACGACTTCACGGTTGTAGTACTGGATGAGAGCAGGCCGCGCATGCCCTCCCCCGAACTGGAAACCCATGTTCGCGAACAGCTCGGTCGTCACCCGGATTGCGTGAACGTCCCACTTCCCAACAGATGGCCGCGCGCTCTCCCTGACCTGATGTGCCTCCGGGCGAGACAGCAGCCAGGCGATCAGTGCCTCTCCCCAAGCATCCGGCACGACCACAGACTCCAGCGCGACAGGATCATCCGCGAGGTCTCGCCGTGTAAGGCCCAGCAGCCGGCTTCCAACGTCGGAGATCCCGCCACCATGCGCGAGCGTGGCCTCCAGGGTCTCCGGAGTCACGACGCTGGCCAGGCCGATGTCATCCAGCGAGAACGTCACGCCGGCCTTCCGGCCGAGGGCCTCGGCGATGAACCGTGCGGTATCCGGCCGCGGCTTCACACCGTCGAGCCAGCGCTTGACGTCCACATGAGTACAGCTCAGGTGTACGCCGTCGTCCTGTGCGATTTGCCGGACTCGCGAGGCTAGTCCCGAATTGGAGCAATCGGCGCGTCGCATTGCTTGAGCAAGCGCCACATTGGGCATTCGGGACACTTTTCACCTCCGCGCATTCAGGCCATCGCAATCATGGCGTGAGCGGGGTCTCAACGGCGTGCATTTGCGGATTCTCCGCCACGCGTTTCTCCAGGTCGGGGCCTAAATCACCTCCCAAAAGCACCCCCTGCGCATTCAGTCTCGGTGGTGAGCACGGTGTTGCGGCAGCGGCCTACGAGGAAAGCTTGAGTCAGCAAGACATGCGAGGCAAGGCCCGCCAGGAACCCAAGACGACCGGTGCCTAGGACTTGACTCTGCGTGACTGTACATGTTCTATGTCTCCTAGAACCTGCTCGACAGGTTCTCGAACCGAGAGGGCTCAACATGCTTGTCCGTCCGCGAAAGGTGCTCCCGACCGTCCTCACGATCTGCGCCGCCCTCTACGCCCTGAAGGACCCCGAGGGCGCGGCGACCGTGGTCAAGGCGGCTGCGCACCTGGTCATGAGCGCTTCTGAGTCGTTCGCGCGGTTCGTCCAGACCGTCAGCAACTAACCGCAGGAAGAGAGATCCACCAGTGGCACACAACACCAACCGCCCGATCCACCCGGCGCGCATGTCGCTCGCTGAGGTGGAAGCGACCTGGCGAGTGGACGGCGAAACGCCGCTCCCCGAATGCACCTACGACCCCGAACTGCACACCGGGCCTCGGCTCACCATCGAGACCACCCAGGAGCGTGCCGCCCGCGAGGCTGTCGCCCGCGAGGTCTGCGCTACCTGCCCCGCCCTGCTGTTCTGCGGTCTCTACGCGCTGGAGACCCGGCCGACCTCGGGCATCTGGGCGGGCCGCACGCCCGCCGAGGTGGCCGAGCACGCCGCCGAACTGGAAGACCTGGAGGTGGCCTGATGGCAAGCCGCATCCGTGCCCGCTTCTGGGACCCGACCGGCGACGAGTACGGCATCCCCACCTACCCGTGGAAGATGGCCCCGCCGCACCTGCGCACCCTTCGCCAGCTCACCGCCGAAGGGCTGCGCGCTGGCGGGCAGGGAGTCCAGGCCCAAGTGCTCTGGCGCTCCCGCCGCTACGGTGCACCCGGCGTCCGGGCCGCATACCTGTACGACGTGCGGTTCGCCCTGCCCAACCGCATCGCGACCCTGCGCCAGCGCGCCACCCTGTCGAAGGCGAACGCCGCCCGCCGTACGTGCCCCGAGTGCCTGACGGATGTCGGGTACGTTCTGCCACGCCACCTCGGCACCTGCCTCGACTGTGCGGAAGAGGTGGCCGCATGAACGTCTGCCACACCACACCCCGGCCGCTCACCGAGGGCGAACGCACAACCATAGCCGTCACTGCCTCCGTTACCGGCGCGCTCGGTCTGCTCGGGTTCGTCAACAGCTTCGAGCGCGTCGCTCATGCCGCCGGCCCTTCGTTCGGCTGGTTCGCCTGGACGGTGCCTCTCGGCATCGACCTGGGTATCGCCGTGTTCTCCGCGCTCGATATCGTGCTGGCCCGCCTCGGGATGCGGTTGAACTGGCTCCGGTTCATCCCGTGGGCGCTGACCGGCGCGACGGTCTACCTCAATGTGGCCGCCTACCTTGGCGCCCCCGGCCGTACCGACTGGTTCGCGGTCGTCGCCCACGCGCTGCTCCCGCTGCTGTGGGTCATCGCCATCGAGGTCGGTGCCCACGTCGTCCGCAAGCGCGCCGACTTGGCCAAGCCTGACCGCATGGACGGCATCCGCCGCTCGCGCTGGCTGCTGGCCCCGCTCGCGACCGTCACACTGTGGCGCCGCATGGTGCTCTGGGAGATCCGCAGCTACCCCGACGCCCTCGGACGCGAGCGCGAACGCATCCTGGCCAAGACAGAACTTCAAGACCAGTACGGCCTGCTCTGGCGCTGGAAGGCCACCCGCCGCGAGCGAGCCTTGTATTACCTCGGCGAACTCACACCCACGAATATCCCGATGAAGGCGCAAGCCGTACCCGTCAACCAGGAGGACGCCCGGCCTGCCTTGCCGCCCGCGCCGCGCAACCGTCCTGTTGCCAACCGCACCCGCGCCAAGAAGACAGCACCGCCGACTCCGAACGTGGTCGACCTTGTACCGCTGGGACGCCGCGTGGCCGCCGATCTCATGGCACAAGGCGAGCCCCTGACCCGCGACCGGCTCAGGGACGCCATCCGCAGCCAGGGACAGAGCATCTCGACGGATCGCGCCGGAGCGCTCTTGTCGCACCTCAAGACGGAAGGCCCCGCGGATCGGACGCCACCCGTACGGGAAGACGAGGCGGCCTGATGCCCTTGACCATCACCGACACCCGGATGAGCTCGGACGACTGCCCGAACGTGGCCGAGCTTCGCGGCGGCCGCTGGAGCGTCACCGGCTACCCCGGACGGACCTTCGACCGCAACCAGGCCATCACCGCCATGCTGCTGGCCGAACTGCTGGCCCAGCGCCCGTTCCCGGAGGACCGAATCGAGCTGCTCGCCACGTCCTGGCGCGCCGAACTCAGCATCACCGAGGCGGACGGACCGCACACCCCGACCGCCACCCCAACGCCAGCAGACCGACCGGACGAGCAGCGGTCCGACCGCGCATCGTCCCTGACCGCCACATGGGGCGCGGCCTCATCCGCCAAGACAACGACCGCGCCCCAGGACCCCGCGACCAGCAAGTCAAACGAGGTGCACACATCATGACCCACCAGCACGACGATCCCAACAACGAGGACGGCAAGGACCCGGACCGGTCCGTCGCCCCTGACCACGACAACGGCAAGGACGCCGACATCGTCCACCTGGACGCTGCCCGCGCCGAACGCCAGCCGCAGAAACCCGCCGACCGGTCCGAGCCGGACACCGAGGACAGCCCCGCGAACGCGGACGGACCGGTCCTTGAAGGCGAGGTCGTCCGCGTCGACCGCCCCGGTCCGACCGGGGCGGACTGGCGGACCGCGCTTGAGGCCAAGACCCGGAGCCGGCAGCCGATCGTTCCGCTGTGGCTGCGCTCCCGAGCCGAGGCCGTCGAGACTCTCAAGTGGATCGGTCTCCACTACGTGCACGTGGCCGGATACCAGGTCTCCCGCGTACCGCTGTACGGCGGACGGCTGACCGCACGCGCGCCGCGCGGATTCTTCCGCCTGGTGGGCGGCGTCATCAAGTGGACCTTTGACCTGGAGGGCGAGCCGGTACGGCTGGCCGCCGTCCAGAAGGCCGATCCCGAGGCGTACCTCAAGCTCAGCAGGCAGCGAGACTCTCGCGTGCGGCTACGCACCCTGGTCTCGATCACGGCGCTGGTCACGCTGCTGATCGCTGGTCTCATCGTGGCCGATCAGACGAACCCCGTGCAGTGGACGGCGCTCGCGGTCGCCATCGCCGCGCTCGGCATCCTCGGCAAGCCCGCCGATCGCCCGCTGATCAACCGTGCGGTCGTGCCGTCCACGGTGGAGAAGCTGACCAGCGACATCGTCGTCCGTGCCCTGACCGTGCTCGGCATCGCCGGCATCAACCAGGCCATCGCCAAGAACCCCAAGGACGCCATCCGGTTCGTCGCCCCGATCACCCGCGACGGCCCCGGCTGGCGGGCGGACATCGACCTGCCGTACGGCGTGACCGTGGCCGACGTGATGGACAAGCGTGACCGCATGGCCTCGGCGCTACGCCGCCCGCTGGGCTGCATCTGGCCCGAAGGCGACTCGACCATCCACGAGGGACGGCTGATCCTGTGGGTGGGAGACAAGTACCTGTCCAAGACCGTCATCAAGTCCCCGCTGCTCAAGGTCAGCTCGCATGACGTCTTCAAGGGCATCCCGTTCGGCTGCGACCCGCGAGGCCGCGCCATCGTCGTACCACTCGTTGAGCAGAACATCCTGATCGGCTCGCAGCCTGGCCAGGGCAAGACCGCCTCGGTACGCGTGCTGGCCTCCGGTGCGGCCCTCGACCCGAGCGCTGAGCTGTGGATCCACGAGCTCAAGGGCACCGGCGACCTCGACCCGCACGAGCAGAACTGCCACCGCTACGTCTCCGGCATCGAGGACGAGGCCATCGGCTATGCCGCCGACTCGCTGGCACTGCTGCGCAGGGAGGTGATGCGCCGCGCTGCCGCTCTCAAGGCTCTGCCTCCGGACCTGTGCCCGGACAAGAAGGTCACCCGGCAGATCGCCGACAAACGCTCACTGGGACTGCATCCGCTGGTCGCCGTCTTCGACGAGTGCCAGAACCTGTTCGCACACACCGAGTACGGCGACAAGGCAGGCGATGACGCCGAGTTCATCATCAAGCTCGGCCGCGCCCTCGGCGTCGTCCTGGTGCTGGCCACCCAACGCCCGGACAAGGACAGCCTGCCCACCGGCATCAGCGCGAACGTGACGATCCGGTTCTGCCTGCGGGTCGCCGGCCAGCTCGAAAACGACATGATCCTCGGCACGTCCGCCTACAAGAACGGCATCCGCGCCACGGTGTTCCAGCCCAAGGTGGACGCCGGTATCGGCTACCTGCTCGGCGCAACCCCGATGCCCAAGGTGGTGCGCACCGCCTACCTGGACACGCCCGACACGCAACGCATCGCCGACCGCGCCCACGCGCTACGGGCCAGCACGGGAGCACTGAGCGGGCACGCCCTCGGCGAGACGCCCGAGCAGCACGCGCCCACCTTCGACCTGCTCGCCGACATCCTCGTCGTGGTCCCGCCGTCCGAGGCCAAGGTGTGGAACGAGGCAATCGTGGATCGCCTCGCCGAGCTGCGGCCCGACATCTACGGGGCGTGGGCGCGCCTTGAAGGCGGCGCGAAGACGGCCCAGCTCACCACCGCGCTCAAGCCGTACGCCATCAAGACCATGCAGGTCTGGGGCACGCCCGAGGGCGGAGGCAAGGGCGCGAACCGCATCGGCGTAGCCCGAGACGACATCACCACCGCTATCACACACCGTGATCGCGGTAGAGGGTCCAGCGCCGCTTCCTAAGGCCCTGATCGCCTCTAGACCTAGAGGCAGACCCCTCTAGGTCTAGAGGCCCGCCTAGAGCCCAAAACGGCACTCGAGATGCGCTCTAGCACCTAGACCCTGACCTGCGAGAACCCTGAAAACGGCCCTGGAGGCCCACATGGCCACTGCCATCACTCTTCTAGCAGTCTGCCTACTGTCGATCACTCTCAGTTACATCATCGTCTGCCTGGCATGGCCCTGGGGCCGCTGCATCCGATGCCGCCCCGGCGGCAAGAACCGCACGTGCCGCGCCTGCAACGGCACCGGCATGCGGCCTCGCCTCGGCTGGCAGCTCTACGTCTACGTCCGCCGCCTGTACCGCGACGGCACCCACTGACCCGGTCCCAAGGAAGGAAGCCCGCCATGTCCGGCGAGACCACCATCACGATCATCGGCAACCTGACCAACGACCCCGAACTGCGCTTCACCCAGACCGGTACGGCCGTCGCCACCTTCACCATCGCCTCAAGCCCACGCACCTACAACAAGCAGCTTGAACAGTGGGAAGACGGCGAGGCCCTGTTCATGCGCTGCTCAGCCTGGCGCGACCTCGGCGAGCACATCTGCGAGTCGCTCACCCGAGGCACCCGCGTCATCGCCTCCGGACAGCTCCGGATGCGCACCTACGAGACCGACGAGGGCGAACACCGCACCGTCTTCGAGATGACCGTTGACGAGATCGGCCCGTCCCTGCGCTTCGCCACCGCCAAGCCCGCCAGAGCGGCCCGCAAGGCCACTACCAGCGACAACGGCAGCACGCCCGACGCATGGGCTACCACCGCCCCAACGGGCGACAAGCCGCCGTTCTAGCCACGCCCGCACAGCACCGGGATACGGCCTCGGCGACCAGCCGCCAAGCACAACCGCCGAGGCCACCCACCCCGATCACGAGGAAAGGCAGTGCCAGCATGGCACCGACCAGCACCCATTCCCACCGCTACGCCCGAACGACCGCACCCCGCCTGGAAGACCTCAACCACCTTGGCTGGGATCGGCTCACGCTCGACGCGCACGCCGCCACCCCATTGGACGCACTCATGCACGTCCCTGCCGAGGGTTACCGTCACGGGTTCCTTGGGGCCAAGGAGGCGTCCAATGGGTTGGCCTGACCTGACCCGCGCCGCCCTCCAGGCCGCCGCCCGTGGCTGGCATGTCTTCCCGCTCACCCCGCGCGGGAAGAAGCCGTTGCGCGGCTTCACCGGCTGGGAGCGGCACGCCACCATCGACACCGACCGCATCGCCGCCTTCTGGCCACGCCAGCCGTACAACATCGGCATCGCCTGCGGCCCATCCCGCCTGGTCGTGATCGACCTCGACCGGCCCAAGCCCGGCGAGCACCCGCCCGCCGGCCTCGCCCAGCACCACCCGCAGAACGGAGAGCACGTCTTCCGCCTGCTGTGCGCCGAGCGTGGCCAGCCGTACCCCGACGACACGTTCACCGTGCGCACCCGGCGCGGCGGCACACATCTCTACTTCACCGCATCCGAGGGCCTACAGCTGCGCAACAGCGCAGGTCACAAGGGCGGACTTGGCTGGCTGATCGACACCCGCGCCTGCGGCGGCTACGTCGTCGGTCCTGGCAGTCACGTCGCCCAGCCGGACGGCACCGGCCCTTACGAGGTCACGCGGAATCTACCACCCGCACCGCTCCCGGCTTGGCTCGCCAAGGCGCTTGAACCCGCCGCGCCGCTTTCGATGAGCGCCGCCGATCTGCTGGGCAGCTTGCCTGGTCACCGTCTGAATCGGTACGGCGAGGCCGCGCTACGGGGCGAGATTGAGCGCGTGGCCACCGCCCGGCGCGGCACCCGTAACCGCACGCTCAACACCGCCGCCTTCAACCTCGGCCAGCTCGTCACACGCGGCGTGCTGCCCTCCGAGGTGGTCATCACCGCCCTCCAGACCGCCGCCGAGACCGCGAACGCCGAAGGCGATCCGAACCCACCACGCGAGATCGCCGCCGTCATCGCCTCGGGCCTGTCCGCAGGCATGAAAGCCCAGCCACGCCGTTGCAGGGCCGCATGAATATCACGCAAGGAGCACTGTCCATGAACGACCGCACACCTAACGGCGCCGCTCTGCTCGATCGACTACGTGCCGCGCTGACCTGCTACGTCATTCTGCCGAGCCCCGAGGCCGCCGATGCTGTCACCCTCTGGATCGCCGCCACCCACGCCCAGCCCGCTTGGGCACACGCGCCCCGGTTGGTCATCCGAGGCCCGGAGAAGCGCTGCGGCAAGTCCCGGCTCCTGGACGTGGTGGAGGCCACCTGCCACGAGCCGTTCATCACCGTCAACTCATCCAGCGCTGCCGTCTACCGGTCCATCACCGAAGACCCGCCGACCATGCTCGTGGACGAGGCCGACACCATCTTTGGCCCCAAGGCCGACGGTAACGAGGACCTCCGCGGCCTGCTCAACGCAGGACACCAGCGCAACCGCCCGGCCAAGCGCTACGACGCCGCCACCAACCGCGTGGAAAGCATCCCGACCTTCGCCATGGCCGCACTCGCCGGCATCGGCGCCATGCCCGATACCATCGAGGACCGCGCCGTCGTCATCCGCATGCGCCGCCGCGCCCCCGGCGAGAACGCCGCCCCCTACCGGCACCGCCGAGACCGGCCCGCGCTACGTGACCTCGCCACCGACTTGAACGAGTGGCTCCGTGCCGACCTGTCCAGTTTGGAAGCGGCAGAACCCAGCATGCCGGTCGAAGACCGCGCCGCCGACACTTGGGAACCTCTCGTCATCGTTGCCGATCACGCGGGCGAGAACTGGCCGGATCGCGCCCGCACCGCCACGTTGACGCTCACCGCCGAGGCCGACGACAACGGCCAGACTTCGGCCCGAGTACGCCTGCTGGCCGCCTGCCGCACTGCGTTCGGCCCCGAGACAGCTCTACCTACCGCCGTCCTGTTGGAGCGGCTCAAGAGCGACCCCGAGAGCGAGTGGGCCGACCACGGCCCGGCCGGACTGACCGCGATGAAGCTCGGCACGATGCTGCGCGAGTACGACATCCGCTCAGGCAACATCCGCTTCCCCAACGGCATGCAAGCCAAGGGCTACCAGCGGGCCGACTTCGCCGACTCCTGGGCGCGCTACTGCCCAGCCTTCGACCCCATCCCTGAGGCCGATGTCGTGCCGATCGAGAGGGAGGGCCGTCCCAGCCGTCCCAGCCTCGTCACCGCAGGTCAGAGCGGGACGGCTCTCGTCGCCGGGACGGCATGACCCGTCCCACCAAAACAAGCCGTCCCAGGCTTGACCTGCAGAAATGGCCCTGGGACGGCTGGGACGGCTTACCCCTCCACAACCAGCCGCGAGCACCCTCGGCGACCAGCCGCCAAGCACAACCGCCGAGGCAACGATCTGCACCGATCACGATGCCCGAGAGGCAGTCATCACCATGCCAACGCGCCCCAAGACCATGCTCACCATCGCCGACGTCCTCGACGAGATCGACGTTCCGAAATCCACCTTCTACCGCTGGCTGAACACCGGCCGCGGCCCGAGGTCTCTGAAACTCCCCAACGGTAAGCGCAAGGTCCGCCGCTGCGACCTGGACGCATGGCTCAGCACCTTCGAGCAGACCGCAGCCTAGGAGGGGGCAAGATGCTGACTCACGACGTCGTGATCTGGAGTATCCGCAACCGTAAGGGCCGCGCCAAGCCCTACCAGCTTCGATGGAAGGTCGGCACAGAGCCGAAGTCCAAGGCGTTCCTGACCAAGGCGCTCGCCGATCACTTCCGCGCCGACCTGCTCAAAGCGGCGAAGAAGGGCGAACCCTTCGACACGATCACGGGCCTGCCCGCCTCCATGACGAAGACGGAAAAGGCCTCCCTGAGCTGGTACGACTTCTGCCGCAAGTACGTGCACATGCGCTGGCAGAGTGCCGCTGCCAAGACCCGGGAGAGCATCGTGGACAGTCTCACGGTCGCCACCTTCGCTCTCCTGGCCGACGGGGCTTCGGGCCTCTCCAAGAAAGAGATCAGAGCCGCGATGCTGTGGGCCCTCATACCGCGCCAGGACGACGAGGCGGCCCCGCCTCATCTCAACTACGCCGTTCGCCTGCTCCAAAAGGGCACCATCAACGTGAGCGACCTCGCAGACCCCATCGTGGCGCGCAACGTCTGCGAGGAACTCACGCTCACACGCGATGGCAAGCGCGCGGCGGCCGACACGACGGCCCGCCGACGCCGCGGACTCAACACGGCTCTTGAATACGCGATCGATCTCGGCGAGCTGGCCGAGAACCCGCTCAAGCGCGTCAAGCAGAAGAGGGTGGCCAGGGATAACGCCGTTGACCGGCGCTGTGTGGTCAACCCCGCCCAGGCCCGCGAGCTCCTCGTGGGCCTCTCCTATGTCGGTAGTTGGCATCGCGGGCGAGGCCGCCGTCTCGTGGCGTTCTTCGCCACGCTCTACTTCGCCGGCCTTCGCCCAGCCGAGGCGATCGGGCTCCGCGAGACCGACTGCTTTCTGCCGGAGCAAGGATGGGGGTTGCTCACTCTTGAAGTCACTCGCCCGAGCAGCGGCAAGCAGTGGACCGACAGCGGAGCCGTGCACGACCAGCGCGGACTCAAGCAGCGAGAGGAACGCGAAGTCCGTCCTGTGCCGATCCCGCCGGAACTGGTTCGCATTCTGCGGGCACACGTCGGAGAGTTCGGCACGGCTCCGGACGGCCGACTATTCCGCAACGAGCGTGGTGGCGTCCTCGGCGCTTCCACTTACTCTCGGGCCTGGGAAGAGGCCCGCCGCTTCGCCTTGACCCCGCAACAGGTCGCCTCACCCCTCGCTGGAAAGCCCTACGACCTGCGCCACGCCGCCCTGTCCACCTGGCTCAACGCAGGCGTCGACACGACGGTGGTAGCGGAGCGCGCGGGCAACAGCGTGGAGGTTCTCCTCAAGCGGTACGCCAAGTGCCTCGATGGACGCGACAGCCAGATCAATCGCCGAATCGAGGCCGCCCTTGAAACCTGATCAAATTCAGTCAATAGGAATCTGAACCACGGGCGCAAGCGGTGAGGGTCAGCGAGGACGGGCGGAACCTCGATGCGCGACTGGAGACCCCGGCCAAGCCGTCTGCGCCAAGCTCAAGTGAGACATTCGGGGACAAACAACCCAGGCAGGGCTTAGTAGGGCGAGGACAGGTACAGAGCAGACAGTGACGATGACCATGCACGACATGCAGGCCGACGGGCCCGCCGACAGAGGCCCGCAGCAGCCGATTGCCCAAACCGACTATGGCAAGGACCGAAGTCAGCGATTTGAAGCGTCCCCGCGTCAGCCAAATACCCATTGCGAGCGAGAACAAGATCGGTCACAGCTTTCCGCAAGCGCTCCAGCCGGTTATGCCGAGTCGTGACAGCCCGGCCATCACCTCCGGTTGGTAGTCAGGGCCGAAGCGTTCTCGGCTGGTGGGACACAGGCGGGCTCGACGAGGCCGGGTGGTTGAGGGCAGCCCGGGGCGTGAATGACAAGTGCGACCTCCGATGATCATTGGTTGTCTACGCCAGTCGATCAAGAACAGGGGCCGCGTTCGCGTGCCATCATCGCCGATCGACGTGCTCGCCTGCCACCTGGAGCACGTCACCATCGCCGACCCGCTGACCGACCTGCTCGATCTGCCGGCCCTGGCCGAGGTGATGGACTCGGTGCCCGACTCGCGCAGACGCCGCTACCGGCTCGGCCCGCTGCTGGCGCTATCCCTGCTCGCCGTGCTCGGCGGAGCAACATCTCTGGCAAAGATCACCCACATCATCGCCGGATACGACCCACACCTGCGCGCCCAAGCTGGGTTACCCGGCACACCACGGCCGGCGTCAGCACTTTGGGACGGCTCCTCGCCCGCCTGGACGGCGACGCCTTCTACACCGCCGCCTGCGGCTACCGGCAAGCGCGTCATGCACTTCTCCCATATCGAGACAAATCGGCGCCTATCCCTCCTATAAGAGGGTAAAGAGGACTGTCTGCGTGATCTGAACTTATTCCAGAAGATCGATACGAAAGCGGGCTGCACGGCAACCTGATCCCCCTATCGTCGATACCGATTCGCTCGAATCATCACAATCGCCTCACCCCTACATGGAGTTTGAGCTATTGTCATCTGCGCTACTGCGGGAGCACTGAATCCGAGATGGGCTCCGCGATGTGCCATTTGTCTGGTTGGGGCGCTACTGGGCGAAAGAGGGTGTTTCAGATGGAAATCACAGTCACGATAGAGGGGACTGCGGATGACCTTCATTCCCTATATAGCTGGCTGAGCGACGATGAAGAGTTGCGAGGCCGAGTGCAGCTCATGGAGCCGCCGCCACAACCCGGCACCCTCGGCTCCATCCCTGAAATGCTGACCGCTGCACTGTCTCCAGGTGGCGTGATTCCCGCCATCCTCGTGAGCGGAGTCATTACTTGGATGCGCCATCGCACAGGTGAGGTCGTGTGCAAGTTGACCCGGCCAGACGGAATCAGTGTGGAGGTGTCGGCCCAGAGGGTGCGTAGCACGGACATGGCAGAAATGCGCACGCTGGTAACTGAACTGTGCCTCTCGTTGGAGCAGGGTGCCGGGACTGAAACAGGCTTGACGGCACCGTCCGAGCAGTGATCAATGAGGAGCCTAGACGCACCCGGGAGCCAGGTGCTTTTGGTGGGCACCGGCATTTATGGCGCGAAATGCGGCCTCCCTCCGGTTCCTGCAGTGCTGGGTACACTAACTGACCTGGGTCAAGTGCTCGTAGAGCGATGCGGGCTACCTAAAGAGAATCTGCAAGTTTTGCGTGACCCAGAGACCCCGACTCAGCTCGGAAACGCTGTCGCAGAGGCAGCTGAATGCGCTCAGGACGTGCTATGGATTCACTATGTGGGTCACGGTCTTGTCAGTCCCAGCGGCGAGTTGTATCTGACCACTGTCGCGACCGACCGGCGATCTAGCCGGCTGGCGCACACTGCGCTGGCTTACACGGCAATCCGTGACTGCCTACTGCAGAGCCCAGCTCGGTCGATCGTTGTCGTACTCGACTGTTGCTTTTCTGGTCGGGCGGTGGGTGTCCTTGGGGCTGTTGACGGGGAGGAAGCTGACTTGGCCCGGGTGCACGGCGGTTATGTACTGGCTGCGGCAGCCCGAAACGAACTGGCGATGGCACCGCCCGGAGACGTACACACTGCGTTCACTGGCGAAATGATCCGGCTGATAAACGAGGGCGATCCGGAAGGTCCTCAGCAGCTAACTTTGCGGCACGTCTATCGATACCTAGACCGGGCTCTGCCTGCGAAGGGTTTCCCGCGTCCCCGCCATCACGCCAGTGCGTGGATCGACGACTTTGTACTCTGCCCGAATCCCGCCTACCAGCCACCTGTACTCAGCGGTCCGATGTCGTCTAAACCAGCTTGGACCACCAACGGAGGCATACCGCCGGTTTGCCCATACCCGGGTCTGACCGCGTTCGGCCCCAACCAGGCGCAGTGGTTCTTCGGCCGAGATCGCTTGATTTCCGAATTGGCCGAGACTTTGACCGAACGCATGGACCGAACCGGCCCACTGGTGGTCGTGGGCCCATCCGGAGCGGGAAAATCCTCGCTGCTAGGCGCAGGTCTGCTACCGATGCTGGCCAAAGGCGCCGTGCGATCACCCGGCTCCAGGACATGGCCCCACATCCTGTTCACTCCTACCGAGCACCCACTGACCGAGCTGATGGCCTGCATGAGGCAGTCATCAGATAACCCGCAATTGCCATCAGCTAACCAACTGGTCGACAATCCCAATCAGCTTGCCGCCACCATACGAGAGATACTGCGTGATCGCGGTAGGCAAGAAACGATCAGTGGTGCCCGAATGGTGGTGGTAGTGGATCAGTTTGAGGAAATCTTCACCCAATGCGCCGACAAGAACGAAAGGCAAGCGTTCGTCAGAGCGCTGTGTGCCATATCTAGCGGCGACGGCGGCGATGAGCCACCCGCTTTGGTCGTCCTGGGCCTGCGAGCAGATTTCTATGGTCACTGCACTACCTATCCTGAACTGAGACCCGCGCTGCAGGAGGCGCCCGTCATCGTCGGGCCAATGAATACCTCTGAGGTACACGACGCGATCACTCGGCCAGCTCAAGTCACGGGGCAAGCTCTACAACCGGGACTGGTCGAGGTTCTGCTGCGCGACCTAGGCCTCGGTGATGAGGCTGAGCAGAACCGCAGCCCTGGAGTGTTGCCGCTCCTCGCCCACGCCCTGCGCGCCACGTGGGAACATCGTGAAGACAACACACTGACAGTATCTGGCTATCAGGCCACAGGCGGTATCAAAGGTGCGATCGCCACAACTGCTGAGGCAGCCTACAACCAACTCGACTCCGCCGGACAGCAGGCAGTCCGCCTGCTCATGTTGCGTATGGTCCAGGTCGGGGAAGGCGGCGCAGACACTCGCCGCCGAATCGACCGCAGTTTGATTTATCGCCTGTCTTCCCCTGAGACAGCCGTCGCTGCGCTGGAAGCCCTTGTCAGCGCGCGACTTGTCACTCTCGACGAGGAAACCGCCGAGATCACCCATGAGGCGCTCCTCCACGCCTGGCCACGCCTCCACCGGTGGATTGACGCCGATCGGGTTGGCTTGCGCATCCATCAGCAGCTCAGCGAAGCCGCAAACACCTGGGACCGTGCCAACAGGGAAGCCGCTCATCTGTATCAGGGCTCCCGCCTTGACCTGGCCCGTGACTGGGCCTCCGACCCAGCTCATCAGGCCGATCTCAGCCCGTTAGAACGCACTTTCCTGAACGCCTGCGATCGAGCCGCTCAGCGGCGCACTCGACGCCAACGACAGATCATTGCCATCTTGGCCACTTTTCTCGTGTTGACCCTGACCGCGAGTCTGGTGGCCGTCCGGCAAAGCCAGGCGGCGCAGACCCAGGAGCGGATCGCTATTGCCCGTCAATTAACGGCTGAGTCAGCCACGTTGGCCGCAGGAGGCCAACCAGAGGCTTCTATGCTGCATGCTGTCGAGGCTTTCCAGCAAGATCCCACTCTCATTGAAACTCGGAGCACGATACTAAGCAGCCAAAGTCGTTATTTTAGAGTTCGACTTGTCGGCCACAAAGATACTGTTTATGGAGTGGCGCTCAGCCCCAATGGATACACTCTCGCCACCGCAAGCGCCGATCGCACAGTCAAGTTATGGGACGTTTCTCATCACAAGGTAACTGCTACCTTGGCTGGTCATACGAGCGACGTCAACTGGGTAGTGTTTAGTCCCGATGGCCACACGCTTGCCTCCGCCAGTGCCGACGGCACAGTTAAGTTGTGGAGCATGGCCAACTACAAGGAGATCGCTACTCTCTCTGGCCATACCGATCAGGTCACGGGCGTGGCATTTAGTCCCGATGGACGAATGGTCGCAAGCGTCGGTGGCGATCGAACAGTTCGGTTGTGGAGTTCGACCAAGCATAAGGAGATAGCGGTCCTGACCGGCCACACCGGCTTAATCTTCGGGGTCGGGTTTAGTCCCAATGGGCAGATACTAGCCACCGCTAGCTTGGATACAACGGTCAGGCTATGGAGCGTTGCCCGCCGTAAGGAAATTGCCACCTTGCCTGCCCATACTGACGACGTCAACGGGGTGGCGTTCAGCCCAGATGGACGTACGCTTGCAACCGCCAGTAACGATCGCACGGTTCGATTGTGGAACGTAGCCCGCCATAAAGTGGTTGCCGTCCTAACGGGCCACAGAGGTCCTGTCTGCGGTGTGGCGTTCAGTCCGGATGGAACCATCCTGGCAACTACCAGCACCGACGGCACGACTAAACTATGGGATGTCGCTCGCCGTGAAGTGACCACCACCTTGGCGGGTCACACTGGTGCTGTCTGGGCGGCGACATTTAGTCGCGATGGGAACACGATTGCTACAGTTAGTAATGACAAGAGCGCGGTGCTGTGGAGCATGAATGGCACAATTCTTACGCCCCGTCCGATCGGGCCTGTAAAGAGGGTGACAATTAGTCCAGACGGACGCACTTTCGTTACTAGTAGCAGCGATCGAACCGTTCGGATTTGGAGCATGGATCGCAACAGGGTGATCGCAACTCTAACCGGCCATAAAGATACTGTCTTTGGGGTCGCAATTAGTCCTGACGGGAAACTTGTCGCAACGAGCAGTAATGACGGAACTGCTCGCTTGTGGGATCTGGCCCGCCATCATCTGATTGCCGCTCTACCTCACGCTGATACGCGCAACACAGATTTCTTGGGGCTGGGCGTGGCGTTCAGCCCGGATGGGCGCACGCTCGCAACCGCCAGCAATGATGGCATAGCGCGACTGTGGAGCGTGGCTCACCACAAGATAATCACGTCTCTAGCTGATCACAGCGGTACTGTCTGGGGGGTGGCGTTCAGTCCCGACGGAGGAACGCTCGCCACCACCAGCAGCGACAAGACGGTCAAGTTGTGGGATACCCACACCCACAAGCTGATCGCCACCCTGACCGGCCACAGCAGTCTTGTTTACAACGTGGCATTCAGCCCCGACGGGCATACCCTTGGCACTGTCAGTGACGACAAGACGGTCAAGTTGTGGGATACCCACACCCACAAGCTGATCGCTACCCTGACCGGCCACAGCGATGGCATCTGGGGGCTGGCGTTCAGTCCTGACGGACGAACGCTCGCCACCGCTAGCGTAGACAAGACGGTCAAGTTGTGGGATACCCACACCCACAGGCTGATCGCTACCCTGACCGGTCACGAAGGCCCTGTATATGGGGTCGCGTATAGCACCGACGGGCATATGCTCATTACCGCCAGTAACGACGGAACAATACGGCTATGGGACACCGATCCGGCCCGCGTTGTCGCGAAGGACTGCGACGTCATCGGGCCTATCAGCCGTTCTCAATGGGCCCAACTTCTTCCTGAACTGCCTTACCATCCCACGTGCCCCCCTATCACTCAGTAGCTTGTGAGCCTCCCGCGTCTGTGCCTGCCGAAATTTGTATGCACGCAGTTCAGACTCCCGCGTTACGTCGCCATGCCTCCTAAGACATCAGTGCCGAGTTCGTGCCGCGAGCCGTAGCCCGCGAGCCGTAGCCCGCGAACCTGGCCGCGATGGTCCTCGGTCGTCTGGCGTTCCGTCCCGGTGGCTGGGAGCGCGCGGACGTCGCCGGCCGAAGAGCCCTAGCCCCGTCGGCTGCCGATCGGCACGCGACGCGCTGACCGTAATCGGGCTTCCCACGACTGGGGCGGGATCTATACCAACTGCCACAGGTTCATGACCATTCAGCGCACCACAGGCGATCTCGCACTGATCGTGGCCACCGACGAGTGATCAGCACCTGGGGGATATGAGGATCTGCTGACCCGCGCCGATCCTAATCGCATCTAAGGAAGCGCAGGTGACATGAAGCCGCCTCACCGCTAGAGGCATTGATGGAAGCCCGATCATGGTCCACAACTGGTCCACAGCCAGTGAGCGTCAACGAGAACGGGCGGGACTCCGTGAGACTGGAGGCCCGCCCGTTCGTACGATGTTTACCCTGGTCAGCGGCCGGAGCCGCCGGTCAAGATCGTGTGCCCCCTGTAGGATTCGAACCTACGCACCCGGCTCCGGAGGCCGGTGCTCTATCCCCTGAGCTAAGGGGGCTCAACGAGTGATAAGGCTACCAGCATCAGGCCACCACTCCGCACCACGATAAAGGTCCAGCCACACATCCAAGGAAAACCGCACGTGACCGCGCCACTACGGGTAGCTTTGCGGCCGTGGGCGAGGTTCTTGGCAGGGTACTGGTCGTGGACGATGACGAGGTCATCCGTCAGTTGATCGCGGTGAACTTGAGCCTGGAAGGCTTCGAGGTCGCCACCGCCACCGATGGGCAGGACTGTCTTGAGCGCGTGCTCGACGTCATGCCCGATGTCATCACGCTTGACGTGATGATGCCGTTGCTTGACGGCTGGGTGACGGCGCAGAAGCTGCGTACCGAGGAGGCGACCAGTCACATCAAGGTCGTGTTGATCACTGCTAGAGCGCAGGATGATGACAAGCGGCGCGGACATGGCATTGGCGTTGACGCCTACCTCACCAAGCCGTTTGATCCGGCGGAGCTCATTGAGGTGGTACGTGATCTCGCGTCGAGCCCCAGGGCCTGACGGGTTCACCGTCCGCGATCGGTCGCTCGGTCAGAGACGAGGGTCAATCGGTCGACCCCGGGGAGCCCGAGGGGCTGGAAAGCCCCTCGCCCAGAGGCGAAGCCCTGGATAAAGCGCCCGAGCGAGAGCGAGGACCACGCCTTTCGGGGGGTCGAAGGGGGCGCGAGCCCCCTGGGAAACACAGCCCGACCTCCAAGCGCGAAGCACCCATAGTGGGAGGCCCACGCTTGTCAGAGCAACCCGCGCTCCCGCCCCGCCGCAGCCGCCTGGGTGCGGGTGGAGACCTCCAGCTTTCCCAGGATGTTGGACACGTGCACGCTTACCGTCTTCTGTGCGATGAAGAGCCGCTCCGCGATCTCCCGGTTGGTCAGGCCCTCCGCCACCAGCCGTAGCACCTCGATCTCCCGCGCCGTCAGACCCCCGTCCGCCTGTCCGCCGGTGAAGCGGGCTCGGCGGCCGAAGTCGCTCAAGGCGTTGTCCAGCGGTGCGGCCCGTAGCTTGCCCGCCGTCTCGCGGGCCTGCTCCCACTCGGACTGGGCTCCTGGCCGGTCTCCTGCTGCCAGCAGGGCCTCCGCCAGGCGCCAGCGGGCGCGGGCCGCCTCGTAGACGAAGCCGTAGTCGAACGCCGCCACCACTCGCCGCCACAGGTCCACGTCGAGCCGGCCGTGTACGCGATGCCATTCAGCTTCCGCGCGCAGGGCCCAGGCCTGGCCTTCCGGGCCCATCTGGCCGCGTTGGCCCACCGGGCCGGTTTCGACGGCGAAGCGGACGCGGGCCAGGAGGTCGTCGGCGCCTTCCACCTGGCCGAGGTCGGCGAGTGCCCACAGTGCGACGGTGGCGAGGCGTAGGATGCCCGGGTCGCCGGGTTCGCAGGTGGCCAGGGCGGCCTCTACGTGTTCGAGGGCTACGGTGGGCTCGCCCTGCCAGAGGGCGTGCTCGGCCGCCAGCCCGCGGGACATGTAGGCGACGAGCAGATCTGACCAGAACGGTCGCAGCCAGTTGAGGCGCCCTTCGACGGCGGGCAGACCGCGGGCTACCTCGATGAACAGCGCGAACGACGACAGGACCGCCTCCGGCAACGTGCCGACGCGGGCGCCGAAGCCGGCGGCCATGGCCTCGGCCTGGTCCCACTCGCCGGCCACGTAGTGGATCAGGAAGCGGAGGAAGCGCAGGTCGGTGCCGTAGGTGCTCCAGTTGAGGCCGGTCTCGACAGCGAGTTGGATGCCATCGTCGGCGACCTCGGCCGCCTCGGCGAGCAGGCCCTGCTCGTAGAGGAGGCGGCCATGGTGGAAGCGGGCGCGCAGATTCATGGCCAGGTCGCTGGTGTCTTCGGTGGTGGCGGTCTGCGCGAGCGAGTGAGCTCTGGCCATGTCTCCTTCGTGCTCGGCGTGCAAGGCCAGGATGAGCAGGGCGCCTACTTCGGCGTCGCGGGCGCCGACGGCTCTGGCCGTCTCGATGGCGCGGCGGGCCATGTCCTGGGCTTCGGTGTGGCGGGCGGTCCAGGTGATCGTACGGGCGTAGGTGGCCAGGGCTCGGGCGAGAGTGGCCTGGTCGGGGGCGTCTTCGACGGCGCGATCGGCGGCGGCGATGGCGCCGTCCTGGTCGTCGAGCTCGGTCAGGTAGTAGGCGAGCCGCTCGCTGACCTCGGAGGTCGGGGGCAGGGCGCGGAGCTGCTGGACGGCACGGTGGTTGTCGCCGCTGTCGGCCGCCATGACCGCGCTGCGGAAGGCCAGCGCGGCCCGGCTCTCACCGGCGAGCTCGGCGGCCTCGGGAACTCGATCCCACAGGCTCAGCGCCCGGTCGTAGTGGCTGTGGGCTTCGGCGGGCGCGCCGAGGCGCTCGGCCACCCTGCCGGCCTCCGCCGAGGCGGCCAGGGCTCCCGCGAGATCGTGGCCAGCCAGGTGGTGGTGGGCGAGCTCCGCGGGCGAGGTGAGCAGCCGCGCGAAGTCGGCGTGCAGCCTGGTGCGCTCTCCGGGCAGCAGGTCGGTGTAGACGGCTTCCTGCAGCAGAGCGTGCCGGAAGGCGTAACCGTAGCCGTCGACGCGGAGCAGGCCGCGCGAGACGATCTCGCGTACGGCCTCTTCGAAGTCGGCGAGCGGGAGCTCGGAGACCTCGCGCAGCAGTTGGTCCTCGACGCGGCGACCGGCGACCGCGGCGGCGCGCAGCACGCGCTGGCCGGGCTCGGACAGCACCTCGACCCGGGACATCAGCAGGCTGGCCAGCCCGTCGGGCAGGCTGTCGCCCTCGGCCACGGCGGCGAACAGCTCCTCGGCATAGAACGGGTTACCACCCGCCCGAGCGATGATCACGCCGAGCTCCTGGGCGTCCAGATCACCCAAGGTTGTTACGTAGTCGGACATTTCGCCGGAGTCGAGTGGGCCCAGCTCCAGGTGGGTGACGCTGGGCAGGCGCTTCAGCTCGGCCAGCACCGAACGCAGGGGATGGCGGCGATGGAGATCGTCGGTGCGGTAGGTGCCGACGACGCACACGCGCTCGGTCTGCACCATGCGACTCAGGAACACCAGCAGGTCACGCGTCGAGCGGTCGGCCCAGTGCAGGTCCTCGATCACGAACAGCACCGGCTGCACCTCGGCCAGCAGCCCCAGCAGCGAGCCGAACAGCCGCTGCTGCGTGAGCCCCGCCGAAGGCGCGCTCTCCACTCCCGGCAGCAGTTGGCCGAGCAGGGGGTGGGCGGCGACCGCGTCGCGCACGGCCGGCTCGGCACCGCGCAGGGCGTCGGCGAGCGGGAGGTACGGCAGTGTGTCGCCGAGCTCGGCGCACTGTCCGACCAGCACGTTGAAGCCACGGGAGCGGGCCTCGGCGACCAGCTCGGTGACCAGCCGGGTCTTGCCGATGCCGGCGTCACCGCCGACGAGCGCCACCTCGGCGGTGCCGTCGGCGGCGGATTCGAGCACGCGGGCGAGTCTCGCCAGCTCAGCAGCGCGCCCGACCAGGAGACCCTTCACGGCAGCAACTATGCCACGCTCGGCCGACATCCGATTGGCCCAGGAACGGGGTACCCGATTGGCCCTTATCAGCGGACCAACGCAGCTTTACGCTGATATTTCATGATCCCTTGGTCTACGTACGTGCTCTTCGTGGGCGCGTCCCTCGCACTGGTGCTCATTCCGGGTCCCAACCACCTCTACATCACCGCCAGGGGCCTCGCTCAGGGCCGGGCCGCCGGGCTGGCCAGCGCGTTCGGCGTCGAGACCGGAACGCTGGTGCACATCGCGGCCGCCGCGGCCGGGCTCTCGTACCTGATCACCAAGTCGGCGACGCTGTTCGCGATCGTCAAGTGGGCAGGGGTCGGCTATCTCGTCTATATGGGGATACGCGCTTTCACCAGCAAGGAGCAGGCCGGCACGGAGGCGCCGCCGCGGCAGCCGCTCGGCAAGGTGTTCCTCGAAGGCCTCGTGGTGAACGTACTGAACCCCAAGGTCACGCTGTTCTTCCTGGCGTTGCTGCCGCAGTTCGTGAAGCCGTCGGCGGGGTCGCCGGCGCTCCAGATCGTGGTGCTCGGCGCCACGCTTCTGTTGCTGGGGCTGATCTCCGACATGGTGTACGTGTTCACCGCCGGGGCGCTCGGCGCCCGCCTCGCCGGCCGGGCGAGGGCGCTGCGTCACTTCAGCGGCGTGGTGTACCTGGGGCTGGGCGTGCTCACGGCGTTCGCCGGGAGAAAATGACCGCATGGCGCCGAGGAAGCAGCAGGAGATCTTCGACGCGACGCTGCGGCTGGTCGCGGAGAAGGGCTATGACGGTCTGACCGTCGAGGGGGTGGCCGAGCGTTCCGGCGTCAACAAGACGACGATCTACCGCTGGTGGCCGTCGAAGGCCGCGCTGCTGGGGGCCGCGTTGGTGGAGGCGGACCTGCTGGAGTTCGAGCCGCCGGACACGGGGAGCCTCCGCGGCGATCTCGTGGCGCTCGTGGAGGGGATCAGGCGGCTGCTCACCGAGCCGCCGGCCAGGGACATCGCGGTGGCCGCGCTCGGCGCCGCCGTACGCCATCCCGAGCTGGACGCGCGGAGGTTCTTCGCGGACCGGTTCGTACGGGAGCGGCAGGTCTTCGAGCGGGCGGTACGGCGGGGCGAGCTGAAGCGGTCGGTGGACCCGATGCTCGTGATCGATCTGCTGGCCGGGGCGGTGTGGGTCAGGGCGGTGTTCCGGGGGTTGCCGCTCACGGACGACTTCGCGAATCAGGCGGTGTCCGCTGTGCTGGGTGGTGTTGCGACTTAGCGGGATAAATCCGGCCGCCCGCCGACGTCCTGCGGCGCACCGCGCCGCCCACCCGTCCGCGACGCCTCAGAGGGCCTCAGCCAGGGCGGCGGGGATCCGGTCCAGCACCGGATACTGCATCAGCCCATAAGCGTAGAAATCCACCGCCAACGCCCCCGCGGCCTTCGCCCCCCGAGCCTTCGCGACCAGCCGATCGGCCGAGTCGCTGTCGGGGTAACCAGGCCGCAGCACCGCGCGTACCTCACGATCCTTACCCACCGACCGCAGGTAGGCGCCCACGTCGTCGGCCACCCGAGCGGCGTCCCGCGCGTACGCGAGCACCCCGAACGCGGGCACGAGATCCCCGAGCGCCACCAGATCCACCCCGAGCTGCCACGCGTCGTGCGCGGCCAGTCCGGGCGACGGCAGCCCGTCCGTGTAGCCCTTGACCGCGCCGGTGGAGTCGATGAACACCAGCTTGGAGCCCTCTTCCGCCACCGCGGACGCCACCTCGGAGACCAGCGTGGTGACGGTCTCCGACCGGGCGCGGGCGTAGGCGACCACCTCGGGCCCCGCGTACGCCGTCAGCGCGGCCCGGGTCACCTCGCCCTGCGCGGGCGGGTCGCCGTCGAACACCCCGCCCACGATCCTGGCGCACTCCTCGCGCGCCACCTCGGCGTTGACGCCCAGGTCGGTGGCCCGGCGCATGCAGTAGTCGCAGAAGCACAGGCCGAACAGGTAGGTGTCCATCGGCCCGAGCGGTACGAAAGAACGCTGCGGCTTGAGCGGCCTGAAGTGCAGCGACTCGGCCACGACACTGTCGACGCCGAGCCGGGCGACCGCCCTGGACAGCGCGACGGCGTACTGCCGCACATCGGGATGCGCCGGGCACAGGTCGGTGAGCGAGCCACGGTCGCCGAAGCAGTCGCGTACGGTCACGTCCGGATGTTGGGTGCCGATCGTGGCATTGCGCAGGAAAACCGTCCAGCCGTGGAGCTTCAGCCCTCGCTCCGAACAGGCTTCGCGAAGGCCGTCGAGGGCGTTCTGATATCCGGCCGTCGGCCTGAGCCGCAGACCGGAGAACAGGTCCGACGGCGGGACGAAGTGCGCGCCGTCATGGCGGAGGGTGAGCCTGGACAGTCCGTGCGGGGTGACGTCGCGGGAGGCGTGGTGCACGGCGCCGATGGTGACGCCCGCCACGCCGTAGCCGCTGATCCTGTCGAGCACCCGCTCGACGCCCTCGCCGCGCAGATCCTCGACGAAAACGTACACCGAACTGTCCACGGACCGACCTTACGCGCTCTTGTACGCGACGAAGTCGATCTCCACCAGGATGTCCAGCAGGTCCGAGCCGACGGTCGTACGGACCGGGTACGGCTGGCTGAAGTACGACTTGTACACCTCGTTGTAGGCGGCGAAGTCGCGCTTGAGGTGCTGCAGATGGACCGTGGCCTTGATCACGTCGTCAAACCCGAGGCCGTGGGCGGCGAGAATGGCGCCGAGGTTCCGCATGACCTGGTGGGTCTGGGCGGCCACGTCGTCGCCGCCGACGACCTCACCGGTCTCCGGGTCGAGCGGTCCCGCGCCCGAGGTGTAGACGAAGTCGCCCACGACCAGGCCCTGGGAGTACGCACCGACGGGGGGCGCGCCTTCGGTGGTCTTCAATTCCTTCTTCACAACAGCTCCTTAACCAAAATGGGTGTTGATCGTGCCGACGCGGCGGTAGTCCCGGTCGACCACCGGAAGCGTCCGCCACTTGTCGAAGGCCGTGCACGGGTGCGAGATGCCGAAGGCGAGCAGGTCACCCGGCTTGAGCCCGTCGGCGCGTACGACCGTGTGCTGGTCCTGCATCTTCACGATCGTGACGCCACCGCGCCTCGGGACGGGCAGGCCCTCGTCGTAGGGCGCGTCACGCTTGCCCATGCCGACGATCGCCAGCCCCGGCTCGGGCGTGGACAGCACGTACGCCCACACCTCCAGCGCGGGCCACAGCTCACCGGGGACGCGGTTGAAGGGCGTGCGCTCGCGGTAGTAGCCGTCGTCGTGGGTGACGTACGCTCCGGCGCGCAGTATGACCCTGGCCTGGGTGGTGACGAGCTCGCGCCCGATCACGTCGAACCACTGGCTGCCGCCGACCGTCAGGATCGGATTCTTGACGCGGAGGTGCTCGACCGCATCCTGCAACAGGTATAGATATTTCCGGACTTCTGGAGCGGTCTTCAGCGCCCCTTCGTACCCGGCGATCCCGGCCAGCTCCACCCCGTCGGTCCGCTGCACATGGGCGGCCACCTCGAGCAACTGGTCCAGGGTCCGGCAACCGGCCCGCCCGCCCTCGTGCCCGAGCTCGACCAGCACGCTGAACGGCCGTGACGATGCGTGCCGGGCCAGGATGTCCACCCCGGCCACCGAGTCCACGAAGGACAGGAAGTCGAAGCCCGGGTCCGCGGCCAGCTCCGCCGCCGCCCACTCCAGCCCGACCGGGTCCACGACCTGGTTGGCCACCATGACCCTGGCCGCCCCGAACTCTCGCGCGGCCATCGCCTGCCTCGGCGTCGCCACGGTGAGCCCCCATGCGCCCGCTTCGAGCTGCATGGTGGCGATCTCTCCGGACATGTGGGTCTTCGCGTGCGGCGCCAGCTCCATGCCGTGATCACGCGCGAAGGCGGCCATGGTGGCGATGTTGTGCTCCAACGCCTCCCGATGCACGACCATCAGCGGAAGGGACGCCCCGTCGAAGACGGACCTGTCGTGTTCATGGAAACCCTGCACAACACCCCCATTTGTCCGCGTCTGACCCTATCTCATGGGCATCATATTTTTTCGATCTTGTACGGCCAGCCCGGTGGGCCCCACCCGCCACACGTGGCCGGGCCCTGTCCAGGGACACGCTCCTCCGGTGGAGACGGCTGGGCGCCGTGACGTGCGTCTTCTTGGCCCCGGCCGTGGGCGAGCGCTCAGCCCGTGCGGCTTCGGGCCACTGCCTCGGTGTAGAGCTCGGTGGTGAAGTCGTGTTCTTCGACTCCCAAGTCGAGCATTTCCGCTCGTACTACTGCCAGGGCCGCCGGCAGGTCTTCGAGGTCGTCGGTCAGGGTCTCGATCTCCAGGAAGGTTCCGTCCAGGTCTGGAATCGTCACGAGGGTGGCCAGCAGGCGGCGGCCGGAGGTGGTGTAGCTCCAGTTCACGCAGTGCTTCTCGTAGGAGATGACCTGCTCGTAGCCCAGACCGCGCAGGATCGCGTCCAGCGCCTCGGGATCGGCCACCTCCGTCTCGGATTCCGGCTTTGAGCCCGTAGCCTCGTGCACGCTGGGCGCTTTGTAGGTGAGGATCGTGCGGCTTGAGGCTGTTGTGGTGGTGTCCGCCCTGTACGCCCGGCTGGAGGGCGTCGTGGGCGGGTTGGGGTCGTGACCCCGGTCGGCGGTCGGCGTGGTCACAGTGCGGATGCGTAGCTCGCTGCCGGCGGTGGTGAGCGGGTGGCCGGGGGCGTCGTAGTAGGCGTCGGTGTAGACGAGGATCTCGGCGGCCGCACGTCCGCGCATGGCCTCACGTACCGCTTCCGGCCGGCGGACCCGCGCCTTGATCTCGGCCTCTATCGGCATGATGCTCCTTACGCGACCGACCCGACGACCGGCATGACGAACCCGACGCGGCCCAGCCCGACGACCAGCTATGAGCTCCCCACGCGGCCCGGTCCAGCTCCATGACCAGCCTGAAGCTCCTCACACGGCCGGCAGGACGACCCGCCTGAAGCAGGTCATCCGGCTAGTTCGGGCGCAGGGCTCGTCCCGGAGTCTTGCCGGTCAGGACGCCGTTCGCCAGTACCGGCACCCCTGACACGAGCACGTCGTTCACCCCGGTCGCCGGTGTGCGGGGAGTCTCGTACGTCGCCAGGTCCGTGACCGTCGCCGGGTCGATCACCACCAGGTCGGCCGCGAAGCCGCGTCGGAGCAGGCCGC
The DNA here is from genome assembly GCF_040648415.1 of Nonomuraea sp. NPDC049141. NCBI lineage: Bacteria > Bacillati > Actinomycetota > Actinomycetes > Streptosporangiales > Streptosporangiaceae > Nonomuraea > Nonomuraea sp. NPDC049141. Next base: position 35,608 of record NZ_JBEZDR010000030.1, read on the forward strand.
GGTCCGTCAGGCCGAAGCGGCGTGCCGGGTGTGACGACAGGTGGACGGTGGCCTGCTCCCAGGTCCAGTCCCCCAGCTCGCGTACGTGCCGTCCCAGGAAGCGGGCGAACGCGCCGAAGCCGCGCGGATGCGGGTGGCCGCCCACGTAGATGCCGTCCGAGCCGCCCGTCTGCGCGGGGTGGCGCAGGATGCGGCGTACCGACTCCTCCCCCTCCGGACCCTCGTCGGGGCGGGCCGTCACGCAGCCGGCCTCCAGGCGGGTCTCGATGAGCAGGCGGCGGCAGAACTCGTGCGGCGCCAAGCCCGCCCGCTCGGCCGCCTCGACCATGCCCAAGCCCTCCGCCCACTCCAGGCCCGGGGCGTGGGAGATGGTCAGGCGCGGCCAGGTCTGCGCCAGCCCCGGCCACCAGTCGTCGAGCTCTCCGGACGACAGCATCTCCAGGGCGCGCTCCGGCTCGGCGGCCGGGACCTCGGGCGGCAGTACGACCATCGCCAGGATGGTGTTGCCGCGCAGGTAGGGGTAGGAGTCGTAGGTCAGGTCGACGCCCCCGGCGAGCGCCTCCTCCACGAGCGGGAGCAGGACGTCCGCGGGTCCGTGCAGGTGGGAGACGTGTACGGCGGTACCGGAGCGCTGGGCTATCTCGACGACCTCTGACATGCCGGCTCCGGCTCGTGTCCCGTATGCCCTCATGTGGGTGACGTACGGGAGGCCGGCGAGCGGCGCGCACAGGGCGGCCAGTTCTTCGGCGGAGGCGTAGCGGCCTGGCAGGTACTCCAGGCCGCTCGACAGGCCGACCGCGCCGTCCGACAGGCCGCGTTCGACGTGGGCGAGCATGCGGGCCAGCTCGTCACGTGCGGGTGTGCCTGAGGAGGGGCCCATGACGTCGTAGCGGATCGTGCCGTGCGGGAGGAGGTAGGCGGCGTTGAGCGCGACCGTACGGTCATAGCCCTGGAGCAGCTCAGCGACCGTCAGCGCGCCATCGGAAGGCGCGTCGCCCGAAGGCCCGCCGCCCGCGCGGCTGTGACCGGAAAGCGGGCCGTTCACGGCCGCGAAGTAGCGAGCGGCGTAGGCGACGGTGGCTGCGGAGCCGGGGGCGAAGGACAGGCCGTCCTGGCCCAGCACGAACGTGGTCACCCCCTGGCGAAGCGCCGCCAGCTGTACGGCGGGGTCGAAGATGGCCGCGTCGCCGTGGGCGTGGCAGTCGATGAACCCCGGTGCGACGAACCGGCCGTTCGCGTCGATGACGGAGGCGGCTTCCGCACCGTCGAGGCGGCCCACCGCCGCGACCCTGTCGCCGGTGACCGCCACGTCGGCCCGGTATGGCGGCGCTCCTGTCCCGTCGAGCACACGTCCGCCGCTGATGATCACATCGAAAGCCACTCAAGGATTAAACCTGATCCGAGCGGCACCGCGGTCGCCCGGCCGCCGACCACCATCGAGGCGACCGACCACCGACCGACCGACGGCTGCGGACCGCCCATCGGCCGAGCGACCGACCCAGTCGGCAGCCGACAGACCAGCCATAGGCCGAGCGGCCCTGCGGCCGACCGCCAACTGGCCACCAATCGACAGCCGCGGACCGGCCGTAAGCCGGGTGGCCGACCATAAGCCGCGTGGCCGAGCTGCCGGCCGCCAACCAGCCGCCAACCAGCCGCCGACCGGCCAGGCGTCCGGCCAACCAAGTGACCGGCCGGAGACCAGCCAGGCGGCGGATCCCTCAGTCGCTTCGGCCTACCGGGCGGTCGCAGCCGGTGAGCGGAGTGGCGACCGGGCGTTTGGCGAGTAGTTCGCGGGCCTGGGATCTGGCCAGGTTCCAGCCGTTCCACGCGTCGGCCCGGTTCAGGCCGTTGGCGGCGACCACGTCGGCCAGTACGCAGCTGCGTTGCGGTTCGGGGAGCCGGTCCAGGGCCGGTACGGCCTCCGCGCCGAGGTCGCCCAGGTAGTCGGCGTCCAGCTTGGCCACGCCGCGTACCTCCAGTTGTGTCTGGGCCACCTGGAGATCCGGATTGACGATCGCGAACGCGCCCAGCCCGAGCCCGGTGACCAGCACGATCGTGCGTGGCAGCCAGCCGGAGCCGCGGCCGAGCAGCCGAACCGTGCCCGCCAGCATGACCAGCGCGAACAGCGCGCCCAGCCACCAGACCGTGGCCTGCACCGACAGGCGCAGCCGCGACAGGCCGTACGCGTCGGTGTAGAGGTCCATACGGTGCAGCGCGGAGGCCAGTACGACCATCGTGAGGGCGCAGAGGACGCCGAGCTGTCCGGCCAGCAGCCAGCGTTCGCGCCGCTCGGTCCGGAGCAGCCCGGCTGCGACGGCGACGATGCCCAGCACGAACAGGCTGACGATGACGAGCTGGAAGAAGCCCTGCCTGGCGTACTCGGCGTAGGTGAGGCCGACGGTCTTCAGCACCAAGGCGTTGCCGCCGAACAGCGCGGTGATCTGGACCGCCACGAACGCCGCGAACAGCAGGTTCACCGCGGTCAGCGGCACCAGCCAGATGCTCCTGGTCACCCCGAACTTGACCTCGGGCCCGACCGGATCCACCACGGGCCGCAGCGCGACCAGCACCACGGCGGCGAGGAGTACGGCTCCGACCACGAACAGGAAGATCCGCAGCGGCACCGACTCGGCCCAGTCCGGGGTCGTGGTCAGGCGCTCCAGATAGCTGGCGAACACCGCGTCGGCCGAGGCGAACAGCAGGCCGAACACCAGCAGCAACACGGCCGTGATGCCCAGCGCGGTGAGCATGGGCAGGATGCGCCGCTTCGCGGTCAGCTTTTTCAACGGCTTGGCCAGGAACCACGGCACCGGCCCCAGCGCGAGCAGCACCGACGCGCCGCCCCTGATCACGCCCAGCCAGCCGAACCCGGCACCGGAGACGGCCAGCGCCAGCAGCCCGCACCCGGCGAGGAACAGGATCCCCACCAGCCAGTCGGCGTCCCGCACGGCGGCCATCGCGATCAGCCAGTAGGCGGTCAGGCCGAACATCACCGTCCATGGCGTGATCCGCCGCAGCACCGCGGGCAGCGCCGCGGCGCCCAGCACCATCGCGACCAGCACGACGCCCAGCCCCACCTGCGCGTCCGGCAACGCCACGGCCGAGAACACGCCGGCCCCCGCCGCCGCCGGCAGCAGCCAGCGCGGCGTCTCAGGCAGTTCGGGGCGCGGGAACAGCGGCGGCGGGACGTACGGCGGTGGCGGCGACTGCGGGCCATGAACCTGCGGCCCGTGAACCTGCGGGCCGGGCTGCCCCTGCCCCTGGAATGCCGGTCCCTGGTACGGCTGCCCTGCGTACGGCTGGCCCGGCGGGCGGCCCTGAGCGGGCTGGTACGGCAGGGCACCGGCGGGTCGTCGCCCGGTGCCCGCCCCCAGAGACACCCCGACGGCCCCGACAAGCGCGGTGACCAGCACGAGTGTGATGAGCGCGGCCCCATCGCTGTTCATGACCACGCTGACGAACACGGCGGCGAACAGCCCCATCAGGAACCCCAGAAGCAGGCCGATGACTCCCCCCGCGACCATCCGCGCGAGCCGCCGCCCATCGGCCATCGGCGTAGGCTGCGTGACCGCCTGCATCGGCGCCGCCGACGAGGCGGATGGGGCCACAGCGACCGGCTGACCTGAGGACGTACCCAGCCCGACCTGCTGAGCCGAGGAGATCGGCTGCCCCACAGCGACCGGCTGACCAGAAGACACCGGCTCCCCCGCCGCGACCGGCCGCACCCCAGCGACCGGCTGAGCCAAAGACGGCAAATGCGCCAAAGACTCCAACTGTGCCAAAGACGTCGGCTGCGCCAAGGACGCTGGCTGACAGTCCGGCTGAGGCAAGGAGTCCGGCTGAGCCGGGGACACCGGCCGGACCGACAGCGGGTCCTCCCCTTCCTCCTCAACATGCGCGGCCCCGCCGGCCGGCAGAACCGTCTCACCCGCCGCAACAGGACCGGGCCCGGCCGGGACCCGTTCGCCCGCCCCCGCGGCCTGCTCAGGTTCTAACGGCGTATCCGCCATAGTCGTCCTCCCTGGTAAATCGACGATCATGCGGCACCCCGCGCAGTCGCCGATACGGATCGAACCGCCATGCAGTTCGACGATCTCTTTCACGATCGCCAGCCCCAGCCCGGCACCCCCCGCGTCCGCCGTCCGCCCGGTGTCCAGCCGGGAGAAGCGCTCGAACACCCGCCCGTGCGCCGAGGCGGGAATCCCCGGCCCCTGGTCGGTGATGGCGATGCGGACCCCGTCGCCGTCGGGAGCGGCCGTCACGGTGACCGAGCCGCCGGGCGGGCTGTGGCGTACCGCGTTGTCGAGCAGGTTCGCCAGGACCTGGGCCAGCAGGTCGGGGTCGGCGCGGACGGCGAGGTCCGCGGGGACCGAAGGGTCGAGGCGGACGTCCTCGCGCGCCAGTGCGGCCTCGCGCACGGCCTGCTCCAGCAGGGGTGCGAGTTCGACCGCGTCGGGTTCGATGAGGCGTACGCCCGAGTCGAGCCGTGACAGGTCGAGCAGTTGCGCGACGAGCCGGCCGAGCCGTTCGGTCTGGGCGAGCGCGGTCTTCATCGTGACCGGGTCGGCCGGGGAGACGCCGTCCACGACGTTCTCCAGGACGGCGCGCAGGCCGGTGATCGGCGTGCGGAGCTCGTGGCTGACGTTCGCGACGAGCTCGCGCCGTTGCCGGTCGACCTCGCCGAGGTCGGCCGCCATCGCGTTGAACGCCCTGGCCAGCTCCCCGACCTCGTCGCGCGAGGTGGCGCGGACCCGCAGCGTGTAGCGGCCCTTGGCGATGGTCTGGGCGGCCCTGGCCATCTGGCGCAGTGGCTTGGTCATGCCCATGGCGAGCACCTGCACCATGATCAGGGCGAGGACCAGCGCGACCGCGATCCTGACGCCTCGGGACAGGCCGGAGTTGATGCCGACCTCGTTCACCACGAAGGCGGTGCCCACGGCCAGCACGATCACCAGGCCGAGCTTGACCTTGATCCGGCCGAGGAAGTCGAGCGGCTGTTTCATCGGCGCACCAGGGCATAGCCCACGCCGTGCACCGTGCGCACGACGCCGGAGCCGAGCTTGCGGCGTAACGCCCGTACGTGGCTGTCGACGGTTCTGGTCGCGGCGGCCTCGGAGAAGCCCCACACGTCGGACAGCAGCCGGTCGCGCTCGAAGACCTGGCCGGGCCGCTCGGCCAGGCGGCGCAGCAGGTCGAACTCGGTCCTGGTGAGCTGCGCCTCGGCGCCGCGGACGAACACCCGGCGGGCCGCGGTGTCGATCTCCACCTCGCCCACCCTGATCACCGTGTCCTCCGAGGCGAGCTGGACGGCCCGCTCGACCCTGCGCAGCAGCGCGTGGATCCTGGCCACCAGCTCGCGCATGCTGAACGGCTTGGCCAGGTAGTCGTCCGCGCCCACGCCGAGCCCGACCAGGACGTCGGTCTCCTCGCCGAGCGCGGTCAGCATGAGTACCGGCACCGGCCGGGCCAGCTGCATCCGGCGGCACACCTCCAGCCCGTCGAGTCCCGGCAGCAGCCGGTCCAGGATCACCAGATCGGGTTCGGCCCTGCCGTACTCGACCAGGGCGGTCTCCCCGTCACCGGCCACCCGGACGTCGAAACCCTCGGCCGCCAGCCGGTTGCGTACCGCCAAGGCGATGGTCTCGTCGTCCTCGACCAGGAGGATGCGTCGCTGCTCTGCCACGGACGAAAGCCTAGAAGGGCACTGTGCAGACGGCACTCCCCAATATGTGCACATCCGGTGCAGACTTGGCCGGTGAACACCGTCGCATACCTGCGCCGCCTCGGGCTGCCCGACCTGCTGGACGCACCACTCACCGCCGAGAACCTCCGCCGGCTGCACGTCGCGCACATCGAGCGGGTCCCGTACGAGGCGCTGGAGATCTGGCTCGGCCGCCCCACCACGGTCGATCCCGCCGAGTCGGCCGAGCGGATCATCCGTGGCCGCGGCGGCTACTGCTACCACCTGAACGGCGCGTTCTCCCTGCTGCTCAAGGAGCTCGGCTACGCCGTGACCAGGCACGTGGGCGGCGTGCAGGGCCGCAACGACGGCCCGCCCGCCATCACCGCCAACCACCTGGTGCTCACCGTGCGCGGGCTGCCGTCGGAGGACAATCCAGGCGGGGAGTGGCTGGCCGATCTGGGGCTGGGCGACGCGCTGCACGAGCCGCTCCCGCTGGTCGCGGGCGTCTACCGGCAGGGCCCTTTCTCGTACGGTCTGCGGCACTCGGAGGTAGCGCCAGGAGGCTGGCGGCTCGACCACGACCCGAGCGGCTCGTTCCTGGGCATGGACTTCGACCCTGCCCCAACCGACATGTCGGCCTTTACCGCGATGCATCATCACCTGTCGACGTCGAAGGAGTCGGGTTTCGTGCGGGTCGCGTCGGTCGCCCGGCGGGACGCCTCCGGCGTCGATCTCCTCCGCGGGCTCGCCTTGTCACGCCTGGGCAACGGCGCTCATTCCATCACTCTGCACACGGCTCGTGACTACTACTCCGCGTTGTCCGACGTGTTCGGATTGCAGCTGGATGATGTGAGCGAAGAGGAGAAGGACGCCCTGTTCGGGAAGGTTTTTGACGCCCACGAGAAGTGGCTGGCGGGAACCCAGGCCTAGCCATGGCTTTGGTCTGATCCGGAGCGCTATCGTGCACCTCGGAATGGGAGAGTTCAGGAAGCTCGTCGGTCGCTACCGGCTGCTGAATCCTTTGGGCGCGGGTTCGGTACGACTGGCCTTCGACGAGACAGAGCATCGTGACGTCGCGGTCAGGGAGCTACGCGTGCCCGCCGAGCTACGCGGAGCCGCGCTGCAGGACGCGCAGCGGGCCGCGGGGCTCCGCCATGCCTCCGTCGTGCCGGTTCTCGACGTGGTGGTGGAGGACGGCGAGCCGTGGCTGGTCATGGAGTTCGTCTCCGGCACCTCGCTGGAGAAGACCGTGGACTCGCGGCACCCCTTACCCGTCCAACAGGCCGCCAGGGTGGGCGTGTGCCTGCTGTCGGCGTTGCGGACCGCGCACGACGCGGGAATCGTCCACGGACGGGTCAATCCGGGCAATGTGCTGCTCACCTCGACGGGCCGGGCCGTGCTCACGGGGTTCGGGCTGCCGGGGCTCGGCATGCGGCCGTCCGCCGACATGTGGTCGATGGCCGCGACGCTGCACTTCGCCGTCGAGGGCCGCCCGCCGGGGCGGGCGCCCGCGGAGAGCACCGACGCGTTCCGGTGGCTGGTCCGGGCCATGCTGGATCCCGCCGGGCCGCCGCCGGTCGAGGTGGTGGCCGAGATGCTCGACCGGCTCGCCGTGTCGCAGACGCTCGGCCACGTGCTGGCCACGGGCGGCCCGCTGCCTCCGGCCCGGGTGGCCGAGATCGGGCTGGCCGTCCTCGACCAGCTCGCCGAACTGCACTCCCGGGGAGCGCATCACGGCGGCGTACAGCCGGGCAACGTCCTGATCGACATGGACGACCGGGCAACGCTGGCCACGACGCCGCTGCCCGCGCCGATGTCACTCGCCCCCGTGATGCCGGCGACGATCCCGGCCTACACGGCACCCGAGCGGGTGCCAGGTCCGGCGGCTGATCTGTGGTCGCTGGGCGCCACGCTGTTCGCGGCCGTCGAGGGGCATCCGCCCGTGCCCGGCGCCCCGCTGTCCAGAGCGGGCGCGCTGGCGCCGGTGCTGTTCCGGCTGCTGTCGGGGTTCCCCGCGCACCGGCCGGGGCCGGACGCGCTCCGCAAGGACCTGAAAGCCGTCGCCGACCTATTTTGAGATACATCGCGATTGGAACCACCTGGGTGGTCCATGCGTTGAACACACGACGCACAATGTGGGAGAGGCGGGGCGCGCGCTCCGCGTTCGGAGGAAGTTGAGGATGTCACCAGTCCAGAAGTACGCCATCGCCGCAGGCGCCGCGGTCCTGCTCTCGCTGATCTTCTTCGGGCCCGGCTTTATCACCATGCTGGTCGTCCTCGGCGTGGTCGCCGCCCCGGTCGTCGGTTACCTGATGCTGGACCCGTCGCAGCGCGAGCGGCTCAAGCGAGCCCGCAGACGCGGCATCGGCAGCTGACCCGAGTTCGCGGCGCGGCCTCAGGCCGCCGCCGCGGCCAGGGCCGCGTGCACCCGGCTCGTCACCCGCCGTTCGATGTAGAACGACAGGAACGGCACCGTGCCGCCGAGCATGATGCCCAGCATGTACGGCCAGCTCCAGCGGGCCTTCATGCCGAGGTTCATGACCGTGACCAGGTAGATCATGTAGAGGAAGCCGTGGATGGGCGCCACGATCTTCGATATGCCCACGATGCCGAAGCCGTAGCGGAGCACCATGGCCACGCAGAGCACGAGCAGCATCACGCCGACGATGTAGGCGAGCACCCGGAAGGGCTTCAGAGCCGATTCCACCGTTAACCTTCCAGAACAATTTCGGGGGACTTGCCACGGTCCCGATCACGATCCGCTCGTACGGCATCGCGTACGAAGTGGAACCACATGAACACGGCGAACCCAGCGAAGATCCACCAGTTAGCGGCATAAGCGAGATTACGCCAGGTCAGCTCGCCACCGACGACCGGCGGCTGGACCTTCACCTGAACCAGCGGCCCCGAGGGCGGCTGGGCGACGACATAACCGTTGCGTACCTTCTGCCCGCTCCACAGGTTGATCAGCTCACCGGTGGACACCGTCTGCACCTGCCCCGCGGGCAGCTCCTCGGTGCGGCGCTGCACGCTGTCGGTGCTCTGCTGCGGGCGCAGCCGTCCGGTCACCGCCACCTTGCCGCCGGGCACGGCCGCCGCCGGGTCGCCGGCCTTGGCCACCCAGCCGCGTACGACCGGGATCAGCGTGCCGTCATCGAGCCGGAGCGGTGTGAGCACCCAGTAGCCCTCGCCGCGCGAGACGTTGCCACCCGGCGCGTCGACGTCCGCCGGGCGGTCGGCGACGAGCAACTGGCGCGAGGCGTCGTAGACGCCCTCCGCCGAGACCTTGCGGCCCACGGCGGCCCCCGTCAGCTGCGCGCCCACCTGGGACAGCGTGGTGACGCCGACCGGGGCGGGATCGGTGACCGCGTGCGGCTTGCCCGAGTCCTGGAACACGCCGAGCTGCCAGCGCCCGAGCAGGATGAAGGCGATGAGGACCCCGATCGTCAGCAGGTGCAACCCCACCACGCGTGGAGAGAACAGGGTCCGGAGCATGCTTCAAAGCTATCCGCCCACCAGGCCGGTCCCCTAATCAGCCCATGCCCACAGATCACACCAAAAGCCGCAAACACACCAGACGATCACGCTAAGCTGCTGGGCATGTCTGACCAGCATATCGACCCTGCCGGCAATACTCAGCAGTTCCGCGCGTTCGCGCAGCGGTCTGAGCAGGAGGCGGCGCCGAGCAAGAAGTCGCCTCTTATCCCGATCATCGCGGTGATCGCCGTCGTCGTGATCATCGGCGTGGCGGCCTTCCTGATCCTGCGCTGACCCACGCGCACCAGGGCGCCGACGGCAACCGCCCTCGGCGCTTTTCGTGCGTCCTGAGGGCGGATAACATACCGACCAGTCGGTGTGATTCGCGTCACTCTGGACGGACCTCGCCATCTCTCACTACATTGGACATTGCGTCTAATAATGCGGAGGAGCAGTGGACGAGCCAGGGATAGTGATCATCGGCTCCGGCTTCGCCGGGATCGGCATGGCGATCAAGCTCAAGGCCGCCGGATACCACGACTTCGTGATCCTGGAGAAGGCCGCCGACCTGGGCGGCACCTGGCGCGACAACACCTACCCCGGCTGCGCGTGCGACGTGCCGTCGCCCCTGTACTCCTACTCGTTCGACCTCAATCCCGGCTGGTCGCGGCTGTTCTCCCCACAGCAGGAGATCTGGGACTACATGCGGGTGTGCGGTGAGAAGTACGGCATCACCCCGCATCTCCGGTACGGCAAACGGGTCGTCTCACTCGAGTACGACGACGCCGACCGCCAGTGGACGGTGACCACGGACGACGGCGAGACCCTGCGCGCGAACGCCGTCGTGTCGGGCATCGGCGCCCTGCACATCCCGTCGTTCCCCGAAATTTCGGGGTGTGAGGCTTTTGCCGGTCCGGCCTTCCACTCCGCCGAGTGGGACCACTCGGTCGACCTGACCGGCAAGCGCGTCGCGGTCATCGGCACCGGGGCCTCGGCCATCCAGTTCGTGCCGCGGATCGCGGACCGCGTGGCGCGGCTCACCGTGTTCCAGCGCACCCCGCCCTGGATCCACCCCAAGCCGGACGTCGCCTTCTCACCCCGGACCCGGCGGTTCATGAAGCTGCCGGGCGCCGCCAGGACGGTACGCACCGCCCTCTACTGGCTGCTGGAGACCAGGGCGCTGGGCTTCACCGTCGACCCGAGGCTGATGAAGGCACACGAGAAGGTGGCGCTCAAGCACCTGGAGAACCAGATCCCCGACCCGGAGCTGCGCAGGAGACTGACGCCCGACTACACGATCGGCTGCAAGCGCACCCTGCTGTCCAGCGACTACTATCCCGCGCTGACCCGGTCGAACGTCGCGCTGGTCACCGACGGAATCACCGAGATCAGGGAGCACTCGATCGTCGACGCCGCCGGAGTGGAGCACGAGGTCGACGTGATCATCTACGGCACCGGGTTCAAGGTGACCGAGGCGCTCCAGCGGCAGCGGATCGTGGGCCGCGACGGGCTCAAGATCCAGGACGCCTGGCAGGACGGCATCGAGACCTACTACGGCATCTCCACCGCCGGGTTCCCGAACCTGTTCTTCCTCCTCGGCCCGAACACCGGCCTCGGCCACAACTCGGTCGTCTTCATGATCGAATCACAGGTGCGGTACGTCATGGACTGCCTCCGGCTGCTCTCGAAGACCCAGGCCAGGGCCATCGACGTCAAACCGGGACGGCAGCGGGAGTTCAACCGGCGGCTGCGCGAACGGCTCGACCCGCTGGTGTGGAACGCGGGTGGCTGTACGTCCTGGTATCTGGACGAGCACGGCGTGAACCGGACGATCTGGCCGGGCTTCACCTTCGAGTACTGGGCGCGTACCCGCAAGATGAAGCCCGGCGCGTACGAACTGATCTACTAGCCCGGCCGCACCACCAGAGCGCTGCCGCCACCCCTCCTGGCCGGCTCGGCGACCGCCTGCACCTTGCCGTGGCCCAGGAACTCCAGCGCGGTGGCCGCGCCGATCTCCGTGGTCAGCGCGAGCTTGTGCCCGCGTGCCTCGAGTTCGGTTCGGTACTTGTCGAGGAACGCCTGCTCGGCCAGCGTCTGCTCGGTGTTGCGCTGCGTGGCCCGCGGCGCGGCGACCGCCTCGGGCAGGCTCATCCCGAACTCGTAGCGGTTGACCAGGATCTGCAGCACGGTCGTGATGATCGTCGAGCCGCCCGGCGACCCGGCCGCCAGCACCGGCCTGCCGTGGTCGAACACCAGCGTGGGCGCCATCGACGAGCGCGGCCGCTTGCCGGGGGCCGGCAGGTTCGGGTCACCGGGGGCGGGGCCGAAGGTGAAGTCCGTGAGCTCGTTGTTGAGCAGCACGCCGCGCCCCGGGACCACGATGCCGTTGCCGCCGGTCGACTCGATCGTCAGGTTGTAGGCGACGACGTTGCCCCACCGGTCGGTGATGATCATATGCGTCGTCTCGGGGCCTTCGTCGGTGGTCGCCGTCGCGGTGCCCGCCGGGGTGGCGCACGCCTCATAGGCGCCGTCCGGACTGCCGGGCAAGGCCGGGTGGGCCATCGCCTTCTCGCCGATCAGGCAGGCGCGCTCCTTGGCGAAGCCGTCGGACAGCAGCTCCTTCAGCGGTACGTTCGGGAGGTCGCCGACGTACTTGTTGCGGTCGGCGAAGGCCAGGCGGGACGCCTCCAGATACTCGTGCAGGCCCACCCTCGGCAGGGACTCCAGGATGTTGAGCGCCTCCCCCACGGTCGAACCGCCGGAGGACGGGGGCGCCATGCCGTACACCTGCATGCCGTTGTAGTCCACGCGCGTGGGCTCGCGCTGGAGCACGCGGTAGGCGCGCAGGTCGGACAGCTCCATCAGGCCCGGCCGCACGTTGCGGGTGGCGCCGGGGGTGACTGGCGGCTGCTTGACCGTGGCGACGATCTCCCTGCCGAGCTGCCCGTCGTACAGCCAGCCGATTCCGCGTTTTCCCAGCTCGCGGTAGGTGGCGGCGAGTTCGGGGTTCTTGAAGACGGAGCCGACGGGCGGCGGCGCGCCGCCCGGGAGGTAGAGCTTGGCGGTGGAGGTGATGTCCTTGAAGCGGGCGGCGTTCGCGGCGGTCTGGTCGTAGAAGGTCTGGTCGACGACGAAGCCCTTGGACGCCACCTCGATGGCCGGCTGGAGCGCCTGCTTCAGCGAGAGCGTGCCGTACCTGCGCAGGGCCAGGTCCCACTGCGCGAGCGTGCCGGGGATGCCGGCCGACAGGCCACTGGTGACGCCCTCGTCGAACGGGATGCCTTCCAGCGTGGTGGCGGTCATGGCCTGCGGGGCGGTCTCGCGGCCGTCCAGCGTGACCACCTTTCGGCTGCGAGCGTCGTAGTAGACCATGAAGCCGCCGCCGGCCAGGCCCGCGGAGTAGGGCTCGGTCACGCCGAGCACCGCACCCGCGGCGACGACCGCGTCGATGGCGTTGCCGCCCTGCTTGAGTACGGCGATGGCGGCCTTGCTGGCGTCGAAGTCCACCGTGGCGGCCGCGCCGCCGTACCCCTCGGCTACGGGAGCCTTCTGTGGCGGCGTGGGTGTGGCAGCCAGCGCTGGGGCGGACACCAGCGAGAGGAGGACTGCTGCTGCGGGAACGATCATTCGGCGCATGTGTTCCACGATGGACCAGGTACGCCCATCGCGGTAGGGCCCCCTGCGGCTGGAGGGTGATGTGCGGGTCAGGCAGGTGGCCTAGCGTTGGGGGGGTGCGTAAGAAGCCCGGGAACGACGTCTATGTCGCGTTGATCGTCGCGGTGGTCCAGGTGGTGCTGTCGCAGGGGGCGGCCTGGGGGCAGCGGGATTTCAGGGAGCCGCTGGATTCGCTGGCGTACGTATTGCTGCTGGTGGGGCCGGTGGCGATACTGGGCCGCCGCAAATTTCCCGCCCTCTCAGCTGTTATCACGCTTTTGGCGACATTTGCCTATGTGGTGGGCGGATATCCGTATGGGCCGATTTTTCTGGCGCCGGTGTTCATGGTCTCGTCGCTCGTCCTGGGCGGGCGGCGGCTGATCGCGTGGATCCTGTCGGGGGTTACGCTCTCCGTTTTCCTGATTTATGGCTATTTGGGGAACGGTCGCAGTCTCTGGGACTTCCACAACCTGGCGATCACCGCGTTCATCCTGCTGTTCATGGTGATTGCCGAGCTGTTCAGGATCCGGCAGGAGCGGCGTGCTGAGCACCAGCGGGTCGTCGAGGAGGAGTCCAGACGGCAGGCCAGCGAGGAGCGGCTGACTATGGCGCAGGAGCTGCACGACGTACTCGCGCACAACATCTCGCTGATCCACGTTCAGGCGTCCACCGCCCTGCACCTCATGGACGAACAGCCCGAGCAAGCACGTACCGCCCTGACCACCATCAAGTCCGCCTCCAAGGAGGTTCTCGGCGAGATGCGCTCAGTCCTGAACGTCCTACGCGAAGGCGCCCCCCGCTCCCCCACGGCCGGCCTCGACCGCCTCGACGAGCTCGTGACTCGCTCCGGCCTGGACGTGACGCTCAAACACGTCGGCTCCCGGCCGCTACCGCCGCAACTCGAACGCGCCGCGTACCGGATCATCCAGGAAGCCCTCACGAACGCCGCCCGCCACGCGCCCGGCTCCCGGGTGACGGTCCGGCTCGAGTACGGCACGAGCGAGCTGGGCGTCCTGATCGCGGACACCGGCGCGACGAAGCCGGCCGTACTGGCCGAATCAGGCAGCGGCAACGGCATCCCCGGCATGCGCGAACGCGCCTCAGCCCTCGGCGGCACCCTGACCGCCGGCCCGGTCGGCAACGGCTTCCAGGTCGAGGCCAAGCTGCCCTTCCCCGAGGAGACCTCGTGATCAACCTGGCCCCGCTCAACATGACAGCCGTCGCAGAGGAGACCTCATGATCAAGCTCCTGCTCGCCGACGACCAGGCACTGGTACGGGCCGGCTTCAAAGCCCTGCTCGACGCCCAGCCCGACATGACGGTCGTCGCGGAGGCCGCCGACGGCGCCGAGGCGGTACGCCTCTCGCGCGAGCACGCGCCGGACGTGGTGCTCATGGACATCCGCATGCCCGGCACCGACGGCCTGGCCGCCACCCGCCAGATGCCACCGGGCCCGCGCGTCATCATCCTGACCACCTTCGAGCTGGACGAGTACGTCTTCGAGGCCCTGCGCGGCGGCGCCAGCGGCTTCCTCGTCAAGGACACGGAACCGGCCGAACTCATCCAGGCGGTCCGCGTGGTCGCGGCCGGCGAAGCCCTCCTGTCCCCCAGCGTCACCCGCCGCCTGATCGCCGAGTACGCCACCCGCGCCAAGGAACCCTCCGCCACCAACCACCTGGACCAACTGACGGACCGCGAACGCGAGGTCCTGTCCCTGGTGGGCACCGGCAAAACGAACGACGAGATAGCCGCGAACCTCTTCATGTCCCCCGCAACGGCAAAAACCCACGTCAGCCGAGCCATGATGAAACTCCACGCCCGAGACCGCGCCCAACTCGTCGTCATCGCCTACGAATCCGGCCTGGTGAAACCCGGGTGGCTCTGAACGCAAGGCCTTCACCTGGTCGGCGCTTCGCGCAATGGGACTCAGACTGTGTTCAGTGGGGGGCTCCGCGCCCCCCACACCTCGGCATAGGAACCATTGGATTCCGCCGACGAAGCATGCCCGTGGCCAGGCAAAAAACGCACTTGACCGTTGACAACGGTGCCCCAGGGCTGCTGATCCTCACCTGAACCGGGCGGGAGAGACCTCTGGCAAGCTTCGCGCTGCCAGGAGGCCGTCAGTGCTCGACTTCTTCAAGACAGTGGGCTTAAGTGCCTCGGTACTGCCACTCGCCTTGGCGATCATCGTTGTAGCAGCAGGTCTGACCGCCCTGTGGGCCCCCTCCGCCAAGCGCCAGAACCGCGCTGTCCAAGTGCTGCGGATCGTACTGCGGGCCCCCGATAAGCGGACACAAGACAGACAACTCCGCACACCACCGCCAGGCCCCGAAACAACCTCGAATGAGGGCTCCAAACCGGACTACGCGCCGTAGAGCCGCCCGCCCTGGCCGTGTTCAGCGGCTTGGCGCCAGCGGAGTGCCAGTTCCAGCGGCTTGAGGCGCTTTCGTGGAGGTTAGCGAGGGATCCCCATAACCCTTGGTGCCTATTCCTGAACCGGTGATCATGACCTTGGTGATCAGCCCGCGTGGCGGTGGAGCAGCCCTGGGAAGGTCTGGGGGCTTGAACATCCGTGTGTGGAGGCGGCCTTCTCAGTCGGCGGAGTGCTGGAAGCCGTGCAGGATGGCGGTGAGTCCGATCTCGAAGTGGTCGTCGAGGGTGGTGGCGTCGGCTGCTTCGGCGAGCAGGTTGTAGTCGGGGCTGTCGGGCCGTGGTTTGCGGCTGCGCCGTTCTGCGCCGAGCTTGGTCACGGAGATGGCCAGGGCGTGGCCGATGGTGAATTCGCGCAGGCAGCGGGCTATGCGGAGGGCGTCTGCCGGGGAGATGCCGTCGGCGTGGAGTTTGGTGAGCATCTTGACGCCGGTGTCGATGGAGGTGGGTGAGCGTACCGGACGGGTCGCGAACACCTGCACGGCGTGGGGGTGGCGCAGGAGGGTGTCGCGCAACCGCATGCAGTATTCGCGCGCCAACTCCTGCCAGGAGCCGTCCCAGGGCAGGGTGTCGACGTCGATCTCGGTGAACAGCGCCTCGGCGACGCCGTCGAAGAGCGCCTCCTGGTCGTCGTAGTAGCGGTAGACGGCCATCGGGTCGAAGCCGACCGCGGTGCCGAGCTTGCGCATGGAGAACTTGCGCAGGCCGTGGCTGTCGATGAGGGCGAGCGCGGCGACGGCGAGGTATTCGCGGGTGAGGGTGGGCCGGCTGGGTGGCTCCGGCAGCCTGCCCGGCGGGCTGGGGTCGGCCGTCATGCTGGGAAGCCCTCCAGGATCGTGGTGAGTGTCTTGGTGAATTCTTCCGGATGCTGCATGAACGGGAGGTGGCCGCCGGGGAACTCCTGGCAGGGTATGCCAAGGCGCTCCGACAGCACGTGCGCGGGAGTGTGGTAAGGCTTGCCGACGCTGTCGCGCCCGGTGGCCAGGCACCACGGTGCCGTCGTGGCCGCCAGCGCGGCCAGGTCGGGCCGGTAGTCGAAGCAGCACGCCGGCAACTCGCGGCGGAAGGCCAGCTCCGCGTTGCGGAGCTGGCGGGTCATCGCGTCCGGCTCCCGTCGGTTGAGCTTCCGTGCCAGGTCGCCGGCGGCGAGCATGAGGTGGGTTCCGGCGGCGATGACGGCTTGGCCGGTGGGTGACAGGAACATCCGCGGCGGGTTGGGCAGCGTCATCGCGCCGAACGCCGCATAGGCCCGCATCAGGTGCCCGTCCCGGCCGAGTCGGCCGATGCGTTCGATCTCCCGCCGCTCGGGAGCGTCTGCCGGGAGGAGTTGAACCAGCGGCGGCTCGTGCACGACCGCGCCCAGCAGGCGGTCGGGATGCCTGGCGACCATCTCCAGGGCGATGGTCGCGCCGCCGCTGTTGCCGAAGAGGTAGACGCGCTCCAGGCCGTAGTGGTCGAGGATGGCGGCGGCGTCGTCGGCCTGGCGGGCCATCGCGATCGGGGCATCCGGTTCGGTGAACGGGCTGCGGGAGTTGCCGCGCCGGTCGTAGGTGATCACGGTGAACGTCCCTGCCAGCAGCGGGACCACGTCCGCGTACATACCGGCGTCGCCTCCGCCACCGGAGATCAGCAGCAGTGCGGGGCCGTCACCGGCACGTTCGACGTGCAGTCGCGCGCCGGGCACATCAACCGAGTCGATCATCATGGCTCTCCTTGCCGATGTCACAGAGCGTGTGTCTACACCGTAGATTACATCTACATCGTAGACAGACTTCGAACGGAGCCATGCTCATGACGACCACCGACGAGATCCCCGAGCAACGCAGGCGCACGGACGTCGCGAAGCTGGCGGAGGCCGGCATCGCGGGAATTCTCGTATTCGTGGGCCTGGTCGCGAGCCTGCACGTCATCGACCCGGGCAGGGATCCGATCAGCATCACCGTCAGCGAGTACGTGCTGGGGCCCTACGGCTGGTTACTCAGCTTTGCCGCGCTGGCATTCGGGCTGGGAGTGCTCGCCCTCACCGCCGCGATCGCCGCAACCTTGCCGTCGCCCCGACCACGCGCAGGCCTCACCTTGCTGGCCGCCGCCGGACTCGGCATGGTGGTAGTCGGGGCGTTCCCGACTGATCCCATCGACCCGACCGATCCCCGATTCGTGACCACCTCGGGCGTGATCCACGCGGCGGCCGGCATCCTGGCGTTCACCTGTTTCGCCCTCACCGGGCCGCTGCTCACCCGCCCGATCCTCACGGCCACGAGCACCACGAGACTGAACGGACTGGCCTTCCTTCCGCCGGCGGGCTATGCGCTCTTCTGGGCCACCGGCATCCTCGACAACCAGCTCGGCGGCCTGTTCGGCAACCGCTCAGCCACCGGACTCGGAGAGCGCCTCATGGCGGTGACGTTCATCGTCTGGCTGATCACCGCCGCCCTCGGCATCAGACGTGCCATGCGTCAGGGCTGATCCGAACGGCAGGACATCCTCGACTTGACGTAGAGCTGAGAGTTTCGGTGTCGGCTTGCGACAGTCGATGGCGTGGGCCAGCGCGCAGCAGTGGCGCGAGCTGCGGCGATCGAGCGCCGAATACGATCGGGTGCGCCGCGATCTCCCGTACCTCAAAGCGCGCCAATCCCAGAGCTCGACCTACTGGGCGCGCCAGAGGGCGGCAAGCTGCCGAGTGGCCAGTCGGGACGGTATGGCACGCAGCAACGTGTCGCGCAGCAACGCGGCGACGCCGGTCTGGGAGGTCAGCCGCGATTGCCGGAGCGCCGCCCGCATCATCCGGTTGGCACTGGGTCTGCGCTCGGCGTCGTAGTGCAGGAGCTGTCCGGCGACATCTGCCGGCTCGGCGCCGGTCAGGTGGCGGCTCAGTGCGGCCGCGTCCTCGAAGGCCTGGCTGGCGCCCTGGCCGAGGTCGGGTGGCATGGCATGCGCGGCGTCGCCGAGGAGCGCGATCCTGCCGGCCACGAACGAGGGCAGAGGTTCGGCCAGGCGGGCGATCAGGTCGACGTAGATGTCGTCGGGCGGGGTGGCCTCGATCAGCGCGGTGACGAGGGGGTGCCAGTCGGCCATCAGCGACAGCATGTGCCGGCGTGCCTCGTTCGGGTCAGGCGGCGTGGCGGGCAGGACGGAGTCGGTGAACCAGTACAGGCGGTCCTCGCCAACGGCGAACAGGCCGAACATCGCCCCGTAGCGGCGGTCGACCAACTGGCTGGTGAACAGGTCTGGAGCCAGGCCGGCAGGACGGGGCAGCATGCCGCGCAGGTCCATCCGGCCGGTCCGCCGCAGCCCGGGGTGGCCGGGGAAGAGCTGTGCGCGCAGCTTGCTGCTGATGCCGTCGGCCGCGATCACGGCGTCCGCTCTCGCGACGGGGTTGCCGTCGCTGCACGGCTGTGCCGAACATGTCCAACCGCGGCCTTGACTCGGCCACCCCAGCGCCTGGCCCGCCGAACCGGCGGGCAGCCTGGCGCGACAGACCGTCTCCCAAGGTCTGATTCCAAGAGACCGGCACGGATCTCGCACCTCAGCGGCGGGGCCACAGGGCCGCGCGACTTGACATGCAGCCATTTGGCTGCCTAAATTAAAGGCAGCCGCAAGGCTGCATATCAACAGACGGCAACCCGGATACGAGGACGGGCATGGACGAGGTGTTCAAGGCACTGGCCGATCCGAGCCGGCGCGCGCTGCTCGACTCGCTCAACGCCCGCAACGGGCAGACGCTGCGCGAGCTGTGCGCCGGACTCGACATGGCCAGGCAGTCCGTCAGCAAGCACCTCGCGGTGTTGGAGGAGGCCGGGCTCGTCGCCACCGTGCGGCGGGGCCGGGAGAAGCTGCACTACCTCAACGCCGCGCCCGTGCACGAGATCGCCCACCGGTGGATCAGCCGCTACGACCGGGCCAGGGTCCAAGCCCTGGCGGACCTGAAACTCGCCCTGGAGGAGACCCCGATGGACGCGCCGACCTTCGTCTACACCACCTACATCCGCACCACCCCGCAGAAGCTCTGGCAGGCGCTGACCGAGCCCGCCTTCACCCGCCGCTACTGGGCCACGGAGCTCATTACGGACTGGTCCGTCAGCTCGCCGATGACCTGGGACAACCACGGCGTGCTGATCAGCGACCCGGAGCAGGTCGTGCTGGAGGCCGATCCCTACAACCGGCTCTCCTACACCTGGCACGCCATCACCCCGGAACTCGCCAAGCGCTTCGGCTGGGACGAGGAGTTGCTCGCCCGGCTGTCCGGCGAGGCCCGCTCGAAGGTCACCTTCACGATCGAGAAGGCCGCCGCGCAGGTCGTGAAGCTCACCGTCGTGCACGACGGCTTCGAGCCCGGATCGAGCATGGCCGAGATGGTCAGCCACGGCTGGCCGAACGTGGTGGCGAGCCTGAAGTCGCTGCTGGAGACCGGCGAACCGCTGCCGGACGATGCGTGACCTCCCCTATGTGTCAGAGGTTCGGTCGGCAGGCCGTCGAGGTCCTGATAGCGCTCGCGTGCCTGCCGGATGGCCTCGGCTTTCATCCAGCGGGCCAGGCCGTGCCCGCGATGTTCGGGGAGCACGCCGGTGGAGTAGTGCTGGGCATCGCACTGGCCGTCTCCTGGGACGACCAACTCGGTGAATCCGGCGATGGAACCGATGGTGGCGACGGTATGGAGCCGGTCACGACCAGGCGGTAGCCGGGATGCGGGCTGTACACGATCTCCGTGAGCTCGACGAGGTCCGTCTGTGCCGGCGGCAGCCGCGTGTAGGTCAAGGTCAAAACCCTGCGGAAGCCACGCGCCGACAGGAAGGCGTCTCCCGGCGAATCCGGCTCTGCCTGCGCGATCACGTGGCCAGCCAGGCGAGGCGCCGACTGGATGACGAGAGCTGAGGATCAATCAGCGGGATGATGCGAATCGTCATAGCGGCCGATGCCTACTACGGCCCGGCCTCGGCGAAAGTTTCGGAATGACAGGGCTGACCGCATAGAACCCGCCCGTTTTCAGCTAATTTCCGAAAGTGTTGACATCCAGAACGAACGTATCTCCAGTTCAAAGGAACGACACAATGCCAATCACCGAAATATTTCGGAACATACGTTGACATGTTTCGGGCGGATTCCCAGACTCGTCGCCAACACCCCACGCGGAAGGGAGAGCCCTGGTGATCATCAGCTTGGCCCGCTCCATGGCGCTGGCGGTAGCGGTGGCGCTCTCGGTCGCTGGAGCGGTGGCGGCACCATCCACCGTGGCCGCCGCGGCTGGTGGAGTTGAGGACGAAGGTGCCGACTGCGCAGTGACCGGCCTGCCCGACGAAGGATCCTTACCGACCAACTCCAAGCTTCCTGATCCCTTCAAAAAGCTGGACGGTACGCGCATCTCCGCCAAGTCCGAGTGGCGGTGCCGACGGGAAGAGATCAAGAAGCTGGCGGAGCGGTTCGTCTACGGCGAGAAGCCCGGAAAGCCGGCGAGCGTCACGGGAACGGTCTCGAGAACCGGCATCACCGTGAACGTGAACCACAACGGCAGAAGCGCCGGCTTCTCAGCGAGCGTCTCACTGCCGAGCGGTTCCGGACCTTTCCCGGCCGTCGTCGTCCTGGGCGGATTCGGCGCGGACACGGCCGCCATCAGCGCGGCCGGTGCCGCCGTCATCAACTACGACCCCTACGCGGTCGGGCGAGAGGGCACGCCACGCAACAACAAGCAAGGCGCGTTCTACAGCATCTACGGCTCCTCAAGCAGCACCGGACTGCTGCTCGCCTGGGCCTGGGGTGTGAGCCGAATCATCGACGTCATCGAGCAGTCGGACGGCAGCATTCTCAAAGCGGATGCGACCGGCGTCACGGGATGCTCGCGGTTCGGAAAGGGCGCCTTCGTCATCGGCGCGTTCGATCAGCGCATCGCACTGACCATGCCGATCGAGTCGGGTAGCGCCGGTGTTCCCATCTTCCGCGGGATCCCCGGGGAAGGCGCCCAGAGCCTGAGCAGCGCCTATGGAGAGCAGCCGTGGCTGGGCGACGCGTTCGGCTCCTTCACCGGCAACCCGAACAGGCTGCCGGTGGACACGCATGAAATGGTGGCCATGGTCGCGCCCCGCGGACTGTTCATCATGGATAATCCCCACATTGTTAATCTCGGCCCCAAGTCCGCGAGCGTCGCGGCCCTGGGTGGAGCGGAGGTCTACAAAGCGCTCGGTGCGGGAGACAACCTCACCTACTGGTCCGACATTCAGGACGGCAACCACTGCGCCAACAGATCTGAATGGCGGACCCCGTTGCAGCAGAACATCCAGAAGTTCTTGCTGAAGACGGGCAGTGCTCCTGGCGCGATCAGGATCTCGGCCAAGGCGCTCGGCAATCTGTCCGAGTGGAGAGACTGGCAGACCCCGACCCTCAACAATTCCAGCGACACCTCCCCGCCGACGACCCCGGCCGGCTTGGCGGCCTCGGGAACCACGTCCACCGGCACGAACCTGAGCTGGACGGCCTCGATGGACGACAACGGCGTCGCCGGCTACGACATCCTGCGCGCGCCCGGCGCGAGCGGTGGCACGTTCACCCAGGTCGGCACCTCGACCACCACCTCGTTCAGCGACACGGGCCTGACCCCGAGCACCACCTACCGCTACCAGGTCAGGGCGCGGGACGCCGCGGGCAACACCTCGCCGGTCTCGAACACCGCGGAGGTCAACACCCAAACCGGCCCGTCCACCGGAACCTGCACGGCGGTTCCGACCGTACAGACCCAGTGGAGCACCGGGTACGTCATCCAGCCCCTGACCATCACCAACACCGGCACCTCGACGATCACCGGATGGACGGCCACCTTCACCCTGCCGCCCGGGCACACGCTGACCGGCTCGTGGAACGGCGCCGTCACCGTCAGCGGACAGACCGTGACGATCAGAAACGTCAGCCACAACGGCACCCTCGCCCCCGGAGCCAGCACCACCAGCGTCGGCCTCCAGGCGGCCCGCCCGAACGGCAACACCGCACTTCCGTCCGGCTACACCTGCGCCTGACAGCCACCCCCCTACCCCGGTCCACCCACCCTCCGCAGCGCGGGTGGACCGGGGCCCCAGCGCCTCAGACAGCAAAACATTTGACACGACATACATGTCGTGTAATCTAATCTGCATGAGGAACGAAACGAGCACGATCAAGCAGGTGTCGGTGGTCAGCACGGGAAGCGTGTCGATCCACCCCGAGCACGTGGGCCCCACCCGCAAGCCGATGTACTGGTGGCTGTTCACCTCGCGCAGCTGGACCCCGCCGCTGCCGATCAACGTCTACGTGATCGAGCGCGACGATGGGCTGGTGCTGTTCGACACCGGTCAGGACCGCGCGTCGGTTACCGACCCCGGCTACTTTCCCGGCGGCATCACCGGCGTGATGTACGACAGGCTGGCACGCTTCGACATCGGCCCCGCCGACACCCTCAGGGGCCGGCTGGCCGCCATCGGCTACGACATCGCCGACGTGCACACGGCCGTGCTCTCCCACCTGCACCAGGATCACATCGGAGGCCTGCGCGAGCTCACCCATGCCGAGATCGTGGTCAGCGGCGAGGAATGGCGGTCCTTCCAAGCGCCCCTGCCCGAACTGCGCGGACTCCTGCGTTCTCACATCGACCTGCCCGGACTGCGCTGGCGCCGGGTCGATCCCGGCCCTGTCGACGACCCCCGGCTCGCGCCCTTCACGGCCGGCCACGACCTGTTCGGCGACGGTGACCTTGTCCTGCTCCCCACTCCCGGCCACACTCCCGGGTCGCTGTCACTGCTGGTCCGCGGAGCCGGACATCCGCCGCTGCTCATGGTCGGCGACCTGACGTACGACGCTCGCCTGCTGCGGGAGAGCCTGGTCCCGGGAGTCGGGGAGAAGCGGCAACTGAGCGACACCACCAAGGCGATCAACACCCTGCGGGAGCGGAACCCGGGTCTGGTGATATTGCCGGCGCACGATCCTGGAGCGGCCGCACGTCTGGCCGCCGTGAGCGGGTCCTTCTCCAGGAATCAGGAGGTACGTTCGCGTGCGACCGGCTGAAGAACTCCGATACCTGATCCTGGCCGCCCAGCGAGAAGGCAACCGGCTGCTCGCCCAGGCCCTGCGCCCGCTCGGCATCACCCCCTCTCAGGCCGAAGTGATCCGCATCCTGCGGGATCGCGGATCGCTCACCCTCAACGGCCTCGGCGACCTGCTGGTCTGCGAGAGCGGCAACAGCCCCAGCCGCCTGGTCGATCGGCTCACGTCCGTGGGCCTGGTTGACCGTCAGGTGTCGGCGCACGACCGCCGCCACATCGAACTGTCCCTCACCGAAGAGGGACAGCGCCTCGCCCGGCAGATCATCGAGATCGAAGACGACCTCTACCGATCCATCGACGCCGCGGCCGAAGGCCACGACCTCGACGCAGTCACCGCGTTCCTCCGAGCCTTCGTCACCGGCCGACCCGCCGGCGAGGCACTGGCTCGCCGCATCACCGCTGAATAGTGAGCTCCTCCATCAGTCGCGCGTCAGGGGGCGGTCAGGGTGAGGAACGGGATGGTGGCCCGGATGGGGAGTTCCAGCTCAAGTTCAGACCTGTGCACCTGATGGAGCCGGTACTCCGAAGCGACGGCGTCGAGGTGGAACTCCTTCACCTCAACGATCTCGTATTTCTCGTCGAGCATGATCAGGAGGTAGAGCGGGATGCCAGAGGCCGCGTACTGGATGCGCTTGTCGGTGAGGTCTTCACGGACTGTGCCCGGAGAGGACACCTCGACAACCGCGAGGGTCTGCGATGCCTCGGGCTTCTGGCCGGGATCGTCCAGGCATTTATAGACCACGACATCCGGACGCCGGAAGGTGAACTTGGGAACCCGCCAGAGCACTACATCAATGTCGGTCTCGACACTCATGCATGGACCGCTGGCGGAACGCGCGGTCTCCAACGAACTGGCGAGGCGACGTGCGATCCGGTTGTGCTGCGGAGCCGGCGACTCGCACTTGATCACATGGCCGTGAACGACCTCGATGCTTCTGGCGACGTCCTCAGGCAGCGCGCGGTATTCGGCCTCACCCATCACTTCGGGAAGAGACTCGAACCAGGACGGAGTTGCCATGCCGGTCTCCCTCGCTTGAGGCGGACATCGAGGATCGGCGAACAATGAAACGGTGACGAAAGTCGAACCCGCGCATCAGCTTGGGAACTGCGTCGATCATAGCTCGACAGGGCACTCGCTCATCCTGTCCGTCGCTCGTTCGCCTCGTGGCGCACCGAACCAGCGGTGCCGGGCGGTGTTGAGGCCGCCCACGTCAGGATCCTCCGCTGCCGCGGCCCAGGCCACGTGGCCGTCAGGGCGGATCAGCGCGCAGGCGTACCCCGCATCGGCGTCCAGTGCGCGGGCACGCACGATTCGATCCGGTCCGTCCAGCCGTCCGCCACCGCCCACGGCCCAGGAGCGAGCGCGAGCAGCACGCCCCGGGCCCGGTGCAGCAACCGCATGGTGTCGGTCCGCTCGCCCTCGACGGTCAGTGGCCGGTACGGCAGACGGCACCCGGTCAGCGGATGGTCACCCGGGCCGACGTCGTACCGGATGGCTGTACCGGCGGGGCCCAGCAGCACAGCTCGGCCGCCAGCTTCCAGCCGAGGATGACGGCGTCCTGCACACCCAGGTTGAGCCCCTGACCGCCGGCCGGCAGCAGGGTATGCGCGGCGTCGCCCGCCAGCAGGACCCGGCCCTGCCTGTACGCCGTGGCCTGGCGAACGGTATTGCCGAAACGGCTGATCCACACGGGCCTGCCGGCGGTGACATCGAACCCGGCGGCCCTGGCGAACACCTGCTTGGTCTCCTCCCACGTCGGGGTGACGCGCCCCCGATCACACTGCGGCGCAGAATGGCCTCGCTGCGCCTGAGCGGCGCCATGTATTTCGACGTGGAGTTCGACCCGCAGTTGTTCGGGCTCGGACTGCGGACCATCATCTGGCTCACCGTCTCGCCCGCAAGTCTCCAATCCATAGGGCAGGCGTTGGCCGGTCACCGCGGAACCGCCTTCGTCGTGGCCACCACCGGATCTTCCGGCCTGTGCATGAGCGTGTCCTGCGAGGACGGGGCAGCGTTGTACGACTACCTCACCAGCCGGGTGGCGCCATTGCACGGCATTCACCACCTGGAGACGGCGCCCGTGCTGCGCGCCGTGAAATACGGGGGCTCGCTGACCCATTTGCCGGCGCGTCGCTTCTGAACCTCCAAGACGCATGCACCGTTGTGTTGTCGCGCCATTAGGCGCCTTGGCTCGCTCAGGTCGATGGAGGGCGAGCGGACGCTGGCTTCGGGGGTCGGAGGGTCTGTTCGACCAGCGTTTCTGTGGCTCGATCGAGGAGGTCACAGAATTGCCTGTGCTCAGCCGGGGTGAACTTGTCGACGAAGGCTTTCTCGAGCACGTTGACCTCTTGGTAGGCCTTGTCGAGGAGGCTCCGGCCGGCGTCGGTGAGATCGGCGATCATGACCTTGGCGTGCACGGGTGATGGCTGCCGGTCGATGAGTCCCTTGGCCTGCATGCCGGTGAGGACCGTGGCCATGCTCTGCTGGGTGACGCCGCAGGCACGAGCCAGTTGGGCGCCGGACATGCCGTCATCGCGGGAGAGGGTGAGCAGCACCGCGTACTGGGTCATGGTGAGCCCGTAGGTACGCAGGACGGCTTCGTGATGGGCCATCAGCGCCTGTTCGGCGCGGCGGATCCTTGTGCATAGGTACTCCTCGGCGGACACCTCGGCCACGTTCGTCACAGCTTCCTCATTTGACTCAGTTACCTGAAACTCGCTAGCTTCCGAGTATCAGGATACTGAGTCGAGCAAGAAGGTTGTGAACCATGAAGGCTGCAGTGCTCGCCACCGATGACCAACTCCGCGTGACCGAGATCGCCGAGCCAGTCCCGGAGCGCGGGGAGGTGGCGATCCGGGTCGCTTATGCGGGTGTTCAGTGGGGGGATGTGCTCATCCGTGACGGTCACTTCCCGGCTCCTCGTCCCTTCGTGCCCGGCTTCGAGGCGTCCGGGCAGGTCATCGCGGTCGGTGAGGGTGTCGATCCGGCACGCGTCGGTGAGCAGGTCATCGCGCTGACCAGTTCGGGCGGCTTCGCGGAGGTCGTCGTCGTCTCCTCGGTGCTGGCGATCGCGGCGCCCACCGTGGACTCGCGGACCGCCGCCGCGTTCGGCTGGGTCACCTCCACCGCCTACGACCTGATCAACACTGTCGCGGGAGTCCGACCGGGCCAGAGCGTGCTGATCCACGCGGCAGCCGGCGGGGTCGGTACGCTCGCGGGGCAGTTCGCCCGGGCCGCCGGCGCGGGGCGGGTCGTAGGTGTCGTGGGCAATCCGGGGCAGGTCGAGTACGCGCGGCAGCTCGGTTATGACCGGGTGCTCAGCCGCGAGGAGTTCCCCCAGGCTCTGGACGGGGAGCACTTCGATGTGATTCTCGATCCCATCGGCGGCCAGACCCGGCTGGCCAACCTGGAACGCCTGGCAGCGCACGGCCGGATCGTGGTCTACGGCAACATCGCCACCTTCGAGCCGGTCTCGGTCTCGGTCAACGATCTGCTCATGCAGGGCAGGTCGATGCTGACCTACAACAGCAACCTGCTCAGCCAGACCCATCCCGAGCGGCTCGCCGACAGCGTACGCCGCGCGCTGGAACTGGTCGGGGACGGCACGGTCGGCATCGACATCACCGCCGAATACGAGCTGGCCGACGTCGGGACCGCCATCGCCGATCTCGCCGGTGGAGCGACCTACGGCAAGAGCATCGTCCGGATCGGATGACGTCAGCCCCGGCCTGCTCCGGGTTTCAGCGGTCGTGTGTGTCGTAGGCCTCGCGGGCGCTGTCGATCCGGTCGATGTTCTCCTCGGCCCATTGCTTCATGACCTCGATCACCGGTAGCAGGCTCCGGCCCAGTTCGGTGAGCGCGTAGTCGACGCGTACCGGCACCGCGGGGGTGACCGTACGTGAGATCAGGCCGTCGCGTTCGAGGCGGCGCAGTGTTTCCGTGAGCATCTTCTGGCTCGCGCCCGCGATCGTCCGGGCCAGGTCGCCGTAGCGGCGTGGGCCGTCGGCCAGTTCGTTGAGCAGGACGGCTACCCACTTGTCGCCGATGCGGTCGATCAGCCGGTTGACCGGGCAGGCGGTGAAGCGGGCCTGATAGGAGTCCCGGCCGTCGACGCGCCGCTGGGCGGCGGTGCGCGTGGTCATGGCATCCCTTCGCGTGCGCTGGACACTTTGAAGTGCGTACTGCCGTTCGACCGTAGCACCGCCTAACTTCGCTCATGAACAGGGCGAATCCCGCCCGATCAAGGAGTGAAGAGAGCATGACGACGATCACCGTCCTCGGCTCGGGCAATGTGGCCCGGGCCCTTACCGGCAGGCTGCGCGACGCGGGGCACGAGGTCATTGTGGGCTCTCGTGCCCCGGACAAGGTCGCCGCTGACTTCGGAGTGCGAGTCGCTGGTCTGCGTGCGGCGGCGGGGTCGGCGGAGGTGGTGATCAATGCCCTGCCCGGCGAGGTGTCGGTGGAGGTGCTGACCGGGCTAGCGGCGGAGTTGGCGGGCAAGGTGCTGGTCGACATCGCCAACGCCACCGAATCCGACTCGTACGGCTTCGCGTCGGCGCTCCTCTATCCGGGCAGCAGTCTCGCCGAGGAGATCCAGCGGGCGTTGCCGGACGTACGCGTGGTGAAGACGCTCAACACCATGCACTCGTCGGTCATGGCCGATCCAGCCCTGCCGGCCATGCCGCCCACCGCCTTCCTGTCCGGGGACGACGCCGACGCCAAGAAGGTCGTCGGCGGGCTGCTGGCCGAGCTGGGCTGGGTGCCAGAGTGGATCATCGACCTCGGTGGTGTGGAGACGGCGCGGGGGCCGGAGGCGTTCCTGCTGATGGTCGGCGGCCTCGTCCGCGCGCTCGGGCCTGTGCCCTTCGGCATGGCCGTCGCTCATTGACGTCCAAGGGCGGGGGTGTACGAGGTGGTCGCGAGCAACCAGCAGGTCAAGGGGTGAGCCAGGTGGTCACCGCCTCGGGCAGGCCGTCCGTGCCCGCCCAGGCCACGTAGCCGTCGGGGCGGATGAGCAGGGCGTCGGCGGGCGGGGCCGCACAGTGCGCGACGACGACTCGGAGGCGGCCATCGCGGACCAGGTCGCCCAGGTCCGACGCCGCAGGACGCTGACTGACCGATTCGCCCAGGTCCGATCCCACCGGACGCTGGCTGACGAGTTCGCCCGGGTCCGAGGGCGTGGGGCGTAGGTCGAGGAGTAGCCAGCCGGCCGGTCGCATGAGCTCGGCCACGCGGGTCGGTCCGTCCACGGTGGTCAGTGCCAGGTCGGGGGCGAAGCGGCCGGTCAGTGGGTGGGGCGCTGTGCCGTAGCGGACGTCGGAGCCCTGAAGCAGTTCGCCGAGGTGGCGCAGGGGCTGCTCGAAGGTGAGCAGTTCCGTGAGGAGGTCGCGCAGGGCCGTGCCGTCCTCGCCGGTGAGGCGCTCCAGGGCCGCCTGGGCGCGGGTGTGGCGCAGGGTGTGGGCGGCCACCGGGCGGCGTTCGGTCTCGTACGTGTCGAGCAGGCCGGTCGACGCGTGGCCGTGCAGGTGGGCGGCCAGTTTCCAGGCGAGGTTGGCGGTGTCCATCAGGCCGACGTTCAGGGCCGAGCCACCCGCCGGGAACAGGTGGGCGGCGTCACCGGCCAGGAACACCCGGCCCTCGCGGTAGCGGTCGGCGAGGCGGGCCTGCGAGACCGTGCTCGACAGCCAGATGGGCTCGCCGAGCGGCAGGTCGACGCCGATGACCCGGCGCACCGCCTCCTCGAACTCCGCCAGCGTGACGGCCGACGCAGCCGCCGCACCCTTTTCGCGTACGCCGACGATCTTCTCGCGCACGCCGACGATGTGGACGCCGGGCCGGAGCGAGGTGAGCAGCAGGCGGCCGTTCGGGGTACGGTTCCAGCCCGGCTGCAGGCCACTGACCTGCGGGCTGTCGAAGAAGGACGCATGAGGCGCCTTGAAGTGGCCGAGCAGCATCACCTCGTCGTCCGTCGTGCCGGGGAAGCCGATGCCCGCCTGTTCGCGCACCAGGCTGTGGCCGCCGTCGCAGCCGACGACATACCGGGCCTGGAGCCGGAAGCCGTCACCCTCCAGCGTCACGCCTTCGTCGTCCTGGGTGAGCGTTCTCAGCCGGTGACCCCAGCTGACCTCGGCGCCGAGCTCGGCCGCGCGCTCGCCCAGCAGCCACTCCAGGCGCGGCTGCTGGATCATCAGCAGGTGTAACGGGGCATCGCCGCCCAGTTCGGCGAAGTTCAGCGGCACCGAGCCGAACGGGAAGCCCGGCGCGCGCCCGGCGAACGGGCTGCCCGCGCTGAACCGTTCGAGCAGACCCCGGTGGTCGAGGAACCGGATGATCTGCCCGCCCAGGCCGTTGGCCTTGGGGAGGTCGCCGGGCTCGGCTCGCTTCTCCAGCACGATCGTACGGACGCCGGCCAGGCGCAGCTCGCACGCCAGCATGAGCCCGGCGGGGCCCGCTCCTATGATCACTACTTCTTCCATGGCCGTCAGGCTAGATTGACAAAGCAGACCCTGTCAATCTAGCCTGACGTGGTGGACGTGGGAGAACTCTCTGAGCGCATCAAGTCGAACGACCCCGCCATGGGACTGCGCGCGGTCGGCGCCCTGCACCGGCTGGCCGAGCAGGTCGAGGCCGTCTCCGTGGCCCTGGCCAGGGAGCAGGGGTGGACGTGGGAGCAGATCGGCGACGCGCTCGGCATATCACGGCAGTCGGTGCACGCGAAGTACGGAAAGTGAGGTTCGTATGTTCGGGATAGAGAAGAGCCCGTTCGCGGTGGTCGTGACCGCGGCGCTGGAGGAGGCCAGGCAGCGCGGCGATCGGCGACTGGGGACCGAGCATCTGCTGCTCGGGCTGCTGCGTGATCCGGGTCAGGCCCCCGCCCGGGCGCTCGGCGTGGATCTGGACCAGGCGCGGGCGGCCCTCGATGAGCTCGACCGGGCGGCGCTGCGGGCGCTCGGGATCGACGTGGGCGAGGTGCCGCCGGCCCGGCCGCGCAAGCATCCGGCGGTGCCGGGCACCGCGCTGACCTCCAGCGCGCGGGCGGCGATCAACCAGTCGATCAAGGCGACCACCCGCAAGGTCAGGAACACCGCCGGACCGGCGCAGCTCCTGCTGGCCCTGCTCGCCCAGGGACGACCCGATCCCGTAGCGGAGCTGATCGACCACCTCGGCATCGACCGCACGGAGGTACGTGATCGGCTGGCCGCCTAAAAGCAGGCAGGTCGGGGGAAATCGAGTTGAGCGCGAGCAACCCCCCCTGACAAGCTCGAACGATGGACCGCACGTTCGACGACCTGGTCGAAGAGGCCGCATCGGTCTCCGTGGACGGCTGGGACTTCTCCTGGCTCGATGGCCGGGCGACGGAGGCCCGCCCCTCCTGGGGGTACGCCCGTCTCCTGGCCGGCCGGATGGCCACGGCCGAGGCCGCGCTCGACATCGAGACCGGCGGCGGCGAGATCCTGGCCGGAGTCCCGAAGCTGCCGCCGATCACCGTCGCCACCGAGTCGTGGCCACCCAACCTCGCCCTGGCCGCCAGGCGGCTGCACCCCCGCGGCGCCGCGCTGGTGGCCGACGACGAGCGGCCGCGCCTGCCGTTCCGCGCGGACACCTTCGACCTGGTCGTCAGCCGCCACCCGGTACACACCTGGTGGGCGGAGATCGCCCGGATCCTCAGGCCGGGCGGCACCTACTTCTCACAGCAGGTCGGCCCGCGCAGTGTCGTCGAGCTGAGCGAATACTTCCTGGGCCCGCTGGACAGCTCCAGTCGCGACCCCGAGAAGGCCAGAGCGGCGGCCGAACAGGCCGGGCTCACCGTGGCCGACCTCCGGGCCGAGTCGCTGCGGATGGAGTTCCGCGACATCGGCGCGGTGATCTACTTCCTGCGCAAGGTCATCTGGATCGTGCCGGGCTTCTCGGTCGACCGCTACCGGAAAGAGCTGCGCGAGCTGCACGAACGCATCCAGGAGGACGGGCCGTTCGTCGCCCACTCCACCCGTTTCCTGATCGAGGCCAGGGCCTAGCCGGCTACCACCTCGGGTGTACGACGAACGAGGCCGAACACTCCCCTGGGTGAAGCTCAGGACGCGCCGAGGGTCTGATGTGCCGGGCTCATCCGGCGGCGACCCTGGAAGGCATGAACACGATGACGCATTGGGGCTGGGGCGCTGGCTTCTGGCCGATCATTCCGGTTCTCTGGGGTCTGTTCTGGGTGGCCCTCGTCGCCCTGGGCGCCCGGGCCTGGCAGAAGGGTCGATGGCGTACCGAGGTCAGAGCGACGGGGTCCGCGGAGCGGATCCTCGCCGAGCGGTACGCTCGCGGCGAGATGACCGACGACGAGTACTTCGAGCGCATGTCGGTACTCAAGAGCTAACCGTCCCGGTGGGTGAAAAAACTGTTGCTGGCCGCATCCGGTTCGCAACCTTAAGTTGCTTCTAGGGACTGTCGAGAAGTGGGGGCTCGTATGCAGTCGATCGCCCGGTTCTGCGGCCAGAGCAGCTGCTGAGCGTGCAGCCTTTCGCCCTCCTCGCCAGCGGACTCGTCGCCGGGCTCGTGGCGGGGACCGCGTCCTGTACGGCGGTGCAGGGTGGCCTGCTCGTGGGCCTCACCTCGGGCGGCTGCGAGCGGCCGTCGCGCGATCCGGTGCTCGTGGCCTGGTTCCTCGCGGGCCGTCTGGTCTCCTACTCGGCCGCCGGGGTGCTGCTCGGCCTGGCCGGTTCGGCCGTCAGCCTGCCCCCGGAGGTGCGGGCGCTGCTGCTGGTGGCGGCGGGCATCACGGTCATCGCGTACGCGATCAGGCTGCTCCACCGGCGGTCCGGCTGTGACGAAATCCCCCTGCGCGTGGCCCGCAGCGCGCCTCTGCTGGGCGCGGCGACCATCCTCATCCCCTGTGGAGTGACGCTCGGCATGGAGATGGTCGCGGTCTCCAGTGGCTCGCCGCTGGGTGGCGCGGCGGTGATGGCCGGGTTCGTCCTCGGCACCGCGCCCGCCTTCGCGCTGCTCGGCTGGGTCCTGCGGCGGGTCTCGCGGACCAGGCTCGCCAGGCTGGCGGGGGTGGCGGCGCTCGTGGCCGGCCTGTGGACGGTCGGCTCGGGGGTCAGCCTGGGCGGCTGGCTCGCGCCACCGGGATCGGCCGCCGCCGAATCCACAGCCGCCGCCGGGCAGGGCGCCCAAACGGTCACCGTCTGGGCGACGCGCGACGGCTACCGGCCCGGGATCGTGACCGCGCGTGCCGGAGTGTCCGTCGACATCATCTTCAAGCTGGCCGATCAGGGCTGCACCCGGACGGTCACCATCGCCGGACGGGACTTCGCCCTGCCCACGACGGTACGGCTGCCGCCACAGCGCCCAGGGTCACTTCGCTACGTATGCGGGATGGGGATGTACAGCGGGTACATCAACTTCTCCTAGCGTCGGCGATTACTGTTCGCATTCTCTCGATTACCTGGCACCCTGTGCCCATGGCGTGGTGGCAAGAGGAGGTGGCGGCGCCGGCCGTTCCGGCGCCACGCGTGGGAGACGAGCCTGAGCTGCTCATGGCCGCGCAGGCGGGCGACCCGCAGGCGGCGCACCGGCTCGGCCGGCTCTGCGCGCAGCGCGGCGATCGCTCGGCGGCCAAGGAGTGGTGGGAACGGGCGGCGGCGGGCGGCAACATCGACAGCGCCTACAACCTGGGTGTCTGGCACGAGAAGCACGGCAGCCTGGAGGAGGCCGTCTCCTGGTACAAACTGGCCGCCGCCACCGGTGACGTCGAGGCCGCGGTCAACCTGGCGACGCTGCTGCTGGAGCAGCGCGGAGACGTCGAGGCCGCCAGAAGGTGGTTCGAGACCGCGGCCCGCGAGGGCTCCAGGACGGCCGCCCGGCGACTGGCGCTGATCTGCGAGGACGGCGGCGAGGTCGCGGCGGCGCGCGAGTGGCACCGCAGGGCGGCCGCAGACGGCGACGCGGCCTCCGCGCACGACCTGGGCTTCCTGGCGTACGCGGCGGGCGAGGACGAGGAGACCCTGCACTGGTGGGAGTACGCCGCGCGCGAGGGCCATGCCGAGTCGGCCTACTGTCTCGGCCTGTTCCTCCAGGCCAGCCGCGACCCCGAGGGCGCCGAGGCGTACTACCGGCTGGCCGCCAGGAGCGAGCATCCGGGCGCCGCCTCGCAGCTCGGCGGCATCGCGCTGGGCCACGGGGATCTGCGTACGGCCCGCGCCTGGTTCGAGCGGGCCGCCAACGCGGGCCGGTTGGCGGATCAGCGGATGGCCGGGTTCGTCTGCGTCGAGCTCGGCGACCCCGCGGGGGCCGGACACTGGTTCGGCCGGGCGGCGGCCAGCGGCGACGCCGAGTCCGCCTTCCACTTCGGGTTGCTGCTCATCGCCGAGTTCGGTGATCTGGCGGGCGGGCGGCACTGGTTCCGCCAGGCCGCGCTGGCCGGGCATCACCAGGCGGCCATCGAGCTGGCCGGGCTGCTGTCGGCGTCCGGGGAGACGGACGAGGCCGCGCGGTGGCTGGCCACCCCGCCGCCCCCGGCGTGGAATCGGCTGGCCGAGCCCGAGCTGGCCGCGCGGGCCGAGCTGGCCGCGGCGGCCACCGGCCGCAGGGGCGGCCTCTCGCTGGGCGTTCCCGAGCTGGCCGAGATCCTCGGCACCTGGGACCTGGCGACCAGGCCGCTGCACGACCACGCGGACGTGCTGGGCTGGCTGGTGCGGCGTAGCGGCCTGCACTCCAGCGCGATCGAGTACCTGGCGTCGGTACGCGGCACGCTGCTGCGTCCGGGCAGCGCGCCCTGGCCCAGCCCCGGCGAGATCGACCACGTCCTGGCCACGGCCCGCGACCTGCGGCAACGGCTCGGCGTCCGATAGCGCCACTCGCGCTGTCGGACGCCCAAGCCAGGGTTTCAGGCGGCGAGGACTTCGGCCACCGGCGTGAACGGTAGTTCGAGCGCCTGCGCGACCGGGCCGTTGGTGAGCAGCCCGTCGTGGGTGTTGAGCCCGCCCGCCAGGCCCGCGTCGGCCTTGAGCGCCTCGCGCCAGCCCTGGTCGGCCAGCTTGACGGCGTACGGGAGTGTCGCGTTGGTCAGGGCGTAGGTGGAGGTGTTGGCCACCGAGCCCGGCATGTTCGCCACGCAGTAGAAGATCGAGCCGTGCACGGTGTAGGTCGGCGCGGCGTGCGTGGTCGGGCGCGAGTCCTCGAAGCAGCCGCCCTGGTCGATGGCGATGTCGACGAGCACCGAACCCTTCTTCATGCGCGAGACCAGCTCGTTCGAGACCAGCGTCGGAGCCTTGGCGCCCGGGATCAGGACCGCGCCGATGACCAGGTCGGCGTTCAGCACCTCCTGCTCGATCGCGTACGACGTCGAGACCAGCGTCTTGAGCCGGCCCTGGTAGATGGCGTCGATGAAGCGCAGGCGGTCGACGTTCGTGTCGAGCACGGTGACGTCCGCGCCCATGCCGACGGCGATCTGGGCGGCGTTCAGCCCGGAGACGCCGCCGCCGATCACGACCACCTTGGCCGGGGCCACGCCGGGCACGCCGCCCGGCAGCACGCCGCGCCCGCCGTTGAAGCGCATCAGGTTGTACGCCCCCACCTGCGGGGCCAGCCGGCCGGCGACCTCGGACATCGGGGCGAGCAGCGGCAGCGTGTTGCCGACCTGCACGGTCTCGTACGCGATGCCGGTCGTCCGCGCGCCGAGCAGCGCGTCGGTGCACGGCCGGGAGGCGGCCAGGTGCAGGTAGGTGAACAGCACCAGGCCCTCGCGCAGCCGGTGGTACTCCTCGGCGATCGGCTCCTTGACCTTGAGCACCATCTCCGCCTCGCCCCACACGGCGTCGGCGCTGTCGATGATCTTCGCGCCCGCGGCCAGGTATTCCTCGTCCGGGATGTGCGAACCCAAGCCCGCGCTTCGCTGCACGGTGACGTCGTGGCCGTGGCGGACCAGCTCGTGCACGCCTGCCGGGGTTACGGCGACTCGGTATTCGTGGTTCTTGACCTCGGCAGGCACGCCGATCTTCATCGCGAATCCTTTCGTTCCTTTAAAGCGTTAGAGGCGAGCCCACGCTTCGGTGAGCACGTTGCGGAGGATCGACCCGATCTCGTCGAACTCCTTCGGCCCCGCGATGAGCGGCGGCGCGAGCTGGATGACGGGGTCGCCGCGGTCGTCGGCGCGGCAGTAGAGCCCGGCGTCGAACAGCGCCTTCGACAGGAACCCGCGCAGCAGCCGCTCCGACTCCTCGGCCGTGAACGTCTCCTTGGTGGCCTTGTCCTTGACCAGCTCGATGCCCCAGAAGTAGCCGGCGCCCCGGACGTCGCCGACGATCGGCAGGTCCTTGAGCCCGTCGAGGGTGGCCTGGAAGAGCGGCTCGTTCTTGGTGACGTGGCCGAGCAGGTCCTCGCGCTCGAAGATGTCGAGGTTGGCCAGCGCCACGGCCGCGGAGACCGGGTGGCCGCCGAAGGTGTAGCCGTGCGCGAACATCTCGTCGCCGCTCTTGAACGGCTCGAACAGCCGGTCGTGCACGATCATCGCCCCGATGGGCGAGTAACCGCTGGTCAGGCCCTTGGCGCAGGTGATGATGTCGGGCACGTAGTCGAACTTCTGGCCGCCGAACATCGTGCCGA
The DNA here is from genome assembly GCF_040648415.1 of Nonomuraea sp. NPDC049141. Classification (NCBI taxonomy): domain Bacteria; kingdom Bacillati; phylum Actinomycetota; class Actinomycetes; order Streptosporangiales; family Streptosporangiaceae; genus Nonomuraea; species Nonomuraea sp. NPDC049141. Next base: position 71,506 of record NZ_JBEZDR010000030.1, read on the forward strand.
GCCGGCCGAAGGCGCAGATGACCTCGTCGGAGACGAGCAGCACGTCGTACTCGTCGCAGATCTCGCGCAGCCGCTGCCAGTAGCCGGCCGGGGGCGGGAAGCAGCCGCCGGCGTTCTGCACCGGCTCGGCGAAGACGGCGGCCACCGTGTCGGGGCCCTCCATCTCGATCGCGCGGGCGACCCGGTCGGCGGCCCAGATGCCGTACTCCTCCGGGCTCATCCCCTTGACGCCGGTGATCTCGTCGGCGCGGTAGTAATTCGTGTTCGGCACCCGCACCGAGCCGGGCACGAGCGGCTCGAACATCTGCTTGAACGCCGGGATGCCGGTGATCGACAGGGCGCCCTGCGGGGTGCCGTGGTAGGCGATGTTGCGGCTGATGACCTTGTGCTTGAGCGGCTTGCCGACCAGCTTGTAGTACTGCTTGGCCAGCTTCCAGGCGGACTCGACCGCCTCGCCGCCGCCGGTGGTGAAGAAGACCCTGTTGAGGTCGCCCGGGGTCAGGCTCGCCAGCCGCTCGGCCAGCTCGGCCGCCTTCGGGTGCGCGTAGGACCACAGCGGGAAGAAGGCCAGCTCCTGCGCCTGCTTGGCGGCCGCCTCGGCCAGCTCGCTCCGGCCGTGACCAGCCTGGACCACGAAGAGTCCGGCCAGGCCGTCCAGGTAGCGCTTGCCGTGGATGTCGTAGATATAGGAGCCCTCACCGCGAACGATGGTCGGGATCTCTGCCTGCTGGTACGCACTGTGCCTCGTGAAGTGCAACCACAGGTGGTCCTGCGCGGCCTTGAGAATCTCGTTTTCCGGCTGCGTCATGATTATCTTCCCTCGTGTCCGATCTCCCCACAGTCTGCATGTTCACCTCGGGTTTGCCAAGCGAAAGCGTCGCAACAGTATGCAAGAAATCCGAGATCCGCAGGAACGGTATGTAACAGCCACGAAATCCGCAGGTAGATTGGCGCGCGGGTCATGCCTGTTTCACGCGCTGTGGAGCCTTCTGTGATCCAATGAGACGTTAACTGTCGAAAGCGACAACTACCGAGAAAGACCCCGGGGGACCGTCCGTGACTCCTGAACAGATCGAGAGCGCCGTCGCGGCCGCGATGCCGCAGGCCGTCGAGGACCTCAGGCGGCTCGCCGCCATCCCGTCCGTGGCTTTCCCCGGGCATCCCGAGGAGCCCGTACTCGCCGCCGCGGCCCTGACCGAGGAACTCCTGCGCAGCACCGGGCTGTCGCACGTGCAGCGGGTGCCCGTCGAGGGCAGTTTCCCCGCGGTGTACGGGGAGGTGGCCGCACCGCCCGGCGCGCCTACGGTGCTGCTCTACGCGCACTACGACGTGCAGCCCGCCGGTGACCCCGCCGCCTGGCGTACTTCACCGTTCGAGCCGACCCTGATCGACGGCCAGTTGTACGGCCGGGGCACCGCGGACGACAAGTCGGGCATCATCTCGCACGTCACCGCTCTGCGCGTGTTCCAGCGGCAGTTCCCCGTCGGGGTGAAGGTCCTCATCGAGGGCCAGGAGGAGTATGCCGGGGAGCGCCTGGAGGCGTTCGTCGAGCGCAACCCCGACCTGCTGCGGGCCGACGCCATCGTGGTGGCCGACACCGGCAACCCGCGGATCGGCGACCCCGCGGTCACCACCTCGTTGCGCGGCATGGCCGCCTTCACCATCGAGGTCCGTACCCTGCGCGAGCCGGTGCACAGCGGCTCCTTCGGCGGTGCCACCCCCGACGCGCTCGCGGCGCTCATGCGGATGCTGACCTCGCTGCACGACGACAACGGCGACATCCGGGTGCCGGGCCTGCCCCGGGGCGCCTTCCTCGGTCAGGGACCGTCGGAGGAGGAGTTCCGCAAGACCGCCGGGTTGCTGGACGGCGCCTCGCTGGTCGGCTCCGGCTCTTTGGCGGACCGGCTGTGGGCGTCGTACGCCATCACCGTGACCGGCATCGACGCGCCTCCGGTGTCGGGCGCCATCAACGCCGTGCAGCCCGTGGCCCGCGCCCGCGTCACCGTCCGCATTCCCCCTTCGGGCGACCCCAAGACGACCGTGAACGCGGTGGTCGAATTCCTCCGGCAGGTCACGCCGTGGGGCGCGCAGGTCTCGTTCGGCGACTTCACCGTGGGGTCGGGCTTCCAGGCCGACTCGGGCGGCAAGGCCCGCGCGGCGCTCAACCGGGCGATGGAGCGCGCCTTCGGACGTCCGCCGCGTGACGTGGGCGCCGGCGGGTCCATTCCGCTGGTGAACACGCTGCTGAAGCAGTTCCCCGCGGCGGAGATCCTGCTGTTCGGGGCCGAGGACGAGGATGCGGCCATCCACGCGCCGAACGAGCGGGTGGACCTTGAGGAGCTACGCCGCATCGCCACCGCCGAGGCGCTGTTCCTGCGGGAGCTCAGCCTGCCCTCCGCCCTCGGCGTCTGATTCCGCTACAGCAGCAGCGGCCCGGCGCGTTTGACGGTGCGGATGATGGGAGCGGTCTCCATGGTGGTGATCGCTTCCAGCGGGGTGAGTCGTTCGGTGAGGTAGTGGCCCAGGTCCAGTGGGTCGCGGCAGTTCAGGGCCGCGAGCAGGTTGGTGGGGCCGGTGGTGAGGGACGCGAAGGCGATCTCTGGATGCCGCGCCAGTGCCTCACCGACCTCGACCGCCTTGGCCGGGCGGGCGGCGATCCACAGCCGGGCCTGGGTGCCGAATCCGACCGCCGAAGGCGGTATGTCGAGCTGGTAGCTGACGATTCCCTGGCTGCGTAGCGCGTACAGGCGGCGTTTCACCGTGGTCTCCGACCAGCCGGTCGCGGCGGCCAGCTCGGCGTAGGGCGCGCGGCCGTCCAGGTTGAGCGCCCGGAGCAGCGCCTTGTCGCCCTCGTCCAGCTCGATCGGGCCGTCGCCGGCCTCGACCGGCGGCGGTCGCAGCCGGTCGGCCTGCTCGGGTGCCAGCCAGGCGAGCCCTTGCCAGCCGTCCGGCAGGACGAACCCCCGCAGCAGCAGGTGGGCGGAGACCGAGACGACCCCGCTGGTGCGGGGCAGTCTGCCCAGCAGCAGGGCGTCCTGGTCCTGGGTGCCGCGGGTCTGCACGGTGCAGGAGACCTCGGTGCCGCCGGACAGCAGGTACACGAACGAAGTGTCGTCACGGGCGGCCAGCGCCTTGGCGACCGGTCCGGCCGCGTCCGGGGTGCAGCGCAGCCGGATGGTCCACTGCGTGTGCCCCAGCCGTCCGCCGTTGACCAGGCCCACCACCTGCAGCACACCCTGGCCGCGCAGCCGCCGATAGCGGCGGGCCACGGTGTTCTCCGAGACCTCGAGCACGTCGGCGATCGCCCGGAACGAGGCCCGGCCGTCGACCTGCAGCGCGTGAACCAGACCCCTGTCGACAGTATCCATCCAGAAACCCCGGTCTAGTGACGGTTTCCGGCGATCCTAGCCGCCTGGATGGGCACGGTACGGGGTCGTGGACGACGCTCATGGCATGAACATGCTCATCCTCGCCGCCACCGGCAACGTCGGCGGCCAGATCATCTCCCAGCTGACCGGCCACACCGTGCGGGCGGTCACCCGCGATCCGCACACCGCCCGTTTCCCCGCCGACGTCGAGGTGGTGCGCGGCGACCTGTCCGAACCGGACACCATCGCGGCCTGCCTGGACGGCATCGACGCGGTCTTCCTGCTCTGGCCGCTGCACACCGGCAAGCAACTGCCCGCCGTGCTGGAGGTCGTCGCGCGGCGGGCCCGCCGGGTGGTCTTCCTGGGTACGGGCGGCGTACCCGACCTCGGTTTCGACGAGCAGGAGCGGCTCGTCCACGGCTGCGGAATCGAGTCCACCATGATCAGGCCGAGCACCTTCGCGGTGAACACGCTGTGGTGGGCCGACCAGATCCGGGCGGGCGACATCGTCGAAGGGGCCTACGGCGCGCTGCCGATGTCCCTGATCCATGAGGCCGACCTGGCCGCCGTCGCGGTCTGTGCCCTCACCGAGCCGGGGCACGACGGCGCCACCTACACCCTGACCGGCCCCGAGGTGCTCACTCAGGCCGACCAGGTCCGCGTCATCGGCGAGGCGCTGGGCCGGCCGCTGCGCTGGCGGGAGCTCACCCGCGGGGAGGCCCGCCGGCGACTGCTGGCCGACGAGTCGTTTCCCGACTCCTTCGTCGATGTGCTGCTCGACGGTTACGCCGCCATGCTCACCGGGCCGCCGCCCACCCTGACCACCACCGTCCAGGACGTCACCGGCGCCCCGGCCCGATCACTGCGCCAATGGGCCACCGACCACGCGGCCGACTTCACGGACCGGGGCGGTCAGTTGCCGCATTGACAGGTGTATGACCTAGGCCGCACTTTGGGTTTATGGATGAATTTCGCATAGTACGCGAATTCTCTCTCTCGGCCGCTGCCCGCTTATGCAGCCCTCTCGTGCTGCTGATCCCGGTATTTCTGCTGCTGAGGTCCATCCCGGGCTCTGATATCGAGGTGGGGGTCATAGCCGCCGCGGCGACGATGATCGCCGTTGGCGTGCGGCTGGCCAGATACTGGCAGTTGGCCGCTGACACGGTCGTACGCTTCTCGGCTCAAGGTGTGGAGATGGAAGACGCGTACGGGTCACGCGTGCGTCTGGCCTGGCGGCACATTGAGGGCATCGATGTCGTGGACAGCCGGGTACCTAGCCCTCGCACGGTCATCAGGGCCGACGGAACTCATATCCGGACCGGAACCAGGAAATGTGTCGGTGTGGTCGGCTGGGGCGAATACGAGATTTCTCCCCGCGCCCCCGGCTGGTTGATATCCCATCTGGATCGACTGCCGGTCGATCCGGTCACCGGGCTACCGAGACTGGGCATCCCGCTTGGCGTCGTCGACCCGCTGTGGGAGGACGGTCCGATGGGCGACCGGATCCGCCGGCACCGGCCCGACCTGTCCCGGGATCCGCGGTCAGTCGGTGTCGGCGTCGAGGAGTGAGCGGATGAGGGGTACGGCCAGGCGGAGGACGTCGTCGAGGTCGGCCTCGGCCAGGTCGGGCATCCGGAGCAGGTGGCGGTGGACGGTGATGCCGAACATCACCGCGCCGGCCAGCGCGGCCCGCAGGCGGGCGTCCGGCCCGTGGATCCCGGGCGCGATCCGGTCGATCGCCACCGAGGTCACGTGCTCGCGCAGCATCTGGGCGGCTTCCTCGCTGGTCATGCTGGTGCGCAGGAGCACGGCCATCGGGCTGTCGGAGGCGGCGGCCCAGCGTTCGAGCATGGCGCGCAGGTAGTTCTCGGCGGAGCGGCCCGGGTCGTCGGTGGTCAGCGAGTCGATGTCGATGCCGAAGTCGAGGGACTCGCGGAACAGTTGCTGCTTGGTGCCGAAGTACTGGATGACCGAGGACTTGTCGACGTCGGCCTCCGCCGCGATCGCGCGGATGGTGGCGCGTTCGTAGCCGAGTTCGCCGAAGCTGCGGCGGGCGGCCTCCAGGATCCGGCGGCGGGTGCGCCGACCCTTGCTCTCGGGCTCGCACACCTGGTCAGGGGCGGTCTTACCGGTTGCCATCGAGCTCCACCTCCTGCTGGCCTCCGATGGTACTGGGAGCGGGAGGCCAGGCGGGAGGCGGCGATCGACCTAGCGGCTCTGGCCGAAGGGCGAGTGGAGGCCGTCGCCGGCCATCATTCCGTCAAGCATGCGCTGCATCGACTCGGAGTCGTTGAGGTGCGGGAACGGCTCATCGGCGGGGACCTCGACGTCCAGGAACTCGCACAGCGGCGCCCACCCCTCGCGTACGTCGAACACCAGGAGCCGACCGGCGGGCAGGCTCGCCTGGACGGTGGCCACGTGGCGGTGGTAGGCCTCGATGGCGATCTCCTCGGGGGGCAGGCCTCCTTCGAAAGTCCAGTCCTGGCCGAAGGTGTCCTGCCCGATCCTGCTCATCACCGGTCCCATCCTCCGCATCGAGGCGAAGATCGTGGCCGCGACCGGTGGCAGCTGCGACGGGTCCATGGTCTGCAGCCGGCGGGGGCCGTTGGCGAGGAGGTTCTGCATGCTGACGTACCAGCGCTGGGGGTCGCGGACGGTCAGGATGACCTTGGCGTCGGGATAGGCCGCCGCCTGCTCGCGCCAGAAGCCACTGGCCGGCCAGTCCTGCGCCGACTGGTAGCCGTCGAACACCTGGTCCCAGTCCTGCGACTCGCCGGAGGCGACGGCCGCCCACCGGTCGACGTGTTCGGGATGGGTCAGGACCTCGTACATGTGGTAGCAGGGGCCGAATCCGAGCCGCTCCAGCGCGGCCTTCATCGAGCTGGTTCCGGTACGCGGGAACCCCGCGCCGATCACTTTCAGCATTTCCGTGCCTCCCGTTTCCAGCGGCTGACGCGCGCCTCTGGCCGAGAGTAAAGGACCCTTTGCGAGATCTCAACAAGTGTACAGTTTTTCCGCTACGGCCCGTTCAGTGCTTGCCGACCGTTCCGTACCTGAGCAGGTCGAGGAGCCGGGCGGACTGGCCCGTGCCGGTCAGGGCGATCGCGTTGGCGAGGGTCATCAGCTCGCGGACGGTCAGGTCGGCGCGGACCTCGCCCGCGTCCTGTGCCCTGGTGAGCAGGGCCGACGCGGTGGCCAGCATCTTCTCGTGCCACTTGCCGAACAGCGCCGAGCCGTCTTTCGGGATGGCCAGCGCCAGGTCGCGCTTGCCGGCGACGTGCTCGACGAAGGCGCCCAGCCACTCGTGCAGCGCGTCGCCCGGCGAATCGGCTGCCAGCAGGGCCTCGCCCCCCTCGCACAGCTCTGTCACCTCGTCGGCGTACACGGCGATGATCAGGTCCTGGCGGGTGGGGAAGTGCCGGTACATGGTGGCGTTGCCGACCCCGGCGAGGCGGGCGACGTCGTCGAGCGGCGCGTCCACGCCGCGCTCGGCGAACAGTTTCCTGGCCGCGGCCAGCACCGCGTCGTGGTTGCGGCGCGCGTCCGCCCGCCTGGGGCGCTGTGCGGGCATACGGCTCAGCCTAGCCGTGCGGGAAGCCCCAGTGCGGCTGCTGGAAGCCCGGCTCAGCGTGGCTGGAAGCGCCAGCGGGTCTGGCTGAAGTGGCCCTTGCGGAAGCCGAACGCCTTGGCCGGGGTCACCGCGAACACCAGTGCCCGGTCGCCGCCCGAGTTCAGGAAGGCGTCGTCGCCCACCTCGAAGCGCCAGTCACTGCCGTACTTGACCTCGTAGGCGTCGGCGAGCCGCTTGAGCCGGCCGGAGTCGGTGACCCGCTCCGCGGCCCCCTCCACGACCACGTCCAGGCCCTCCTCCAGGGAGTTCGTGCCGGTCGTGAGCGTGCAGCGCTGGTTGGACTCCAGGTTGCGGGCCTTCTGCTCGCCCGCGCCGGTGCAGAAGCAGAGCGCGCCGTCCTGCCAGACGGCCAGCAGGGTCGTGACGTGCGGGCTGCCGTCGGGGCGGACGGTGGCGAGCCAGAACGTCTCGGCCCGCTCCAGAGTGTCGCGCGCCTCGGCCCACCCGGTCGCGGTGGCACCCTCGGCGCTGTATCTGGCGTCCAGTTCGGTGATCGGTTCCATGATCGCTTCTCCTTGATGGGCGGACATGGATACAGACTTCCCGGGTGCGGGAAACTCATCGATGAGTTTTCCGTCGCCGACTGGTCCATACAGACATGACGACCTTTGTACTGATCCACGGTGGTGGTGGCAGCGCCTGGGACTGGCACCTGCTCGACGCCGAGCTGCGCGGCAGAGGCCATGACGTGGTGGCCGTCGACCTGCCCGTGGAGGACGAGTCCGCGGGACTGCGCGACTACGCCGCGACCGTGGTCGAGGCCATCGGCGACCGCCGCGACCTGGTCGTGGTGGCCCATTCCTGGGGCGGTTTCATCGGCCCGCTCGTCTGCGACCGCGTCAAGGTCGACCTGCTGGTGATGCTGACCGCCATGATCCCGGCTCCCGGCGAGCGCCCGGCCGACTGGTGGGCGAACACCGGCTTCGGCAAGCGCGACATCGACGACCCGATCGGGCAGTTCATGCACGACGTGCCCGCCGAGCTCGCCGCCGAGGCGATGACCCGGAGCAGGGAGCACACCGACAAGGCCATGCGCGAGCCGTGGCCGCTGGACGAGTGGCCGGACGTGCCGACGAGGTTCCTGCTGTGCCGCGACGACCGCTGGCACGAGGCCGGCTTCATGCGCGAGGTGGTCCGGGTACGGCTCGGCATCACGCCCGACGAGATGGACGGCAGCCACGCCCCCATGCTGGCCCGCCCGAAGGAGCTGGCGGATCGCCTGGAGGACTACCTGACGGGCAGGTCGTAGACCCGGCGCACACTGCTGCCGAGCCGGCGCACGTCGGCACCGTACACGTGCACGGACACCCCGACCTCGTCACTCACGTTGATCACCTTGTGGATGTCACCGGGTGGCGCGAACCCGCTCGCCTCGCCCGGCAGGTTGGCGGCCTGCCCGATCTCCAGCAGGTGATCCCCCATGTCCCGGTAGAGCGTCTCGTGCTCGATCCCGCTGATCACGCCGAACGCGCACCACGACACGTGATCGTGAATCACCGTGAACTGGCCGGGCCGCCACACGACCGCCACGACGGAGAAGTCATCGCTCGCGTACAGCGCCTGGGACACGTACGTGTCGGGCGATCCCGCTCGTTCCGCCGGCGTCAGCAGGTCGAGCCCGGACAGCCGGGGCCGGAGCAGATCCGCCACCGCGAACGCGGTCTCCCGCGGGGCGAGGCCCCGGGCGGTGATGTCGCTGATGTCCGACACGAGGTCGTCGAGCCCCGGCCGGATCAGGACCGTTTCCATGGCGTCTCCTTGAAAGTCGCTCTCCCTTCCTACGGTGCTACGTTCCGATCCATAGGTCCAACAGAAGTCTTCTGGCTCATCAATAGATATGCTTGATGAATGCTCGATGTCGTACGGCTCCGCGTGCTGGTCGCCGTCGCGCGCAGGGGCTCGCTCACCGCCGCCGCCAAGGAGCTGCACTACTCGCAGCCGTCGGTCAGCCACCACCTGGCGCGCCTCGAAGCCGAGACCGGGGCCAAGCTCGTGCAGCGCGTGGGGCGCGGCATCCGGCTGACGGAGGCCGGCAAGCTGCTCGCCTCGCGGGCGGCCGACATCATCGGGCGCCTCGACGCCACCTCCGACGAGCTCGCCGCGCACGTGGGGCTCCGTTCGGGGCGGGCCCGGCTGGCGGCGTTCCCGTCCGCGCTGGGCACGTTCATCCCCAAGGCGGCCATCCGGCTGGAGGCTTCGCACCCCGGACTGCGGCTGCAGCTCACGGAGACCGAGCCGCCGGAGGCGCTCCGGCTGCTGCGGGCGGGACGGGTGGAGGTGGCGGTGATCTTCCGTTACGACGACACGGCGCCCGAGGACCCGGGGATCCAGATGATCCACCTGCTCGACGACCCCAGCTATCTGGTGTCTTCTACCGTCTCCGGGGAGCTGGGATCACATGCCGGTGATTCCTGGATCGCCGGGTGTGACCGGTGTCGCAGTCATCTGCTCGATCTCTGCGCCAAGGCCGGGTTCGAGCCGCGCATCTCCTTCACCAGCGACGACATCGTGGCCGTGCAGGCGCTGGTGGCGGCGGGCATGGGGCTGACCGTGCTGCCCGGGCTGGCGCTCTCCGCGCACCGGCACCCGGACGTGGAGGTGGCCGCGATCCCGGGGTCCACCAGGCATGTGTACGCGGCGATCTACGGCGACCCGCCCCACCCGCCGGCGACCGAGGCGCTGCTGTCCGCCCTGCTGGAGAGCGTCTGAGCCGTCGCGCGGAAACCCCTTTGACCGCGCTGAGGGTCGTACGCCTACTATGAGCGACATGCCGGATTTCGCGACGCTAGCTCTCTTCTGCGCGGCCACTCTCGCCCTCCTCCTGGTGCCGGGTCCCGCGGTCCTGTTCATCGTCACCAGGAGCGTCGCGCAAGGCAGGTCGGCCGGCCTGGTCTCGGTGCTCGGCGTCCACGCGGGCTCGGTGGTGCACGTGGTCGCCGCGGCGCTGGGCATCAGCGCGCTGGTGGCCGCCTCGGCCACGGCGTTCACCGTGATCAAGTACGGAGGCGTCGCCTACCTGGTCTGGCTCGGGGTGCGCAAGCTGATGAGCCGGGCTCCCGCCGAGGAGGTGGCCGAGGTGGAGGTGCACTCCAGGCGGCGGATGTTCTGGGAGGGGTTCGTGGTCAACGTGCTCAACCCCAAGACGGCCATCTTCTTCCTGGCGTTCCTACCGCAGTTCACGGACCCGGCGGTGGGTCCGATCGCGCCGCAGATCCTGGTGCTCGGGCTGCTGTGGATGGCACTCGGCATGACCACCGACGGCACGTACGCCCTGCTCTCCTCCGCCCTGGCCGGCCGGGTCCGCCGCTCCACGCGGGCGCGGCGCCGCCTCGACATCGGCAGCGGCCTCGTCTACCTCGGCCTGGCGGCCTTGCTCACGGGCGAGAAGGCTTAGCAAGCCGGGCAATCTCCTGCCCGGGAACGATCCCTGATGGGATAGTGGTGGCACCCTCGTCGAGGACGACACATCGGGACGTAGCGACTAGGCGGACCCCATGGACAGGCCACCGCACTGCCTCGGGGCCGAGCACGTCGTCGAGGTCCACGCAGGTCACGACGGCCTGCTCCCCCTGTCGAGCCTGCTGCTGCCCGCCCGCGAACCGCTGCCGCCCGACTGCCCCGACTGGCCGCTGCTGACGCCGGACCACGCGGTCGTCCCCTTCCTGGGCCGCGACGAGGAACGGGCGGCCCTGCGAACCTGGGCCCACGACCCGAGCCCCCTGTCGATCGCGGTGCTGACGGGCGCGGGCGGCACGGGCAAGACCCGGCTGGCCGGCGAACTCTGCACCGAGCTCGCCGAGGCCGGATGGGACGCCGGTTTCCTCCCTGACCCGCACCGCGCCACCGGCCTCGGCATACTCCGCCCCACCCTCCTCGCCCTCGACCACCCGGAACCGTCGGCGACGGCCATCGGCGAGCTCGTCCGGCACCTGGCCGGCCGGCAGCACCGTCCCCGGGTCAGGATCCTGCTGCTCACCCGCGAATCCACCGACGGCGAGTGGTGGCGACGCCTGGCCATGGCCTTGTCAGAGGGGCTGAACACCATCACCGTTCAGCTTGGCCGCCGTCCGCTGACGGCCGCCGAGCGTGCCGCGCACGCGGCGGCGGCAATACGGGCGTTCGCACCGCCCCGGGCGGTGCTGCCCGAGGTCGGCGATCCGGGGTATGACGATCCGCTGCGCTTACAGCTTGCCGCCTTGATGCAGCTGCGTGGGGACGACGTCGCGGCGGACGGGGAGTTGGTCAGCCGGTTCCTGATGTACGAGCTGGAACAGTGGATGACGGTATGGCCGGACGGGCACGAGCCGGTGGACGCCGCGACGGCCCGGCAGGCGGTAGCCCTGGTCACGCTCACCACGCCCACCCGCGAAGAGCTGCACGAACTGCTGTCGGCGGTGCCCCAGGCACATGACCGCGGACTGGCCCTGGGCGACTGGCTGACCAGGCTTTTCCCAGGCACCTCCTCAGGGGAATCTCTTCTTGGAGGCACTACGTCGGCGCCTCACAGTGCTGAGGGCACGAGGCTGGCACCTCTGGGGCCGGAGGTCGTGGCCGAGCAGCTCCTGGCCGAGACCGAGGGCCTCGCCGCACTGGTGCTGGCCGTGTACGACCATCCCGCCAGGACCGTCGGGCACCTGGTGAGGATGCTGGACGTCTTACGGCTGTCGAGCGGGCGGCCCGCCGTACGGTCGGCGCTGCGGTCGCTGGTCACCGGTCGGCTCGGCGAGCTGCTGGCGGAGACTGCGGACGACCCGTCCCCGCGGCTCGGTGACCGGCTTGATGCCGTGCTCCGGTTGCTGCGCGGAGACCCGGAGACAGGGGCTGCGGCGGCCGCGCTGAGGTTACGACAGGAGGGGAATCCGGGGGCCCGCCGCCTGGAGCAGCCCGTGGGAGGGTGCGCTTTGGAGGCGACGCTGGCCGAACTCCGGGTCGAGCACCTGCGTGCCGACGGCGACCGGATCGCCCTGGCCGGTGCCCTGGCCGAGGTGGCGGCGTGGCTGGTCGCAGCGGGCAGAGTGAGCGAGGCCCAGGCGGCTTCGGCGGAGGCGGCCGAAATCTTCGCCGCCACCCCTTTCGGGCGGTTCGAGGAGGCTGTGCCGTATCTGGTCTCCGCTGTCGAGGCGCTTGAGATGACCGCCGGTGAGCTGGAGTGGGCTGAACTACACGAATCCCTGGGTGAGTGCCTCGGCGTGTTCGTCCGTGGAGCCGTGGCGGTGGGTGACAGCGAAGTGGCCGTGGCGGAGTTGGGCGTTCGGGTGTTCCGGGGGTTGGCCGCGGTCCATCCCGATCGGTATCGGGGTCGGCTCGGGCTCGCGCTGGGGATGCTGGGCGATCTGGAGTACGAGTTGGGGCGGCCCGGGACGGCGTCCGTCGAGCAGGCCATCGACCTGCTGGGCGACGCCGTTGAGGACGAAGAACGCGGCATGCTGGTGCGGTCCCTGTGTCTCCACGCCAGTGCGTTGCTCGGGCGGCATCGGACCGTTGAAGCTCTGGCTCAGGTCGAGCGGGCCGCCGATCTCTGTGACGAGCTGGACGAGCCGGTCGTCGCGGCCATGACGTACGCGGTGCTGGGCGCGACACTGGCCGCGCTCGATCGGCCACGCGACGCGCTGGAGGCCATCGCCTGGTCACAGGCCGAGCAGGACCGAGCCCTGCCAGGTCCCTCCGGGGCGCGGATGCTGCCGGTCCAGGCGAGGGCCGCTCAGGTGCGGGGCATGGTGTCGCACGGGTACGGCAGGAAACAGGAGGCCACGGCCCACCTGACCCAGGCCGTGAACACCTTCCAGGAGCTCCCGCCCACCCCGGCCCGGCTACTCCTGGCGGCCGAGGCGGAGACGGTGCTGGTGGACGGCCTGCTGGCGGACGGCCGGCCCGAGGCGGAGGCCAGGGCCAGGGAGGCCGTCGCCGTCTACGACGGGCTGCTGGCGAAGGGGAGCGACGCGGCCGGTGTGCATACCGGGCGGGCCCTGGCGGGGCTGTCGCTGGGCGCCGCCCTCGCCCTGCAGAACAGGCACGCCGAGTCGGTGCGGCCGCTGGGTGAGGCGGTGGCGGCGCTGGAGCGTTTCGCGGCCGGCGACCCGGTTCTGAAGGGTCAGCTGGCCAGGGGGATGCTCATGCTCGGGGACGCGCTGATCGCGGCGGGGCGGGCGCTGGAGGCCAGCGTCGTGCTGCATCGGGGCACCCAGGTGATCGAGGACGAGCTGCTCAGCGCCGTGGCCCACGCCCAGCTCGGCTTCTGCCGGACGGGGCTGGGCCATCACGAGGCGGCAGGGGACGCGCTGCGCACGGCCGATCGGTTGTTACGCGGGCTGCTGCTGACCCGTGACAGCACCGGCGACGGGGATCTGGGCGCCATGCTGGGCGACGTCCTGCGCGGCAGGCTGGAGCTGCTGAAGCAGACGGGCCAAGCCGACGAAGCGGCCCAGGTCGAAGCCGACCTACGCCACTACACGAGCCGCTGACCCAGCGATCCACGCCCCCTACACGAGCGGGTTACGCGCCGGCGGATTCCGCCTGTGTGCGGGCCCACCGGTAGTCGGCCTTGCCCGCCGGCGAGCGGACCATCTCGTCCACGAACACATACGTACGAGGCACCTTGTACCCCGATAAGTGCTGTCGGCAGTGCGCGTCCAGTTCGTCCGCCGTCACCCCGGCCCCCTCGCGCGCCTCGATCACGGCCGCCACCCGGTTGCCCCACCGCTCGTCCGGTACCCCGGTCACCACCGCGTCGAAGACCGCCTCATGCCCCTTGAGCACCGCCTCCACCTCTTCGGGGAACACCTTCTCGCCACCGGTGTTGATGCACTGCGACCCGCGCCCGAACACGTTCACGGTGCCGTCGGCGTCAACGCTGGCCAGGTCGCCGGTCAGCAGCCACCGGGTGCCCTCGGCGTCGGTGACGACCGTACGGGCGGTCTTCTCCGGGTCGTTGTAGTAGCCGAAGGCGACCCGCCCCGACTTGGCCACCGTCCCCAGCTCGCCTGAGCCCGGCTCGACGGGCCGCAGCTTCTCGTCGAGCACGGCGAGCCCGGCTGTGGCGTTCGGCTGGTAGCGCAGCCCACTCTCGGGCGAGGAGCCCGCCACGCCCGAGGCGGTGAAGCCGGACTCCGTGGAGCCGAAGTTGTCCAGGATCATGATGTTGGGCAGGGCCCGCTGGAGCCGGTCGCGCACAGCTCCGGTGAGGATGGCCCCGGTCGAGCTGATCACGATGAGCGAGGACACGTCGTAGTCGCCTCGCTCCATCGCCTCCGCCATGGGCCTGGCCATGGCGTCGCCGGTGATGCTGATCGTGGCCACGCGTTCGCGCCCGACCGCCCGCCACACCGTGTCGGCCTCGAACCGGCGCACGTAGACCACGGTCGAGCCCATCCACCAGCTGATGAACGTGCCCATCTGCGCGGCCCCGTGCATCAGCGGCGCGGCCGCCATCATCACCATGGGCTCCTTCTGGGCCGCCTGGTCGACCACCGCCTGCGGCGTCGGGAGCGGATCGCCGTACGGGTTGCCGCCGCCGAAGGCCATGAACAGGTCCTCGACGTGCCACATCGCGCCCTTGGGCATGCCGGTCGTACCGCCGGTGTAGATGATGTAGACGTCCTGCCCGGAGCGCGGCTCGAAGCCGCGCGAGGGCGCGCCGCGTTTCAGAGCATCGGTGTACGGCACAGCGGTCGCGACGGACGACTGGCCGCCGACCGAGATCAGGTGCTTCAGCAGCGGCGCCCCGCCCATGACCGCCGACACCCGCGCGTCGAACTCCACATCGTAGATCAGCGCCCGGATGTCGGAGTCCCGGTAGAGGTAGAGCAGTTCGGACTCGACGTAGCGGTAGTTGACGTTGATCGGCACTGCGCGGATCTTCAGCGCGGCGAGCAGCCCGGCGATGTACTCGATGCTGTTGTACAGGTGCAGCCCGACGTGCTGGCCGGGCTGGATGCCGAGCTCCAGAAGGTAGTGGGCGATCCGGTTGGCCTCGGCGTCCAGTTCGGCGTAGGTGCGGCGCTCGTTGTCGCAGACGACGGCCACCCGGTCGCCGATCGCGTCCGCGATCCCCTCGAACAGGTCAGCGTGGTTGAACTCCATCAGGGCTTCTCCCGTCCGACGATCCACATCGCGAAGAACTGGGCTCCCCCGCCGTACGCGTGGCCGAGCGCCAGCCGGGCGCCGTCCACCTGGTGCTCCCCCGCCATGCCGCGCACCTGGAGCGCGGCCTCGGCGAACCTGATCAGTCCCGACGCCCCGATGGGGTTGCTGGACAGCACTCCGCCGGAGGCGTTCCACGGGATGTCGCCGTCGAGGGCGGTGGCTCCCGATTCGGTGAGCTTCCAGCCCTCGCCTTCTGCCGCGAAGCCCAGGTTCTCCAGCCACATCGGCTCGTACCAGGAGAACGGCACGTACACCTCGGCCACGTCGATCTGGCGGCGCGGGTCGGTGATGCCCGCCTGCCGGTAGACGTCGGCGGCGCAGTCCTTGCCCGCCTCCGGGCTGACCGTGTCGCGCCCGGCGCGGAAGATCGGCTCGGACCTCATGGCGGTACCGTGCAGCCAGGCGGGGGTGCCGGTGACGGCCGACTCCGACGACAGGACCATGGCGCAGGCGCCGTCGCTGGACGGGCAGGTGTCCAGGTAGCGGATCGGCTCCCACAGCATCGGCGTCGACTCGACCATCCGCCGGTCGATGCCGGGGATCTTCAGGTGGGCGTAGGGGTTCTTGAGGGCGTTCAGCCGGTCCTTGACCGCCACCAGCGTGCCGATGTGCTCGGGCGCGCCGGTTCGGCGGATGTACTCCCGGATGTGCGGCGCGAAGTAGCCGCCGGCCCCGACCACCAGCGACGCGCTGAACGGCAGGTGGGTGGAGAGCGCCCAGGTGGCGTTGGACTCCGACTGCTTCTCGAACGCCACGACCAGCACCCGGTCGTGCACGCCGCCCTGGACGAGGCTCGCGCCGACCAGGGCCGTGGAGCCGCCGACGCTGCCCGCGGTGTGCACGCGCATCATCGGCTTCCCGGCCGCGCCGAGCGCGTCGGCCAGGTACGCCTCGGGCATCATCACGCCCTCGAACAGGTCGGGCGCCTTGCCGATGACGACCGCGTCGATGTCCTTGAACGTCAGCCCGGCGTCGTCCAGCGCCCTGACGGCCGCCTCGCGGACCAGTCCGGCGATCGACACGTCCCTGCGCTTGGTCGTGTAGTACGTCTGGCCGACGCCTATCACGGCACACCTGTTGCCCATTTCTCATGCCTCCAGGACGGTCACAAGGTTGTGCTGCAGGCAGGGGCCGCCGGCGGCGTGACCGACCGTGCGGGCGGCCGTGCCGTCGTGGATGCGCCGGGCCGCCTCGCCGATGCGGATGAGGCCGGTGGCCATGACCGGGTTGGCGGCGAGCGGGCCGCCGGACGGGTTGATCACCGTGCCCTCGGGGAGCTCCAGCGCCTGGCGCAGGATCGGCTCCTCGTGGGCGAACTGGGTGTGCAGCTCGGCCACCTCGACAGGACCCTTGCCGACCCCCGCGGCACGAGCGGCATCGGCCGCGGAGGCCGACCGGGCCAGATCCCGCATACCCAGGTAATGCGGCTCTATCCGATGCGAGATGCCCCTGATGTACGCGGGTCTGGCGCACAGCTCCCTGGCCAGGTCCCCGGCCGCCAGGACGATCGCCGCCGCGCCGTCCGTGATGGGGGCGACGTCCGATTTCCTGATCGGCTCGACCGCGTACTCGTCGGTGACGTCCTCGGGCAGGTCGAACGCGTACGGGTTGGCCCGGCCGTCGGCCCGGCTGCGCCGGACGATCTCGTCGAGCTCTTTCCGGTCGGCGCCGGCGGCGCTGGCCTGCAGGGCGGCGAAGGAGAGCTGGTCGAGACCGAGCGGCGCCAGGTAGTAGGGATCCAGCTGAAGCGTCATGATCTTGCGCAGGTCACCGAGTGACGACTTGCCGAAGCCGTACACCAGGGCGGAGTCGACGTCGCCGTGCTGGAGGCGTACCCACGCCTCGTACAGTGCCCAGGCGGCGTCCATCTCCACGTGGCTTTCGGAGATCGGCGGCCAGGCGCCGAGCGCGTCGAGCGCGGAGACGAACGAGAACGGCGCGCCCGCGAGGTAGTCGCAGCTACCCGAGCAGGTGAAGCCGAACCTCTTCAGCCCGGTCAGCTCCTTGACCTCGTTGATGACGGGCAGGATGAGCTCGGGTTCGCTCAGGCCGCCGTCATGGTCGGTGTGGCGGGTCTGGGCGAACGCGACAACGGCTACTTCACGCATCAGAGCTCCACATCCGGCTCGCCGGTGGGGGCGAACCATCGGACGTTGGCCATCGACTTCGTCCGCTCGTCCTCGGGCACCCATTCGGCCTTGACCCGCATGCCCTGCCGCACCTCGTGCGCCGGGACGCCGCCGACGAGCGCGATCATAGGGATGTCCGCCCCGTCGAGCAGGATGTACGCCGACACGAAGGGCACTTCGGGGGCACGCGGGTCGGGCAGGTTGTTGATGGCGTACGTGGTGATCGTGCCGGTGTCGGGCACTTCGAGCTGGTCGCCGATCGGGCCGCCGCATTGGGGACAGAAGACGCGGTACGGGACGTACACCTTGTCGCAGGTAGGGCACCGGCCGCCGAGGAACACACCGCGCTCGACGCCTTCCAGGAAGGTCAGGAGCCCGCCGCCCACCTGCAGCCGGTAGTCGGCCCGCACGTTGGACACGATCTTCGTGACTTCCGGCGCGAAGTAGGAGATGTCGCTGATGTGACCGGTGCGCTCGTTCCGCCAGACAGGCCACACGCGGGCGCCGATCTCCAGCGCCTTGGCGTTGCCCGCGTCGACCGCGTGCACCAGCGCGGTGTCGGCGCCGTCGAGCTTGATCATCGCCCAGGCGAACGGCCGGTCGAGCGGGTGGCTGTCGCGCGGCTCGGCCACCCACGCCCACGCGGTCACCGTCCCGGCGGGCCCGACCTCGACGAACTCGTCCGTGACCGCCTCGCCGCTCGCGGGGTCGTACTCCAGCGGCGGCACCAGTACCTTGCCCTCGGCGGTCCGCACGCCGACGATCCGGCCGCCGCGCAGCTCGGTCAGGAACCGCCCGATCACCGGCCCGGTCGTGCGCATGTATCCGCCGGGGAACTCCAGTACGTGCTCCGCCACCAGCGGTTCAGATGGCACGGTCGTGTCCCTCCCAGAAAGGTGCGCGGAGTTTGCGTTTGAGCAACTTGCCGTTGGGCTCGCGGGGCATCTCTTCGATGAAGTCGATCGACCTGGGCCACTTCATCCGGGCCAGGCGGCCTTCCAGCGAGGCGAGGATCTCGGCCGCGAGCTCGGGGCCCGGCGCCGAACCCGGCGCGGGCTCGACGATGGCCTTGATCTGCTCGCCCCAGTCGTCGTCCGGGATGCCGAACACCGCCACGTCCGCGACCTTGGGGTGGATCATGATCTCGTTCTCGATCTCGGCGGGGTAGATGTTCGCCCCGCCCGAGATGATCATGTCGGCCTTGCGGTCGCACAGGTAGAGGAAGCCGTCCTCGTCCAGGTAACCGATGTCGCCGACAGTGAAGTACTCCTTGAGCCGGTTCGCGGCGGTCTTGTCGGGGTCGCCCTTGTACACGAACCCGGTGCCGAGCATCTTCATGTAGATCGTCCCGGGGGTCCGGGTCGGCACGGGTTCGCCCGCGTCGTCCACGATGAGCAGCTCGCTGATCGGCCAGGCCGAGCCGACCGTGCCCGGGTGCGCCTTCCAGCCCTCCGGCGTGGCCAGGGTGCCGCCGCCCTCGGTGGCCGCGTAGTACTCGTAGACGCAGTCGCCCCACCACTCGAACATCGCCCACTTCACCGGCACCGGACAAGGGGCGGCCGCGTGGATCATCCACTTGAGCGAGGACAGGTCGTACTTGTGGCGGGTCTCCTCGGGCAGTGCCAGGAGCCGCTTGAAGTGCGTGGGCACCATGTGCGAGTTCGTGACCTGGTACTTCTCGCAGAGGCGGAGCATCTCCTCGGCGTCCCACTTGTCCATGTAGACGAGCGTGTGGCCCATGTGCAGGGCCGTGCCGCCGAACTGCGTGACGGCGGTGTGGTAGTTCGGCGAGGTGATCAGGTGCGAGTTCGGCCGGCCCCGGGTGATGCCGAACAGACCCGGCAGGAACGACAGCATCTCGGCTGCGTCGTCCGGGTCGAGTCCGTTCAGTGGCCGCCGGACGCCCTTGGGCTTGCCGGTCGTGCCCGAGGTGTAGTGCATGGTCAGCCCGGCCGTACGGTCGGGCGGCGCGGTGTCCGGCTGCCCGTCGGTCAGCTCACTGATCCGCCTGAACCCCGGAATATCAGCATCCTGTACGGCGAAGCGCCGCTCGGCCGCGATGGCCTCGGCGCCCCTGACTCCCTCGACCGCGTACCTGGCGTCCACGAAGAACGCCTGGGCCTCGCTGTCGGCCACGATGTAGGCGATCTCGGGTCCGGTCAGGTGCCAGTTGATCGGTGTGTAGTACCAGCCGGCCTGTAACGCGGCCAGGTAGAGGACGAGCCCGTCCACACCGTTCGGCACGAGGCCGCAGATGCCGTCTCCCGGCTTCAGCCCGAGCTCGCGCAGGCCGTGCACCAGCCGGTTCGACCGGGCCAGCAGGTCGCCCGCACGGTGTTCCGTACCGTCGGGATCGACGGACGCGATCCAGTCCGGATCCGCCTGCGCCAGCCGCCAGAAACCGAGCGTGCCCATCGAAACTCCTCTTCAGGTGGTCCGAGGCCCCGATAAACAAGAACTTGTTCTCGTTTTGCCTGGGCAGCGTATCCCGGCGTCCAGGCTGTAGCAAGCGCTTGATCGTGGTCCTGCCGCCATCTTCGTCCGCCCGCTCTCCACGCGGTAGGATCGCTGCCTAACAAGCGCTTGATTCGTTACCTGGAGGCGTCCGTGGAGCTCCTGCCGATCAGCACCCCCCACTGCCAGGTGGAACGCGACGGCCATGTCGTGATCGTCACCATGAACCGGCCGGAGGCCCGTAACGCGCTCTCCTCCGACATGCTGATCGGCCTGGCCTCGGCCTGGGCATATGTGTCGGCCGAGGCGGAGGTCAGGGCCGCCATCCTCACGGGCGCGGCGGGCACCTTCTGCGCCGGCGCCGACCTCAAGGCCATGGGACAGCCTTCGACGGACACCGAGGTGCAGGCCCGCGCCGCCCAGATCCCCAACTTCCACTGGAAGGGCCTGCTCCGCGAGGACCTGCCGACCAAGCCGATCGTGTCGGCGGTCGAGGGCTACGCGGTGGCGGGCGGCACCGAGCTGCTGGTCGGCACCGATCTGCGGGTGGTGGCGGAGTCGTCGACGCTCGGCCTGTTCGAGGCCAAGCGGGCGCTGTTCCCCATGGGCGGCAGCGCGATCCGCCTGCCCCGGCAGATCGCCTACTGCCACGCCATGGACCTGCTGCTCACCGGCCGCGCCATCACCGCGGCGGAGGCCCTGTCCATGGGGCTGGTCAATCGGGTCGTACCGGATGGGCAGGCGCTGACGGTGGCGCGGGAGATCGCGGACGACATCGCCGCCTCGGGCCCGCTCGCCGTGCAGGCGATCCTGCGTACGTACCGGGAGACGCTCGACCTGTCGGAGCCGGAGGCGCTCAAGGTGTCGGACGAGATCGGCTGGCCGGTGATCGGCTCCCAGGACGCCCGCGAGGGCGCCCGCGCCTTCAAGGAGAAGCGGCCCGCCGTCTACAAGGGCCACTGAGCGCGAGGGCGTGCGAGGTAGCGGGATCTCGCCCGCTACCTCGCGGACAATCATCAGTCCCCGGTGATGCGGCCGAGCCGTTCCATGGCCTCCGCGTACTCCTCCATCAGCGCGTACATGACGTCGCGTGTGGACCGCACCTGGTTCATGATGCCGATGATCTGGCCGGCGGGGAAGGTGGCCAGTTCGGCGGCGTCCGAGCGGCCGATGCGGCGCAGCGCGTCCGACACCAGCATGAACTGCAGCGGCATCGGCAGTGTCCCCGGTGACTCCTGCGACTCCCAGGCGTCCGTCCACTCGTTCTTGAGCAGCCTGGCCGGTTTGCCCGTCCAGCTGCGGGAGCGGACGGTGTCGCGCGAGGTGGCCGCCAGGATGCGCTGCTTGGCCATCTCGGGCGTGTCGGCCTCCTCGACCGTGAGCCACAGCGAGCCGGTCCAGACGCCCTCGGCGCCCAGGGCCATGCCGGCGGCCATCTGGCGGCCGTTGCCGATGCCGCCCGCCGCCAGGACGGGTACGTCCACCGCGTCCACCACCTGAGGGATCAGCACCATGGTGGAGATCTCGCCGGTGTGCCCGCCGGCCTCCGTGCCCTGCGCCACCACGACGTCCACGCCGACCTCGACCTGCTTGAGCGCGTGGCGCGGGGTGGAGGCGAGGGCGGCGACCTTGACGCCGTGCGAGTGGGCCAGCTCCACCACGTCCGCCGGCGGCGGGCCCAGCGCGTTGGCCAGCAGGGCGATCGGGTGCCGCAGCGCCACCTCCACCTGCGGACGGGCGGTGGCGTCCGTCCAGCCGAGCAGGACCTTGCCCGCGTCGGCGTCCGACGACAGGGCGGGAACGCCGTGTCCGGCCAGGAGCTCCTCGACGAACTTCCGGTGACCTTCGGGAATCATCGTCTGCAGGCGGCCCACCAGCTCCTCGGGCGCGAAGTCGGCGCCCTCGTAGGAGGCGGGCATGACCACGTCGACGCCGTACGGGTGGCCGTCTACGTGGTCGTCGATCCATTTGAGCTCCATTTCGAGCTCTTCGGGGGTGAAGTAGAGGGCTCCCAGTACGCCCATGCCGCCGGCCTTGCTGACCGCGGCGACCACGTCCCGGCAGTGGCTGAAGGCGAAGATCGGGAGCTCGATTCCGAACATGTCCGTCACACGTGTCCGCATGGGCCCGACAATACGACCGGCGGCGAAGAAACTGCAACGCGTTCTAGTACTAGAACTTTTCGTCGGTCGCATAAACGAACGAGGGCGCCCCCGTTGATCGGGGGCGCCCTCTTACGCGTTACCGGCTACTCGCTCTCGCGGCGACGGCGGCCGAGGATGACCGCGACGGCCAGCGCGACCAGCCCGAGCACCAGCAGGACGATCGGGATCGTGGTCTTCAGCAGCGCGATCTGGTTCTTGGCGTCGGTCGCGGTGCGCACCATCTCGGTGATGGTCTGCGGGGTGAACGAGGCGGTGGCGACCAGGGCCTTGGCGCGCTCGACGCCGTCCTGGGTCTTGAGCGTCTCGTTGCGCCGCACTTCCTGCTTGACCGGGGCGCCGCTGTTGGGCTCGACCCAGTAGGTGTCGGTGCCCTCGTACCAGCGGTCAAGTTGGATGTCGCCCGACTGGGTCACGCCGAACATCGAGCCGGGGGCGGTCAGCGTGGCGACCTTCGTGGCCGGGATGTTCTGCTGGAACTTGTAGACCGGCAGCCCGTTGACGGTGTCCTCACCGACGAAGGTCGTGTCGAAGGCCTGCTTGGCCGTCTGGTTGAAGACCTTGTAGGTCTTCTTCTCGACGCCGAACGGGAACAGGTAGATCTGCCCCTCCAGCTTCACCGGCTCCTTGTCGACGCTGACCCCGCAGCAGTTGACGCCCACCCCGGTGCGCCGGTCGAAGGCGCTGCGCCGCTCCGACAAGCTGATCTGCGGCTTGTGGTTGGTGACATCGTCCACCACGGTGAACTGGTCCCAGACCACCCGGTTGTCCGTGGCCTCCTTGACGTCGCCACGGGTGGTGACGAGCATGCTGAGGTCCGCGGTCAGCACCTTGCCGTCGGCGATGGAGAAGTACTGGGCACCCGGAGCCTGCAGCTTGGTGACGCTGTACTGGGCCGCGGGAGCAGCGATGATCTTGTCCGCCGCCCAGAAGCGGACCATGCCCGCGAGTACCACCAGAAATGCCCCGACGGCAACGAGAACGAGTACAGGTGTGCGTCGCATTCTGGATCCTCCTGGCGGTCGAGGGATACGAGAACCGGTTACTTGTCCCCCCGGACATCAACCGCGGGTGTGATACACCCGCAACATGATCGCTACTGGAAAGTAGCATTTGATGACAGATCGCTGCAGCTACATCCGCATAACGAATCGGAACAGGTTCTACGATGAAGCCGGTCAGAGCGGGATGTTACCGCGCCGCCCCCTCAGCGGTCTCGCCTCGGCCAGAGCTTCGTTCTATTGTGGGAGCCCGTCAACCCCCGGGAGCCGCGAGCATGCGCGCCGATCTGGCCAGATCCATCCGCCTCTTCCGCGCCTTCAGGTCCGAGCAGGCCACGCCGAGCGCCTACTACGCCACGCTGGCCGCCGACACCACCGCGCAGCTCCGGCGCTACGTCCCGCTGGACGGCAAGACCGTGCTCGACGTGGGGGGCGGGCCGGGATACTTCGCCGACGCCTTCAGGCGTGACGGCGCCCGCTGCCTGTGCGTGGACGTCGACGCCGGCGAGCTGGCCGGGCAGGGCACGCCCGGTGGCGGCGTGCTCGGCAGCGCCCTGGACCTGCCGCTCGCCGACGCCTCCTTCGACGTGTGCTTCTCGTCCAACGTGCTGGAACACGTTCCAGACCCGTGGCGCATGGCGGCCGAGATGACGCGGGTCACGCGGCCCGGCGGCCTGATCTTCCTCGCGTACACGAACTGGCTCTCCCCCTGGGGCGGTCACGAGACCTCGCCCTGGCACTACCTGGGGGGCGACCGGGCCGCCCGGAAATATGAGGATAAGTACGGCAAGCCGCCCAAGAACCGTTATGGCGAGAGCCTCTATCCGGTGTCGGTGGCCGACGGGCTGCGCTGGGCGCGGACCCGTACGGACGCCGACCTGGTCGACGTGCTGCCCCGCTACCTGCCCTGGTGGTGGCGGCCGATGCTGAAGGTGCCGATCGTCAGGGAGTTCGCGACGTGGAACCTGGTCCTCGTGCTCAGGAAACGCCCATGAGTGCCGTACAGGCGCCCGCGAAGGGCCCGACGGCGGACCCGCCGGTGGGCCCACCGGCGGGCAGGGACGCCGCGCTGGACGGCATCCGAGCCCTGGCCGCGCTCGGTGTCTGGGTGCTGCACGTCGGTGGCAACACCGGGATCATCTACCGCGAGGGCATGTTCGCCTGGATGACCACCCGGCTGGGCATCGCCGTGCCCATCTTCTTCCTGCTGTCGGGCCTGCTGCTCTATCGCCCGTGGGCCCGCGCGGTCATCGAGGACACGCCGCGCCCCAGGCCGGGGCGCTACCTCTGGCGCCGGATGGTCCGCGTCCTGCCCGCCTACTGGCTGGTCACGGCGCTGGCCCTGTGGGCGTGGGGCTCGCTCGACTGGACCGGCTGGGCCAAGTGGCTGTTGCTGCTGCAGAACTACACCGAACAGAACCGCGCCCCCGACGGCCTCTACCAGATGTGGACGATGCCGATCGAGATGGCGTTCTACCTGCTGCTGCCGGTGCTCGCCTGGGCCCTGCACAGCTGGGCGCGCGGCGGCAACCGGCCGGTCAGACTGCTCGCGGGCATCGCCGTGCTGCCGGTGATCTCGCTGACCAGCGTGATCGTCTCGCACGTCTACGACCAGCCGCAGCTGGCGCTCTGGCTGCCGCATCACCTGATCTACTTCGCCGCCGGCATGGCCATGGCCGTGCTGTCGGTGTGGATCAAGCAGAGCAAGGTGGTCGACGCGCTGGCGCCGCAGCTCCTGGTGCTGGCGCTGCTGCTGTACGCGGTGCTGAGCACCGAGCTGGCCGGCCCGCGCACGCTCACGCTGCCCACGCTGTCGCAGTCGCTCTGGCGGATGATCCTGGAGACGTCGGTGGCCGTTCTCGTGATCGCGCCGTTCGCGCTCGCATCCAGGCACGACTCGCTGCGGCACCGCGTGCTGGGCAACCCGGTCACGGCCTACCTGGGCCGCATCTCCTACAGCTTCTTCCTGTGGCACGCGCCGGTGATCACCCTCTACTACAAGGTCACCGGCGACCAGCCGTTCACCGGCGACTTCGTGAAGGTCGCGATCCTGACGTTCATCGCCTCACTCCTGATCAGCGCCGCCAGCTATCACCTCGTCGAGGAGAACGCGCTCAGGCTCGCCGGGCGTCGGCCAGCGGCTGCTCCGCCTTCGCCGGCTCCGGCTCAGGAGCCGGTGGCTCCTGCTCCGTGACGAGCTGCCCGAAGAGCACGCCCATGGCCGCACAGGCCACGAGCTGCGGCACCTGATCCATCAGCGGCCCGACATCCACTCCACGGTCCCGCAGCGCCATGGCCGCCGCCAGCGCCACCGTCGCCGCGCCGAACAGCCAGCCGGCCCCCCAGTGCACGGCCGCCGCCCACCGTGCCCGCAGCTGCAGCACCGCCACGACGGCGGCCAGGGCCGCGAGCATGCCCGGCCAGTCCGCCACCCAGCCGCCGAAGGCCAGCCCCAGCACGATCACGTACGGCACCCGCCAGCGGGACAGCCGCGACTCGCCGGCGAGGGCGGTCGCCCTGACGTGCTCGGGACGCGGCCCGCGTAGCGCCAGGGCGAGCAGCGTGAGCAGGGCGATACCGGCCAACCCCAGGGCGAGCGCGAGCCAGTAGGGCCGGTCGGGCACGTACTCCATGCGCACGGTCCCGGACGTGCCGGCGGGCAGCTCCCACGCCTGCTTCCAGCCGTCGATCCGGACCGGCCGCAGCTCCTTGCCGTCGAGCTCGGCGCGCCAGCCCGCGTTGTAGTTCTCGTTGACGACCAGGAAGGCGTCCTTCGGCGCGGTCACCTTCGCCTCGCGTGCCGACGACGTCCACGAGCCCGGGACCGCCGCGCCCTCCACGGCCGGCGGCTCGGCCGGGAGCGAGCCGACCACCAGGTTCTCCACCGCGAACGGGTCCCAGCCGGCCGCCCTGACCCGGTTGTCGCCGGTCGTGAGCGCGGCCTTCGAGCAGCCGGTGAACTTCACCGGCCGCTGTTCGAGCAGGTCGGCGAAGGTGCCGGTCACCTTGGTCGCCACGGTCACGCCGTTGACCTGCAGACTCGGCCCCTGCCCGCAGGCCAGCCGGAACGGCACGCCCTCCGGCCTGCTGGCCGGCTGGACACCGGGGATCACCAGCTCGGTGACCTCCAGCTTCTTGGAGGCGGCATAGAAGCGCAGCTTGAGCCGGGTCGTGGCGAGCGCCTTGAAGCTCAGGTAGCCGTTGGCGTCCACCCGGCCGCTGCGCACGGCGCCCTTGTCACCGGTCAGGACCACGTCGAGCGGCTGCTTGTCGCCGCCGGGCCGGGCGATCTGGATCCGTGAGAGCACGCGCCTGGCCTTCCAGCCGAGCGTGAGCGTGGGCTCGGGGTCACTGGCGGCTGGGAGCCAGGTGGTGGCCCCGTCGGCGTCGAACGCCGACCTCGGCGCGGAGACCGCGTCCTTGCTCGCCTGCGACGAGCCGGTCACCGTGGTCAGTTCGCCCAACCGGGTGAAGCGGTCGACGAGCTTCGCGTCCCGCAGGATGGCGGAGCCGCGTACCGCGGCCTTCTGCCCCTGCTTAACGGTAAAAGTCCGATCGAATCCGGCGCCTTCCTCGCCCGGCCTGGCCAGCAGCGGGTTGCAGATCCAGCGGCTCTGGTTCCGCATGCACCAGGGGCGGGAGTCGAGCCCCCGGTCCATCACGAAGGCGTCGCCGCCCTCGCCGGGCAGCCGGATCGTCCGTCCGGGCAGGATGCCGGGGATCGTGAGCTCGGTGATGCCCACCCGCTGCACGAAGCTCCAGTTGGCGTTGTAGGTGGCCAGGATCCGGACGCGCAGCCAGCTCGTCGCACCGGGCGGGACACGCAGCTTCTGCGGGCTGTTGGTCTGCTGGACGTCCTGCTCGATCCGGCCGCCCTCGGTCTCCACGGCCACGCGCTTGACCGACTGCCCGAGCAGCACGTTGTTGGTGAACGTCGCCTGGAACGACGGGATCACCCGCGGTCTGGGCAGGTCCACGCGCAGCCACTCGCCCTGGGGCCGGTGCCAGCCGCCGCTCTCCCAGCCGGTCTCGTAGTCGCCGTCCATGGCGGCCCACGGGCTGCGCCCGGTGGCGCTGAGGCCGGGCACCGCGTCGGCGTCGGCCACCGAGGAGGAGGCGGTGATGCTGGAGATGCCGTCGTACTCGGCGGTGGCGGTGTCGCCCAGCCAGCCGTCTTCGAGCAGGTCGAGCGTCTTGACCCCGGAGAAGTCGTCGCGCCGGTCGGCCGTCAGGGTGGGCGTCCAGTTCGACCGGATCTCACCGAACTGCCGTTCGCGCAGCCGCAGCGCGTCGCTCACCACGGCCGGCGTCTCGCGCTTGCCGGCGTCGCCGTTCACCAGCACGGGACCGTCGCCGAGCAGCCCGAGGTCGCCCATCGTGAGCAGGGAGTCCGGCCCGCCCCGCACCTGTACGGCATCGCCCGCCGACTGCACGCTGAGCAGGTCGGAGCTGCCCGACACCTCGTAGACCTCCAGCGCGGGGAACGGCCAGTCCACCGACTCGATCACGTCGTCGGTGACGGTGTCGCCGACCTCCCCGCCGAACGAGCGCACCTTCGTGATGCCCGGCGACTCTCGCAGCGCCTCGTAGATCCGGGACGGCCAGGCGCCCTGGAGGTTCGCCCGCATCAGGTCGTTCCTGACGACCAGGTAGCGCACGCCCATCCTGCGCAGCACGTCGGTCAGCCCCGGCGAGCCGTAGCCGGCCGTGAGCCGCTGGTCGATGGCGTCGAGCAGCCTGGTCAGGCCCACGGAGCCGGCGGCCGCGACCTGCCGGGTGGTCCAGCGGGCGGTGAACAGCGGCTGCATGGGGTCGTCCATCGGCCGGCCCCAGAGGTATTCGCCGAACTTGGCGCCGGGCACGACCAGCACGCCGTCGTCTCCGGCGTTCTCGTTCACCCAGGCCGCCGCCTGCCGCCAGTAGAGCGGCACCTCCTTGAAGTCGCCGGGAGCGCCCAGCCCCTGGTTGAAGACGGGCAGCACGAGCCCGGCCAGGGCGACCAGGGCCACCGAGCGCAGCCGCAGCCGGGCCCCGGCCAGCAGGTGCGCCAGCCCGAACGCGAGCGGCAGCCGGACCAGCGGGTCGAACTTCCGCAGGTTGCGCAGCGGCGCGAGCGGCCCGTCAAGCAGCCACCGTACGGGCTCGGCGACGACCGGCTCCAGCGCGCTCATGTGCCCGGCGACCAGCGCGGCCACGCCCACGATGAACAGGACGAGCAGGAAGCCCTTCGCGGGCAGGTCGCGCCGGGCCAGCCCGGCCAGGCCGAGCGCGGCCAGCAGGCCGGTGATCACGACCAGCACGGCCGAGGTGGCGATCGCGTAGCCGGCGGGCTGGTCGGTGACGCCGCCGACAGTCAGGTAGCGCACCCAGTCGGAGGCGCCCCGCAGCACGTTCGTCAGCGACGTGACCTGCGTGGTCGTCGAGGCCGTCTCGGTGTAGGGCAGGAAGGAGAACGCGTAGCGGCCCACGAGCAGCAGCGGCAGCCACCAGAACAGGGTGGCCACGGCGACCGCGCCGCTCCACCAGCCGAGCATCCGCCAGCGGGGCACCGGGTTCGGCCGGGTCAGGATGTAGAGCGCCGGGGCGATGAGCACGGCCAGCACCGCGACCGCGTTCACGCCGCCGCAGAGCGCGACGGCGAGCCCGGATCGGACCGCCGCCCTGGCCCGCTGGCCCGTCTCCGTGGCGGTGAGCAGCGGGATCAGGATCCACGGCAGCATCGCGGCGGGCAGCCACTCGATCGAGATCTCGCCGATGATCGACAGGGTGCGCGGCGCCAGCGCGTACGCCAGCGCGCCGGCGATCCGGGTGCCCGGCGTGCCGACGCCGAGCTGCCTGCCCAGCCGCTCCACACCGAGGAACGCCACGCACAGCAGCACCGTCAGCCAGAGCCGCTGGGTCACCCAGGGCGCCAGGTGGGCCAGGTCGCCGAGCGCGAAGAACGGGCCCATCGGGAACAGGTAGCCGGCCACCTGGTTCTGCAGCTGGCCGAAGTGCTGGAGGTCCCAGAGATGGGCGGCGCGCTCCAGCCAGCCGATCGGGTTGAGCGCCAGGTCGAGCTTGGTGTCGGAGATGACGTTGCCCGGCTTGGTGGTGAACGTCAGCACGGCGAAGCCCAGGCAGCACAGTGCCAGCCAGAGCCTGTGCCGGACCCTGTCGATCACGGCTCCTCCCAGCCGGGTCCCGCCGTCCGGCCACGCACCAGCGCGGCCAGCCGTTCCGCGCTCCGGTCCCAGCAAAACTTCCCCGCCCATTCCCGACATTTCGCGCTATAGGTGTCGTTTAGTTCGTCGAGGGCCACGGCGATGCCCTTGGCCAGGCCGGTGCTGCCGAGGCCCTCGGGCACCAGCCAGCCCGTCTCGCCGTGCCGTACCGCGTCCCTGAGCCCGTCCACGTCGAACGCGACGGTCGGCACCCCGAGCGCGGCGGCCTCCAGCACGCACAGCCCCCAGCCCTCGCCCTGCGAGGCGTTGACCTGGAGCCAGGCGGCGGCGATCAGCCGCTCCTTCTCCGCCTCGGGCAGGTAGCCGTGCATGGTGACGCCCTCCGGGAGCCGGGCGCGCAGCCGCGCCTCCTCCTGGCCCCGGCCGATCACGTCCACGGTGAGCTCCGGCCACTGCTTCCTGAGCTGGCTCACCGCGTCGAGCAGCAGGTCGACGCGCTTGTGCGCGACCAGCCTGCCGACGCAGACCAGCCGCGGCGTCCGACTGCGGGGGAAGTCGCCGTTCGTGGAGACGTTCACCCCGTTGGGCACGATGTGGATGGGGCCGATCCAGCCGAGCCGCTCGCGCATGGCGCTCACGGTCGAGGGCGACACGGCCACGCTCTCGTGCCCCTGGTACGTCCACCGCGACACCGGCCCCTCCAGGAACCGCCCGAACACCGCAAGCCACCGGGGCAGATGCACGTCGAACTGCCGGTCGTGCACGTGGTGCACCACGCACATGATCTTGGTACGGCGAGGCAGCACCAGCGGGGTGAAGAACGGGATGCCGTTCTGGCAGTCGAGCACCGCGTCGAACGCACCACGGCGGAGCACCAGCCAGACCAGCACCAGAGGATAGACGGTGAACGGCCCGCCCATGCGAGCCAGCCGTACCCCCTCGATGGTCTCCTTCCGGCGCTGACCCGGCGCCCGCGCCGTGACGAAGCACACCTGGTCGCCGGCGCGCGCGAAGCGGCGGGCCATCTCCCAGGCATACGTCTCCGCGCCACCGGCGGCCGGGTGCCACGGATCACGCCAGTTGACGACGGCGACGTTCACGGAGATCCGACGGGGTCGAGCGGCTGCTCCCACCTCGGACTGACGCCGGGGCTCGGAGCGGCGCGCAGCCTGAGCCAGATCCGGCCCAGCTCCAGCAGGATGCCGGCGCCGTGCCTGGCCGGGGAGAAGCGCGAGCCGGGCATGTCCCGCCAGTTGACCGGGATCTCCAGCACGGTCGAGCCGAGCGCGACGCAGCGGGCCAGCAGCTCGACGTCGAAGGCGAAGCCGAAGGTACGCAGCCCGGCGACGGCCTCGCGGACGAGCGCGCCGTCGAAGAACTTGAAGCCGCACTGGGTGTCGCTCACCCCGCGTACCAGCACCCTGGCCAGCGCGCGGAAGCCGACGGCGCCCAGCTCGCGGACCCGGCTGTGCCGGTTCTCCACGTCGGAGAAGGCGTGTGCCCGCGAGCCCACGACCACGCGCTCACCGGAGAGCAGCAGCCCGAACGCGACATCGATGGCGCTCAGGTCGGTGGCCATGTCGGCATCGCAGAAGCCCACGAAGGGGGCACGGGTGTCGAGCAACCCCGCACGGACGGCGGCACCCTTGCCGGGAGTCGCGCACTCGACGAGCCGGACCGGAACCGGCCCCCGCGGCCAGGTCCTGACGATCTCACCGGTGCTGTCCGTGCTGTTGTTGTCGACCACGATGACGGCGGTCGGGAACGGCATGCGGGCAAGCTTCGCGCACAGCTGCAGGAGCCCCCCAGGAAGTCGCCGCTCCTCGTTGAAGGCGGGAACGACGATCTCGAGCAGTGGTGGTCGGCTCGTCCTCTCGTCCCCAAGGGGGGAGGGCGGCATAACGGCTCGGACTACCGGTCGCCGTAGTTGTAGAGCGGCTTGTTGACGGGCGTCGCGGTGGCCCCGGTGAAGGAGACGGTGGTAACCGTCGCGACCAGCGCGGCGACGGCGACACCGATGATCGCTGCTAAGAGGATCTTGATCACGGGGGGTTCCTCCTCGAGCGGCAAATGAACGGGCCTCACAAACCTAGAACCAATTCTTGCTACTCGGAAGTAGCTCTACGAAATCTTAATAAATCCGCTGATCAACGGACTTGGTCTTATCAAAACCGTACAAATTAGCCGTCGAGTCGGTACAGTCTCAGGTCATCTATGGCCACAAGCAGGCTCGCTCCGCTGAGCCAGCCGTCGAACCGCCGCCGCTCGGCCGGCGTGCCCGCGTCGACTACAACGTACCGGAAGCCCGCTGCGGCCAGGTCTGGCGAGGGTGCTTCTAGTACGCGTTCTACCGCGCGGGACCTCGTGTCCTCGGCCCCGACGACCATGTTCCCGACGCGTACGGAGTCGTTGGCGACCACGTTCCGCCCCGGCACGGCGAAGTAGCGCTGCGCCGGGTCGAGCACCGCCCGGTCCCCGTTCCAGGGGAACCTCCGGTAGGACTCGAACGGCAGCACCAGCACGTCCCCCGGCCGCGGATCCCGGCGGATCACCTCGCGGGCCTGGCTCCAGCTCTCCGGGTAGCTCACGGCCCGCAGCGCCCCCGCCCCGCCCCAGGCCAGGGTCGGCAGCACGGCCAGGGGAACGAGCACCATCAAACCGGCCCAACGCCCGGCTTTCTCCGTCAGGGCGCCGAGTCCGAGCGCGGCCAGCAGGGCGAGCGGCGCGACGAACTGCTGCGCGTCCCTGAACACCGCGAACCCGCCCCACACCCCCACCAGCCACCTGAACGCCACGCGCCCCGGCTCGGTCACCCCCAGACAGGCGATCCCGAACCCGATGGCCGCCGCCACCCCCAGCCCTCTCGGCCGGTCCTTCATCAGCACGAATCCCACGATCCCCGCCACGGCCAGCGCCAGCCGCGCCACCGAGCCCACCGCCGTCTCGTACCCGGCCGGAACGGCGTTGGCGTTCCAGATCCCGCCCAGCGACAGCAGGCTGCCCACCGCCCCGAACGGCCCGTCCGCCCTGGCCGCGAACGCGTCCACGCCCACCGGATCCCCGCTCAGCCCGCCCGGCCGCAGGAGCGCGAGCAGCAGCCACGGCAGGCTGACGGCCAGCAGCACCACTCCCACCCGGACGCGCCGGCCCGCGACCTGCAGCGCCGTGAGGGGGCCGACGTGATCCGGCCTGGCCCGCAGCGCCGTGCGGAGGCCGGTGTGGTCCGGCTTGGCCGGCCGCGCTGTGAGGGGGCCGACGCGGTCCGGCCTGACCGGCAGCGCCGTGAGGGCGGTGACGGTCATGGCCGCGAAGCCGCCGACGGCGGCGGGCAGCACGGCGGGCAGCAGCCCGCGCCCCGCGCGGACCGCGCGCACCACCCACGGCAGGCCCGCGTACCCCAGCAGCAGCGCCCACTGCCCCATCAGCAGCCGCTCGGCCACGTACGGGTTCCACACGTAGTACGCCCCGGCCACCAGCCGGGCCCCGAGGAAACCCGCGGGCACGAGCAGCGCGGCACCCGAACAACCCAGCACGAAGATCCCCAGCAGGATCGCCTTCTGCACCAGCTCGGCCGGGAGCACGGAGGCCAGCGCGGTGACCACGGCGTCGCTGGGCACCACCCGCGGCGCCCCGCCGGCGAGCCCGAACGTGAAGCGCGAGAAGGCCGGGTCCGGCACGAAGACCATGTCCTGCACGAGGACGAAACCCCAGCCCAGAGCGGGTCCGAGGGCGAGGCAGCCGAGGGCGAGACCGAGCACGGCCGACAGCGGTCCTGCTCGGGTCGTGTGCGGCATCCCGCTATGACATCACAACCGCACAACGACCATTCCGCATAAATCCCACCAATGGCTACGCTTCCGGCTGAGGGGGCGGGGTGGCGACGAGCGATACGACGGTGGGCGCACGTCATTGGCTGCGCGGTGGCGACGCCGTGGTGGCCGCTGCCCTGGTGATGATCGCCGTACAGCTGGTGTGGAAGTTCGGCCTGGTCAGGCGTACGTACTTCCGCCAGGACGACTTCACCTTCATCGCCCGCGGCCTGGAGCACGACCTGACGTGGGACTACCTCATGCGGGTCGACTACGGCCACCTGGTGCCCGGCCCGTTCGCGATCCAGTGGGCGATGGGCCGGTTGGGCGTCTACAACGACGTCCTCGCGCATGTCGTGACGATCAGCCTGCTGGGCGCGGCGAGCCTGGCCCTGCTCCGGCTGCTGCGGCTGCTGTTCGGGGCGCGCCCGGCCATCCTGGTGCCGCTGGCGTTCTACCTGCTGACCCCGATGACGATCTCGTCGCTGTCGTGGTGGGCGGTGGTGATCGAGACGCTGCCGTTCCAGATCGCGCTGCCGATGGCGCTCTGCTCGCACGTCCTCTACACCAGGACGGGCCGGTTCAGGCACGCGCTGGCCGCTGCGGGCTGGACGGTGTTCGCGATGGCGTTCTTCGTCAAGGCGCCGTTCATCCTGGTGCTGGCCCTCGCGCTGAGCGTGGGCTGGCTCGGCTGGCGGGGGCAGTGGCGGGCCTGGCTGCTCTACGCGGGCGTGCTCACCGTCTACGCGGGCGTGTTCTTCCGCCAGCTCCTCACCTCCGTGCAGCTCACCAACGACACGATCCAGCCCACCCTGCCCGACGCGGGGCTGGCGGCGCGCTTCGCCTGGACGCTGCTGTCCAGCTCGCTGGTACCGACGTCTCTGGGCGGGCCCTGGCAGTGGTTACCGATCGGCGAGGACTACGCGACCGCGGCGCCGCCGCCCACGGCGGTCTGGGCCGGGCTCGGCGTCGCGGTGGTCGTGCTGGCGGTCTCCGTGTTCTTCAGGCGGCGGGCCTGGCTGGCGTGGCTGGTGCTGCTCGCCTACTTCACGCTCGCCGACGTGGTGCCCGTCATGATCGGCCGGATCCAGCAGCTCGGCCCGGACCTGAGCGGCGCCGAACTCCGCTACGTCTCCTCCACGGCCATGGTCGTGGCGATCGCCATCGGGCTGGCGTTCATCCCGCTCGCCGGTGAGGAACGCCCCTGGCTGCGGGTCTGGCCGCGCCTCAGGTTCGTCTGGCTGCCGCTGACCGCCGCGTTCGCGCTCGGCTCGGTCTGGTCGGTCACCGCGTACGGCCGCCTGCCGCTCGGCGCGCACGTCAAGAGCTACGTCGAGACCGGCAGGCTGGCGCTCAAGCGCGTCCCGGACAACGCGGTCGTGCTCGACACGCACGTGCCCGCCAAGGTCGTCTATCCGATCTTCTTCTACGACTACGCGCTGGCCTCGAAGGTGCTCGGGCCGATCGCGTCACACCCGGTGACCTGGACCAGGCGGCTCAGCGGCCCGATACGCAACCCGCTGATCTTCGACCAGGAGGGCCGGCTGCGCCCGGTGAGCATCGACGGCCTGACGGTCCCCGCGCGGGCCTCCGGCTGCACGCCGGTCGGCGCGCGCGAGGTCCGCTTCCCGCTGCCGGTGCGGCTGCCCGAGGGCGAGTGGACGGTCCAGGTCGGCTATCTCAACCCGGCCGCCACCCGGCTGTCGGTACGGCTCGGCACCGCGGAGGCCGACACCCCGGCGGAGAAGGGCTTCGGCTGGACGTTCGCCGCGACCAACGGCGGCGGGACCGAGCTCGTCATCCGTACGCTGAACGGCCCGGCCGCCTGCCTCGGTGAAATCAAGATCGGCATCCCGAGACCGTGGCGCGACGGCACGCCGAGCCCGCTCCAGCCGGTCAATCCCTCCTG
The DNA here is from genome assembly GCF_040648415.1 of Nonomuraea sp. NPDC049141. Classification (NCBI taxonomy): domain Bacteria; kingdom Bacillati; phylum Actinomycetota; class Actinomycetes; order Streptosporangiales; family Streptosporangiaceae; genus Nonomuraea; species Nonomuraea sp. NPDC049141. The sequence goes on from NZ_JBEZDR010000030.1 coordinate 106,275, forward strand.
AGGCCCCGTAGAGGGCCGGGCTCCTCCACGAGCCGGGTCGTTTCCCAAAACCCAGCCGTTTCCCAGAGCCCGGCCCCCGCCGTCATTTGCCCGGCTCGGGGTCCCTGGGCAGGCCGAGCATGCGCTCCCCGATGATGTTCAGCTGCACCTCCGTGGTGCCGCCGTAGATGGTCATCGCCCGGGTGGCGAGCACCGCACGGTTCCAGTAGCCGGCGTCGCCGAGCGTCATGTCGGCGGCCACCACGGCCGCGGACCCCAGCAGTTCCACCGCGGACTCCGAGACGTGCTGGGCGTGCGCGGTCGACAGCAGCTTGCGTACCGAGGCGTCCGCGCCGGGCTCGCCCCCCGCCAGTTGCTTGAGCGTCACGCGCAGCGACAGCGCGTTGATGGAGTGCCCCTCGCAGATCACCTGCGCGACCTGGTACGCCTCGACCGGCGACAGCTCCCGCCCGAGCCGCCCCACCAGCCCGAGCAGGTCCGGCACGGACGCCCCGGTGCCGCCCGACCCGGACGAGAGCGAGACCCGCTCGTTCGACAGCGTGTTGCGGGCGACCTTCCAGCCCTGGCCGACCTCGCCCACGACCAGCTCGTCGGGCACGAACACGTCGTCCAGGAAGACCTCGTTGAACAGGTTCTCGCCGGTCATCTCGGTCAGCGGCCGGACCGTGACCCCCGGCGCCTTCATGTCGACCAGGAAGTAGGTGATGCCCTCGTGCTTGGAGCCCTCGGAGGAGTTGCGGGCGATGCAGATGCCCCACTCGGCGACGTGCGCGACCGAGGTCCAGACCTTCTGGCCGTTGAGCTTCCAGCCGCCCTCGACCTTCTCCGCCTTCATCTGCAGCGAAGCCAGGTCGGACCCGGCGCCGGGCTCGGAGAAGAGCTGGCACCAGATCATCTCGCCGCTGAGCGTCTTGAGCAGGAAGCGTTCCTGCTGCTCGGGCGTACCGTACGAGACGATGGACGGCACCACCCAGGCACCGATGATCATCGCGGGCAGCTTCACCCGCGCGGCCTTGAGCTCCTGCGCGATCAGCACCTGCTCCAGCGGCTTGGCGCCGCGGCCCCAGGGCTTCGGCAGGTGCGGCATGACCAGGCCGCCCGCGGCCAGCGCCCGCTTCTGCTCCTTGCCCTCCAGCTCCTTCAGCGCCGCGACCTCCGCGCGGATCGACTCGCGCAGCTCCTCGGCGTCCTCGGGGAGGTCGATCTCCATCTCGCGGGTGACGCCCTGCAGGGCGAGCGCGGTGACGGTGGCCGCCCACTCGGCCGACGAGCCGAGCACCGCGCGGAGCGTGAGCGCGCGGCGGTAGTAGAGGTGCACGTCGTGCTCGTAGGTGTAGCCGATGCCGCCGAAGGTCTGGATCGCGTCCTTGGCACACTGTACGGCCGCGTCGGGAGCCATCACCGCGGCGATCGCGGCGGCGTAGTCCAGCTCCTTGCCGTCGGCGCGGGTGGCGTCCCAGACGGTGGCGCGCGCCTGCTCCAGCGCCACGAGCATGCGGGACAGCTTGTGCTTGATGCCCTGGAACTGGCCGATCGGGCGGCCGAACTGGACGCGGACCTTCGCGTAGTCGGCGGCGGCCGTCACGCACCAGGAGGCCAGGCCCGCGGCCTCGGCGCCGAGCAGGATCGCGGCGAGATTGCGCACGTCGGAGCTCTGGACGCCGCCCAGGATGCCCAAGTCGGGCACCAGCACCTCCGACAGCTCCACCCTGGCCACCGGCCTGGTCAGGTCGAGGGACTTGATCTCCGTGACGGTGGCGGACGAGGCGTCGACGATGACCCATTCCTCGCCCTCGGCCGTGGAGACCGGCAGCACCAGCACGTCGGCCAGCGAGGCGCCGAGCACGGGCTCGGCCGTACCGGAGACGATCAGCGCGCCGTCCTCGGCGAGGGTCCCGGTCAGCGTGCCGGTCAGCGCGACCGCGGCGGTGAGCGTGCCGTCGGCGAACGACTCCAGGTGCTCGGGCCGCTTGGAGGCGTTGATCACCGCACTGGCCAGCACGGTCGGCACGTACGGCCCCGGCGTCATCCGCTCGGCCAGCGCCTCGACGGCGACCGCGGTCTCCAGCAGCCCGTAACCGGAGCCGCCGGCCCACTCGGGCAGGTGCAGGCCGAGCAGCCCCTGCTCGGCGAGCCCCGGCCAGAAGGCGGGACGCCCATCCGAGCCGGATCGCAGCAGCTCGGCGGGGATGTTCCGGTCCGCCCAGCCGCTCACCGACTCGTGGAGCGCCTCGTGTTCCTCGCTCAACCCGATCGCCATCGCACATCCTCCAGCCAGGCCCGACATATGCCAGAACCATATTCTAGAGCATGCTTCTGAACTAGAGGGTCCGGACGCCCAGCACGATCGTGTTCAGGTCACGGTAGTGCGACTTGCCGCTCTGGGGGATCGATGCGAGCAGCATCGCCGGCTTGGTCTTCCCCACCTCGTGGATCGACACGATGGCCTGCGACGTCTTCTGCTTGCCCGAGACCGTGTAGGTGACCTTGTAGCCGAGCATCCAGCCCTTGCCCACCGGCACCTTCTGCGATCCGGTCCAGGCGAGCGTCGCGCCCGCCGGATACTGCGTGCGCAGCGACCAGTTGACGGCCCTGACGGCGAGCTCGCGGTAGTCGGCGGTCTTGGCCGGCTTGGTCTTCGGGGTGGCGCCGGGGAGCATCGCCGAGGCGATCACCGTGTGCGGGACGGCCACCTTGCCGACGCGCTGGGCGATGGCGAACGGCGCGAACGACTTGGCCGTCCACGGCAGCCCCAGGCGCGGGTAGCTGATCCCGGTCGCCAGGTCGGAGATCGTGCCGATCGTGACGGTCGCCGTCCCGGACTGCTGGGGGTAGGCGAGGTTCTTCGGCACCGCCGGAACCGCGGTCGCCGACGGCTTGGGCGAGGCGGAGGCCCCCGGCACCGGCGAAACCGGGGCGACCTGCCGCGGTGCCTGCCGCGCGTCCTTCGGCACGTCGCCGGAGAAGATCACGAACACCAGCATGACCGCCAGCACGGTCGCGATGATGGCGCCGATCAGGTAGACGACCTTGATCGGGACGTCGCCGATCCGGGCGAGCAGCCCGCCCTTGAGCGGCGGGGGCGGCGGAGGCAGAGGTGGGAGCGGCGCGAGCGGCTCCGGCGGCCGGGAGACCGTGACCGTCTCGTCCGTAGGCAGAACGATCTTCCTGAACGGGGTGGTGGGAGAGTCCGAGGATGGTATCTGGTCACCGACGTCCGCCATGGCTTTCAGGTTACGTCACGAAGCAGCGGGATAATTCCGCTATTCCCCGTGCAGAATCTAGTTCTGTATGGTCACGGGCATGAGAGGTTTCTACGAGATCGCCGCCGCCGACGCCGGACGTCCCGCCCTGCTGGGCCCCGACGGCGCGACCTACGGTGAGCTGCTCTCTCGCGCCAACCAGGCGTCCCACGGCCTGGCCGCGCGCGGGGTGGCGCGAGGCGACTCGGTGGTGACCGTGCTCAGGAACGGGCTCGACGCCCTGACCATGATGCTCGCGACGTACCAGATCGGCGCGTATCACGTACCGGTCAACTGGCACTTCACCGACGAGGAGATCGCCTACATCGTGGCCGACTGCGGCGCGAAGGCGGTGGTCTCCCCCGCCGCGCTCACCGTCGGCGAGCTCGTGACCGGTCAGCCGGACAGCGCGCCGGAGCACCGGCGGGCCGGGTCGATGATGCTCTACACCTCCGGCACCACGGGGCGGCCGAAGGGCGTGCGCAGACGGCTGCTCGATCTGACGCCCGAGGAGCTCTATCCGATCCTCATGCGCAAGAGCTGGACGCACTTCCGGCTGCCGGTCGGGGGTGTGCACCTGGTGTGCTCGCAGCTCTACCACTCGGCGCCGTACGGGCAGGCGATGATGGCGTTGCAGCTCGGGCACTCGATCGTGGCGCCGGAGCGGTTCGACGCGGCCGAGACCCTGCGGCTGGTCGAGCGGTATCGGGTGACGAACGCGTTCATGGTGCCCACGATGTTTCACCGACTGCTGGCCGTAGCGGATCGGGAGACGTACGACCTGTCCTCGCTCACGCACCTCTACCATGGCGCGGCGCCGTGCCCGCCCGCGACCAAGCAGGCCATGATCGACTGGCTCGGGCCCGTGCTGTGGGAGTACTACGGCTCCACCGAGGCGGCCGTGGCCACCATGGTGTCGTCGGCGGAGTGGCTGGCCCGGCCGGGCACGGTCGGCAGGGCCCTCGACGGCATGACGTTCACGATCGTCGGCGACGGCGGCGAGGAGGTCGCGCCCGGCGAACCGGGGCTGGTCTACATCGGCGGCGTCAACCGCTTCGAGTACCACGGCGACCCCGGCAAGACGGCGGCCGCCATGCGCGGGCCCGCCTACACACCCGGAGACATCGGTTACCTGGACGACGAGGGCTACCTGTTCCTCCTCGACCGCAGGACCGACCTGATCATCTCGGGCGGCGTCAACATCTATCCCGCCGAGATCGAGGCGGTACTGCTCGAACACCCCTCCGTGGCCGACGTCGCGGTGATCGGCGTGCCCGACCCCGAGTGGGGCCAGCGGGTCGTCGCGCTCGTCCAGCCCACCGCGGGAGCCGAGACCGGCGGGCTCACCACCGAGCTGATGCGGCACTGCGCGCCGCGGCTCGCCAAGCTGAAGCACCCGCGGGTCATCGAGTTCCGCGACACGCTGCCGCGTACGCCTACGGGCAAGCTGAGCAGGCGTAACGTCCGCGAGGCGTATCTTTCCCGGCTTCCCGGCTGAGCGGGGCACCGCCTCCGCATGAGCCTCGCTGAGCGGGGCACTAGCCCTGCATGAGCAAGGTCGCCGTGGCGACCGCCGCCGCCATGCTGCTGGTCGCATGCTCGGCCCCGGCACCCACCACCATCACCACTATCCCGCCCTCATCGGTGACGCCGTCTCCCTCCGAGGTGTCCGCGCCGCCACTGGAGCTGTCCTACGAGCGCGTCATCCAGCGGGTGCTGCCGTCGATCGTGCAGATCACCACCAAGGAGGGGCTCGGCTCGGGCATCGTGTACGACTCGGCGGGCCACATCCTCACCAACGCGCACGTCGTGGGTTCCGCCACCCGGATGGACGTGACGCTGGCCACCGGCAGCGCTTCGCGCAAGGCCCGGCTCGTCAAGAGCTTCAGCGGCGGCGACCTGGCGGTCATCAAGGTGGACGACCCGAAGGGGCTGACACCGGCCAGGTTCGGCGACTCGTCGAAGCTCCGGGTCGGCCAGTTCGTCCTCGCCATGGGCAACCCGCTGGGGCTGTCGGGCAGCGTCACCGACGGCATCATCTCGGCGCTGGGCCGTACCGTGAGCGAGCCGCAGGAACCCGGCTCGCCCGGCGCGACGATCAGCGGCGCGATCCAGACGTCGGCGGCGATCAACCCCGGCAACAGCGGCGGCGCCCTGGTCGACCTGTCCGGGCAGGTCATCGGCATCCCGACGCTCGCGGCGACGGACCCGGACCTCGGCGGCGGGGCCGCGCCGGGCATCGGGTTCGCGATCCCGAGCAACACCGCGACGGACATCGCCGCTCAGATCGTCCGCTACGGCAAGGTCACCAACAGCCACCGGGCCGCGCTCGGCATCAGGGGCAGCACGATCATCGGTGACAACGGCCAGCTGGCCGGGGTCGCCGTGGCCAAGGTCGACAAGGGCGGCCCGGCCGAGAAGGCCGGGATCCAGCCCGGTGACGTGATCATCTCCGTCAACGGCAAGGACACGGCGACACTGCCCGTACTCGCCCAGGAGCTGTCCGCGCTCAAGCCGGGGCAGCAGGTCAAGGTGGAGGTCGTCAAGGAGGACGACTCGACCAAGACGGTCACCGTCACCCTGGGCACTCTGCCGGGCGATTGACGCTCGCTAGGATGACCGTTCTTTTCGTCGGGAGGCGGAACGGATGGCGCATCTCGAGTGCACGCCCGAGGACCTTGCGAAGGTCAGGTTCGGCCTGTCGCCGATGAGCCAGGTCGTCGGCGCGCTCAACGTGCTGAGCGGCCAGCACGTACCGCCCGGCCTGCCCATCTGGACGGCCCGCGTGCGCGACCGTTACGAGCGGCTGCTGGCGGACAGTCCGGTGCTGCGGGCCCTGATCCGGCTGCATCGGGTGACCGACTACGCGCCCGACTTCTACTGCGTGCCACCCGAGGGCGTGGACGTCACCTTCGAGCGGGAACTGGCCGCCGTCCGGCGGACGCCCGCCGCCCGGGCCGCCGCCGACCTGCGGCTCAGCCATCGGGGCCGGGCGGTCGATCCGGCGCTCGACGTTCCCGACGTCCCCGTGCGGGTCGCCGGCGCGCTCGAAGCGTTCTGGAACGAGCTGCTCGCCCCTGATTGGCCCCGGCTGCGCGCCCTGCTGGAGCGCGACATCGTGCGGCGGGCGGGGCGGCTCGCGGTGTACGGCTGGACGGAGGTGTTCGGCCGCCTGGGCATCGACATGGCGTTGAAGGAGGAGCGCATCCTGCTCGGCAAGGTCGGCGGGGCCTCGCACCGGCTCGGTGGCGTGGGCGTGGTGCTGATGCCGAACGCGTTCGGCGCCACGTACGTCTACCTCGATCCGCCGCGCGCGTACGGCCTCACCTATCCCGCGCACGGGGTCGCCGCGCTCTGGGAGCGGGGCTCGCCCGCCGCCGACGGCCTGGTCGCGCTGCTCGGGCGGGGCCGGGCGGCCGTGCTCGCCGCGCTCGACAGCCCGGCCAGCACCAGCCAGCTCGTCGCCCAGCTCTCGATGACGCTCGGGGGCGTGGGCGGCCATCTGGCCGTGCTGCGCAGGGCGGGCCTGGTCTCGCGTACGCGCAGCGGCCGATCGGTGCTGTACAGCCGTACCCCGATGGGCGACGGGCTGGCCGAGCTCACTGCTTGACGGTGAAGACCAGCTCCACCCGGCGGTTCTTGGCCCGGTTCGCGGCGACGGGCTTGCCGTCGACGATGTTGGGCGCCTTCGGGCGGCTCTCGCCGTACCCCTTCGCCTGGAGGTCCTCGTCGCCGCCGGTCAGCAGGCCGCGCATGGCCTGCTGTACGGCCTGCGCCCGGCGCTGTGACAGCGTGACGTTGTAGGCGTCGGTGCCCTGGTCGTCGGTGTGCCCCTCGACCTTCACGACACCCCCGGCGCCCTCCGCGTCGATCTTTCGCGCCACCTCCTGGAGCCGCTTTCTCGCCTCGGCGGTCAGCACCCACTTGTCCACCGCGAACAGCACGTCACTGGTGAGCGCCACCGTGACCTGCTTGCCGAGCTTGGTCTCGCTCTCGGTGCCGTCGAGCGACTCGACCTCGCCGATGATGTCCTCGACGGGGAGCACGAGGTCTTCCACCGGGCCGGTGGCGTTGACGGGCGGAGCCGGGCTCGGGGTCGGGGACAGGACCGTTGGGGACAGGACGAGGGCCAGCGCGACGCTAAGAGATCGGAACATCGGTGAACACGCCCATCATCGGCATCTCGACATTGATCTTCGTGACGTCCGGCGGCGGGGCGGCGAAGACCGCGTAGAGCGTGGTGGCGTCGCCGGACTCCAGGAACTGCCCCTGAGTGCCCGAGCAGACGCACTTGGCGTCCTCGCCCGTGCCGTTGCGGGCGACGCGGTAGCGCTTGGCGTTGACCGGGTCGATCAGGGAGACGGCCGACACCGTGAAGTCGAGCGTGCCGCTGCCCATGCCGTTGTGCAGGTTGACCTTGCCGTCGGTGGCGGTGACGGTCCAGTTGAGGCTGATCGTCCTGCCCTGCCGCTTGAGCGCGGTGATGTCGACGCGGGCCTTGCCGTACTGACCGCCCGACCCGACTTTGGTCTCCCGGCTCGCGATCGCCTTGGTCTCCTGCGGGGGTGCGGTCTGCTGCTGTTCGGCGGAGGCTTTGAGCTCGGTGGGCCGCGCGGTTGGCGCGGCCTCGCTGGTCTGGCCCGTCTGCTCCTCGCCGCTGCCGCCCTGCTGGCCAGGGAGCATCCCGCAGCCGGTCAACGCGACCGCCGCGACGGCCAGCGCGATCGTCTTCCGCATGTTCTGATCACCTTTGCCGGTAGGGGTGGAACTTGTGGGCCGACGGTAGCCGGGCGACCTTCAGGATCCGCATAGTCCTGCGGACTCCGACTAAATCCGCAGGCCACGGACCCCGCAGACCGCGCGCCTAGATCCGCAGGCCGCGGCGTCTGCGCAGCTCTTGCGACAGAAGCTCGACCTCGGCGCTCCGGGGCTCACCGAAGCTGTCAGACTCTCCCATAACACGCGCAAGCCCATCAACCGCAGCATCAATCTCATCAAGGTCGAGGTGCGCTTTTATGCGGATAATCAGGGCTTTTGCGGCGTTTCTCCGGTCGCCGTGAGCCGTGAACGTCGCCTCAGCCTCGCCGGCCAGCCTGGCCGCCTGCTCCGGATCACCCTCGGCGGCTGCGACGTCGGCCAGCACGAGCAGACCGGCCGCCTCCGGCAGCCGGTCACCGAGGCGCCGGTTGATCCTGATCCGCCGCTCGGCGCAGTCGCGCGCCCGGGCGTAGTGGTGGGCGCCGAGGTGCAGCCTGGCCAGGTCGAGCAGGGCTTCCGCCTCTCCGCGCGGGTCGCCCAAGTCGCCGTACGCGTCCAGGCTCCGTTCGACCAACCCCACATCGCCGCGTACGACACCCAGAGCCCGCAGCGCGTCGGCCGTGCCGCGCCGATCACCGGCCTCCTCGAACACCTGAAGACATCTGGCCAGCGCGCGTTCCGCCTCGGCCGGACGCCGCTCGACCAGACCGAGCCGCAACATGATCCGGGCCAGCTCCAGCCCCTCGACCAGCGGCTGAGCGGCCCTCAGCGCGGCCGCGGCGGACTCGGGACGACCTTCCGCCCGATGGAGATCGGCCAGCCCCCGCAACAGCAGCGCCTCACCTTCCCGATGCCCCGCCGCCCGCGCCGAGTCGAGACCGGTGGCGGCGGTGACGTGCCAGTCGTCGTGATGCGCGCCCAGCTCGAACAGCGGAGTCAGATAGAAGGCCAACCGCCAGGCCGCCTCGTGCAGCCCGGCCCGATGAAAGTCCCCTACGGCCGCCACGAGGAACCGTCGCTCAGCACTCAACCACCGAGCGTCGGCCCGCAACCGCCCCGTCTCCAACGCCCACCCACCGGTCCACCCCACGCTCCGGTCCGCCACCCACCCGAAGCTCGGCTCCCCCACCCAGCCCGAACCGGGTTCCGGAGTCCCATCACCCGACCAACGCGCCTCGCGACCCCGCGCCTCTGACCACCGCGAACCGGGCCCCAGACCCCGTACTCCCGACGATCCCGAACCGGACTCCAGCACCTGTTCCGCGGTGCGGGCCAGGGTGCGGCCTGAGCCGGGTTCGGCGGGGAGCAGGGCTGTTCTGGCTTGCCGGGTTCGGTCGAGGATCTCGCCCGCGAGCTCGGCCAGCACCGCTGCCGGGCCTCCGTCCTCGGCGGCCAGGCGTTCGGCGGCGTACAGGCGGGTCAGGTCGTGCCAGCCGTACCGCTCGCCGCCTGCCTCGTCGAGGCCGCGTGACTGGAGCAGGCCAGCCTCAGCCAGGGGCTCCAGATCGGCGCCGAGCGCCCAGGACGCGAAGTCGGGCGCGGACAGGGCGCCCAGCCTGCGCAACAGCCGCCGCTCGGAGTCGGCCAGCCCCTGGTAACCGAGCGCCAAGCTGCCGCGGACGGCCAGGTCGCCCGCGCTCAGCTCGTCCAGTCGTCGCCGCTCGTCACCCAGCCGTCCGGCCAGGTGTTCGAGGGTCCAGCCCGGTTTCCGTGCCAGGCGGGATCCGGCGATGCGCAGGGCCAGGGGCAGACCATCACAGAGCCGTACGATGCGCTCGGCGGCCGCCGGCTCGGCGTCGACCCGTTCACGGCCCACCACCTCGGCGAGCATGGCCACGGCCTCGCCGGGTTCGAAGACGCCCAGCTCGTACGCCCTGGCCGCCTCCAACCCCGCGAGCGGAGAACGGCTGGTCACCAGCGTCAGGCTGCCCGGACCGGTGGGGAGCAGCGGGCGTACCTGGGCCTCGTCCGTGGCGTCGTCGAGCACTACGAGGAGGCTGCGTTGGGCCGTTATACCGCGATAAAGGCGTACACGCTCCTCCGACGCGGCGGGCACAGCGCCGTCGGGGCAACCCAGGGATCGGAGCAGGTCTTCCAGCACGGCGCTGGGCTGCCGGTCGCGCAGCGACGCGTAGAGGCGGCCGTCGGGGAGGTCGATCATGGTGGCGGCACGCACGGCCACGGCGGATTTGCCGCATCCTGGCGGCCCGTGCACGACCAGGTGCACGGGGGCGTTCCTCTGCCCGGGCACTCCGGCGGCGATCCAGTCGAGGACGGCCACCCGCCCCGTGAAATCCGAAATATCCGGCGGTGCATCATTTATCGGCGAATGTCGCAGTCCATCGCCTACCTGCTGCCCGTCGCTTGTCGGCGGGTTCTGCGGCTCCTCGCTCGACAGCGCCCGCCGGTGTGCCTCGGCCAGTTCGGCGCCCGGCTCCAGGCCGAGCTCATCCACCAGCACGCGGCGGGCCTCCTGGTACGCCGCCAGTGCCTCCGCTCGCCGCCCGGCCTGGCGCAGCGCGTCGAGCAGCAGCGCCCACGCCCGCTCTCGCAGCGGGTACGCCCCGACGAGCGCCCGCAGCTCGCCGACGACCTCACCGCCTCTGCCCAGCAGCAGGTCCAGCTCCACACGTTCTTCGAGCGCGGTCAGGCGGAGCTCTTCCAGGGGTACGGCCCGTGTCCTGCGCAGGTAGGAGGACTCGATATCGGCCAGGGCGTCCCCTCGCCACAGCGCCAGCGCCGCCCGGAACCCCTCGACGGCCACCTCCGCCCGGCCCGCCTCCCTGGCCCGCCGAGCCTCGCTGACGAGCCGCTCGAACCGGTGGCAGTCGACCTCGTCCGGCTCGACCTCGATCAGGTAGCCGCCGGGGACGGTGGCGATCCCGTCGATGATCTTGCGCAACCCGCTGATGTAGACCCTGAGCACCGACTCCGCGGAGGCCGGCGGCCGGTCGTCCCACACCACGGCCATCAACCGCTCAATCGGCACCACCCGCCCTGCGGAGACCAGCAACGCGGCCAACACCGCCCGATGCTTCGCCGGCCCCGGCTGCAACTGCTGCCTCGGCTCCGGGTCGGCCTCCGGCCCTGGCCCGGGCTGCCGGTGCGGCTCCGACCCCGGCCCGGGCTGCCGATCCTGCTGCGCGTGCGGCTGCGACCCCGGCTGCGGCCCGCTTTCGACCCGGAGCGGTCCCAGTACCCGGAACCGGACAGGACTGTGTCCCTCCTCGTCGGGCAGCGCCGGGAATTTCGGCATTTGGGGGGGCTTAGTCCTTCGTGCGGTCGGTGGCGAACGACTCGAAGCGTACGCGCAGCGCCTCCTTGGCGTCCGGCGCCGCATAAACCCCGGCCTCACCGGACCCGAGCGGATCGCTCGCATCGGACACCTCGGCGACGAGCCGCTCGTTCACCCACATCCGCAACCCCACCTTGCCGCCGCCGCTGCCGACATCGGCGCACTCGGCGACGATCCGGTTGGTCCCGGTCGAAACCTTGGCCGCTGCCGGACCGTACAGCGGCGTGCCCTTCTGCCCGGTACGGCGCTTGACGATCGTGACCTGCCCCGAGCCGCTCACCCCGAACTCGTAGCGGTCCCCCGAGCTCGCCGAGCCGTGGCACCACACGCCGTACTCGCCGGACCCCTGTTCGCGCCGCGCCTTCGCGCTCACCACCACGCCGCCGTCCGGCTCCCTTGCGGGCGCCGACTTCCACAGGCGCCACCCCGGCTTGGCGGTCAGCACGTAGTCACTCCCGGCAACCCGCGCGTCCCCGCCGTCGGACGCCCCGGTAGCCCAGGAGTCGCCGAACCCCGCCGTGTACGGCCGCCCCTCCCACATCCGAGGCGCCACCACGGCCCCCACCACCACAGCGGCCACGGCGACGACGATCGCCGCCACCCACGGCCACCGACGCCGCGCCACCCCACCACGAGCCTGCGGGGATCCTCCGTCCGACAGCGCATTCCGGCCAGAGGCACTCGGTACAGCCGCGTCCCAGACATCACCGCTCGCGCTTGGAGCAATCTGGCCGGACGCATGTGCAGCAGGAGTGACAAGGGCGGTTCCGCTCACATCTGGCGGCCCCTGGACAGACGCGCTAATACCGTGAGCACTCCGCACGGACGCGCCGTCAACCGGTCCCGCACCCCGCAAGAACGCCCCGTCAACCGGTCCTGCCAAGCCACGAGGCCCGGTCCAGGTGCGTTCCACCACCTGAGTGGCTGTGGCCGGGGTGAGATGCGTGCCTCCCATCAGGGACGCCAGCAGTTGCTGAGCCGTTGGACGAAGACGCGGCTCCTTGGCCATCGCCCGCTCCACCACGTCCCGCAGACCCTCATCAAGGCCGTCCAGCCGCGGCCCTTCGTTGACGATCCGGTACAGCACCTCAGCCGGAGCCCCGCCCCCGAACGGCAACCGCCCGGTCCCCGCGAAAGCGATCACCCCACCCCACGCGTACACATCGGCCGCCGGCCCGAGCGGCTCCCCGCGTACCTGCTCAGGCGCCATGAACGCGGGTGTCCCCAGGATCGCCTGGCTGGCCAGGCTGTCGGCGTCGACGAGCTGCGCTATGCCGAAGTCGATCACGCGCGGACCGAGCGGCGACAGCAGCACGTTCGACGGCTTGAGGTCCCGGTGAACAACCCCCGCCCCATGGATGGCGCCGAGCGCGGTCGCGATGCCCACCGCCAGCGCCTCCAGGTCGGAGCCGGACAGCGGCCCCTGCTCCCGTACGGCCTGCGCCAGATCTGGCCCTTTAACGTATTCGGTGACGAGATAAGCGACATCTCCGTCGAGCCCGGCGTCCAGCACCGGAGCCGTACAGAACCTGGCCACCCGGCGAGCCGCGGCCACCTCGCGTTCGAACCGCCGCCGGAACGCGGGATCGCGGGCCAGCTCGGGATGGATCACCTTGACGGCGGCCAGGCCACCGGTAGGCGTGGTGGCGAGGTGCACCTCACCCATGCCGCCCCGCCCGAGCACCCGCCGCAGCGCGTACCCGCCTATGACCCGCTCACCACTCATCGCAGACACCCTAGCCAGCGCCGGACTGCGGGCTCCGGGGTGGGCCATCCGGGCTGATGATCGCCAGCAGGCCGTCGCGGTCGTAGCTGTCGCCGCGGCCGTACGCCTTCTCATAGGCCGCGTCACCCAGCCGCTCACGGGCCAGGGCCGACACGCGGGCGACGTCACGATCACCCGTGAGCGCCGTGCCCCGCCAGGTACGGGCGGCGCCCAGCAGCACGGCGGCCCGCTCGTGATCCCCTGTCAGCCCCGCCACGCCCGCGAGCCCCTCAACCGCCGACGCCACGAGGGGCCGGCTGTGCAGACCGAGCGCCCGGTCCACCGCTTCCCGCTGCAGCGCCGCCGCCCGCACCGCCTCGCCCTCCTGCACGGCGATCCAGCCCAGCGCGATCAACACCCCCACATGGCCAAGATCGGCCCCGAACGACCCCCCGGACGGCTCGTCCGGGCGCCCCAGGGCAGCCTCCGGCCCCAGGTTCGCGGACTTGTTCGGACGTCCGGTGCCGGTCCGGTGTTCGTCCGGACGTCCGGTGCCGGTCCGGTGTTCGTCCGGACGTCCGGTGCCGGTCCGGTGTTCGGTCAGCAGTTGTTCGTACGCGCGCCGCGCCCCCGCCACGTCCCCGCTCAGCCGGGCGACCTCCGCCAGCCCGTGCCGGGCCTTCCCGGCGGCCTCCAGGGCGCCGGTTCGGCGGGCCAGCTCCAGTGCCTCCTCATACGAGGCGCGGGCCGTGTCCAGGTCGCCCAGCAGGATCGTGCCCTCCCCGCGCCGGCAGAGCAGGTCGGCCCGGTCCTCGACGGCGCCGAGCTCGTCAGCCAGCCGCAACGCCTCCGCCACCAGCGCCGCGAACCGCTCGCCGTCCCCCCGCCAGCACACCAGCTCCGCGAGCTCCGAGAGCGTGGTCAGCATGCCCCAGCGCTCCCCGAGCGACCGGAAGCTCGCCAGCGCCAGCTCGAACTCGCGCTCTCCCGTCGCCACGTCACCCGCCAGCAGCTGCGCGAGCACGCCGCGGCCGAGGTGGCCGAGCCCGTCCGTCCAGGGATCGGCACCGGTCTGGATGCGTTCGGCCATGGCGTCGCGGTAGTCCGCGTCCGACGGACCGGCGAACGTGGCCCAGAAGAAGATGAGCTGAGGGCGGTGCTCGACCAGGTTCATCGAGGCCATGAGCCGTTTGGCCGTCGCCAGGTGCCGGCGTGGCTCGGCGCCGCCGCCGGGGGTGGCCCCGAGGACGCAGAGGACGTACTCGCCCGCCAGCTCGGCGGGCGGCTCGGTGCCGACTGCGGCCAGCAGCGCGCGGGCGGGACCCGCGCCCTCCGCCCGGCGGCCACGCAGCCACCAGTACGTGACCAGGTCCGCGACCAGCCGCAACCCCAGCTCGGGATCGGCCGGTACGGCCCAGCGGACGGCGGCGAGCAGGTTGTCGTGTTCGGCGTCGATGCGGGCGAGCCATTCGAGTTGTTCGGCACGGAGCAGGTGCGGCGCGGCCGTGCTCATCAGGGCCTGGAAGTGCTCGGCGTGCGCCCGCCACAGCCGCTCGGCCTCTCCCGCCTCGGCGAGCCGCTCAGCGCAGAAGGCGTGAATGGTACGCAGCATCCGATACCGATCGCCAACCACCTCGACCAGCGACTTGTCGACGAGCCCCGCCACCACCTCCACGGCGTCGGCCTCCCCGCAGACGGCCTCGATCGACTCCAGCGTGGCTCCACCCGCGAACACGCTCAGCCTCCTGGCCAGCCGCTGTTCCGGTACGTCCAGGAGCTCCCAGCTCCACTCGACCAGCGCCCGCAACGTCCGGTGCCGCGGCTGGGCCGTACGACTCCCCCGGGACAGCAGGCCGAACGCGTCGTCCAGCCGCGCGGCGACCTCGGCCACCGGCAGCGCGCGGAGCCGGGCGGCGGCCAGCTCGATGGCCAGCGGCAGCCCGTCGAGCGCCCGGCAGATCCGCAGCACGTCACCCGCGTTACCCCCATCGACGGCGAACCCGGGGCACACGGCGGCGGCACGGTCGGCGAACAGACGGATGGCGGGCGCGGACAGCGGCGGGGCGCCCTCGGCCGGCAGCGCCAGCGGGGCGACGGGGAACAGCGTCTCGCCCGTGACGCCGAGCGCCTCCCGGCTCGTGGCGAGGACCCGCAGGCCTGGACAGGCGCTGAGCAGCCGATGGGCGAGGGCCGCAGCGGCCTCGACGAGGTGTTCGCAGTTGTCGAGCACGATCAGCATCGGACGGTCCGAGAGGGCCACGACGAGCCGCTCGACGGGAGAGCGCTGTTCCTGGGCGGAACCCTGGGCGGAGAGCAGGCCGTCGCGCAGGCCGAGCGCGGCCAGTACGGCCCGCGCCACATCACCGCCCTCGGCCCGCTCTGCCCGCTCGCCCAGCTCGCCCAGCTCGCCCAGCTCGCCCAGCTCGACGAAGGCGACCTCGCCCGGATGCCGTACGGATGCCTCGATCGCCAGCCGGGTCTTACCCGCGCCACCAGGGCCGATCAGCGTGACCAGCCGGGCGGCGGTGAGGTGCTCCGCGATGGCGCCGAGATCCTCGTTCCTGCCCACAAAGCTGGTCAACTGTGACGGAGCACCCCGAGCAGCGAAATTCACCGGTGAAACGGGCAGCTCGCCCCGGAGTACGGCCAGATGGACGGCGGCCAGCTCCGGCGACGGATCCACCCCGAGCTCCTCGGCCAGCACGCTCCGGGCCGCCTCGAACGCGGAGAGCGCCTCACTCTGGCGCCCGCTCCCGTACAGGGCCCGCATGAGCTGCCCGCGCAGCCGTTCCCGCACCGGATGGGCCACGACCAGGCCCTGCAGCTCGGGTACGAGCTCGCGGTGCCGCCCCAGCGCCAGCTCCGCCTCGATCCGCTCCTCCGTGACGTCGAGCCTGAGCTCCTCCAGTCGCGTGACCTGGGCCGTAGCGAACGGCGCGTCACGTACGTCCGCCAGCGCCGGCCCGCGCCACAGCCCGAGCGCCCGGCCGAGCACGGCGGCCCGCTCCTCGGCGGACCCCGCGGCGCGGCCTTCGGCGGCCAGCCGTTCGAAGACGAGCGCGTCGACCTCGGCCGGATCGACGGCCAGCCGGTATCCCGCCGGATGGAACTCCACAGGCGCGTCCGACCCGAGCCCCCTGCGTAACCGGGAGACCTGGGACTGCAGGGCGTTCACGGCGCCGGGCTGGTCACCGTACAGGCCGTCGATCAGGCGTTCGCCGGTGACGATCCGGCCCGCGTCCAGGAGCAGCAGGGCGAGCAGCGCCCGCAGCCGTGGCCCGCCGGTCGCCATCGGGCTCCCGTCGGTACGGCATGCCGCCAAAGGACCAAGTACCCGAAACCGCACAACCTCGATTGTCGCCCACCGGCTCACCTGCCTGGCTCGCCTAGTCCTGGGCGCTGCGGCCCTCTGTTCTGGTGATGCCGATCGTGCCGGTCGTGCCGCGCAGGCCGAAGCCGTACCGGTACTGCTGCCGTGCCCGCGCCGTCGTGAGCATGTCGCCGATGGTGGCGGTGCCCATCACCCTGCCCTGGCCGCCCTCCCCGAGCACGGCCGAGATCCGGTGGTCACCGATGCGCTCCGGTTCCCGGAACTCCAGCACCCGAGGAACCGTCACCGTCCACCCCGCTACGATCAGCTGATCCCCAAAGGCCGCGCCAAGGCTAGCGTCCGGCCGCACAGCGGCGCCGGAGATTTCCGATATTTCCCGTTATCGCCCCACAGACCTACTGGTACCGCCCGACGTTCTGGGCGAACTGGCCGGTGTAGTTTCCCGGCGGGTCGTAAACGGCTACGACGTACCAGCGATCGGAGACACTGCGGGCCAAGCCGACGCCGAGTTTCTTGCTGCTCTTCCAGACCACCTGCGTGAAATTGCCCGTGGCATTGCTGAATCCGGGATTGTCGTAGTCATATTCGGCAGCCCCGTCCATCCATGCCTTGACCACCTCGGCAGCCGTCGGCTGGTTCGGCCATGACATGAAGAGATTTTCCCCATAAGGGCCATGCGAGCGGCTCAGCGCGCCGTCGGCGGCGGCCATTTTCTGCGCCCGGCGAGTGGCGTAACGCGTCAGCTCCGGGTCGAGGTCCAGGGGCTCGGCGCCGTAATGAGCGCGGTAGGCCTTGTGCTGGGCCGCCATTCCGGTGGAGAAGGAATCATTCCGCTCCGCTACAGAGCTCGCGGCAGGCACCGAGGCGGACATCGTGAGGGCGGCGGCGCCCATCAAAGCGACGACGACTTTGCCCAGATTTCGCATCTACGCTTTCCTTCTTCGGCGGCAATAACAGCGATATCCATGATGCTGTCCCGTCCGCCGGTTCCAGGGAGCGACACGCCTTTCGAGGCACACCGAGCAGCTCGGGAAGAAAAACCGATTCCCCACGTACGCCGGTTTCAGTACACTCGCCACGAACAGCGCCCGCTGCGGGCGCATTGACGAGTGAGGGGAGCCGACCGTGCGCCACAGCACCGCTTCGGTCATCCCCCCGTCACGGTACGAGGTGATCCTGGTGTCTTCGTCCGCCCGGGGTCGGCTGCGCGGCCGGCACTGGACGTCCCTGACGAACACCTGATCATTCAGCCTGCCCAAACCCAAGCTGCGTTCGTCCGGGAATCGCGCTGTCCTCTTTGGAGCGTCCCGAAGGGCCACAGGCCATGCGTACCAACCTGCACCGACATCTCCCCGACTCCCTGACCAGGGTCCGCAACCTGGGCATCCTCGCCCACGTCGATGCCGGCAAGACCACCATCACCGAGCGGATCCTCTACATCACCGGCGCCACCTACAAACGTGGCGAGGTACACGACGGGACGACCACCACCGACTTCGATTCACAGGAGCGCGACCGCGGGATCACCATCTTCGCCGCTGCCGTGAGCTGCTCCTGGGACGGCCACCGGATCAACCTGATCGACACCCCGGGCCACGTCGACTTCTCCGACGAGGTGGAGCGCTCGCTGCGGGTGCTCGACGGCGCGATCGCGGTGTTCGACGGCGTCGCGGGGGTCGAACCGCAGAGCGAGTCGGTCTGGCGGCAGGCCGACCGGTACGGGGTGCCGCGGATCGCCTTCGTCAACAAGCTGGACCGCGCGGGCGCCGACCTCGACGCGGCGGTCGAGTCGATCCGCGCGCGGCTGCACGTGGTCCCGTTGGTGGTCCAACTGCCGATCGGGCAGGAGGACGGGTTCACCGGGGTGGTGGATCTGCTGCGCCTGCGGTCATGGGTCTGGTCCGGCGACACGGTCGAGGAAGGCCCGGTGCCGGACGCCCTGCGAGAAGAGGCGCAGCGGCGCCGCCGACTGCTTGAGGAGACGGTGGCCGAGTTGCACCCGATCGCGCTGGAGGAGTTCTGCGCGGAGTCGGCGATCTCCGCGCGGACCCTCGCCGCCGCGCTACGCGACCTGACCCGTACCGGTGAGGGCGTCGTGGTGCTGTGCGGATCGGCGTACCGCAACCGCGGGATCGAGCCGCTCCTGGACGCCGCCGTGTCCTATCTGCCCTCGCCGCTGGACGTGCCCGCGGTGAGCGGCACCCACGACGGCGAGGTGCGGGAACGCGCCGCCGACCCGGCGGGGCCGTTCGCCGCGCTGGTGTTCAAGGTGCAGTCGACCGCCACCGGGCGGCTGACGTACCTGCGGGTGTATTCGGGAACGATGCGGAAGGGAGACGCGGTGCTGGACACCGGCGCGCGGCGCACCGAGCGGATCGGCCGGATCCTGCGGGTGCAGGCCGACCGGCACACCGAGGTGGACCGGGCGGCGGCCGGGGACATCGTCGCGGTGGTCGGGCTGAAGGCGGCCCGCACCGGCGCCACCCTGTGCGCACCCGAGGCGCCGCTGCTCCTCGAACCGCCGACGGTGGCCGATCCGGTGGTCTCCGTGGCGGTCGAGGCTCGCAAGAGCACCGAAGTCGACCGGTTGGCGTCGGCGCTGGCCAGGCTGGTGGAGGAGGACCCTTCGCTCGTGGTCCGCACCGACGCCGAGACCGGTCAGACGGTGCTGTCCGGGCTGGGCGAGCTGCATCTGGAGGTCGCGGCGGAGAAGATCCGCCGCGCCCACGGGCTGGATGTCGGCATCGGCCGGCCGCAGGTGGCCCATCGGGAGACGGTCGTTCGCGGGGTCTCCGGGTTGCTGTACCGGCACGTCAAGCAGGACGGAGGGGCGGGCCAGTTCGCCCACGTCGTCCTCGACGTGGATCCGCTGGACGCCGCCGACGGCGCGGTGTTCCACTCGGCCGTCGTCGGCGGCCGGGTGCCACGGGAGTACGTCCGGGCGGTGGAGGCCGGTTGCCGTGACGCCCTGGCCGATGGACCCCTCGGGGGCCACCCGGTCACCGGCCTGCGGATCACCCTGACCGACGGAGCCACCCATCCCAAGGACTCCTCGGAGCTGGCGTTCCGTACGGCCGGCCGGCTCGCGCTGCGCGAGGCACTGCGCGCCAGCCTCATGGTGTTGCTGGAACCGGTGGTCGAGGTCACGGCCACCGTGCCCGACGACGCCGCCGGCGGGGTGCTCGGCGACCTGGCGGCCCGGCGCGGCCGGATCTCGGGCTCGACCGCGCGGGCCGGCACGGTGGTGATCACCGCGATCGTGCCGCTGGCCGAGGTGTTCGGGTACGCGACCCGGCTGCGTAGCCGGACCCAGGGCCGGGGCACCTTCACCACCCGGGCCGCCGGTTACGCCCCGGTCCGGTAGAACCTGACGATGGCTCCGTCCGAACACGGACGGGGCCATCCGCCGTCGGACCGTGCTCGAACGCGGACGGGCTATCCCACGGCCGCAGCGCCGCCTATGTTTCCGGGCGGAAGCGGCGCGGCGGGGTGTGGATGTCGAAGCTCAGCCGCGGCTGGGCCAGCACCGAGTGCGGCGACGCGTCCGGCGTGATCAGGCCGAGCCGTTCGAAGAGCGGAAATCTCGCGGAGTCGGCGACGAGATACCGGGGCCGCATCGGCGGGTGCCAGATGCTGTAGACCCCCACCTTCCCGTCCCGGCGCCGGTACCAGCCCTGGGTGGGATGGGTGAGCCGTTCCAGCCAGTCCGACTCGTCGGTGAAACCGGCCAGCCGGGTGAGCGGTTCCCGGGTGAGCTCGGCCGCTTCGCAGCGGGCGTCCCCGGCCACCAGTCGCCAGCGGGCCGGGTCGGCGTCCCAGTCCGCCTCGATCGCGATGCGCTCGCGGCTCCACGGCATCCCCCACAGATGCTGCGGGATCGCGACGACCGGGTGGTCCAGGCGGGTGCCGAAGAACCAGACGCCCGGCTTGCCGTACGCCGTGACGTAGGCCCGGTAGTTGATCTGCCCGCAGTCGATCCCCACCGGCGGGAAGAACCGGAAGTGGAAGTCCCGATCGCGGAAGGCGACGGCGGACACCAGGGCTCCGGGACCATCGTCGAAGGTCATCTTCATCGGGGCGAAACCCGGTGGCAGGTGCCGGGCCAGGGCGTCGGCGTCCACCCGGTAGCTGACGATCGCGAAGTCGTCCAGCTCTGTCCGGGCGTGGAACCAGCGCGGGCGCGGCCGGGAGGTGCCGGCGAAGCTCATGCCCAGAACAGTACGACCGCCGCTAGTCACGTGCGCCGATCAGCTCGACCGGACGCCGGCTGAGGACGAGCCGGGCGGGCAGCGCCGTTGCGAGGAGGGCGAGGGCCGCGGCGGCGGCGATCACCGCGAGGTAGGTGAGCGGCGGGATGTGCGGCACGACCGAACCGGTCATGCCCGTGCTGAACGCCGCCAGGGTGATCAGCGCGATCCCCGTCCCGAGTGCCACCGCGATGGCGACCGCGACCAGGGTCTCCAGGCTCAGCATCCGCAGCACCTGCCGGCGGGTGGTGCCGACCAGGCGCAGCAGGGCGAGCTCCCGCGACCTCGACGAGGTGGACATGGCGATGGTGTTGACCACGGCGATCGCGGTGAACGCGATGATCAGGCCCATCGCCACGTAGTTCACCTCGGCGTTGGCCGCGCCCGCCTCGACCGCCTGGGCCCGGTCCAGCACGCCGACTCCCGGCGCGGCCCGTTCCAGCTCCGCCCGGGTCACGGAGGGAGCCGCGACCAGCACGGTGCCGAGCGGGTCGTCCACGTGCCCGGCCACCAGCGCGCGGGAGAGCGTGAGGTCACCGAAGCCCAGCCCGCGTGAGTAGATCGCGACGACGCGCAGCTCGGCGGGGGTGCCGTCGCCCAGCGTCAGGCGGAGCTTCGCGCCCGCCGAGACGCCGAGCCGCTCGGCCGCCGTCCGGCTGACCGCGACGGAGCCGTCATCGAGGCCGTCGAGCGAGCCGGCGACCACGCCCAGGTCCATGGTCCTGCCGAGCCCGTCGGCGGTCACGGCCTGCGCGCCGTACTTGTCCAGGCCGACCCGCACGGAGGTACGCAGCACTTCGGTGACCGCCTCGACACCCGGGAGCCCGCGCACGGCCGCCGCCATGCCGGACGGGACGTGCGGGCCGAGGACGTGCTCCGCTCTGGTGCCTGTCGTCGCCTGTTCCTGGGCGGCGTGCCCCATCGTGGTCTGGACGAACAGGATCGTGCAGGTCATCGCCACCATCAGGCTGAGCGGCGTGACGACCGAGGCCAGCCGCTTGGACGTGGCCCGCAGGCCGGCGCCGGCCAGGTATCCGGCCGTCCTGGCCGCCCGGAGCGGCACCCCGAGCAGGGCGGTCGCCGTACGGGCGATCACCGGGCCGAGCAGCGACACGGCGACCGTCCACACCAGCGCGGTGAGCAGGGTGAGCGGGCTGGAGGCCGCCTCGGTCGACAGGACCGACAGCACCAGCGTCAGCACGACGCCGCCCGCGGCGCACAGCAGACCAGCGACCATCCGGCCCGCGGGAACGCGCGCCGTCGGCAACTCGGCCTCGCCGAGTGCCTCCACCGGACGGATCCGCACGGCGCGGCGAGCCGAGAGGTGAGCCGCCGCCCAGGCCGCCAGCACGGCCGCGCCCAGCGCGGCGAGCATGGGGAACGGGCTGACCACCAGCCGCAGGTTCTCCGGCATCGCGCCCAGCGCGACGAACCTGGACCGCAACCAGAATCCCAGGCCGACACCGGCCGCCGAGCCGAGGGCCCCGGCCACCACGCCGACCAGCAGCGCCTCGCCGCCGAGCATCCCGCGCACCTGTCGGGGAGTGGCCGCGACGGCCCTGAGCAGGGCGATCTCCCGCTGGCGCTGCTGGATGGAGAGCGCGAACGTGCCGACCACCACGAGGATCGCCACCAGCAGCGCGGTCCCGCCGAGCGCGCCACCCAGGCTGATCAGCTTCACCCGCGCCTTCTCGGCGCCCAAAAACTCCGCGGCGCCGCGCTCGTCCCCGGTGTAGGCGAGCGCCCGTCCATCCGAGGCCACATCTTTCAGCGCCTCGGACACGTCCGCGTCCTTCAGCGCCCCGGACACATCCACCCGGGGGAAGACGCCGATCGCGCCGACCTGCCCCGCCCGTCCCGCCAGGCGCCGGGCCTCGGCCGGGGCGAAGAACAGCGTGTCCTGGCTGGGCAGATCCTGGGCGGTGACACCGGTCACCAGGTAGGTCCTGCTCCCGGCCGCCGTCCGCACGGGCACGCGGGCGCCCACGGAGAACCCCGACGCGGCCTCCACGACCACCTCACCCTCCGCTTTCGGCGCCCGTCCCGTACCCAACGTGTACGGCGTGAGCGCCGCCGACTCCCAGCCATGCCCCTGGAACCGGCGGCCCGCCACGTAGGCGGGGAAGCTCACCTCGGTCACCACCCGCGAGACGCCGGGGACCCGGCGCAGCCGGTCGGCCAGCGACGCGGGCACCCAGGCCTGCTCGGACAGCTGCTTGGCCTTGGTCTTGGTCTTCTCCTCCGACTTGCGGACCGTCTGGTGGACGAACTGATCCCCGGTGACGATCACCGGGGCGCCCGCGTAGCGCTCGGGGGCGACGCTTCCGCGCAGTCCTGTGTCCAGCAGCATGCCGCAGGCGCAGACCAGGGCGGCGGCGCAGAACAGCGCGACGAACGCCCCCGCGAAGGCGGCCTTGCGGTGCCGAAGCGTCTTCAGTGCCACCGAGATCATCGCACCCACGCTCCCAGCCTGGTCATCCGCTCGGCGACCCGCTCCGCGGTGGGAGCCGCCAGGGAGTCGACGATCCTGCCGTCGGCCAGGAACAGCACCGCGTCGGCGTAGGAGGCGGCCACCGGGTCGTGGGTGACCATCACCACCGTCTGTCCCGTCCCGTCCACGATCTCCCGCAGCAACGTCAGCACGTCCCGGGCGGTCATCGTGTCCAGCGCACCGGTCGGCTCGTCACCGAACACGACCTCGGGCCTGGTGACCAGCGCCCTGGCGATGGCCACCCGCTGCTGCTGGCCGCCGGACAGCTGCGCGGGCCGGTGGCCCGTCCGCCCCTCCAGGCCCACCTTGGACACGACCTCGTCAAGCCACGCGCGGTCCGTCCGCACGCCCGCCAGCCGCAGCGGCAGCGTGATGTTCTCGATCACGGTGAGCGCCGAGACCAGGTTGAACGCCTGGAACACGAAGCCGATCCGCTGCCTGCGCAGCACGGTCAGCGCGGTCTCGTCCATCCCGGCCAGTTCGGTGCCGCCGAGCCGCACCGAACCCGAGGACGGCACGTCCAGCCCCGCCGCGCAGTGCAGGAACGTGCTCTTGCCCGACCCCGAAGGGCCCATGACCGCGGTGAAGCTCCCGCGGGGAATGCCTGCTGACACTTCGCGCAGGGCCGCGACCGCGCCCTGCCCCTTCCCGTACACCTTGCTCACCGCGTCCAAGCGCAGCACGTCTGTCATGGCTTCTACCCTGCTGACCAGGGACGGCGCGGAACAGAGAGCCGATCACGCATCCACCATGACGTCATCATGATCCGGACACTGATAGACATACCACTGTGATTCGTGTGCTTCTCGCCGAGGACCAGCACGTCATCAGGGGCGCCCTGGTCGCGCTGCTCGGCCTCGAACCGGACCTGGAGATCGTGGCCGCAGTCGAGTCGGGCGACGCCGCCATCCCCTCGGCCCTGGTTCACCGGCCGGATGTCGCGGTGCTCGACATCGACATGCCCGGCACGCTCGACGGCCTGGCCGCCGCGGCCGAACTCCGCGTGAAGCTGCCGTCGTGCCGCACGCTCATGCTGACCGGGCACGGCAAGCCGGGGCACCTGCGCCGCGCGCTCGGGGCGGGGGTGGACGGGTTCCTGCTGAAGACCGCGCCGCCCGAGGACCTGGTCTCGGCGATCCGCGAGGTCGCCGCCGGCAAGCGGGTGCTCGACCCCTCGCTGGCGGTCACCGCCTGGGACCTGGCCGACAACCCGCTGACGCCTCGGGAGGCCGACGTGCTGCGCATGGCGGCGGGCGGCGCCGACGCGGCCGAGATAGCGTCCCTGCTCTTCCTGGGCGCGGGGACGGTGCGCAACTACCTGACCGCCATCGTCGCCAAGCTCAACGCCCGCAACCGCACGGACGCCGTCCGCATCGCCACCGAGGCGGGCTGGATCTAACCGACCTGCGCGATCGGCCGGTTCGAGCTGGGCGCCTGGGCCGTCAGCTCGAACCAGCCGTCCTCGCGCGCCGTGCCGAGCCGTCCGTCCAGCGCCGCCAGGCGGGTGGTCAGGTTGCCGATCCCGGCCGAACCAGGCCGCCCCTCCGCCGGACGCACGCCGTCGTTGCGTACGCGGAGCCGTACCACTCCGTCCTCCACGACCGTCGTGATCGCGCAGTGCCGGGCCGAGCTGTGCCTGAGCACGTTGGTCACCGCTTCCCTGAGCACCGTGCCCAGGACGTTCTCCACCTCCGTGGACAGCTCCCCGTGCGCGAGGTCGAGCTCCACCTGGATGCCCGCGGCGGCCAGCAGCGACCGTGCCGATGCGGCCTCGGCGGCCAGCGACATCGCCGGTTGTTCGCCGGAGATCACCCGCAGGTCCGCCTCCGCCTTCTCGGCCATGGCCAGCACGTCCGCCAGCTCGTCCCGGGCCCGCGCGGGGTCCAGGCGTCTGGCCAGCTCGCACTTGAGCAGGATCGCGGCCAGGCTGTGCCCCAGCAGGTCATGCAGGTCGCGGGCGGCGCGCAGGCGCTCCTCGACCACGGCGGAGCGGGCCAGCGCCTGTCTGGCCTCCTGCAACTCCCGTACGAGCTGAGCCAGTTCGATCAGCCCGTACATGACCAGCCCGGTCACGACCGTGCTCGCGGCGAAGTTGACCGTGACCGGGACCGGCAGGCCGAGCAGCACCGCGCTCGCCGCCACGCTCGCCGTCACGCACCCGACCAGGGGCCAGGCCACCCGCCACCGGAACGCGAGCAGGATCGGGCCGGCGAGGAACCCGGCCACCCCCACCCAGGCCCGGCCGAACACCGGAATCGGCAGGTAGACCAGCAGCGCCAGCACCGTGAGCGCGGCCATGTGCCGTCCGTTGACGTACCGGAGCTGCATGACGACGATCACCGCGAGACAGGCCGCAGCCGGCACCAGCAGGCTCGCGGGGACGAGCAGCAGCGCCTTGATCGAGAACCCGACCAGCACGGCGGCGAGCAGCGCGACGGACAGCCGGTAGGCGCCCGGGTCCTCCTCGGCCCGCACCGGCCCCTCGGGCAGCACGGCGTCGACGGTCAGCCAACCCTCGGCGGACAGGCCCGTGGTCAGGCTGCCGCCCGCCTGGCTGAGCTGCGCGGCCAGGTCGGCCAGGCTCTCGTCCTCGGCCGTGCGGGCGCCGTCGTGGGTGACGCGCAGCCGGACCGTCCCGTCGGCGGCGGTGGTCTCGATCACGCACGTTCTGGCGGTGTTCTGCCGCACGGCCTCGGTCACCACCTCGCGCAGCACCGCCGCGAGCAGCGCGCCCGCGGGACCGAGCGGCTCGGAGTGCCCGACCCGCGTCTCGGTCTTGATCAGCGCGGCCGTCAGCATCGCGCGGGCGGTCGTCATCTCGGGCGCCAGTGACGTGGCGCGGTAGTCCGCGGCGGCGTTCCTGGCGGCGGCCAGGGAGCGGCGGGCGGTGCCGACGACCTCTCCGAGCACCTCCGCGGCGCGTTCCGGCTGATCCACAACCGACCGGACGCCGGCCGCGATGGCGGCGAGGCTCCTGCCGAGGCCGTCGCTCAGCCCGGTGGCGATGCGCAGCCGCTCCTCGGCCGCCGCCGCCAGCGCCAGCGCCAGCCTGGCGGCGTAGATCTCGTCCACCCGGTCGGTGAGCCGGGTGAGGCCGTAGACCACCAGGGCGATCAGCACCATGCTGATCGCGGGGTCCGCCGGTCCGGCGACGGCGGCGCTGACCGCCACCAGCGGGGCCAGCGGCCAGGCCGGGGTCAGCAGCAGCGACCCGCCCAGGAAGCCGAGCAGCCCGACCGAGGTGCCGAAGCCGAGCGTGGCCGCGTAACCGACCAGCGCCTGTACGACCAGCAGCCACGGCCCCCTGAACCGCCGCAGGGAGCGCAGCACGTAGACGAGCTGCAGCCCGAACGCCACGATCGCGAGCGGCGAGCCCGCCAGCAGATAGACGGACGTGAACCCGGCGAGCACCACGATGACGATCCCCCGCGCCAGGCGCGGCACCGGAACCTGCGACAACTCACTCCCCCGTGTCAGACCGGGGGCAAGCCTACGGGTTGTCCGTTTCGTGAGGAGGTCATGGGTCTTCGGTGACGCGGTCTCTGGTTCGAAGATCCACGGCCCGACAGAGTCGATCACACAAGCCGAACTGAAGAGGACCCCCGATGCGAAACCTAGCGAGACTGTCCGCCACCGGAGCAACCGCCGCCCTCCTTGCCGCGAGCATCGTCGCCCCCGCGCAGGCGGCGGCCACCTCATGGAGTGCCTGCCCCGGCGGGCCCGGTGTCGACGCGCGGCAGGAATGCGCCACCCTTCAGGTCCCCCTGGACTACCAGGCGGCCGGCGGGCCGACGATCTCGCTGGCCGTGTCCCGGATCAGGACCGCCAAGCCCGCCTCACGCCGTGGCGTGCTGCTGCTCATCCCCGGCGGGCCGGGCAGCCCTGGCCTGAACCGGCCCAGCGCCCTGGTCAAGAAGCTGCCGCAGGACGTGCTCGACCGCTACGACATCATCGGGTTCGACCCGCGCGGCGTGGGCCA
The DNA here is from genome assembly GCF_040648415.1 of Nonomuraea sp. NPDC049141. Taxonomy (NCBI): domain Bacteria; kingdom Bacillati; phylum Actinomycetota; class Actinomycetes; order Streptosporangiales; family Streptosporangiaceae; genus Nonomuraea; species Nonomuraea sp. NPDC049141. The sequence continues at coordinate 133,323 of NZ_JBEZDR010000030.1, forward strand.
GAGCTCGCCGGTCTCGTGCGGGCTCGAGACCCGTGACCTCTCGCTCACCAGGCTCAAGCCGTATCCCGACGCCGACGGCGGCATCGCGGAGAACGCCGCCTGGTCGCGCCGGATCGCCGAGGCCTGCGCCCGCAACGGGGGGCCGCTCATCCGGCACATCTCCACCCGCAACGAGGCCCGGGACATCGACGGCATCCGCCGGGCGCTGGGCGAGCGGAAGATCTCCTACTGGGGCGTCTCCTACGGCACCTACGCGGGCGCCGTCTACGCCACCATGTTCCCCGAGCGCACCGACCGGGTCGTCCTGGACAGCAACGACGATCCCGATCCGAACCGGGTGGCGCGGCAGTGGCTGGCCAACTACACCGTCGGCGTGGAGGAGCGCTTCCCCGACTTCGCCGCCTGGGCCGCGGCCCGTGACGGCGAGTACGGCCTCGGCACCGACGCGGCGGCGGTCCGCCAGACCTTCCTCAAGCTCGCCGCCGACCTGGACCGCGAGCCCCTGCCGTGGCCGGGGGCCAATCCCGCGGAGCTGAACGGCAACCTCCTCCGGGAGACCATGCTCAACGCGCTCTACTCCGACGCGAACTTCCCCATGCTGGCCGGGCTCATGCGAGCCGCCCTGACCACGGGCGAACTGCCCCCGTCGAACACACCGCCGGCGGCCGCCCTGCAGAACACCGCCGCCACCGCCGGCGCCACCATGTGCAACGACGTCGAGTGGCCGGACTCGGTCGCCGCGCACCAGCGGCAGGTGGCGCGTGACCGGATCGACCACCCGCTGACCGCGGGCATGCCGGTCAACATGGGGCCGTGCGCGTACTGGCCGGTCAAGCCCGCCGAGCGGCCCGTACGGGTCGGCTCGGACGGCCCGGCCAACGTGCTGCTCATCCAGAACCTGCGTGACCCGTCGACGCCGTACAGCGGCGCGCTGAAGATGCGTCAGGCGTTCGGGCAGCGGGCCCGCATGGTCAGCGTCGACTCCGGCGGCCACGGCGTCTACCTGGCCAACGGCAACGCCTGCGGCGACCGGTCCGTGACCGACTTCCTGACCACCGGGCGTCTGCCGCTCCACGACAAGAACTGTTAGCTCTCCGCTCTGCAGGCGTGGAGGGAAGCGCGGGCCGCCTCCTCCAGGAGGGTGAGGTCACTGGCGACGGAGGCGAAGGTGAAGCCGCTCGCCAGGCGCATGGCCGCCTCCGGCCCGGAATGGCATTGGATGCCGCAGGCCATCCCAGCGGCCTTCGCCGCCGCGGTGATCCGGTCCAGCGCCTCGGCGAAGCCCTCGACCTCGGCTCCCGGCCGGGGTGCGCCGAGAGCCGGCGCGAGATCGGCCGGCCCGACGTAGACGCCGTCGAGGCCGGGGGTACGGCAGATCTCCTCGATCGCCTCCAGGCCGCCGAGAGTCTCGATCATGACGATGCAGGCGATCGCCTCGTCGGCCTCCCTGGGATCGGGCCCGATGCGCAGACTCGACCTGAACGGCCCGAAGCTGCGCCCGCCGGTCGGCGCGTAGCGGCAGGCGTGTACGGCCGCGGCGGCCTCCTCCGCCGAGTCGACCAGTGGGACGATCACCCCCTGTGCCCCCGCGTCGAGCGCGCGACCGATATGGGTGAGGTCGTTCGTGGCGACCCTGGCCACCATCACGCCCCCGCCCGCGTCGGCGGCGACGGCGCAGGCCAGGTACCCGGCGTAGTCGATCAGCCCGTGCTGCAGGTCCAGGCACAGATAGTCGTAGCCGAGCCCGGCGAGGCGCTCGGTCGCGATGGGGTTAGCGGTCACCTGCCAGAATCCGGCCAGCCGCTCCCGTTCACGCAGGCGTTGGGCGAATCTCATGACGAGCTCCTATCGGTTGCGGGGCCGATGTTGCTCTTCAGATGATCGACGCTGGAGGAGCCGAGGAGAACCCCGTTCACGACCGGGCGGCTGACCTGCCTGCCCGCTCAGGCGCCGCCCGCGCACAGTCCGCCATCGATGGTGACGATGACGCCGCTGGTGTAGGCGGAGCGGTCGGAGGCGAGGAACGCCATCATGTCGGCGATCTCCCGCGGCTTGGCCGGCCGGCCGAGCGGGAACCGCGTCGCCGCCTCCCGGAAGCGGTCGCTGGTGGCGATGAGCTTGGCGATCCGCTCGGTCTCGACCGGCCCCGGGTTGATCCCCACCACGCGGATGTTGTCACGCAGGCTGCGCCCGCCGAGCGCCCGGGTGAACGCCATGAGCGCGGCGTTACCGGCACTTCCGGCGATGTACGCGGAGTCGACCCGCTCCCCCGCGGCGCCGATGTCATTGATGATCACCCCGTGCCCGCGGGCCTTCATCTGGGCGTAGACGAGCCGCGTGAGGTTGATGTAGCCGAACACCTTCAGCTCCCACCCCTCCCGCCAGGTCCGCTCGTCCACCTCGTCCAGCGAACCGGCCGGGATGTCACCCGCGTTGTTGATCAAGATGTCGATGTCCGGGACGGCCTCGGCCAGGGAGCTGACGCCCTCGGGCCGCCGCAGGTCGACCGGATGCACGGTGACCTCGACACCGTGCGCCGCCCGCAGCCGCTCGGCCACCTCGTCCAGAGCGGCCTTGTCCCGCGCGGCCAGGTGCAGGTGACAGCCCTCCTCGGCCAGCACCTCGGCGGCCGCCGCGCCGATCCCCTTCGAGCCGCCGGTGACGAGCGCGCTCCTGCCACGTAGCCGAAGATCCATGACCAGCCCCATTCCCTGTACCTAGTGGAAACTAGGTACAGCGTTACCTAGTCTCTACTAGGTTGTCAACGGGAGGCTCCTTGACCAGGAAGAGGCTGACACCCCAGGCCCGGCGCGAGGTGATCGAGCGCGCCGCCACAGAGGTGTTCGCCGAGCGCGGCTACCACGGCGCCTCGGTCGAGGAGATCGCCAGGCGCTCGGGCATCTCGGTGCCGGTCCTGTACGACCACTTCCCCGGCAAACTGGAGCTGCACCGGCACCTGCTGCAGCGGCATTTCGCCGACCTACGGGCGATCTGGCACCGCCACCTGCCCGGCGCGGGCCCGGCCGACCAGCGCATCTCACGCACCATCGACGACTGGCTCGGCTACATCGAGCAGCACCCGTACGCCTGGCGGATGCTCTTTCGCGACACCACCGGCCAAGACGAGATCGAAGCCCTCCGCCGCCAGGTCGAGGCCGAGAGCCGGGCGCTGATCCTGCCGATGTTCGCCCGCGAGTACGACGCGGACGGCGTCGAGCTGGAGCTCGCCTGGGAAGCCTGGCGCGCCGCCATCCAAGGGCTGGCCCTGTGGTGGTACGACCACCGCGACATCCCCCGCCACCAGGTCGTCACCGCCGCGATGAACGCCCTGTGGCTCGGCCTGGACCGCCTACGACAAGGCGAGAGCTGGCACGGCGGCGGCTGAGTAGCAGAAAAAATCATCATCCGTATACGCAGGTCGCGCAGGCAACCGATCGGCCCGGTTTCGGGACGATCCCGCCACAGAGGGCTCACAGTGCGCGCAGCGTGCGCAGCCCGTTCGTGCTCTCGCGGGCGATGGCGTCCAGGGCGGCCTGCGAGGCGGCGTCGGCGGCGCGGTAGATGACGAGCCGCTGATCCGGGTCCTGCAGCGGATTGAGCACTTCGAAGTCGATGGTGAGCGGCCCCACCCGGGGGTGGCGCAGACGTTTGTGGCCGCGCCCGTTCACTTTGACGTCGCGCATCCCCCACAAGCGAACGAAGTCCTCGCTTCGTGCCGTCAACTCGGTGACCAGGCCGTCGAGGGCGGCGTCGCTGGAGTGCGCGGCCCAGGCCGCGCGCAGGTCGGCGATGCCTTCGCGCAGCACTTGCTCGCGGTCGCGGAAGAGGTCGCGGAAGTCCGGGTGGAGGAAGCAGAGCCAGAGCGAGTTGCGCTGCTCGTCCGGCAGAGCGGCGAAGTCCAGCAGCAGCCCGGCCATCTCGGCGTTCCAGGCGAGGATGTCGAACCGGTGGTTGAGCAGCATGCACGGCAGCGGTGACAGGTCGTGAACCAGCCGGGCCAGCAGACCGGGGTCCTGATCGGCCGGGCGGGGCCGGGTCACGGGTCGTTGCTGGGCCAGGTCGAACAGGTAGGCCCGCTCGTCGTCGGTCAGCCGCAGGGCCCGGGCGAGCGCCTCGAGCACCTCTGGCGAGGGGTGCAGGCCGCGCCCCTGCTCCAGCCGGACCACGTAGTCGACGCTGACTCCGGCCAGCTCCGCGACCTCTTCCCGGCGAAGGCCCGGGGTGCGGCGCGTACGTCCGCTCGCCGGGAGTGCCAACTCGTCCGGAGTCAGCCGCTCGCGGCGGGTCCGCAAGAACGCCGCCAGCTCATGAGTCACGTCCACTTCGCTGCTCACCACCTCGATCTTACCGTCGGGCTGCCTGGGAACGGCAGTCCCAGGATGGGCCTTCACTGGTTCGCCGCCTGCGGCCGCGACAACCTGTGGTGAGCGGCTCGGAACGCGGCGGCGGCCGAGCCCGCCGATGACATACGCCGCCGCCACCTGTCTGGAGGCCATCGTGGCTGGATCTGTCGCTCTCGACGTCTACCGACTATTGGGCCGCTCCGGCCTGCGGGTCTCCCCGCTGGCGCTGGGGACCATGACGTTCGGGTCGGACTGGGGCTGGGGCGCCGACAAGGACGAAGCACGCCAGATCTTCGACACGTACGTCGATCGAGGCGGCAACTTCCTTGATACGGCCAACCAGTACACCAACGGCACGGCCGAACAGTTGCTCGGCGAGTTCGCGCACGGGCGCCGCGAGCGCTTGGTGCTCGCCACCAAATACACCCTGGCCACCCGCCCCGGCGACCCGAACTCGGGCGGCAACCACCGCAAGAGCATGGTCCAGTCGGTGGAGACGAGCCTGCGCCGGTTGAACACCGACTACATAGACCTGCTCTACCTGCACGCCTGGGACGGCACCACGCCGGTCGAGGAGGTGCTGCGCGCCCTGGACGACCTCGTCCGCGCGGGCAAGGTGCTCTATGTCGGCATCTCCGACACGCCGGCGTGGCAGATCTCGCGGATGCAGGCGATCGCCGAGCTACGCGGCTGGGCCCCGCTGATCGCGCTGCAGATCGAGTACAGCCTGGTCGAACGGACCGTGGAGCGCGATCTCATCCCGATGGCGCGTGAGATGGGGCTCGGCGTGATCCCCTGGTCACCGCTGGCCAGCGGCGTACTGACCGGCAAGTACACCACCGCGGACCTCGACCACGCGGGCGCCTCGGCCGCGCCCGAGGGGACGCGCAAGAATGTCGCGGCGGCCAACGGCGCCTTGACCGAACGCGCTCTCGCCATCGCCGACGTGGTGAAGGACATCGCCTCACAGAAGGGGACGACACCCGCGCAGGTCGCGCTCGCCTGGACGCTGCTCGATTCGGCGGTCACCGCGCCGATCATCGGGGCGAGAACCCTGGCGCAGCTGGAGGACAACCTGGGTGCCCTGGACGTGCGCTTCACCGAGGACGAACTGACCGCCCTCGACGAGGCCAGCGCCGTCGAACTCGGCTTCCCCCACGAGTTCCTGACCCGGCCGATGCCGCGCCACGTCATGTTCGGCGGGGCCAAGCTGGCGATCGACCATCACGGTTGATCACAGGTCCAGGACGAGCTCGTCGCGGGGCTGAGAGCAGCAGATCAGGACGTTGTCCCGGGCCGGCACGTCGACCGGTTCTGGTGAGTAGTCGACGCTTCCGGACAGCAGGCCGCTCTCGCAGCTGTGGCAGACGCCCGTACGGCAGGACCAGCGGGTGGGCACGTCGCAGGCCTCCGCGAGTTCGAGCAGGCTCGCGTAGGCGGGATCCCAGCCCACGGTCAGGCCGCTGCGCGCGAACGAGATCCGCGGGCCCGTGCCGGGCGGACCCGCCGGCGGGTGCACCGGCCGTGCGGGGACGCTGGTCAGGCCGGGGTTCAGGGCAGGTCCCGTACCGAAGATCTCGGTGTGTACGCCGGCGGGGGCGAGGTCGGACGAGGCCAGGGCGGCGGGGAGTTCGTTCATGAACGCGGCGGGGCCGCACAGGTAGACCTGGGCGGCTCGTGGAGCGCCGACGGCGCTGAGCAGGTCGAGGGACAGCCGGCCCACGGTCTGGTAGTCGACGCCCTGGCGGTCGCCGGGCGCCGGGCGCCGGACGGCTGTAGCAGATGTGCCGGTGCGCGTTGGGGAGCCGGGCCAGCAGGTCGCGGCTCTCCTGGGCGAAGGGGTGCTCGGTGCCGTCGCGCGTTCCGTACAACCACCAGACCTCACGGGGGGAACGCGCGGCGACCAGCGCGTACAGCATGGCCAGGACGGGGGTGACGCCGATGCCCGCGGAGACCAGCAGGACCGGCGCGTCGCCGGCGTCCAGGGTGAAGGCGCCACGCGGCGCCGCGAATTCGAAGACGTCGCCCACGCGCACGTGAGCGCGGAGATAGCCGCTGGCGACCCCGTGCGGATCCTGCTTGACGCTGATGCGGTACGCGGCGGCGTCCGGGGGACCGGACAGCGAATAGCTGCGGATGAGGGGAGGGCCGCCGCCGTCCGGGCGCAGCCGTACGGTGAGGAACTGGCCGGGCAGCGCCAACGGCAGTGGCGTGCCGTCGATGCCGGCCAGTGTCAGGGAGAACACGCTCCTGCTCTCCGCGTCGATACGGGTGACCCGCAGCGGCCGGAACCCCTCCCAGGCAGGCGGCGGCCCACCGGCGGAGACAGGCACCAGCCCCGCGTTGCCGGCCGGTTCGCCGTCGGGCTGGTCGAGCAGGGCCCGGAAGGAGGCCTGCCAGCCGGGGCTGAGAGCGGGGATGCGCAGCGCGCGGGCCACTCGCTCGCGGGAGTGGCCGGGCAGGTACAGCAGGGCGTCGATCTCGGCGACGGTCATGCCTTCCGGGCCGGAGGCGATCTTGACGATCTCCTGCCCCGCCGCCACCCGGCCCTCGGTGATGACCCGGAGGTAGAAGCCGGGACGCCGGTGGGAGACGAGCAGGGCGGGCAGTCGGGGCTCGCCCATCCGCAGGCCCACCCGGTAGCAGGTGACGCGCGGCTGGGTGACCTCGAACACCGCCTCGCCGATCCGGTAGCGGTCGCCGACGCACACCTCGTCGTCGGGCAGGCCGTCAACGGTGAAGTTCTCCCCGAACTGCCCGAAGGTGAAGTCGTCGCGCCCGAACTGTTCCTGCCAGTAGCGGTAGGAGTCGATCTGGTAGACGAGCACCGCGCGCTGCTCACCGCCGTGCCCGTCGAGGTCTCCCTGGCCGTCCCCGTCGATGTTGAGCCGGCGTACCATCCGGGGCCCGGTGACAGGCCGCTTCCACACGCCGGTGTGTACGGTCCTGCCATGCCAGGAGACGTCCTGTGGCAGGCCCACGTTGATCGCCAGCAGCTTGGCGCGGCCGTTCATCGCGAAAACGAACTCCGAGAACTATCGTGACAAACCACCACAAAGACTACCAAGCCCCAGTGCTGTGACTGGGTATAAAGGGCCTCATGGCATGCCGCATCAGTGAACTCGTCCTCAACTGCCGCGACCCTGAGCGCCTCGCCGCGTTCTGGTGCGAGGTGCTCGGCTACGTGGTGCTCGACCGTGAAGAGGGCAGCATCGAGATCGGCCCGAAGGAGGGGTTCGGCGGGCTACAGCCGACCATCATCCTCAGCCCGAGCGACAACCCGAAGACGGGCCGGCTTCCGCTGCATATCGACGTGAACCCCACTGACCGGGACCAGGCCGCCGAGCTCGACCGGCTGCTGGCCATCGGCGCCAGGTTCGCCGACGTCGGGCAGACGGGTGAGGAGTCCTGGCACGTGCTGGCCGACCCCGAGGACAACGAGTTCTGCCTGCTCCGCCGGCAACTGGACGTCACGTGACCGCGTTGATCTCCACAATCAAGGACGTCAGCAGGCCGATTCCCGGCCGGCCGCCGAGATGCCGGCCGGTACGGTACGAGTCATGCGTGCCGATGAAGCGGCATCGGTGATCCTCGCCGCACTGGTGACGCTGTCCACCGCGTGCGGCGGCGCGACTCCGTCCGCACCGCACCCCACCACCCCGAGGCTCGCCGTCCCGGCGACCGAACGGGTCACACCGACGCCCGCGCTGGCCGGGAAGACGGTGGTGATCGACCCCGGCCACAACGGTGGCAACGCGGCGCACCCAGAAGTGATCAACCGGCAGGTCGACATCATCACGCAGCGCAAGCCGTGCAACACGACGGGGACCGAGACCGACGCCGGATACCCCGAGCACGCGTTCACCTGGGACGTGGCGGGCAAGCTCAAGCCGCTGCTGGAGAAGATGGGGGCGAAGGTGGTGCTGACCCGGCCCAACGACACCGGCGTCGGGCCGTGCGTCACCGAGCGGGCCGCCATCGGCAACCACGCGAAAGCGGACGCGGTCCTGTCCATCCACGGCGACGGCGCGACCGCGAGCGGGCACGGGTTCCACGTGATCCTGCCCGGCCTGGTGAAAGGGCACAACGACGCGATCATCCAGCCGTCCCGGCGGCTCGGCGTCATCATCAGGAACGCCTATCGGAGCGGCACCGGCCTCCCCTACTCCACGTACCGAGGCAGGAACGCGCTGGAGACCCGCACCGACCTGGGCGGACTGAACCTGTCGACCCGCCCGGCGGTGTTCGTCGAGTGCGGCAACATGCGCAACCGCGGCGACGCCGCCAAGATGTCGGACCCCGCTTTCCGCGAACGCATCGCCACTTCCCTGGCCGCGGGCCTCACGAAGTACCTCACCGGCTGATCGGACCCCGTACTCTTTCCGGGTGATTAAGGGCAGACGCGGAGACCAGGAGGTCATTGACGGCCTGTTGGAGAGCGCGCGTGCGGGGCGCAGCGGTGCTCTTGTGATCTACGGCGATCCGGGCATCGGCAAGAGCGCCCTGCTGCGCAGCACCGCCGAGCGGGCCGCCGATCTGCGGGTGCTCCGCAGCGTCGGGGTGGAGACCGAGGCCGAGCTCCCGTTCGCGGCGCTGCACCAGTTGCTGCGGCCGGAGCTGGCTCGCGCGGAGGCGCTGCCCGAGCGGCAGGCACTCGCGCTGAAAAGCGCGCTCGGCCTGGGCGGGGCCGCGGGCGAGGACCGTTTCCTCATCGGGCTCGCGACGCTGTCCCTGCTGTCCGAGATCGCCGAGGACGGCCCGCTGCTCTGCCTGGTGGACGACGCGCACTGGCTGGACCGGGCCTCCGCGGACGCGCTGCTGTTCGCGGCCAGGCGGCTCGACGCCGAGGGCGTCGCACTGCTCTTCGCCGCACGTGACGGGTTCAGCGCGCCGAGCCTGCCGGAGCGCCGGCTGGGCCCGCTCGACGCCGAGTCGGCGGCCGAGCTGCTGACCGAACGTGACCCGCACCTGGCGGAAGGAGTGAGAAGCCGGATCCTGGCCGAGAGCCGCGGCAACCCGCTCGCGCTGATCGAGCTGCCGCGCACCGCCGACCCGTACACCCTGATGCCGCTGCCGCGCCGGATCCAGGAGGCGTACGCGACCCGCATCGCGGAGCTGCCGGCCGGAGCCCAGCTGATGATCCTGCTCGCCGCCGTCGAGGACACCGGCGACCTGGGCACGGTGCTGCGCGCGGCCCAGCGGCTCGGGCTCGGCGCCGAGTCACTCGGTACGGCCGAGCGGGCCGGCTTCCTCGCGCCCAGCGGTGGCGGCGTCACCTTCGTACACCCGCTCATGCGGGCCGCCGCCGTCCACTCGGCCGCCTTCGACCAGCGGCTGGTCGCGCACCGGGCGCTGGCCGACGTACTGGACGACCAGGACGACAGGCGGGCCTGGCACCTGGCCGCGGTCGCGCTGGGACCCGACGAGCAGGTCGCCGTCGCGCTGGAACGGGCCGCGGACCGGGCCCGGACACGGCACGGCCACGCGGCGGCGGCGGCCGCGCTCGAACGCGCCGCCGAACTCACCACCGACCAGGGGGCGCTGGCCAGACGGCTGACGGAGGCGGCCGTGGCCGCCGCGGACGCGGGGCTGCCCGACCGAGCCCAGGCGCTCGCGGAAAGGGCCGCCCGCCTCGTCGAAGACCCGCGCTCCATCGCCAGGCTCGCCGGGCTCCGCGCCAGGGTCGCCTTCGAACGCGGCTCCGTCCACACCGCCCACGACATCCTGCTCTCCGGTGCGGACCGGGTCGCCGAGCTGGACCCGGTCGCCGCCGGTCTCATGCTCGTCGACGCGGGGCGCAACGCCTGGCAGCTCAGCGACCCACAGCGGGTCGAGGAGGCAGCCGTACGGCTCCGCCGCCTGCCCCTGCGCGAGGAGGACGGTCTGGACACCGCCGTGGACGCGGTCGCGGCGGCCGCCGAATCGCTCAACCACGGCCCGGCCAGAGCGTTGCCCGGCATGCGCCCGCTGGTGCTCGACGCGCGCGGTATCGAGCGCGGCTCCTACGGTCTGCGGGTCAACGGCGCGTTCGTGGCCGGACTGGTGGGCGAGTTCGAGTGGCAGCGGGAGATCTCGGCGGCGCTGGTCGAGGAGTGCGGCGCGCTCGGCATGACCGGCTGGCTGCCGATCGCGCACGTGACACTGGCCGCGTCCGCGGTCTATCTCGGCCGGTTCGCCGACGCCGAAGCCGATGCCACCGAAGGGCTGCGGATCGCCAGGGATTTCGGCCAGCCGCACCGGACCGGCTACCTGGAGGGCATGCTGGCCTGGATCGCCGCCGTAGAGGGCGACGACGCCCGGTGCGCGGAGCTGGCCGGGCGCTGTGCCGAGCATTTCGCCGTGACCGGCATCGCCAACGGTGTGGCCTGGTCGGAGTGGGCCCAGGCGATGCTCGATCTGAGCCGCGGCCGCCACACGCAGGCGCTGGACCGGCTGGAGTCCGCTCTCGCGGGGCCGGTGCGCCACCAGATCCAGGCCGTCTACTTCGCTCCCGACCAGGTCGAGGCGGCCGTACGAGCGGGGCTGCCGGATCGGGCGAAGGAGCCGCTCGACCGGTTGGCGGAATGGGCGGGAGCCGCGCGGCTCGACTGGGCCGACGCGATGCTGGCCCGCTGCCGCGCGCTCGTCGATCCGGGCGACGAGCTCTTCGCCGCCGCATCGCGGCCACACGGCCGGCCGATGGAGCGCGCCAGGACCGACCTGGTGTACGGCGAGTGGCTCCGCCGCGAGCGACGCAAGCGTGAGGCGCGCACCCGGCTGCGTGCCGCGCTGGAGACGTTCCAACGGCTCGGCGCCGTCCCGTGGGCCGAGCGGGCCGCCGCTGAGCTCCGCGCCGCCGGAGAGATCGTCGCCGCTCCCGCCGTCTCCGGCAAGCTGACCGAGCTGTCGCCACAGGAGCTGCAGATCGTCCGGCTGGCCGTGACGGGCCTGACGAACCGGGAGATCGGCGCCAGGCTCTTCGTCAGCCCCAAGACGGTCAGTTACCACCTCTACCGGGCCTTTCCCAAGCTCGGCGTCTCCTCCCGGGTGGAGCTGGCCCGGCTGGACCTAGGCGCGGCGTAGCGCGGGCGCCACGGCGGCGACGAGCGCGAGCACCACGCACCCGGCCGTCACCGCGCCGATCGCCGGCCAGGGCACGCTGATCGCGATCGGCCCGGCGATCCGCACCAGCGAGCTCCAGAGCCCGGCCAGACTGATCGCCGCGACGGCGGCGGCCAGCACCACGCCGATGGCCACGACCAGGAGCGCCTCGCCCGCGACGTACCTCACCACCTGGCCGCGGGTCGCGCCGAGCAGCCGCAGCGACGCCCGTTCCGCCGTCCGATCCGAGGCTGCCATCAGCAGGATGTTGACCAGCGCGATCGCGGTGTAGGCGAGGATGATGCCGAGCACCACCAGGAGCCCGAGCCGGCTGGCGGAGCCGCGCCGGTCGCCCGTCTCGCTCACCCAGGCGTCCTTGGTGAGCGCCCGCGCGTTGTGGCCTTGCGTGGACCGCCGCAGCGCGGACTCCACGTCCGGTGCCGGGGTTCCCGGCCGCAGCTTCACGTAGGCCGTGGTCACCGGCGCGGAGAAGGCGTGTGCCGTGGTGACGTAGGAGTCGGACGGCGCGTTCGGGGCGAGCAGCGCGACCACCTTGAGCGAGACCTCGCTGCCGTCGGCCCGCCACAGCTTCGCGGTCTGGCCGAGTTCGAGTTCCCACGTCTGCGAGACCGCGATGGTGCCGTCGTTCAGCTGGGCCAGAGACCCCTTGATCACCCGGACATCGAGCACGCTCCGGAGCTTGGCCGGGTCCACGGCCTCGGTCGGCCGCTTGATCAGCGCGGTCTTGCCCTCAAGGGTGTACAGGCTGGTCGGGGCCGTGGTCGCGACCTCCACGCCGTGGATGGCCCGCAGGCGCTCGACGAGTTGCCGATCCAGTCCCCCTGATCCTTCGGGGAGCACCAGGTAGTCGGCCAGCACCGGCGCCGCCTGCGTCGCGGTCTTCGCCGCGTCGGTCATCGCGGCCGCGCCGAGCAGCGCGGCGGCGAGTCCCACCGCCACCAGGACCGGTGCCGCCGTCGCCGCGGTCTGCCTGACGGAGGTGGCCGCGGCGGCGGGCACCAAGGTGGCGCCCGCACCGCGAAGGCGGCTCAGCGGTACGGCGAACAGCCTGGCGACCGGTCGCACTACTGCCGGGGCGAGCAGACCGACGCCCGCCACGAGCAGCATCAGGACCGGCATGAACGACTTGTTGTTGGCGGCGCCCTGCGGATCGGTCACGGCGTTCACCGCCATGCTGACCAGCGCGGCGCCGAACAACCCGCCGCCGACGAGCAGCCGCCCCCAGGTCATCACCCGAGGCTCGATCGCGGCCTCGCGCATGGCCTCCGCCGGGTGCACCCGGCCGGCCCGCCTGGCCGCGACGCTCACGCCGGCCAGCGCGACCACCACACTCGTGGCGAAGGCCGTGACCGCCGGCCAGGTCTGCGTGCTCGGCACCAGCCAGGCGGGTGCCATCCCGAGGCCGACCAGCCAATCCAGAATCGGCCCCGCGGCGTAGGGCCCGGCCAGCGCACCCAGCGCGGAGGCGGCCAGGGCGACGAACCCCGCCTCGCCGTACACCATGCGCCGCACCTGCCGGCGGGTCGCGCCGACGGTCCGCAGCAGCGCGAACTCGCGTCGCCGCTGCGCCACCGCGAACGCGAACGTCGACGACACCACGAAGACGGCGATGAACACGGCGAACCCGGCGGCGATGCCGACGATCGTGTTGGCGTTGTTGCGGGCCCGCTCGTCGCCCTCGCGGTTGGGGTCGATCAGCGCCCGATCCTGCCCGGTGAGCACCGGTACGCCGCTCGGTTTCGTCCACAGGGCGAGCGCGTCGATGCGCGGGGACAGCCGGGCGGCCTGCTCGTCGGTGAAGAACACCGTGGGCGGCCCGTCCGTCACACCCACCACGGTGTACGGCTTCGCCCCCGACCGCGTGATCACGCTCACCTTGTCACCCACCTGGGCCCCCGCACGCACCTTCTCACCCGCCAGGGCCGCCGCGCTCACCGCGATCTCCCGCGAGGTCCGCGGCGCCCGGCCCTCGGCCAGCCGCTGTGGCGCGGTACGGGACGCCGACCAGGGCCGGCCCACCGCGTCCTGGCCGCCCGCGACCTGGGCGGGGAAGATCCGGTCGACGACCGCGCCGGGAAAGCGGGCGGCCAGCTCGGAGGTCAGGCCGTGCCGCTCCGCCAGCGGCTGGCTCTGCCCGCCCTGCCAGGTGTCCACGTGCAGTCGTTCGTCGGGCACGACCACGTACGGCGCGGCGGCGTAACGCTGCGGGGCGCGGTCGGGAGAGTTCACGGTGGTGGCCAGCACCTGGCCCATCGCGGCGATCAGCGCGGTGCCGAGCGCGAGCGCGAGGAAGGTGCCGAGGAAGGAGACCAGGCGGGTGCGCAGGGTGCTCCACGCGATGCTCAGCACGACTCCTCCAGCATCAGCATGCGGCCCGAGACGGCCTCGGCCGTGGGGTCGAGCAGCTGACCGCAGATCCGGCCGTCCGCCAGGAACAGCACCCGGTCGGCGTACGCCGCCGCGGCCGGGTCGTGGGTCACCATCACGATCGTCTGCGCGTGCCGGTCCACCAGCGAACGCAGCAGCCGCAGCACGTCCCGGCTGGTGTTGGTGTCCAGCGCGCCGGTCGGCTCGTCGGCGAAGAGCACGGCGGGCCTGGCGGCCAGCGCCCTGGCGATGGCCACGCGCTGCTGCTGGCCGCCGGAGAGTTCGGCGGGACGGTGGCCGGCCCGCTCCGCCAGGCCGACCGCGTCCAGGCTCTGCCGTACCAGCTCCCGGTCCACCCTGCGGCCCGCCAGCTTCAGTGGCAGCGCCACGTTCTGTGCCGCGGTCAGTGAGGGCAGCAGGTTGAACGACTGGAACACGAATCCGATGCGGTCGCGGCGCAGCAGGGTCAGCTTCCGCTCCGTCAACTGGGTCAGGTCCCTGCCGTCCACCGTGATCCGGCCCGACGTGGGCTTGTCCAGGCCGGCCGCACACTGCAACAACGTGGACTTGCCCGATCCGGACGGCCCCATCACGGCGGTGAACGTGCCCCTGCCGAACCCGATGGTCACGTCGTCGAGCGCGGTGACACCGTGCGCGTAGTGCTTCGTGACCGCCGTCAGCTCGACCGCGGAGTCCAGGGCTTCCATGAGTTTCACGAGCAGAACGCTAGGGACGCCAGGTCGCCGCCGGTACCGGACAAGTGACTAGGATCCGACGCGTCAGGCGGCCCTAATCGCACTGGCGGGTCGAGACCCGCTTCGTGGTTTCACTCGCGGCGTTGGTGATGGGCAGGAGTTCCTCGGCGGGCAGCGCGAACCCGCGGTTCGGGTCACTGATCGCCTCGGCGAAGACCATCCCGGCGACCGTACCCTCCGGAACGATCAGTGGCGCGCCGCTCAATCCGGGGCTCACGTCGGCGGAGATGCTGAGGACCGTCCGAGTCACATCGTGTTCGCGGTAGATGTCCGGGCCCTCTGCCTCGACGGTCTGTTCTATCGCGGCCGGCAGTCCCACCGCCTGCTTCGCGTCCTTCGGATAGCCGATCAGATGGGCCGCGCCGCGCGTCGCTCCGTCGATGAGCAGCGGATGCGCGGGCAGATCTGGTACGTACAGGACCGCGACATCGACCTCCGGATCGAAGGCGACGACACGGGCCTCATATGCCTTGCCGTCGTGGGCGGTCACGGTGAGGGACTCGGTGACGCCGGCCACCACGTGCGCAGGCGTCACCACCCGATGGAGGGTGAAGACGAAACCCGTACCCTCGATCTGCTTGTCGCACGACGTCGCGCGTCCCGAGAGGCGCACCACGCTCTGCTTCTCACTGGCGAACTTCGCCGGGCTCACGACCTCACCGGTGGGCGCCGGGTTGAGGAAGGGCAGCGCCCAGGGCACCGCACTCGAGCACCCGGCCAGGACGAGCAGGATCGGTAACCAGAGCAGGCGCATCAGGCCATGCCTCTCTCTTGACAGCGCGTGTAGGGTTCCGTAAGCGCTTGATCACGATTCGCGACAAAGGTGATTCGCATGTCATATCCCTCCCATGACCGCCATGATCGCCACTCCGGGTCGGCCCGCTTCAGGGTCAACCCGGCGCGAGTGTGGGGAGGTGGCGTGGCCGCCGCCGTGGTGGCCGCACTGATCGTGGTGGTCGGAGTCATGATCAGCGGCCGGCTCCTGGGCATCCGCGTGCTCACTCCCGCCGGGACCTCCGCGTACGGCAGCGCGGCGACCACGGGATACGCGATCACGGCCGCCGCTGCCGCGCTTGTCGCCACACTGCTGCTGTACCTTCTCATGCTGTCGACGCCGGAGCCGACCAAGTTCTTCGCCTGGATCGCCGGGCTTTTCGCGGTGATCATCACAATCCTGCCGTTCATGTACACCGCCGACATCATCAAGCAGGTCGCCACGGCCATCATCAACCTCGTCATCGGCATCGCCATCGCCTCGCTGCTGACCTCGATCGGTCGCACGGCCATCGAGGAGATGCCGGATCCTGAGCCGTACCCGTACGAGCAGCCCCGCGGGTACGAGCAGCCTCGCGGGTATGAGCAGCGGGAATACGAGCAGCGCAGGTACGAGCGCCCGCGTGAGTACGAGCAGCGTGGATACGAGCAGCGCGGCGGATACGAGCGCCGGGACCACGACCCGTACAGCTGAGCTGCAGGAGTCAGACACCGTTCGCTCCTGCCGGTAGCCGGGAATCGCGTCCAGAACGCCGACGACGCCACCCGAGAACGCCTGGGCCGAACACCGGCTCACGCGCTGGACGCGTCCCAACGCGGTTGATCGACAGGGATGGTCACCGTGTCGCGGACCGGGCCGGCGCGACGGGTGCGGCCACGGCGTTCCAGCCAGGTCACCACCCGGCCGAGGGTCAGGTTGACCGCGATGTAGATCAGCGCCACGACGATGGCCGCGGGGATGAAGTTCTGGTAGTTCGCCGCCACCACGTCCAAGCCCTGATAAAGCAGGTCGTTGTAGGAAATGATGAAGCCGAGCGCGGTGTCCTTGAGCAGCACCACCAGCTGACCGACGATGGCGGGCATCATCGCCGTGACGGCCTGCGGCAGCAGGATCAGCCGCATCACCCCGGACGTGGACAGCCCGAGAGCGTAGCCGGCCTCCGCCTGGCCGATCGGCACCGCCCTGATGCCGGCCCGGAAGATCTCGGCGAGCACGGAGCCGTTGTAGAGGACGAGCCCGGTGGTCAGCGCGACGAACGCGGACACCGTAAAGCCGAGCTGGTAGCCGGCGAACTGGCTGAAGAAGATCAGTATCAGCAGCGGCACCGCGCGGAAGAACTCGACGACCGCCGCCGCGGGCACCCGGACCAGCCGGTACGCCGACAGCCGCGCCGCCCCGAACAGCACCCCGAACGGCAACGCGAGCACGACGGCCGTCACCGTGGCCGCCAGCGTGTTGCCCAATCCAGGCAGGATGAGATTGCCCCATACCTGGCCCGCCCCGAACGGCGCCCACAGCCGGGCGTCGAACTGCCCCGTGTCCGCCAGCCTCCGCCACAGCAGCCAACCGGCGCCGACCAGGCCGACGGTGAAGGCCACGCTCAGCGCGTTGCCGCGCAGCCGCGCGCGCGGCCCGGGTACGTCGTACATGGCGATCGGCGCTCCGGCCGCGCCGAGTTGCCGCACGGTCAGCTGTCCGGCCAACCGGCTGAACAGCAGGCCGGTCGGCAGGGTCACGGCGAGGAACGCGGCGGCGAAGGCGAGGAAGATCGGGATCACCGCGTCGCCGTGGTCGTTGAACAACTCCTTCATGATCGTGGCGGATTCCAGCACGCCGATCGCGGCGGCCACGGTGGTGTTCTTGGTGAGCGCGATCAGCAGGCCGCCGAGCGGCCCCACGACGTTGCGGACCGCCTGCGGCAGCACCACCAGGCGCACGGTCTGCGGGAACGTCAGCCCGAGCGCGCGCGCCGCCTCGGCCTGCCCGACCGGCACCGTGGCCATCCCGGCGCGCAGCACCTCACACACGAAGGCCGCGGTGTAGCCGCCCAGCCCGATCACGGTGAGCCAGTAGCTCTGCACCGACTCGTCGGCCGAGAACCGCAGGTTCAGCACGCTGCCCAGGCCGAGTCCGCAGAACAGCACGACGAGCGTCAGCGGGACGTTGCGCACCGCCCCGACGTACACCGCCCCGGCCCGGCGCAGCACCGGCAGCGGGCTGATCCGCGCGGCGGCCAGCACGATGCCGACCATGAACGCGACGACCGCGGACGCCCCCGTCAGCTTCAGGGTGAGCAGGAACGCGGCGATGATCCTTCCGTGTTCGTCCAGCAGGACCCGCATGCGAGATCAGTAGCGCTCAAGAGCCGGCGGGGTGGTGAAGTACGTGCCGAACTCGCCTAGATCGGCGTCGATGAACCGCTTCCAACTGCCGTCCTTGAACATCTGGGCGAGCGCGTCGTTGACGGCCTCGCGCCCCCGCTTGTCGTCCCGCCGCAGCCCGATGCCGTACTTCTCGGTCGAGAACGGCTTGCCCACCAGCCGGAACCGGCCAGGCGTCTGGGCGGCGAAGCCCGCCAGCACGGTCGCGTCGGTGGAGATCGCGTCGACCGTGGAGTTCTGCAACAACGGCAGGCAGGCGCCGTAGCCGTTGAGGATCTTCAGATGACCGCGCCCCCAGGCGTTGGCGACGTCCGCGACGCCGCCGAACCGCTCGGCGAGGCGCTTGGGCGAGTTGGAGCCGGACGCGCCGCAGACCACCTTGTCCCGCAGGCTGTCCACGCCGGTGATGCCGTTGTTGCCGGCGAGCACCAGAATGTCCTGGCCGGTGACCAGGTAGGGGCCGGCGAAGGACACCTTCCGCTTCCGGTCGTCGCTGATGGAGTATGTCGCCACCACCAGGTCGACCTGCCCCTGCTCGATGAACTGCTCGCGTACGTCGGAGGTGGTCTTCTTCAGGGTGACGTCCCCGTCGGCGACGCCGAGGTGGCGGGCGACGTACCTGGCGATGTCGACGTCCAGCCCGGTGAATCCGTTCGCCGTTTGAAGCCCCAAGCCCGGCAAATCCGTCTTTATCCCGATAACGAGGGACTTTTTGCCGACGATGGAATCGTCATTGCCGCCACAGGCGGTGAGCGAGGCCGCGAGCAAGGTGATGGTGAACACGAGACAGGTGGGACTTGCGCGCATGACGTCTCCCTGAGTTTCCGCGCGAAGGGAAGGTGAGGTCGAAATCGGTTCGGCGGACACGTCCACGCGTGCCAAAGGCCGGTCATCCGGAAACGATACGTCAGCGTGCCGGCTAATCGGCTGAGTGTTTCTCGATTGGGAAAATGCCGGTATCTTCGGGGGGCCGAGCGGGCTTCGGGAAAAAGCGGGAGCCTTCATTCCGGCCAGCACGCGACCCAGCACGAAGATCACATAGCGGAGCTCAGGCGCGCGGTGTCCACGTCGCGACTTCACATAACCCCGCGTATGGACAGAGACCACCACAGAACGCACACTTAGGGTCGCAAGCTCCCCCATCCCCGATCAATTCGGAAATCCATCATCTTTGTGGTGGTCGGAGGGTCTTGAATGCCGCGATCGATTGCCAAGCGACCGCCGCTACAGGGAGTATTCCGCGCTCCCGGCTCCAAACCCGAAACCCAGCGCGCCCTCATCATGGGCACGCTGGCCGACGGCCGGACCTCCCTACATTCCCCGCTCGTGTCCCGGGAGACCGAGCTCATGGCCGACGCGTGCCGGGCCCTCGGCGCCGAGATCACCCGTACCGGCGACCGGATCGACATCGTGGGCGCGGACCCGTGGCGCACGGCGAACGGCACCGGCTACGTCTGGGCGGGCGGTTCGGCGCTCATCGCGCGGGTGTGCGCCGTGATCGGATCGGCCCTGCCCGGCCGGCTGATCGTCGACGGCACCTGCTCGCTGCGCGAGCGCCCGTTCGGGCCGCTCTTCGAGGTCCTGGCCGGCAAGGGCGTCGGCTTCCTGTTCCCGGGGGCACCTGGCCGGCCGCCGTTCGCGACGCTGTCGGACAGCCTGCCCGGCGGCCGGTACGACCTGGACACCACCGTCTCCTCGCAGTTCGCCACCGCCCTGCTGATCGCCGCCCCGCTGGCCGCGGACCCACTGCGGCTGCGGCTGCGCGGCCCGCTGTACTCGATGTCCTACATCAGGCAGACCGTCGAGATGATGAGCCGCTTCGGGGTGCCGGTCCAGGAGGCACCCGGCATGCGGGAACTCACCGTCCCCGGCGGGAAGCGATACCAGGCGCGGACCTTACGGCTGACCGGCGACTACACCTCGGCCTCCTACCTCATGGGCGCCGCCGCCGTGACGCGGGGCCGCGTCACCGTCACCAACCTGGACCCGCACAGCGCGCAGGGCGAACGCACGATCGTCGGCATCCTCACCGAACTCGGCGCCCGGGTCCACCGGCTCGACGGGGACGGGAGCGTCACGATCGACTGCGGCGATCTGACCGGGGCCGCCGACGCCGACTTCGACCTGCGCGACTGCCCCAACATCCTGCCCACCGTGGCGGCCGTCGCGGCGACCGTGCCGGGCCGGATCCGGATCACGGGAGGCAGGCTCACCCAGCACCACAAATCCCCCCGTATCGCTGCGATGGCCACCGAACTCCACAGGGTCGGCATCCCTGTGGCGCTGGTGACGGACCGGGAGGGAACGGTCGACGGGCTCGACATCCGGGGCCGCGTGTCCCACGAGGGCGACGCCGACTTCTCCGACCACGGCGACCACCGCATCCTGATGGCGACGGTCCTGCTCGGCCTGGCCGGCAGGCGGCCATGCCGGATCGGCGACGCGGCCGACACCGCCGACTCCTTCCCGGCGTTCATGAACCTGCTCGACCTCGACGCCGAGGTCTTCGCCGAGGAGCGCTGACATGGCCCTTTCACCGTCCGACCTCGCCCGGTACCGGAGTCTCGGCTACCTCACCGACCTGCCCGGCCTGACCGCAGGGGAATGCGCGGAGCTGGGCGCGCGGATCGCGGCGTTCGGCCGGCGGCACGGCGTCCAGGAGCAGTTGGTGCTGCGCAACAAGGCGCATCTGAAGCTGCCGGCGCTGGCGCCGGTCGTCGCGGATCCGCGCATCGTGGACGCCGTCGAGGCGGTGCTCGGGCCGGACGTCCTGTGCTGGGGGTCCTCGCTGTTCATCAAGGAGCCGGGCAGGCCTGAGCAGGTGGCCTGGCACCAGGATTCCTACTACTGGGACATCGAGGGCGACGCCGTCTGCACCGCCTGGGTGGCGCTGATCCCGAGTACGTCCCTCAACGGCGCCATGCGGGTGATCCCCGGCAGTCACCTGCTGCCCCCTCGCCGGCACGCCGCCTCGCCGTCGGGCAGCGCCAACATGCTCTTCTCGTACGAGGAGATCTCCGGGGAGGTGGACGAGGCCCAGGCGGTCGAGCTGACGCTGAGTGCCGGCCGGTTCTCCCTGCACCACATGGCGATCGTGCACGGGTCGGCGGCCAATCACTCGGCCGGGCGGCGGATGGGCTACTCCATCACCTATCTGAATCCGGCCAAGGTCCGTCATCATGCCCGTCGTACTCATGGGCTGCTGGTGCGGGGGCGCGAATGGGGGATGTTCTCCCCCGATCCGGTGCCCGACGGTGAGATGGACCCCGCCGTCCTGGCCTTCGTCGACGAACAGTTCGGCCGGCTCGCTCCCCGATCGGGAACGGCCGGCCGGACTTCGTCACGCTGATCTCATCACGCTGATTCGTCCCGTCGATCCCGGGCCCGCCGATCCCGGCGCCAGTCTCCGATCCCGCGAAGAAGGGGGAAAACGGTGCCGATGAGCGTGCCCCACATGACCGGTACCCCGCCGATCTGATAGCCGACGGCCATCAGGGCGACGACGGGCACGGCCGTCAGGAGAGCAGTGAGCGCACCCGGCAGGAGGAACACCACCGCACGCCGGGCGGACGCGAGAAGGGCGGACGCCCTCCAGAGGATCTTTCGGAATTTGAGCGAATGAGCGGGATGTGGATTGGCCGTGGTCTGTCCGCTGACATTGTGCTTCATTGGAATCGACCTCCAGAAGCTTTGATCTGACGGAGGTTGGCCACTGAGCGGAGGGGTGCCCGATTCGGCTGGCAGCCTGGGGACACAGGCGGCACGACATCAGCCATTGGGCGCTCCCCGCTCAGGGGTGTAACATGGATTTTCCTTTCTCATCGGGACCGATCTGCTGGTATGCACCTATTTCCACAGGTCGGCAGAGAGGGGCGGGGTTCCGGTCACCCGGTCACGAGCTCACGGGGTTGATTTCGCTCCTGACCACCAACATCATCATTGACGCTATGTGACCTTGCATCTCGAGTATGGTGCGAGGTCTCCTCTGCGTCACCCCTGCGCGGCGGCTGGATACTCACGGATTCCTCCGTTTCTGGACGCCTTCATCCACCTATTGGGGGACGTCCGTACGGAGCTTTCATCGACAATCCGGAAGTTTCGCCCATTCTCGGAGCCTGCCCGCGAAGTTCGGAGCAGCTTGCTCCGTGGCGATATTCTCGGGCTTCCCCGCGACTCCACTCTTCGCCCGTGCTACCCGACTAATTCCAGTTATCCTCCTTCTTATAGAGAGCTCTTCCCGATGTCTCCCCGATCCCGGGAGCCCGGGAGACGGTGGGAGGTGCAGCAGGCAGTGGCGAGGGCGCACCGGGAGCCACGACCTTCCACCGTGGAGTTCATCGTCCTGCTCCGGGCACTCGGGATGGCGGTCGAGTCTCACGGGGTGTCCCACGCGCAGGTGGAGCGGCTGCTCTGCCTGCGCATCACCGCAGGTCGCGACGCCGAGAGGGCACTTCACGAGCAGCCGCCCGCCGGGGTGGCCGAGGGCCTGCGGCAACAGGTGGCGCGCAAGCGGGCCGTGGAGGAGAGCCGGCTGGCCCGCCTCGACGCCCGCCGGGACAAAGCGGGAGGGCAGCGCATCGGTGAATTGCTCGCCGGGAAGTCCCCGCGAGGCGCGATGCCTCCCAAGCCGCGCGTCGAGGTATGCGTGGACGTGTTCCTGGAGGTCCTGGAGGACAAGGATCCCACCGGCTACGCCGCCGGCCGCTACGGCACGCTGGAGATGTGGCTGGAGCTCTGGCGCGACGCCGACCAGGGGAACATGCCGAACCTCGGCCGGCGGGCGAGGACCGTGAGCGGCTACGTGGACATGGCCCGGCAGCAGCTGACGGCCTCAGCCCCTGCGGCCTCGGCCACTGCGGCGACGGACCCCGCGCCGATGGACCAGGCGACCGCGCCCCACCCCCACCCCCTGCCCGTGTCCGTCGCCGGAGCGGGAACGGGGGCCGGAGCCACCGCGCCTCTCGCGAACGCCGACGTGCGGCTCGGGCCCGCGCAGGAATACGGAGACGAACTCGCCCGGACCAGGGCCGAACTCGCCCAGACCAAGTCTGACCTGGCCCGGACGCTGGCCGAGCGGGACCTCGCCACCAGACCCGCGGACGGCGCCGGGAACCCCGCCGAAGTGGAGCTGGAGCGGGAAGTCGAACGCCACCGTGCCGCCACCGCGCGGTTCAAGTCGATCACCCTGCCGCTCGCCACCATCACCACAGCGGCGATCACCTGTCTCGCCACAGCCATCGTCGTCCAGGCGACCCCCGCCGGCGGGACGCACACCCCGGACGTGGTCCTGCGGTTCAACGATCGGTACGAGCTCACCCCCGGCCGCGAAGGCGTGCGGATCCCCCTCGGCCTGGTCTCTCCCGCCAGGTCCCCGGACACCGCGGACGAGGGCGAATGGACGATCACCCTGCACCTCGGCCTGGCCTCGGAGTCCCTGGCGGACGCCTGCGTTCACGACTCCCGGCTCACGTACACGCTGATCGGCGACGGCAACCAGATCGCCCACGGCCCGCTGTCCACCGGGCAGGCGAAGATCGCCACTCCGCCCATCCCGGTCGGCAACCTCGGCACGATATCCGACCTGCAACTCCACGTCGTCGTGGTGGCAGGAGAGTTCGGCAAGAGCTGCAAGTTCACTCTCGACCCATCGGACACCACGGCGCACCGGGTGCGCTGAGCCCAGCAAGGAGACCCATCGTGCGCCCATGGTGGTCGATCGTCAGCTCCGCCACGTTAGCGATTGTCTTGATCTCCTGCGGGCAGGCACCCTCCGCCGGCTCCAAGCCGCCCGCGCACAGCCGCTTCTACCAGGACTCCAGCCTGCGCATCGGCTCACACGGCGACCAGCCCGGCATCGGTCTCTACGACTTCAAGACCAACGCCTGGTCGGGCCTCGACGTCGACG
Organism: Nonomuraea sp. NPDC049141; assembly: GCF_040648415.1. Taxonomy (NCBI): domain Bacteria; kingdom Bacillati; phylum Actinomycetota; class Actinomycetes; order Streptosporangiales; family Streptosporangiaceae; genus Nonomuraea; species Nonomuraea sp. NPDC049141. The sequence continues at coordinate 156,950 of NZ_JBEZDR010000030.1, forward strand.
TCGCCTACTACGTGATGGGCAAGCTGGGCATCACGTTCACCCGCGACAACAACCACCTCCACCCCGTGCAGACGGCGGACCGGGACGACCACCTGCTCAAGAGCATCGACAATCTGATCATCGCCAGCTACTCCATCACCGACGGCCGGATCAACAAGGGGATCACCTTCTCGGTCCCCTACCTGCTCAGTTTCCAGGACATCCTGATCCGGGAGAGCGACAAGAACAAGATCAAGTCCGTCGATGATCTGCGCGCCCACGACGTCTGCACCACGTCCCCGGCCAGCACGCCGTACCAGCATCTCGATGCGCTCAACAAGAAGTTCAGCCCCAAGATGATCCTCGACCCCCAGGCCAGCATCGCCCTGTGCGTCGACAGGCTGCTCGCCGGCGCCACCGACGCCGTCGTCACCGACAACGCGATCCTCTACGGTCACGAGGCCGCCAATTCCGGCCTGTACCTGGTGAACACCAAGGTCTGGGACAGGCCCGAGCAATACGGCATCGGCATGATCGCCAAGTCCCCCACGGACGCCACCGAGATCAACAACGCGATCAGAGACATGATCAAGGACGGGACCTGGGCCAAGTCGATCGTCGCCAACTTCTGCCCCAAGAACACTCCACCCGACCGCCCCTGCGACCTGGCGCAGACCTTTCTCCGCAACCCGCCCACCGGCTGAAAGCCGTGGCGAACGCCGTTGCCTATTGCCAAATCCTTAGTTAACTTTCCTATATGAAGCGTATCCTCGCCGCGCTCACGATGGCTGCGGCCACCCTCGTCGCCACCATCAGTCTCAGCTCGCCCGCACAAGCCGAGATACCCGGCTACGTGAAGCAGGGCACCTACGGCTGGCCCGACCAGTGCAACGGGATCGGCTACTACGGCCAGACCAACGGCACCTGGCGTTTCTACTACTGCGAGACCGTCATCCCGACCAACTGGAACGCCCCCGGCCTTTACTACCTGTGGGTGGAGTACTGACGTCAAGAACTGCTGGGAGTCGCCGTGAAATAAGGGGAGACATCCAGCTTGTCCGGCACCTCCAGCAGCCTGCGCGTCAGCTTGCCGTCGAACCCCATGACGCGGACCTCGTCATTGGCCGCGTTGTCCTGCTCCCAGCAGTAGAGCCGCGACTCGTCGTACCAGCCGAGCACCTTGTCGCAGTCGGAGGAGAACCTGCGGACCTGCTTGCCGGTGCCGGCGTCCCAGAGACAGTGGTCGCCGTCGCCGCCGCCCGGGCAGTCAGTCACGAACGTCTTACCTGACGGCGAGAAGATGTCGCGGGTCCCGGACGCCAGCCGCCCGACACCCGGTATGTCCCGTGTGGGCTTGCCGGAAGCGTCGAAGAAGCGCAATCCCTCGTCCTTGCCGTAGACGATGACCACGCCTTCTTCATCGCCGTCCCAGCCGAAGTCGCTGCCTCCGATCGAGTCGTCGGCGACATTGATCACCTTGACCTTGCCCTCGGCCACGTCGATGATCGCGAAACCCACGGTGACCCAGTCCTTCTTGATCTTCTTGTTGACGTTGAGCAGGATCTTCGAGCCGTCCTTCGACCAGGAACGGAGCGCGGCGTCCAGCGGCTTCCGTACGGTCTTCACCCGGAAACTGGAGCCCGCCGGCCTGTCGGTGATCAGGATGGAGTCGTAACCGTCCGAGGTATATCCATATGGCCTTCCCGCAAGGTAACGGCCGTTGGGGGAGACCAGTGACTCCACATTGCCCGGATACTTGTCGAACGTGCCCCGCAGCGGTTGCCGGGCATAGTCGATGTCATCATCATTTTTCTGGTCATCGACCTCGTACGCCGTCAGCGTGACCGGGTCGGACGACTGCTCGTATAGCGTGATCGAGCCGCCGGGCAGCCTGGTCTTGACGGGGGTGGCCGGAGCCGAAGACGGCGGCCGAGACGATGTGGCCACGAGTTCCGGCGAGGCCGTGGGCTTCCGCAGCCACCCGGGCACGAGGACCACCCCGGCCACCACGACGACCGCCGCGATCAGCGCCCCCGCGCCGATGAGGATCGGCTTGCGCGACGGCCTGGTGCGGTTCGCATGCGGAGCGGCCTGTCTGGTCCCCTCCACGAGGGGGTCGGCGTCGGGCTCCGCGTTCCGTAGCAGGCCCAGGATCACCTGCTTGGCCGTCGGCCGCTGAGCCGGGTCCTTGTCGAGGCACTGCCGCACCAGGTCACGTAGCCGTCCATCGAGCGAGCCCAGATCGGGCGGGTTCCTGAGCACCCTGCTCATCACGGCGTGCGTCCCGTCGCTGCCGAACGGCGCCCGCCCGCACGACGCGAAGACCATCGTGGCCGCCCAGGAGAACAGGTCGGTCGCGGGTCCGAGCCCCTGCCCCATGATCTGCTCGGGCGACATGTAGGCAGGCGTCCCGATCTGCGTGCTGCTCGTCATCGTGGTCGGGCTCAGCGTGCGCGCGATCCCGAAGTCGATCACGCGCGGCCCGCCGGCGCCCATGATGACGTTGCCGGGCTTGAAATCCCGGTGCACCACGTTGGCCTCGTGGATCGCGGCAAGCGCGGTGGCGGTGCCGATGGCGAGCCGCTCCAGGTCGCCGCCGGTGAGCGGGCCGTCGTCCCTGACGATCCGCTCCAGGGAGCGGCCCTCGACGTACTCGCTCATGATGTACGGCCGGCCCTGCTCGACGCCCGTGCTGAGCACGGTGGCGGTGCAGAACGGCGCCACCCGCCGGGCGACCTCCGCCTCGCGCAGGAAACGCTCGACGCTGTCCTCGTCGCCGGACTGGTCATGGCGCAGCCACTTGATCGCCACGCGCGCACCCATGGGGGTCCCGGCTAGGTAGACGACGCCCTGCCCGCCTTCGCCCAGCTTGCCGAGGAGTTCCAGGCCGCCCAGCTTCTGTGGATCCCCGGGTATGAGCGGCGTGAAGTTTGGCATGCGGTAATTGTGATGCTACAGAATGGATCTACCACAAGCTTACTAAGAAGTAACTCTTCCGGAATATCCTTCTGTCAAGCCCCCCGGGACCCCTCCCGAGGGGAGGCGACTACCGTGACTCCGGAGGCGTGTGGAGAGGATCAGCGATGCGCAGACCCCTGAGCAAGGTGGACATCTTGCCGAAGGAGTCCGACACCCTCAGCCTTCCTCCTGCCGTGCCCGGCACCCTGTACGTCCAAGGAACCAACGGCGGGATACGCGTCGCGCCGGACGCCGGACTCGATGTGGTGTTCGGGCGTTGCGAGCCGGATGTCCATGTCTGCGTCGGCCCGAACGACCCGTACGTCAGCCGACAGCACGGATACATCGCCTACCAGCATGCGCGATGGGTCCTGTACAACCTCGGCAACCTACCCATCCGCCTGCCAGGAGCACGGCTGGTGCTCACCGGGCACCGGGCGACGTTGCCGGTGGCGCACACGCCGCTGTTCATCGTCGCCCCCGAGCAGGAACACCTGCTCGAAGTACGGATCGTCATGACCCCACCGAGCCCGGTCACGCGTCATGAGACCGACACCCGCAACCCACCCAAGTGGCGCCTGAGCGCCGTCGAACGCCTGGTCCTGACCTGCCTGGGCCAGCGGTACCTGCGGCCTGAGCCCTGGCCGCAGCCGCTGACCTGGGCACAGATCGCCGACGAGCTCAGCCGCCTCAGGCCCGGAGAGGGGTGGACCGGGAAACGAGCCGCCCACATCGTCTCCCAGACGCGCAAGCGACTCAGCTCCGAGGTGCCCGGGCTTCTGGAGGAGGAGATCCCGGCGCCGCTGGGCAACACGCTCAACCACAACCTGATCACAGCGCTGCTGACCACCGCCACGATCGGCCCGTCAGACCTCCGGCTCCTCGACGAACCACCCGCCTGACGACGACCCGCTGGCCACCCAGAGGGGGTGTAGGAGCTCCAGCCCACTGTATGGAGCCGGCATCTGGCTGCCGGCATGCTGTGCTTCGCCCAGGCCCTCATCGCCGGAGGCCGCCGGAGGATGGCGATCGATACCGTCGTCGCCGGCTTTGCGCTGGCCCGGGCTCACCACGCCGAACAAGTCGCCGCCAGCGACTTCTCGTGACGGCTTACCGTGACGCGCCGGAGAAGGTGGGCGAGTTGTGGGAGAGCATTGTCGGGAGGCCTGTTCCGTCGCACATCGTGCGGTGGGCCGGAACGGCGATTGAATTTCCGGCGGGCGCACCGTCCACGTTTCCGGGACATACCTCTTCAAGATCTGACGTGAACACCTGCCCGAGACCACTCCGGGCAGTCTGAAACTTTCACCGGGAACGCGCCGCCGACCTGCCCGGAGGCGAACCATCGGGGCGCCGCGCAGGCGGTCTCATTGACGTTCGTTCCTGACTTCGACTCCACTGACAGAAGCGCCCAAGGCCCGCTTCCTCCGCGATGACATGTCCGCCCCGCCCCAGCCCCGCCAGCTACGTCGACTGGACGTGCTCCGGCCCGGGTGCGCATGAGACAGCGCCCCTGCCATGCCCTTCCCTCAGGAGGCAAGGCATCAACTACCACCGGATGAAGCTGGTGGTTTGCTCTCACGGTCCCGTCTGGGTGAAGGGAGGCCGGTAGCGTGTGGCTGGTTGACAGCAGCCCAGCCCGTAACGCCGCGTGTGGCGATGTTGCGGGCTGCGATGTGGTCGGCGTGCCCAGCGAGGCCGCATCGGGTGCAGATGAACCGGCCCCGTGCCGGCCGGTTCGCCCTGGCCACGTTCCCGCAGTCCGGGCAGGTCTGCGAGGTGTATGCGGGGTCGACCAGCACGAAGGCGATCCCGGCTCGGGCGGCCTTGTAGCGGGTGAACGCGGTCTGCTGGGCGAACGCCCAGTGGTGCAGGGTGCGCCGCTGGAGCCGGTGAGCCCTGACCCGGCCGCGGATGCCCTGCAGCTCCTCCAGGGCGACACCACGGCCGGTGCGTTCGGCTTCACGCACCACGAACTTGCTGATTTGGTGGTTGAGGTCGGTCATCATCCGGCGTTCACGCCCGGACAGGCGGCGCAGCACCCGACGCGCCGCCGAGGTGCCCTTCTTCTGCAACCGTCGGCGTTGGCGGTGCCGCCGTTCCCGCAGCGTGCGGACGTGGCCGTTGCCACTGATCGGCCCAGGCAGCGCCGGGCCGGGCAGCACCGCGCCGTCGGAGGTGACCGCCAGGTTGGCCACTCCGTGATCCACGCCGACGAAGCCGCCGACCGGCTCGCGCACCGTCGGCTTGGGCAGGGTGACGGTGACCTGCAGCAGCCATACCCCGCGTCGGCAGATCAGATCGGCCTCGCCCATCGGCAGGGTGTCGATGGCTTTGAGGTCTTCTGGCCGGCGGGTGTAGGGGACGGTGACGCGGCCGGTGGGGGTCCACAGCGACACGGTGCGGGCGTCACGGTTGAAGCTGAGCAGCCGGGCGTCGTAGGGGACGGCGCCGTGCGGGCGGAAGATGTGGGCGCGTTTCTTGGTGGAGCGCCGGTTGGCATACGCGCCGGTGACCCGGGCGATAGCCCGCACGGCCGCTTGCGCACCGAGCCCGGCTACCTGCGCCCGCACCTGGTAGTAGGCCAGCCGGTGCAACTCCACCACGGTGAACGTGCGGTGCTGCCAGGCCAGCCGGGACACGACGGTGGCCGCCTGATTGCACAGCAGCACGGCTGCGGCCAGCGCGTCGGTCTGGGCCGGTGTGGGTGTGAGCCGGAGTTGCACGATCGTGGGCAGGCCGTGGCGTTTGGTGGCGGAGCGCCATCGCGCACCTCCTGTCACAGCGCCCTCACCCACCGCACACATTACCGAACGTGACCGAGTCTTTCCATACTGTTTTCGAAAGGAGGGGTGGCACGCTTCCTCCCGCCCCTGCAAAGGACCGGGTTTCCGCGCCACCATTCAGATGAAGAAGATCCTGGCAGTGATACTCGCCGCCGTCACACTCACCGCGGCCGCGCACCCGGCGACGGCGGCGAGCCCGGGCGATGGGAGCCCCGCGGACCCCAACATCACCTACGTGGGCCGCTGGGACGGCGCGCACGTCCCCCAGTGGACCGGCGGTTACCTGGTCACCAAGTTCACCGGGACCACGGTCAAGCTCAAGCAGCGTAACGCGGTGAACATGTACGTCAGCATCGACGGTCGCCCGGACGTCTTCTACGCGGGCGTCTCCGGCACGGTCGACCTGACGCCTGCCCCGCTGGCCGCCGGCACCCATACGCTGCGCGTGAACTACCGGTCGGGCGACTGCGTCTTCCAGGGCCTGCTCCTCGACCCCGGCGCGCGCACGGTGGATGCCGGGACGTCCACCAGGCTCGTCGAGTTCGTCGGCGACTCGATCACCGCGGGCTCCCTGTCCTCGAAGCTCGCCGTGACGGCGTACGGCTGGGTGCTGGGTGAGCGGCTCGGCGTACGGCACACGCAGATAGCCCGCGCGGGATACTGCCTGGTCGCACAGTCGGGATGCGTCGGCCAGAGCGGCCAGTTCTTCAACCTCGGCAGCACCGGCACGACGCCATGGGACTTCACCCGCTACCAGGCGAGCGCCGTAGTGATGGCTGGGCGACCCGTTCGCGTGGGCGCTGGCTGACCGACAACGTCGACTACGCCGACGGCAACGGCCATCCCAACGACGCCGGGCACGTCAAGGTCGCCAACCGGCTCGCCCCCATCGTCGCACCCAAGATCGGACTCTCATGAGGACGCGGCTGCTGCTGAGCGCGCTCATCGTCGCCCTGGTCATGGCGATCACGCCGCGGGCCGAAGCGGCGAGGGGCGACGGCTCCCCCACCGACGCCAACATCTCCTTCACCGGGCGGTGGGACGCCTCCGTCCCCACCGCGTACGTGCCGTTCTGGGCGGGCGCCTATCTCACCACCGGTTTCACCGGCAGGACGGTCAAGCTGAGCCAGCGCAACACCATCGACCTGTACTACAGCATCGACGGCGGCGCGTGGGTCTACATCCAGAACGTACGTGGCACGGTCAGCCTCACCCCGACACCGCTGGCCACGGGGAACCACACCTTACGCGTCTCCTATCGGGTCGTCGCCGGGTCCTATCACGGTGACGCCGTCTTCCAGGGTCTCCTACTCGACCCAGGCGCCACGACGTACGCGACCGCGGCCCCGCCCAAGCTGATCGAGTTCGTCGGGGATTCCATCACCGTCGGCACGACCACCTCCAAGAACGCCTTGACCGCCTATGGCTGGCTCATCGGCGAGCGGCTCGGGGTCAGGCACACGCAGATCGCCCAAGGCGGCGCCTGCCTGGTGGCGACCGCGGACGGCTGCGTCGGCCTGGAGGCGAGCTTTCCCAAGCTCAACCCCAACGCCGGCACCCCCAACTGGGACTTCTCCCGCTACCAGGCCAACGCGGTCGTGCTCAACCTGGGCACCAACGACGTGGGGCACGGCGTGAGCACCACCACCTTCCAGGCGTCCTACACCCACCTGCTGCAGGAGGTGCGGGCGGCGTACCCCGCGGCGGCGATCTTCGCGCTGGAGACCTTCACCAGGCGGTACGCCGCGCAGACGCGGACCGCGGTCGCCACTCGCAATTCCGCGGGCGACGCGAATGTCTACTACGTCCCCACCGAGGGCTGGTTGACCAGCGCGAATATGTCCGACAATGTCCACCCGAACGACAGCGGTCATACGGTTATCGCCGATCGCCTGGCGCCGATCATCACCGCCAGGCTCTGAAAATCGTATATAGCGGGCTTTCATCCATTTAAGCCTCAGGTAAAGTTATGGTCAAATTTTTTGAACGGAAAACAACGCTTGGACCTGCAGTTTTATTGCCCTGCTGCCCTCTGCGACGCCAGCTCTTGGTCAATTCTTTGCCATCCAGGGTGAGCGAACGGAACGAGCTACTAACGTTAAGAGTGGGCATGAAAAAAGGGCCCGGCCCCCTCTCGCGAAGGGGGCCGGGCCCTCGATGCCTAGCCGGGCCTGGGCCCATCACTAGATACCTGTTTCCTCAGGTTCCAGCGTACCCCCAGGCTCCGGCGTCATCCATTCGATCGAATTGTGGAGGCGCTGGTGAGCAACTTCTCCCTGTCTGTGCAGGTCCCTGGTGAATGGGGCAGACATGTCGTGATCATGATCGTGATCGTCATCGCGGTGACGCTCGGCGTAGACCTGGCCGACCTGCCGTTCCGGGTCTGACCCGCGGCTGAGAAGCCGCAAGTCCCCCCGCGCCCACCGTGGGCGCGGGGTTAGCGTGGGGCGTCTGTGGCCTGGCCCTGATGGCTGTCGCCGTACGGACCTGGCCGCGACCCGCCGTCATCGACGCCGAGGTGGCCCGTACCGCGGACCTCAGCCGCCAGACCTCTCCCGTCGCGACCGCGTAGCGAAGCCCCGCCGGTCGTCGCCGACGCGAAGGCCGCCCAACGCCTCGTCATGTGCGTTCGGCGTTCCGGTTGCCACCCGACCGACCGGTAGATAGGCTGCCGCCTCGTGAACCGACCTACCGGTCGGTCGAGTGGGATGAGGAGGAGCATCATGGACGTCACCGAGGTTCACGGGACAGTCGCCAACGGCTTCGAGCCGGTGAGAGCCGCCTTTCACCGCAATTTCGCCCAAGGCGCCGAGGTGGGTGCCGGGCTGACCGTCTACCACCACGGAGCGCGGGTCGTGGACCTGTGGGGCGGCTCAGCCGACCTCGACACCCGGCGGCCATGGGAGCGCGACACGATCGCGGCCCTGGCCTCGACCACCAAGACCTTCGCAGCGGGAGCCTTACTGCTCCTGGTCGAGCGCGGCCAGGTGGACCTGGACGCTCCAGTGGCAGCGTACTGGCCGGAGTTCGCCCAGAACGGCAAGGGCGAGATCACCGTTCGCGTGCTGCTCAGCCACCGCGCGGGACTGACCTCGATGGAGGCCAGACCGGTCAGCTGGGAAGACCTTCGGGACTGGACGCCGATCACGGACACCCTGGCCGCCGCCGCACCCGAATGGCCGCCCGGCACCGCGCACGGCTATCACGGTGTGACCTTCGGCCACCTGACCGGTGAGATCGTCCGGCGGGTGTCCGGGATGAGGTTGAGCGAGTTCTTCGCCCGCGAGATCGGCGCACCGCTCGGCGGCCTCGACTGCTACATCCGCGTGCCCGACAGTGAGCTACCCCGGATGGCCACCATGGTGGTCCCCGACACCGAACAGGTCATGCTGGGCATGGAGATGCCTGAGCTGGCCGACATGGTCCACGCTCTGAACGACCCCACCACGCTGACGTACCGCTCGATGTTCGGCAGCGTCGCCATCGGATGGGACGCCACGAACGACCCGAGCACCTACCAGGTGGAGAGCCCGTCCATGGACGGTGTCGCCTCCGCCCCATCGCTGGCGCGCTACTACGCCGCGTTGATCGGCGAGGTGGACGGTGTCCGGCTCCTCAGCCCCCAGCTTGTGGACCAGGTCCGGCACTCCTACGGCGACGGCATCGACGAGATCCTGCGGGTGCGGACGTCGTGGGGGCTCGGGTTCGCGCTGCCCGGCGGCCCGATGTGGCCCGTGCCGGAGAAGATCGCCGGGCTGTTCGGGCACAGCGGCGCCAGCGGCTCGTTCGCCTTCGCCGACCCCGAGCGTGGCCTGGCCTTCGCCTACGTCCCCAACCGCGGCTCCGAGCTGCTGGAAGGCGGCGATTTCCGGGTCCGCGGCCTGATCGAGGCGCTGTACGAAGGAAGGCCCTGACCATGCTGGAACCGCGTTTCGCCGCCGTCGCCAAGACGTTCGGGCAGATCATCGGCAAGGGCGCTGACCGTGGCGCGGCGCTGTGCGTCTACCACCGCGGCACCCCCGTCGTGGACATCTGGGCGGGCACCGCCGATGTCAGAACGCGCCGGCCGTGGGGCGCCGACACGATCACCCCGATCACCGGCGCCACCAAGGGGCTGCTGACGGTCGCGGTGCTGCTCCTGGTCCAGGACGGCACGCTCGAGCTGGACACCCCCGTGGCCGACTGCTGGCCCGAATTCGCCGTCGACGGCAAACAGGGCATCACCCTGCGATGGCTGCTGTCACACCGGGCCGGGGTTCCCGCTCTCGACCGGCCGATCTCCTCGCGCGCCATGATCGCGGGAGACGGGCCGGCCGCGGCGCTCGCCGCGCAGGCTCCGGCGTGGCCGCCAGGCACCGCGCACGGATACCACCCGAGCACCGGCGCCTGGATCCTCGACGAGGTGGTACGCCGCGTCAGCGGGCGCACCGTCGGCGACGTCCTGTCCAGCCGGGTCGCGACCGTGATGGGCAAGAACGTGTTCATCGGACTGCCCGAACGCGAGACCGGACGGCTGGCGCCGCTGATCTTCCCGATCATGGAGCTGATGCGGGCACGGCCCAAGGAACCGGAGTTCGCCGAGTTCGGCAAGGCGGTCTTCGCCTCCAGGACCTTGCTGGCCAGATCGCTCAGCACGCTGGCCATGTCGCGGCCCGACCAGTTCAACGACCCCGCCTTCCTGGCCCTCGGCGAACCGTCGATGAGCGGCGTGGCGAGCGCCTCCGCCCTGGCCTGGCTGTACGCGTCCCTGATCGGCGAGGTCGATGGACACCGGCTGATCGATCCCGGCCTGCTCAGGGCCGCCGTGCAGACCGAGTCCCAAGGCCACGACCGGGTCATGCTCATGGACACCCGGTTCGGGCTGGGGTTCATGTTGCCAGGTGGGCCGCTGTGGCCGGGCGAGACCGCCACCCAGTTCGGGCACGGTGGCACCAGCGGTGCCCTCGCCTTCGCCGATCCCGCCCACGACCTGGCTTTCGCGTACGTGCCCAACCGCATGTCCGGCTACATCGAAGGCGCCGACGCCAACGCCAGACGGCTGGCGGCGGCAGTGTACGACGCCCTTCCGTAGGCGTAGGCGGGAAATCGCCGCTGGTGACCGCCGTGGCCGAGCCCTGATTTGTCAACCGACCGATAGGTAGGCTGATAGGTTGTCACGGATCGAATCACCGAACCCGGAGGACCACAGTTGCCTCGTATCGAGTCGGGCGACACCCGAAGTCGCATCATCGAGACGGCTCGGGAGCTGTTCACCACGCAGACCTACCGCGCGGCCTCCATGCGCGACATCGCAGAACGGGTCGGCATCACCAAGCCCTCGCTTTATCACCATTTCCGGAGCAAGAGCGAGATCCTGGCGAGCCTGGTGAGCCCGCCGATCGACCAGCTCGAGGCGACGATCGCCGACGCGGCTTCCCGCTCGTCTCAGTCGGAGATCAGGCAGCACGTACTCGGCGGCTGCCTCGACGTCATACTCGCCCATCGCGAAACGATGACCCTGCTCCTGCGCGACGCCTCGGTCTACGGCGACGAGACGACCGAGGTCATGTCGAGGATGGTGACCGTGGTGAACCGGGCCATCGAGCTGCTCGCCGGCCCCGATCCCGACTGGCGCCGGCGCGTACGCGCGGCCCAGGCGTTCGCCGCGGCCACCGACCCCGTCAGCCACCTCGCGGACGTAGCGGTGGACGATCTGCGTGCCGAACTTCTTCGCGGCGCGAGCGCGATTCTCGACCTCGAACCGAACGCGGCATCCGTGAGACCGCAGGTGCCTTAGACGACCTCGCAGAAAGATTCGCCGGGCAGGAGGATGTCAGCGAGAGGTGCGTGAGGAGGCGTCGGCCAGGACAACGCCGCTCGCCGCCCGGGTCGACCGGCCGCCGGCGGCCATGAGGCCCTCCAGCACCCGCTTGCGGCTCGCCTCGATCTGATCGACCACGATCTGGCGGGCGCGCGACGCGTCACGCGCCAGGAGGGCGTCGTGGAGATCGTGGTGCTCGTGCATCATCTCCGAGGCGTGGTCGCGGTCGCCGAGGCTGATGAAGAACAGGCGCTGCATTTCCTCCAGCAACACCTGCAGGGTGTTGGCCAGCCGTTCATTACCGCTGGCGCGGGCGATGCGTACGTGAAATTCCCGGTTGTCCTGAAGAAACTGCTGGTAGCTGCGGGTGTCGTCGTGTGTGTAGGTCTCGTGCGCGAGTTCGTGCAGGGCTTCGAGTTCCGCCTGCGGGGCGCGCACGGCGGCCAGTTCGACCGCGGCCGGTTCCAGCAGCAGCCGCATTTCGAACAGATCCTGGACGCTGGCCAGCGTCACGACCGCGACGCGGTAGCCCTGTCGTGGAAGTACCTCGACGAATCCTTGCTGTACGAGCCGGCGCAGCGCCTCGCGCACCGGCGAGCGGCCGAAACCGGTGCTCTCGCTGAGGGCGGCCTCGTGCAGGTCGGCGCCCGGCGCGAGCCGGCCGGTGAGGATGAGGTCTTTGACATGCTCGTACGCATTGTCGGTCGCGCTGCGCGCCTTAGCCGTTGTCGTGCCTGCCACATGACGATGATACGTCCAGGGATACATCACCAACCGGCACCGATCATGCCGGGGTCAGAGCGTCCGGTGGCCATGCTGCCAGCGAGCGGCTCGGTGCGAGGAAGCCGACATCACGCTCGGTCCGCCCTTCCATCACCAGGTCCGCGATGATGTCTCCGAACACCGGGGCGAACTTGAAGCCGGAGCCGGAGAATCCGCAGGCCAGGATGATCCTGGACGAGTCGGGTGCGGGCCCGAGCAGGGGGTGGCCGTCCGTGGTGTAACCCTCCAGGCCGACCGTGGTGGTCACCGGGTCGGGATGCAGGCCGGGGAAGAACTCGGCGACGGTGTCTCGGAGGCGGCGGAGCAGCGCGGGGCCGACGGTCAGCGGTGTGTTCTCGGTGTCGTACACGATGGGGTGGCCGGCGGTGTAGACGCCGATCTTCACGGTCGCGCCGTCGACAGTCGGAAATCCGTAGGCGTTGACGTCTCCGACACGTTCGAAGACGCCGCAGACCTCCGGCCGATACTGGTCGATGTCCGCGGGCACGTACCAGGCCTGCACCACCCGCCGCGGAAGCACGGTCGCTCCTGCCAAGGGGACCAGGTCGCGGGCTCGTGCCCCCGGGGCGAGGACGACGTGCCCGTAGCGCCGCGTCCCGTGCTCCGTACGCACGGAAACACCATCGCCGTCCGGTTCGATGGCCAGGACACGCGTGTGGTCGAACAGGGTCGCGCCGAGTGTCCTGGCTTGTCGTGTCGCCGTGACCACCGACAGCTCCGGCCTGAGGAATCCCGCGTGCGGGTCGGTGATGCCGGCGTCGGCCGGGCACACGCGGTGCTGCGGATACCGGGTCTTGAGTTCCGCGCTGTCCAGCCATTCGTGGTCGAGTCCGGCCGACAGCGCCGACTTGTGTGCGGCCAGGAGTGCGGGTGTGTCCGACGGGCCGAGGATGACGCCGCCGACGCTGTGCAGGAGATGGCGGCCGGTCGCCCGCTCCAGAGCTCGCCAGAGGCCGAGTGCTTCCAGCGCGAGCGGGGTCATGCGCGGTTCGCGCTGGCTCTGCACCGAGAACCGCCGCGTCTGCCCTGAGGAGGCCCCGCGGTCGTGGCCGATGCCGAACCGTTCGTAACCGGTGACCGAATGTCCGCGCTCGGCCAGCCGCCAGGCGGCCATCGCCCCGATGGCGCCCAGGCCGACCACCGCCACGTCGGCGTCGTAGCCGCTCACGCGCTCACCGTCGCGGAGACTCGGAGTTGCCCGGCGAGCACGCCGGCCGCGTACTCGATCTCCTCGGCGGTGATCACGAACGGCGGGCAGATGTGCAGGGTGTTGCCGGAGATCAGGCGGGTCAGCACCCCGTTCTCCCGAGCGCCGAGCACGACCTTGGTGGCGTCCACCTCGGGCTTCAGCTGGACACCGGCCATCAGCCCGGCCGTGCGTACCTCTTGGACCGAGGGCGAGTCCATGAGCGGTGCCAGGGCTTGAACCAGCACGGGTTCCAGCTTGGCGGCCCTGGCCACGAGCTGCTCCTCGTCAAGGATGTCCAGGTTCTCGAGGGCAACGGCGCAGGCGGTGGCGTGGCCCGAGTAGGTGAGCCCGTGCCGGAAGATCGGGGCCTCGGCATCGGTGAAGAACGGTTCGGCCACGTGCGGCGCGATGCCGACGGCGCCGAGCGGGAGGTAGCCGGAGGTGATTCCCTTGGCCATGACGATCATGTCGGGTTCGATGTCCCAGCGCTGACACGCGAACCACTCGCCGGTACGGCCGAAACCGGTGATCACTTCGTCGGCGATGAAGAGGATGTCGTTCTGGCGGGCCAGTTCGCGCAGTCCGGACAGGTAACCTTCCGGCGGCGCGTACACCCCGCCGGTGCCGATGACCGGTTCGGCGATGATCGCGGCGATGGCGCCGGCGCCGATCCGCTCGATCACGGCGGCCGTCTCCGCCAGATCGCTCCGTGGTACGCGGGCCGTCTCCGGGATGAGCGACTCGGTGCCGTAGCCGTCGCGGTTGAAATCCAGTCCGGCGATCGAGGTCCCGAATCCGTGCAGTCCGTGATAGGCCCCGTCACGGCTGAGGATCACCTTCTTGTCCGGCCTCCCGGCCACCTGCCAGTAGCGCCGGGCCAGTTTGCAGGCGGTGTCGATGGAGTCCGAGCCCCCGGAGGTGAGAAAGATCCTGGGATCCTCGATGGGCAGCAGGCCCGCCAGCCGTTCCGCCAGGTCCAGGGCAGGGCGGTTGGCGTGCGCGCCGAACAGATGGTAGGTCTCCAGGGTACGGATCTGCGCCGCGGCCGCATCGGCGATCCGGGTGCGCCCGTGTCCGATGTTGGCGTGCCAGAGCCCGGCCGGCAGGTCTAGCAGCCGCTGTCCGTCCTCGGTGGTCACCCAGGCGCCGTCGCCGGAGGCGATCACCAGACGTTCGCGGCCGGCAGTGGGCATGTGGGTCTGCGGATGCCACAGCGGGCTACGTGTACTCATCCTCGGCTCCTCAGACGGTGGCGAACTCGTCCACAGCGGCCGCGTGGACGTGCAGCATCCGGGCGAGCATCCCGTTACCGCGAGAGAACGTCAACGGCGAAGCGCCGCCGGTGCCGTTGAAGAAGGCCGCCCCTTGATCCGGCGACTTGTCGGTCTTGTCATCGGGGTACAGCGGGTTGACAGTGTTCTCGATCTTGGGCCACAGGGCGCGGGCGGCCTCGGTGGATTCGAAGTCGAGCAGCAGCACCAACGTGCCCGGCAGCAGCTCACCGGCGCACTCCTTGAGCACCGACCCGCCCAGATAACCGGGGTGGCCGTCCAGGGAGCGCAGGAACTCGCCGAGGTAGTCCTGTGCCTGCTCGGTCTTTCCCGGCTCCGAAACGAAGATGAAGACGTCGCGTCGCTTGGTCATGATCGCGTGTTCCTCTCAGTACGCGTGGGTTCGATGTCGTAGGTGGTCAGGGGAATCTCCATGAACAGTGCTCGGGACACGCCGGCCGTGTCGTCCTCGACCACCACCGCGCCCATGGACAGCCAGAACGGCAGCGCGCCGGGCGAGTGCGGGAAGGTGTGCAGGGCGATGGTCTGGTAATGCCCTTCACATCGCGCCCGGTCGAGCACCTGATGGATCAGTACACGTGCGACACCGCGGCGGCGGTGCTCCCGTGGGACGTAGACGCGGACGAGTTGGCCGGTCCGGCCGTCTCGGTACCTTTCGACGAGGTGCGGCGGGCTGAGACCTTCCTTGAGCGCGCCCCCGCGGATGCCGGCGGTCCCTAGCAGGACACCGGTCTCCGCATCCCGCGCGACCAGCATGAACGGCCCGTCCGGTGCGAGATACCAGGCCGTCATGTCATCGATGTCGGCATGGACAGTGGGGTCGTAGGGATCGCCGAAGTCCTCGGCGACGATGCGCAGCATGAGGGTGCGCGCGCTGGGGATGTCCTCGGCGGTCAGCTCCCGGACGTGGAATCCGGCATCGGCCATGGCGGGGCTCCGGTTCTGGCGGTGGGAGAGTGAGCCGGCGAAGCACTACAGACTCGCGGCCTGCTTCGCCCGGTAGGCCGCGCGCGCTTCGGCGCTGGCGTGGTGGCCGGAGAGCTCGTGCAGGTCCTCCGGTCTCTTGCCGTCGACAACCGGGTGGAGGTGCACCACGACCGATTCCAGGTGTGGATGGGCGTGCAGCAGGGCGTGCTCGACCTGGTCGGCGACGCGGTGTCCTTCGACGACGGTGAGGGTGACCGCGACGGCGATGTCGGCGTCGGCTTCCATGCGGTGCCCGCTCCAGCGGGCCCGGATCCGGTCCACCGCCACGACGCCCTCGACCGAGGCGGCGGTCGTGGTCATCGCCTCGATGACGCCGGGTTCGATGCCGTCCATCAGCCGGCGGAACACCGTCCGCATGGAGCTGACCAGAATTCCCATGATCACCACTCCGATGATCAGTCCGACGATCGCGTCCGCCCGTTCGAGGCCGAGCCACACGCCGACCACGCCGACCACCACGGCGATCGAGGTGAGCCCGTCCGCCCGAGCATGCTGCCCCTCGGCGATCAAGGCGGCGGACCCGATCTTGCGACCGGTGCGGATTCGATAGACGGCCACGATCTCGTTGCCGGCCGCCCCGACGATTCCGGCGGCGAACACCCAGCCCAGGTTGGTCAAGGGATGCGGGTTGATCAGCGCGTCGATCGACTCCCAGATGATCAACGCCACCGAGGCGGCGATCACCAGGGAGATCAGCACCCCGGCCAGGTCCTCGGCGCGCCGGTAGCCGTAGCTGTAGCGGTTGGTCGCGACTCGGCGCCCGATCCGGAAGGCGATGACCAGCGGAATCGTGGTGACCGCATGCCCGAGGTTGTGCAGCGTGTCGGCCAGGAGGGCGATCGAGCCGGAGATCGCCACGATGGCCATCTGCAGGATCGCGGTGGCCATCATCCCGGCCAGGCCGATCCACGCGGTGCGAATGCCCTCACCGCTCGTCTCTTCGGCCGACTGGATGGCTTCGTTGGCGTCGTGAGAATGAGGCACCACGAAGTGCTTCAGCTTGGCCAGCAGGCCTCCGCCGCGGTGCCCGTCATCGTGTCCGTGTCCGTGTCCGTGTCCGTGTCCATGCCCATGTCCGTGTCCATGGCCATGCCCGTGATGCCGCTGTTCCTCGTGATCGTTTTCCGGGGCCGAATGTTCGTCGCTCATCGTGATCAAGCTTTCCCGTCGTCCTCGTGATATTTCACGTGAAACATTACGATGCGCCCCTCCTCTCGTCAACGGTCTGCTGAGGGCTGGGGATGGCACGTAAAAACATTGTTAACGATGGCTCGTGAATGTGTCGGGAGGTGTCTACCGCTGTCACGCATCGAGCTTCTCCCAGCAGGGACCTGGGGATTCATTGCTAGAACCAGATCACCTGCCGAGTGCGTTGTCAACAATCAATGCGAAAGGGAGGGTTGTTGACAACGCTGGAAGGGCAGGCACATGATGTGCGGCATCGTTCAGGCTCGTACAGCCCCACCGGAGCATTGCGGCTCCGAACTCGTTACCCGCCCTTACCTTCTCCAGGCGGATGCCATGAAAAGATCACTCCCCCTTCGCCCCCCCGCCCTGATCTGCTCGGCCCTGCTCACGCTGACCGCGTGCGGCACTTTCGCGAACAACGACTCCCCGGCCGGCGCGGACCAGAACGTGGTGATCAGCCTCCAATTCTCCCCACGCGCCAACTACGCCCTCGAAACCGACGACGCCCTGGTGCTCAGCCAGATCGGTTGCCTGGAAACCCTGCTCACCTATGACAACAAGGCCGGCGAGCTCAAGCCGCTGCTGGCCACCAAGTGGACGCAGAGCAACCCCACCACGTGGGATTTCACCCTGCGCGAGAACGTCAAGTTCCAGGACGGCACCGCTCTGACGGCCGATGCCGTCGTCAAAGGGCTGCAGCATGTGCTCACGGTCGAGGCGCCGCCGCGGGCGTTCAACAAGACGGTCGTCTCGTCGGTCACCGCGCTCAATGCCTCGACCGTCCGGATCACCACCCCCAAACCGAGCGCCCTGCTGCCGTTCCGGCTGGCCAGCGCCAACACCGGCATTCTGGCGCCGGCCGCCTACACCGCGTCGGGCATCAAGCCGATCGGGCACTGCACGGGGCCCTACAAGCCGATTTCCGAGGCCACCGGTCAGTCGATCTCGATGGAGCGCAACACGACCTACTGGGGTGGGCAGGTCCCGCTGGCCAAGGTCGAGGCCAGGTTCATCGCCGAAGGCGCGACCCGGGCGACCCAGGTCCAGACCGGAGAATCCCAGATCGCGCTGGGCATCCCGGCCACCAGCGTGGCCGCGCTGAAGAACGACAAGGATCTCGTGGTCAGCGAGACGTTCACGCCGCGCACGACCGGGCTGTACTTCAACAACTCACGTGCCCCGTTCAACAAGGCCGCGCTGCGCAAGGCCGTACAGGCCGCCCTCGATCTCAATGCCATCGCCAAGAGCGTCTACAACAACGGCGCGGAGCCCGCGATCGGCCCGTTCTCGCCCACCGAGCCGTGGGCGCCCAAGGGTATGCGGCCCGTGGCGCAGAACCTCGACCAGGCCAAGGCCCTGCTCGCCGAGGCCGGGTACGCCCCCGGCAAGCTCAAGCTGACGCTGCTGGCCTACACCGAACGGCCCGAGTTCGCCGACCTCGCCACCGTGATCCAGGCCAACCTCAAGGCGATCGGCATCGAGGTCAAGGTGAAGAGCAGCGACTACGCCGGGATCGAGCCCCAGCTCATGTCCGGCGACTACGACCTCACGTTGCTGTCGCGCAACCATCTGGTCGACATCGCCGACCCCAATGGCTTCCTGTCCTCGGACTACACCTGCGACGGCGGCTTCAACATCAGCCGCTTCTGCGACCCGGCCATCGACAAGAAGATCGCCTCGGCGAACGCCATGGCCGACGCCACCGAGCGCAACGCCGTCTACGCCGAGGTCGCGCGCTACCTCGAAGAGAACGCGGTCACCGTCTTCCAGGTGCACGAGCAGACACATGCCGCGTACCGCTCCGATGTGAAGGGTTTCACCGACGACCCACTCGCTCGATACGCGATCACCACCGCTGTGACCGTCGCCAAGCAGTAACGGAGGGAATTACATGGACTTGCTGGGCTTTACCCCGAAATACATCACTTTCGACTGCTACGGAACGCTGACCCACTTCCAGATGACGCCGACCGTGCTGCCGCTGATCGAGGACCGCGTCGCACCTGAGGATGTCCCGACCTTCCTGAAGGACTTCCGCGCCTACCGGATGGACGAGGTGCTCGGGCCGTTCAAGCTCTACCCCGAGGTCCTGCGGGACTCCTGGCAGCGGGCCTGCAACCGGTGGCGCATCCAGTTCCGTCAGTCGGACGCGGACACGATCATCGCCGCGGCCGGCTCGTGGGGGCCGCACCCCGATGTGCCGGAAGCACTGGCCAAGCTCGCGTCGGCCTACCCGCTGGTCATCCTGTCCAACGCCACCGACGGCATGCTGGAGAACAACGTCAGGCAGCTCGGCGCGCCGTTCCACCGGGTGTTCACCGCCGAGCAGGCGCGCGCGTACAAACCGCGGTTCGCGGCTTTCGACTACATGCTCGACCAACTGGACGTGGAGCCGCAGGAGATCCTGCACGTGTCCTCACACATCTGGTACGACCTCATCCCGGCGCACGAGCTGCGGATCAAGCACAAGGTCTACGTCAATCGCGGCTACGACCCGTCCGTCCCGTTCTACGAATACGCCGAGACCTCCGATCTCACCGGCGTCCCGCCGCTGCTCGGCCTGTAGTCCAACGACTGGGAGGACACGTGAAGCTCGTTTCCTACTGGCTGGACACCGCCAAGCCGGCCGGCGACTTCCGCCGCACCGAACTACCGGCACGCGCGGACGTCGTCATCGTGGGCGCAGGTCTCACCGGCCTGTCGACCGCCTTGCACCTGTCCCGCCAGGGCGCGCAGGTCGCGCTGCTGGAGGCGCACACCGTCGGCTGGGGCGCCTCCGGCCGCAACGGCGGAATGGCCACCCCGGGACTGGCGATCTCGTTCGGCGCCGGGGTGAAACGGTACGGAACGGCGCGCGCCACCGCGATGTTCCGCAGCTACAACGACGCGATCGACACCCTCGAAGACGTCGTGACAAGTGAGGGGATCGACTGCTCCTTCAGCCGGACCGGGCGGCTGACGCTGGCCAGCAAACCCGCGCACTACCAGAGCTTCCAGGCCTCGGCCGCGCTGATGCGTGAGCTGGCCGGGCAGGATGTGCGGCTCGTACCGCCCGCGCGCATCCGTGAGGAGATCGGCAGCGACCATTACCACGGCGCGATGGTCGATCCCCTCGGCGCGGGCGTCCACGTGGGACGGCTGACGGCCGGACTGGCGGCGGCCGTGTCGACGAACGGCGTGTCCATCCACGAGGAGTGCCAGGTCACCGGACTGACCCGGCGCTCCGGCCACCAGCACGACGTGCACACCGAACTCGGCACCGTACGCGGCGACCAGGTGGTGATCGCCACCAGCGGCTACACCAGCGGCCTGACCCCGTGGCTACGCCGGCGGATCGTGCCGATCGGCAGCTTCATCATCGTCACCGAACCGCTCGACCAGAGCGTCGTGGACGAACTGCTGCCGCACCGGCGCGTCGCCTCCGACAGCAAGAACCTGCTCTACTATTTCCGGATCACTCCCGACAACCGGCTGCTCTTCGGCGGTCGCGCCCGGTTCGCGCTGTCGGCTCCCGCTTCCGACATCAAGAGCGGGCGAATCCTGCGACGTGCGATGACGACCGTCTTCCCGCAACTGGCCGGCGCGCGGGTCGACTACTGCTGGGGCGGCCTCGTGGACATGTCGCTGGACCAGATGGTGCACGCCGGGGAACGTGACGGCCTGTTCTACTCCGTCGGCTACAGCGGCCACGGCGTGCAGATGGCCACGCACATGGGCAAAGTGCTGGCCCAGGTGCTGGGCGGGGAACCGGCCGCCAACCCGTGGCAGGACCTCCCGTTCCGCGCCGTTCCCGGGCACTTCGGCCCGCCGTGGTTCCTGCCGCCGGTCGGCGCCTACTACAAGTTCCTCGACCTCGTCCGCTGACCAACCTCCATCGGGGACGGCTATGGAAAGGGCAGGCATACGATGTTCTTCTTGATCAGACGGCTGGCCGTACTCGTCGGCACGCTGGTGATCGCGTCGTTCGTGGTCTTCCTGATCCCCTATCTCACGCCGGGCGATCCCGTACGGAAGATCCTGCGCGGCCGGGTGCGCGACCTCAACGTCGACCCGGTCACGCTGGCGAACCTGCGTCGCTCGTACGGCCTCGACCGGCCGCTGCTGACTCAGTTCTGGGACTGGCTCGTCAAGGCGCTGCGCGGAGATCTCGGCCTGTCCTACACCAGCCGTTCCCCGGTCACCGAGATGATCGGCAGCGCGCTGGCGGTGACGACCGCTCTCGCCATCACCTCACTCCTGATCGCGCTGGTGGCCGCGCTGTTGTTCGGCTCGCTGGCCGCGGTCAAGCGCGGCAGACCCACCGACACCGCCATCACTTCGATCACCCAGGGGTTCGTCGCGATCCCGGAGTACTGGCTGGCGCCGGTGCTGATCCTGATCTTCGCGCTCCAGCTCGGCGTGCTGCCGTCGGCGGGGTGGCGGGGTCCTGCGTCGATGGTCCTGCCCTGCCTCACTCTCGCGCTGCGCCCGATGAGCTACTTCACTCAGGTGACAAGGGCCTCGATGATCGACGTGTTGGAATCGCCCCACATCACCGCCGCGCGAGCGCGCGGACTGACGTTCGGCGCGACGATGATCCGGCATGGCGTACGCAACGCGCTGCTACCGGTGATCACCTTGTTCTCGGTGTGGCTGGCCGGCCTGCTCGGCGGCTCGGTGGTGGTCGAGGTGATCTTCTCGATCCCCGGCATGGGCCGCCTGCTCTATGAGTCGGTCATCAACAACGATGTCCCCACCATCCAGGCGGGAGTCATCAGCCTGGTCGGGTTGGCCGTCCTCATCACGACGCTGACCGATCTGGGGTACACACTCATCAATCCCACGGTGAGGGCCGCGCATGTCTCTGCTTGACGATCATCTCACCAGCGAGGCGCCGAACGACGCCCCGGCGACCGGTGCGGAGCGCGGGCGCGGCCGGACCGGCCTGCGGGCCTGGCCACCCAGTCTCCTCGTCGGAGCCGCGCTCTTCGGGCTCATCCTGATCACGCTCATCCTGACGCCGTGGATCATGCCGCACGACCCGGCGGCCCAGAACCTGGCCGACCGGCTGGCGCCGAGCGGCGCCACGCACCTGCTCGGCAGCGACCACCTCGGAAGGGACGTGCTGAGCCGGCTGATGGACGGTGGCCGGTTCTCGGTGTCGATCGCCGCCATCACTCTGCTGATCTGCGCGGTGAGCGGCACCCTGGTCGGCATCGTCTGCGCGCGGCGGGGCGGTAAGTTCGACGAGTTCGTCATGCGGCTCACCGATGTGCTGCTGGCCTTTCCCGAGATCATCGTCGCGCTGTTCCTCGTGGCCGTCCTGGGCACGAACTACGGCACCCTGATCCTGGCCCTGGTCATCGGCGGCTGGACCCCGTTCGCCCGGCTGGCCCGCAGCGTCGCCCTCGAGATCGGCTCCCACGACTACATCGAGGCCGCGCGGGCGCTGGGCTGCTCCTCGTCGTTCATCATGTTCCGGCACATCCTGCCGAACGCGCTGAGCCCGCTGCTGGCGCACGCCGCGGTCCGGTTCGGGCACAAACTGATCACCGTGGGCGCCCTGTCCTACCTCGGTCTCGGCATTCAGCCACCGGACGCGGACTGGGGATCCATGCTCGCGAACGCGCAGCCGTACCTCACGAAAACGCCTGGCTTGATCATTTACCCTGGCCTGGCCATCTTCGTGACGGCATTGAGCGTCACACTCATCGGCCAAGGCCTCAACGCCAGGAGGAACCAGCGTGGGTGAACAGGCCGGTACACCAAAGATCGCGAAGGAGCAATCGTGAGCCAGCCAACCGACAGGCACGACAGCGTTGCGCTCGCGGCGCCACGGAAGGGGGGATCGTGAGCGAACCCAGGCGCAGGGCCGAACCGCACGTTCCCAAGCGCACCCTCTCCGCCGTGGTGACGTCCCAGATCAGGGAACGGATCATCAGCGGCGGGTACCCTCCCGGCAGTCAGATGAACGAAGTGGAGATCGCCGCGGGGTTCGCCACCAGCCGTGGCCCGGTCCGCGAGGCCCTGCAACGACTGGCGCAGGAGGGGTTGCTGGTCGCCTCGCCGCACAAGGGCATCACGGTCCGAGTCCTGACCGACGACGACCTGGAGGACCTCTACTTCGCGCGGGCCGCCATCGAACGCGCGGCGATGGAGCGGCTGACCGCCCGGGGCACGCCGGCGGCGCTGATCGCCACCCTCGAACAGGCGGTGCGGCTGCTGGCGCTGGCCGTGGCGCGCCAGGACTGGCAGCGGGTCTCCGCGGCCGACCTCGGCTTCCACCAGGCCATCGTGGACGCCGCCCGGAGTGAGCGGCTGTCGGCGATGTACGCCTCACTGGCCGACCAGACCCGGCTCGGGCTCAACCTGCTCGTGGCCACCTACAAGGGCCGCACGGATCTCGTCGAGGAGCACGAGCAGTTGCTCAAGCTGCTCACCTCCGGCGACCACGCCGCCCTGTTCGACGCGCTCAACCGGCATTTCGGCGACGCGATGATCACGCTGCGGGACCATCGCGACAACAGCCCGGTTCCCCCGGTCTGACCCCACCACGCGAAGGAGAACCTCGTGGCGGAACTGCTCACCGTCGAGAACCTCGCCGTCCACGCCGGCTCCCGTCCGGCGGAGACGATCGTCGATGGCGTATCACTGTCCATGGGCGAAGGCGAGGTCCTCGCCCTCGTCGGCGAATCGGGCTCCGGCAAGAGCCTGACCGCGATGTCACTGGTACGCCTGCTGCCCCGGCCGCTCACCGCCGGCGCCGACCTGATGACCCTCGACGGCGTCGACCTCCTGGGCGCGACCGATCGGAGGATGGACCAGATCCGCGGCGGGCGCATCGGCATGCTGTTCCAGCAGCCCAAGCACATGCTCGACCCGACCTCCACGGTGGGCGCCCAGGTCGCCGAACCACTGCGCCGATTCCGTGGCATGAACCGGGCCGCGGCCCGCCAGGCGACCGTCGAACTGCTGCGGGACGTCGGTGTCCCCGAGCCGGAGCGGCGCGCCCGCTCCTACGCCCACCAGCTCTCCGGTGGCCTCGCACAGCGGGTGATGATCGCCGCCGCTCTGGCCGGGCAACCCCGCCTGCTCATCGCCGACGAGCCGACCACCGCGCTTGACGTCACCGTGGAGGCACAGATCCTGCGGCTGCTCGCCGCCAAGAAGGCCGAACTCGGCATGTCGATCCTGTTCATCTCGCACGACCTCGGGGTCGTCTCCTCGATCGCCGACCGGATCGCGGTCATGTACGCCGGCCGGATCGTCGAGCAGGGACCGGCCGGCGAGGTTCTCACCGCGCCGCGGCACCCCTACACCCGCGCGCTGATCGAGTGTTCCCTGCTGCGGCCCGGCCCCTCGGGTGAGCTGTGCTCCATCCCCGGTCATGCCGACTCGGCCCTGCGGATCACCTCCGGCTGCCGGTTCCGCCCCCGCTGCACCGCCACCCACGACGCCCACATCGAGCACCAGTGCGCCGCCGCCGAGCCTGCCCTGGCGACACAGAGTCATGCCACGAGGTGCTGGATCGGCATGCCCACCCAGGTCAAGGAGCCCGCATGAGCAGCCAGCTGCTGGTCGTCGACGACGCGGTCAAACACTTCCCCCTCCCCCGCCAGGGCCTGCGCCGCCGCGAGCACGTGCACTCCCTCGACGGGATCAACCTCCGCATCGACTCCGGCGAGGTGTTCGGGCTGGTGGGCGAGTCGGGCTCCGGCAAGAGCACCCTGGCCAGGGTCATCCTCGGTCTGACCCCCACGACCTCCGGGCAGGTGTCGATCGACGGCCTCGGCCCGCGACCACCACGCAAGCAGCTCGCCCGCACCGCCCAACTGATCTTCCAGGATCCGCATGCCGCGATGGACCCCCGCATGACCCTGGGTGTCAGCCTGACGGCCGTACTCGCGCAGCATCGCATCGGCGGCAAGAAAGAACGCGCGCAAGCGGTCTCCGACGCGCTTGCGGAGGTCGGGCTCGACGACAGCTACCTTCACCGCTATCCGGGCGAATGCTCCGGCGGACAGCTGCAACGGGTGGTCATCGCCCGCGCGCTGCTGCTCAGACCGAAACTGCTGATCTGCGACGAACCGACCTCCGCGCTCGACGCCTCCGTACAGGCGCGGATCCTCAACCTGCTGCGCAGGCTCCAGGGCGAACACGGGCTCGCCATGATCGTGATCTCGCACGACCTACGGGTGGTGCGTTACCTCGGCGACCGTGTCGCGGTGATGTACTTGGGGCAGATCGTGGAGATCGCCGATCGCGACGACATCTACGAGCGATCGTGCCACCCCTACACCCTCGCGCTGCTCGCCGCCGGAGCCGCGACGACCACCGGAAAGCAGCCCCCGGCCACCGTCACCGGCGAGCCGCCCTCACCCATCCACCCGCCCAGCGGATGCCGCTTCCACCCTCGATGCCCCCTGGCGACACCCGAATGCCGCTCGGCGGCACCAGAACTGCGGGAGATCGCCCCGGGACACCAGGTGCGGTGCCACCGCTGGGAAACAGCGCGAACGACACTGGCGAGCGAGGAGTCCCCCAACCGATGAGCCCGCAGGTTTCGCACAGCAGCGTTTCGCACGACAGCGTTTCGCACAGCACCCTTTCGCACGACAGCCTTTCGCACAGCAGCCTTTCGCACAGCAGACAGGTGTGGCAGCCACCGGCCGGCGGCTTCTGGGAAGGCGCCTGGCGCGACGGTGACCAGCGGATGTCCGTGCACGACCCGGAAGACGGGGCGTACGTGGGGACCGTGATGGACGCCACGGATGCCGAGGTCCGGCGCGCCGTCGCCTACGTGTCCCAGGGACAGCGCCGTCTGACCTGGCCGCTATGGGAACGACGTGCCGCCGTCGAAGGTACGGCGGCCGCCCTCGCCGCGTCGGCGGACCGGTTCGCCACGATCATCGCCACCGAGGGCTGCAAGACCATCACCGAAGCCCGCGCCGAAGTCGGGCGCGCGATCGAAACACTGCGGCTCACCGCCCAGGCCGCGGCTGCGCTCACCGGTCGCACCGTCCCGTTCGACAACACCCCACGCGGCCTGGGATGGACCGGCTGGTACACCCGTGAACCGGTCGGCGTCGTCGCCACGATCACCCCGTTCAACGACCCGCTCAACCTGGTCGCGCACAAGCTCGGACCGGCGCTTCTCGCCGGCAACGCCGTGGTGCTCAAGCCCGCCCCGGCGACACCGCTGACCGCGCTGGCACTCGTCGAACTGTTCCTGGACAACGGCGTACCCGGCGAATACCTGGCCGCCGTGCCCGGTGTCCACGCCGGGCAGGCGCTGGTGGCCGACCCGCGGGTGGACGTGGTCTCCTTCACAGGCGGCCCGCGCACCGCCGACCGCATCGCACAAGGGGGGCCGGCCCGCAAACTCATCATGGAACTCGGCGGCAACAACGCCCTGATCGCCTGCGCCGACGCCGACCCGGCCGCCGTCGCCGCCGCGGTCGTCGACGGCGCGTTCGGGGTCGCGGGCCAGAACTGCCTTTCGGTGCAGCGCGTCTTCGTCGAAGCGGAGCTCTACCCCGAAGTGCTGGAGAGGGTCGTACGCGCCACCGCCGCCCTCGTCGTCGGCACCAAGCATGACCCGGCCACCGACGTCGGCCCACTGGTCACCGAGGCCGAAGCCCAGCGCGTCGCCGCCTGGATCGACGAGGCCGTCGCCGCCGGTGCGACCCTCCACACCGGGGGCGCCCGCAAGGGGAGCTTCGTGACACCCGCGGTGCTCACCGACGTGCCGGACGACGCACGGATCCGCGTCGACGAGGTATTCGGCCCGGCGGTGCTGCTCGACCCGTTCTCCGATCTGCGAGAGGCCATCGCCTCGGCGAACGCCGTCGACACCGGTCTGCAAGCCGGGGTGTTCACCCACGACATGGACCGGGCCTTGGCCATCGCGGACGCGCTCACCGCCGGCGCCGTGCTGATCAACTCCAGCTCGGACTTCCGGATCGACGCCATGCCCTTCGGCGGCTTCAAGCGATCCGGCATCGGTCGCGAAGGCATCGAGTCCGTCATCGACCAGCTGACCGAACCGAAGATCGTCGCGATCAACAGAGGCCTCCGTGGTTCACCTGGTGCGATGGCGGGCTCGTCTCAGCGAACCGTGAGGTGAGGGGAGACCGCCTCGCTCATGCCCGATCCCAAGCCGATCCCGTCGAATGGATCGCGTAGCTCGTCATCGATCATCGCACCCAGACCAGCCCGTACCTCGCCCCAGCCGATGGCCGGGCCGGTAGCGAAGGCGGCCTGAGCCTCAGCCGTAGGAACGAACCGGCGCACGCTCACCTCGGTCGGACGGGGCCACAGAGCTTCCATGTCTCGATATGTCCGGCAAATGCCCGGCTGATGGCCTGGCCTGAACCTCCTGGGCTGTAGAAGCCTTGAAAGGCATGCGATCAGGGCGTCGGAGGCCGGCATGCGACCACGGCGATCCACCACTCAGATGGAGCCACCCGATCGCCCGCGAGGGCAGTCAGCTCTGACGATCAGCGGCTGTTCCGCCCTGGAACGGGTGTCGCGACCGACAAGCCGCGACTCCGCCATTCTCGGATCCCCGAACGGAGTCAGCATGACCAGAACTCGCCGCTTCCTCACCATGCTCGCCACCGCGGCCCTCTTACTGACCGCCCTCGCCACGCCGACCCAGGCGATCTCGTCGCTCAAGGCGGCGGCGGCACCCGCCAAGCACTGCGTGATCGTCGTCGGCAAGGCACCTCCAGGCCAGCCGTCCCCCATCCGCTCCTCCGCGTGCTCCGCCGACTACGCCACAGCCCAGCGCGAGGCCGGCGCGACTGCGACTGTGCTGCTCATGGAGTGGTTCTGGAACGCCAACAACTCGCCCCCGAACCTGACCCACATCCATGGCGACTACGGAGACTGCGACTCCGCCGGCTACCGCATCATCGTCAAGGACGACTGGGCGAACAACATCTCCGGCTTCAACTCCTACAGCCACTGCAACGTCGTCACCGGCTTCAACTGGCCATCGACCGTCGACTGGAGCGGCGATGAGCAGACCTGGTCGAATTACAGCGTTTGCAGCTGCCTCCTCCAAGGCTGGGTTGGCTCGTTCATGAACGACCGCATTGAGGCCTTCTGGATCCGCAGGGGCTGACCTGCTCCCTTTCGAGCCGTCATGGTGCACCGTGCCGTATCCGGAGGGGGTGGCCACGATGGCCGACCGCGGAGACTTCGAGGCGTTCGTCGGCAACAAAGCGGCTTACCGGCGGTGACACCCGCCCTGTACGGGCAGATCGGCTCGCCAGGCTGGCTCGGGTCGGTCATCGTTGAAGGACGCGGGTTCGATTCCCGCCACCTCCACTGTTCCACCAGACCGCCTCTGGCCTGCCGAAATATCGGCAGGCTGGGGCGGTTTTCGTGTGTGTGTGGACGCATCGCGCGAAGCCTCAGAGGTTGCTTCCAGTCGCGCCGGGGCCGCGACCCCTGATCGAAGCTCCGCTCTACGGATCCGTCCGCGAGCATAGGCCCGACGATGGCGATCGACATCGTGGTCATCCGGGACAAAAACACCATGGTTTTGCTGGAGCACGATAACTTCTATGGCCAGTTCAAATCCGGTCTCACGAGGGTCGCTGCCGCAAAGGCTGTGGCAAAGCTTCGAGAGACTCAGAACAGCTCAGGGGAGAGCTAGAGGATCTCTTCCGCCTGACGCAGACGGCGTTTACTCGCGGCGTCGTAGGGCGGCCCCGTACTGGCCCAGCCGACTGAAGTCCTCACCTTCGCCCAGGTTGCGAACAAGTATCTGACCACCCTCGTGGACATCGAGCGGCGGACCATCGGTCAGTACCGCAAGACGCGGCAGCCATACCGGCAGGTCAAATTGCCGCCGGACGAGTGACCATGAAGGCGGAGCATCCCCCCGTCCTGCCGGACGGGGGGCCAATGTACCGCCGCGCCTTACCGCGCCATGGACCCTTGCGGTGATGGTTGTTGCGGCTTGCGGATCACGGTATCCGCATGCACAGGAGTGATGCCCAGCGCCAGCACGGCGGCCAGGCTGGCGGCCAAAGCGGCGGCACGGCGAGTCCAGGTACGGGTCTTCATACGGCTCTCCCAGTCGGCCGATGATCATGACAGTACTGTCCAACAGCATCAGTGCTACATCCCCACCCGTCCAGGACGCAAAGCCATGACCCAGCCGCCAATCCTCAAGTGCTCGGATACGGAATGACCGGCACACCGGACAATGCGATCATTCTCGGCTACACCCATCGGCAGCCCGCCCACATCAAGGCTGTCGTACGACAGCTGGCCGCCGCGATCGAGGAACATCAGCTCTCGCGGTAGCAGCGGTGCACCGGCATCGGCCCGGCTTCGTCATCCGCCCTCAGCCCCAAACCGGTCACCTCGGAGTTCGACCTGCTCACCGCCCGCGAACGATAGGTGCTCCACCATCTGGCGCGGGGGCTCGGCATCGCCGGGATCGCCTGCTCTGGGCCGAACGGATTGTCGGCTTGCGGTGAGTCGGTCACGTTCCAGGAGGTCACCAGGCACTTCACCCCGGGGTTGCGGTCAGGGCGAGGTCGTCCACGGTCACCGTGACGGGGGTGTCGGTGGCCGTACGGGACAAGAAGGTCAGGACGCCGGCCCCACCCGGGACCTGGAGTCCGGAGGTCGCGTCCGTGACGGAGAGCAGCCAGTCCGGCTCGGGCGCGCCGATGGCCCAGACCTTGCCACGGATCGTGGTCGGCGACGTGCCGGTGACCTGGACGCGTACCCGCAGCGCGATGCCCGCGCCCGCGGTCAGCCCGGGGACCCGCAGTGGCTGCGCGAGGTCGATCTCGCTGCGGCCCGCCTCGGAGCGGATCAGCTGGAACAGGACCTTGCCGTTGGGCCGCAGGCTCACGTGCGCCCGGTAACCCCCCACCGTCGGGGCCCTGCGTCCGACGGCGGACACGTAGATGCCGCTGCCGGTGGGGGGCTTGTCGCTGACGAAGGTGAAGCCGAGGTCGGTTCTGGTCTCCTTCACCCCGTCCAGGTACGCGCTGGAGCCGGCTCCGGGGGGCATCGTGATCCGGCCCTTCTTGCCGTCCACCGAGTAGCCGCTCGCCGGAACGCCGACCGACCAGTGATGCTCCCCGTCGTCCGTCGTACCGAATCCGGTGCTGACCGTGCGCCCGAACGTGTCGGACACCCGCAGCCCCCCTCCCGGGACCGCCGACTCACCCGGACTCGCCGACCCGCTGGGCGAGACCTCCCGTGAGCCCGACGGTGAGCCCGATGGGGGCTCGGCGGAGGTGGGGGCGGAAGAGTCGGGACGTGAGGCGGCCGAGGAGTCCGGCTCACCGGTACCTGAAGACGCATGGGACCCCGTCCCGCCGAACGGCCGCAACCAGGCGAGCGCCCCCACCACGACCGCGACCAGCGCCGCCGCCACGGCGAGCGCGGCACGGCGGCTCCGCCCAGCGGTCCACCCCATGAGCGCCGGGGCCCGCGAGGAGGGCGGGGTCGTCGGCTCCCCGGCCGGTCCCGCTGTGCCCCCACGACCGATGGGTTCCGCGGTGTCCCCACGACCGGCCGCCCCGGCAAGATCCCGACCGCCGGCCGCGTCCGACGTTCCCCGATCGTCGGCCGGTTCGGCGGCGAGGCGGCTGCCCAGGCTGGTGAGCTCCACGATCGACCGGCCGTGGCCACCGGACACTGGGTCGATCAGGCGGGACAGCAGCTCGCCCGCCGCCGGCCGGTGCGAAGGGTCCTTCTCCAAGGCGGCGGCGATCGAGTCGCGCAGCGGTGGTGGGACCGCTGACAGATCCGGTTCGTGGGTGACGATGCGGGTCAGCACGTCCGCGATGCCCGCGGCGGCGAACGGGGAGGTGCCGGTGGCGGCGAAGACCATGGTGCCCGCCCAGGCGAAGACGTCCGAGGCGGGTGAGGCGGGGGCGCCGCTCAGCTGTTCGGGCGCCAGGTAGGCAGGGGTGCCGATGAGTCCGCTGGTCATGGTCGTGACACCGTCCGCGCGGGCGATGCCGAAGTCGACCACCCGGGGACCGTCCGGGCCGAGCAGCACGTTGCTCGGTTTGAAGTCGCGGTGCACGACGCCGGCCGCGTGGATGGCGGCCAGGGCCGTCGTGGTGCCGACGGCCAGCCGTTCCAGCTCGCCGCCGTGCAGGGGGCCGTGCTCGTGCACCCGTTCCGCCAGCGTCGGCCCGTCCACGAACTCGCTCACCACGTACGGACGCGGTCCGTCCGGCACGGCCGTGAGCACACGGGCGGTGCAGAAGGGCGCCACGCTCTCCACCGCGGCCAGCTCGCGGGCCAGACGGGCACGGGCCTCGGCGTCGGCCCTGATCAGCACCTTCACCGCCACCCGCTGCCCAACTGGATCGCGGGCCAGGTAGACGATCCCCTGGCCGCCTTCACCGAGCCGGCCCAGCAGCTCGAACTCACCCAGGCGCGGAGGATCCTCAGGGGCCAGAGGGGCAACCATGCCCCATACGGTACTGATCCGCTCAACCA
This sequence comes from Nonomuraea sp. NPDC049141, assembly GCF_040648415.1. Taxonomy (NCBI): domain Bacteria; kingdom Bacillati; phylum Actinomycetota; class Actinomycetes; order Streptosporangiales; family Streptosporangiaceae; genus Nonomuraea; species Nonomuraea sp. NPDC049141. The sequence continues at coordinate 188,381 of NZ_JBEZDR010000030.1, forward strand.
AGTGTGAGACGTCCAGGCCGGGCTCCTGCGTCCAATGTGACGAGCTCGCCCTTCCCCGCGAACGCGGCGGCCACCGCCCCGCCGAGCCGTGACGCCAGGTTGGCACGTCGCCCGCGGGCGCGGACAGCACGGCGTCAGGGCAGCCCGCCGCGCAGACGGCGTCCGCGTCCTGGCGGTACGTTTCCCGGCCCGTCCAGCGCAGCTCCCCGCGCGAGAAGTAGCCTCGGTACGACCCGCTGCCGGGATTCGCCACCACCACGCCATCGGACGAGACCGCGACGATCATCGGGCCGGGCCCGTACGGGGCGGGCGACGGCGTCACACCAGGTCGTCACACCAGGGCGGCGAGTAGGTCCAGCGCGGTCGTCCTGCCGGGTTTGTCGGCGATGGCGTCGAAGATCTTGAAAGCGTCCTCGGCCAGCTTGCGCGCCGAGTCGCGGTCGCCCTCAGCCCGGTTGACCTGGGCCAGCGCCAGCAGCGCGTGCGCGTCCAGCAGCCGGTCGCCGAGCCGTACCGCGATGGACCTGGCCCGCTGCGCGCAGTCCCTGGCGTCGGGCACCCGCCGCTGCGCCAGCCGTGTCGCGGCCAGCTCCAGCAGGGTGTCGGCGTGCCGGTGCCGGTCGCCCAGAGCATCGAAGAAGCCTGCGGCGGCGGCGAGCCGGTCGGCCGCCTCGTCGGGACGGTCGGCCCGCCGCAACACCGCGCCAAGCGCCTGCTGCGCCTCGGCGTCAGCCCTCCCGCCGCTGAAGGCGTGCAGAGAGGAGGTCAGCTGGCGTTCTGCCTCGTCCAGACGGCCCTGTTCCAGATACACCTGGCCGATCCTGCGCCGGACCTGCGCGGCCTCCTTGCCGCTGGACGTACCGGGGCTGGTGAACGCCCCAAGCGCCCGGGTGAGCAGATCCAGCGCCTCCGCCCACCGGCCCTCGGCCCGGCACAGGTCGCCCTGGTCGCGCAGGAGCAGGGCCTCGGCACGAGCGTCACCCGTGCGTCGCGCCGCCGCGAGGCCGGTCTCGGCGACCGGCCGCCAGTCGTCCAGGAAGCGCCGCCGTTCCAGGAACGGGCCCAGCAGATGCGCGAGCCGCCACGCGCCCTCGTCGAGCCCGGCCCCGTACAGGTCGCCGACCAGGGCGGCGAGGAACGCGCGCTCGGCGACGAGCCACTCGACCGACTCCTTGATGTCCCTGGTCACGAAGCTGCGCATGGTCGGCTCACCAGAGACCAGCGGGAACCGGGATGCCTGCACCCGGGCGATCACGACGGCCTGGAGCCGCGCGAGCGCGCCCCGTACCGCATGTACGCCCTCCTCCTCCACCAGTCGCTCGCGGGCGTAGAGCCGGGTCAGGTCGTGCATGCGGTAGCGGACCTGGCCCGCCACGTCCACGGTGTGCGCTTCCAGCAGGCCGGCGTCCACGAGCGTGTCGGCCTGGTCGCCGAAGATCTGGGCGGCCCAGTCGGCGACGTCGGGGGCCGACAGCGCGCCCAGCAGGCGCACCATGCGGCGCGCCGGCGTGGGCAGGCCTTCGTAGCCGACCGCGTACACGCTGCGGACCGTCTGGTCGCCCGAGTGAAGGCGGTCCAGACGCCCGAACTCGTCCTCCAGCAGGCCCGCGAGATAGCCAGGGGTCCAGCCTGGTCTGGTGGCCAGGCGGGACCCGGCGATGCGCAGCGCGATGGGCAGCCCGCCGCAGAACCGCATCAGCTCCCGCACCCCGCCGTCGTCCGCCCGTTCCTCGCCGATGAGCTTGACGAGCAGGTCACGGGCCTCGTCGTCGTCCAGGACGCCCAGCGGCAGCCGTACGGCGCCGGTCAGCCCGCCGAGCGCCGACCGGCTGGTGATCACGGTGGGGCACGAGGTGAGCAGCGGCCGTACCTGGGACTCGTCGGCGACGTCGTCCAGCACGACGAGCATGCGGCGGTTGGCGGTGTAAGTGCGCAGCAGCCGCTGTCGCTGGCCCTCCGATGCCGGTACCGCTTGGGCCGGGCAGCCGAGCCAGCGCAGGAAATCCTCCAGGATCGCGCCGGGCCGGGTGGACTCGCGCAGGTCCGCGTACAGGATCCCGTCGGGGAAGCGCTCCCTGTGCCGCCAGGCGGCGCGTACGGCGAGCGCCGACTTGCCCACCCCGGCCGGGCCGTGCACGACGACCAAGCCGGAGAACACCTGGTCGAGCAGGTCGGCGCGGCCGGTGAAGTGGGTGACGTCCCGCGGCAACAGCACCGGCGGGCCCGCGGAGACGTGCAGCATGACGTCGTCGTGCAGCATGCGGTGATAGAGCAGCTGCAGCTCGGGGTCGGGCTCGATGGCGTGCCCGCCGTCGAGCTCGTCGCGCAGCGCCGTGTACGCGGCCAGCGCCTCCACGCGCCGCCCGCTGCGATAGAGCGCCAGCATGAACTGGCCGCGGAAACCCTGCCAGAGCGGGTGCTGCGCGACCAGCCTCCGCACCTCGGACAGCAGCTCGCGGTGCCGGCCCGCGTCCAAATCGAGCTCGATCCGGCGCTCCAGGGCGAGCAGGCGAAGCTCTTCGAGCTCCTCGCGCAGCCGCCCGGTCTCGGCCCAGCGCCTCGCGTCAGGGTCCACGTCCGCCAGAACCGGCCCGCGCCACAAGCCCAGCGCCTCCCGCAGCTTCCCGCCGTCGCGCCCGGACAGCCCCTCCTGAATGAGTCGGCGGAAGCGACCGACATCGAGCTGATCGTCGTTGATGGCCAGCGTGTACGTGCCGGACACGGTGGTGATGACGTCCTTGCCGATCTGCTGCCGGAGCCGCCCGATGTAGCCGCGGATCAGCGAGTCTGACCGGTCGCCCTCCTCCAGCGGCCACAGCAGCTGTCGCAGCCGCTCGACGGTGAGCGGGCGGCGGGCGTTGAGCACGAACATCGCCAGCAGATCACGGTGCTTCGGGGCGGTGGGGGTGCGATCCTCGGCGCCGTCGTGTACCGACAATGCCCCCATAATCCGAAATTCCATGACAAATCCCCCGGGTGCGGCGGGCAGGACGTGGCGTCAAAGCCTCCACGATCCCACAGCTCCACCGCACCTCGCGCCCGGGATTCCACACCGTTCCCGGCCAGTGAGCAGGTGTCAGTTTCCGAAGTCGAGTGCACGGATGTTGCGGAGTGGTCCGCACGCCCCTATCGGGCGTACAGACCATCCGGGACATCGCCGCGCCTGCATGACGTCTGAACCCCAGGTCTGTCAACACCCGTGCGTTCACTGGCGCGGGCGAGTCGCAAATCCCTACTCGAAGATCGTGACCTGGGCGTGGAAGGGGTGCGTCTGCGCGGTCGCGAGGTGCCGCCCGGCGCTGGGGCCGTACTTGCTGGGGGGTTCTTTCGGCCGCGAGCCCTCACGCGGGGCAGGGCGATGTCCTGACTCAGCGAAGCTGCGCCTGATCGGCGGATCCGATGCGTTGGCTCAGACAATCTGCTGCGACTCGGTGAAAGTGATGCGAGAAGGCGTTCGCCGTGCCGTGATCACCACTCCGGTTCGGTGGTCACGGGCTGATCCCCCGCCCAGCAGTCATGCGGCGAGCATGTCGAGCGGCCCGCTGACAAGTACCAGGGCGAACGCCGCCCAGCGGAACAGATGCAGTGGCCGAGTGCGATGCAGGAGCGCGCCGAGAACCATCTCGAAAGCGCCCCTCACAGCCCACCACGCTACTAGGTACAGCCAATACGTGGGCGGTAATGCCCCACTGATCAGAGACGCGTCCGTACATGAAATGGTCCCGGACATTCGTGTTGAGGCGGGCCACGCCGGCCTGAGACAGCCTGAGCCGGGCACGGGCCAGAGCGTCGGTAGCGCGAACCTTCAATTCGCCGCCCCGCACCCGCAGCTTGTGGGGGTCGAGAAGGTCCAACACGATAGACAGCGCGGCGAAGTACAACATGACCTTCCCGAAACGGCCCCACACCAGCATGGGCCACCCCCACACAACCATGCTCGTGGTTGAACGGCCGTCGAACCATGTGGCGATCACGTCAACAAGTTCGTTCACGGGCTGCTCCTTCGCGTGTGCAGCGGCCTTCACACAGGTTCCAGCCTTCCCGGTTCGCTCACAGATCACCTGCTCCGGGACGACCGGGGTCGAATTCCCAGCCGTCGAGGCGGAGCCGTCCGCCATCGGACCGGTCCGCGCCGATCACCACCGTCGCCGGCGTACAGGCTCGCGGGCCGATGCCCAGCATCAGGTGGCTCTGCGGGAAGCCGATCGTCAAGAAGCTCATCCCCGCGTGCACGAACGGCAAGTGGGAGCTCCACCACTGTGCGCGACCGGGCTCCTACGCGCGAGGTCACTTGGCGTGTGGATAGGCGACCATGGTGTTTGTGGAATCGTCCCAGAACAGACCGTATCCGGAGTAGTCGCCGAAGGGAGCCACGATGTAGTCGCCGGGCTGGACCTGGCCTGTGGCGAGGTCGATGATGACCCGCGGGTCGGCCTGGTCGGCAGTCGAGGCGCCGATACCGAAGGCGACGCCGTCATCGGTCACACCGGTGAGATGGACCGGCTTGTCCCGGTCGGTCTCCTCGAAGCAGTGGCCGGTGCCCTTCTCCAAGTCGAAGGCCGTGTGGCTGCGGACGAGATAACGGCCGTCGGCAGACAGGGAAGCCTCCTTGGAGTCGTCGGCCGTCACACGCTGATCCGGCGCACAGTCAACCTTGGCGCGGGCCTTTCCCGTGGCGGGGTCCAGGACGGCCCACGTGTCGTTGGGCGCGCCTTCGTCGCGCCACTGCGCGACGAGGGAGTCCTTGACCGGGGCGATGAAGATCTTGTGCTCGCCGTTGGTGGTGAGAACTCCGCCTGACCAGGCTCCCGGCACCCAGTAGTGGCGGCGGGGTTGGGTGTTGGTGGCCAGCAGCGGCCCGCGAGGGGTGACCGCTACTGCCTTGGTTGACGCGAAACACAGCTTGCACTCGCTGGCTGGAGGTTTCATCTTCCTCAGGTCGTACGTCTTCGTCGCGCCTGTGGCCGGATCCACGGTCACCACCACGTCGTTGTCCAGCTTCACCAGCAGTCCGCCACCGCCGTTGGTGACCGCACCCTCGCCGTCCAGTTCGAGATGGTAAGCCGGCTTGACGCCGTCTCCAGCGGCACGGGCGGGGAAGATGTCGATCGTCGTGACCTGCCGGCCCTTGCTGACCACGTCGGCGCCCTGAAAGCCGGACGCGGAGGCGACCAGGTAGTCCTTTCCCTGCGCAGTGACCGAGAACGCTGACATCAGGCCGGGGCCCTTCACCTCGGTCTTCCACAGGCTTCGGCCGCTGGTCACATCGAGCACGGTGAAAGTGCCGTCGTTCTTGCCGCCCTGCCGGAAGACGGCGACCGCCCCGGAGTGCGGCAGGGTGAGCTGGTCCCCTGGCAGATCTGACTCCCAGCCGCGGGAGGTGTCATAGAGGCTGGGCACCGACAGCTGCGTTTTCGGCCCGACACGTTCAGGGGAGGCGGCCGCGGACGGTGTCCGCGTGCTGGTCCGGGACCCGTGCGACCTTCCCGAGCCATCGCTTTCCGCACCTCCTCCGCAGGAGGTGAGAAGGCCGGCGGCTACCACTGCCACGAGCACACACCTGGGCCGATTCACACGAATCCTCCATAAAAGCAGAACGCAGCGGCTGGTTTGACTGCCGAGATCACTGCAAAGTTCGGGGGGCGTTTTGGACCTGTATAGGCCGTGGATCTGGCACGGTCGCTCTCACCAATTGCCCCCGTGCGAATGGGATCAATTCCTGATGACTGTGATGCACTCGCCACTGGCCGACCGATGGATGATCACCTTGATCCGGAGTCGCCGCCGGAGGCACGCCGTCAGGATGAAGGTGATGGACACTAGGAGTGTCCTGAAGATCTTGATGGTCTGGCCAGGCCGGGATCGGGGATTCAGACTTGGGTCATGATGGGCCGTCGGAGGGTTCCGGCTGGGC
>NZ_JBEZDR010000031.1:0-65002 GCF_040648415.1 Nonomuraea sp. NPDC049141
GGTGGAATGGGCACCCGCTCGACCGGACCCGCACCAGCCACCTGGCCCGCCTCGACCTCACCCTGACCGCCTGATCAGAATTCAGCAACAGGGTCAGCCACCGGCGCAAACGAGAGTGATCTCGGCACTCCGTCAGCTCGATGGTCGGCTGCGGTGGGGGCAAGCCGCTGCGGGTGCTGAGCAAGAAGGGGCCACAGCACTGGGAGCAGTGGCTGGCGTGATCGTGCGGCTTGCCTGGCAAGTCGCGCTCCCGCAGCCGGTGGAGCGGTGTATTGCCAGGCAAGTTGTCCGATCTTGGTCAGATGACGCGGACCTGGAACTGGTCCCCGTCCAGGACCCGGGACTTGTAGTAGAAGGAGCTCAGGTCGGATCCGCCGCCAGCGTTGTCCGCCAGGGAAATCATGCAGACGCTGTAGCCGCCGGAGTCGCTGAGGGCGCGGACCGGCAGCCACGACGCGCCGCAGTTGAACTCGTACCCGGTGCTCAAGTTGAAGATGAAGATGTTTCGGCCGTAGGGCTGGGAGTACGCGCCGTTGTAGGTGGACTTGAAGGGGTACTCGTCACAGGACCAAGTTCCCGGTTTCGTGGGCTTGGGGTGCCCCGGCGGGCATGCCGTGTTGTAGTTGTTGTCGATGATGGTCTGGTTCTGGGTCCTGGTCAGGACGTCCGTCATTTTGAAATGTTTGATGGCGAGCTGGAGGTGGTAGGCGTACGACGGATAGCGATACGACAGGACGTCGTGCATCGGGCGGACCGAGTCGTAGACGCAGCCCTTGTTGTAGCCGGGCAGCGCGTCGTCGCAGCGATGCACGGCCGGCGCGGTGATTGAGGCGTTTGACGTCGGGTTGACCCACGCCGAGTTGGCGAACCAGTACCTCATCCCACCGTGCGCGTTCCACTTGTAGCCGCCGGGCGGGCTGGCGAAGTACGTGGTGGCCGAGTGGACATGGCCCGGAAGCGCTGACCCGCCGACCAGTCCGCTGCTGGACACCGTGCAGCTGGCGAGGCATTCCGGCTCGGCGTAGACGAAGGTGTCGAGCACCGCCGGGATCGCCGGGCCGGCGACGGAGTTGGCCTGGTAGTGCCACGACTGGCTCCACTGCAGCGAACCGTAGTCGAGGGTCGTCAAGCTGGAGACGGTGAACTGTATCGAGCCGATGACGACCCCGTTGGGCACCGTGAAGATGAGCAGGATGCCGTCCTCGATCACGCATGCGGCCGTCCGGGCCAGCGTGGGGCTCCCGCCGCAGATGTCGGCGGCGATCTTGGCGCCGGTCGTGTCCTTGTCGGCTTTCCTCGCCTGCTTGCGGATACAGGTGGCCGTCCCGGACTTCCCGGTCGCGGCGAGCTTCGCCGCGTGCTGTTTGAGGTCGGCGCCGCACTCCTCTGAGACGGCGGGTTCCGGTGCGGGCTTGTCCGGTTCCGCCGTCACCGGAGTGGCGGGGACGAGCAGGGCTAACAGTCCTAAAGCGACGCTCGCGATCCCCGCTTTCCATCTGGCCATGGGTACTCCCTTCGTGGAAGAGCGTTGGGCGAAGGAGATCGTCAGCCGCTGGACAGGCTCTGGATCTTTACTGAACATCGCCACTACACTGTGGCGGTGCTTGTCATCCAGGTGCTTGGCCGCCTGCGCGTGTGGCACGATGATCGCGAGGTCGATGCCGGGCCGCCCGCCCGCCGCCTGATGCTGGGGGTCCTGGCGCTCAACGCCGGGCGGCTGACCACCCGCCGGGAGCTGATCGAGTCACTGTGGGGCGAACGGCCGCCGTCAAGCGCGGTCAGCATGGTGCACACCTACACCAAACACCTGCGCCGCCTGCTCGACCCGAGGCACAGCCCACGCGACCAGGGCGGCGTGCTCTCCACCGTCGGCGACGGCTACCTGCTCCGCCTGCCGGAGGACGCCCTCGACCTGCTGCGCTTCCGGCGTATGGTGGCAGCCGCGCAGCAGGCCGGAAGCGACGGCGCCCCGGCGCGAGCGGCCGCGCTCTTCCGCGAGGCGCTGCGGCTGTGGGAGGGCGACGATCCCCTGTGCGACGTGCCGGCGCTCGAGGGCCACCCCAAGGTGTGGGGCCTCAAAGCTGAGCGCCGCCGCGCGCAGCTGTCCTACTGGGACCTGATGCTGCGGGCGGGCAACGCCGCGGAGGTCATCGCCGCGCTGGCGGTGCAGGGCGCGGCGAACCCGCTCGACGAGGCGGTGCAGGCCACGCTGATCCGCGCGTACCAGGCGACGGGCCAGCGGACGATCGCCTTCGAGCGGTACGAGGCCACCCGCCTCGTGCTGGCCGAGGAGTTGGGCGTGGAGCCGAGCGGGGAGCTCGAACGGGCGCACCGGCAGCTGCTCGAGGAGCAGGAAAGCCGTGGTGTGCCAAGGATTCCGCAGCAGCTCCCGGCGCCGGTGCCGGACTTCACCGGACGCGCCGACGAGCTGGCCCTGCTTGACGCCACGAACGTTCGCCGCCCACCGGGGATCGCGGTCGTCTGCGGCACCGCGGGCGTGGGCAAGACGGCGCTCGCCGTCCACTGGGGTCACCACAACCGCGAGCTGTTCCCCGACGGGCGCATCTACCTCGACCTGCGCGGCGACCACGCCGAACACGCGCTGCCCCCGCACGAGGCGCTGGGCCGCCTGCTGACCGCCGTCGGCGTGTCCGATCAGGACATTCCTGCCGACACCCAGTCACGGGCCGCGCGCTGGCGCACCGAGACCGACGGCCGCAGGCTGCTTGTGCTGCTTGACAACGCGGCCTCGGCCGAGCAGGTACGGCCACTGCTGCCCGGCACGCACGACACCCTCATGCTGATCACCAGCCGGGACAGGCTGGCCACCCTGGTCGCCCTGCACGGTGCGCACCGCATCGAACTGGATCTGCTGCCCCGCACCGACGCCGTCCACCTGCTGCGCCGGCTGCTGGGCGAGCGGGCGGGCACCGATCCCGACAGCGTCGACTCGCTTGCCACCATCTGCGCCCGCCTGCCGCTGGCGCTGCGCCTGGCCGCCGAGTACGCCGGGGCGGTGGCGCACCTGCCGCTGGCCGGCGTGGTGACGCGGCTGCACCGGGCCGGACCGCTGGATCTGCTCGACCCGGGTGGCGGGGCGGCGATCCGGCACGTCTTCGGCTGCTCGTACCGGCTGCTCGACGCCGAGGCGCAGCGCCTGTTCCGGTTGCTGAGCCTGAACCCGGCGCCGCACTCCACGCTGGCCTGCGTGGCGGCGCTGTCGGACGTCGACGAGATCGGCGCGGCCCGGCTCCTGCACCGGCTCGCCTCGGCCCACCTGCTGCGATGCGATGCCTTGGGGCGCTACGGGTTTCACGACCTTCTGCGTGCGTACGCCGCCGAGATGAGCCTTGCCACGGACGGTGAGGCCGAGCGGCAGGCGGCCATGGACAGGCTGCTGGAGCACTACTGCGGGACCGCCGTCGAGGCGAGCGGCGCCCTCTACCCAGGGTGGAGCGGGAGCTGGCGGCACGCCGGGCTCGCCCTCAAGCCCAGCGGCGTCGCCCTCTCGCCGGGCGCGGCACTGTCGTGGTTGGACAGCGAGCTGGCGTCGTTCGGCACGATCTGCCAGTTCGCGGTCAGGCAGGGACGGCCGGAGCGGGCGGTCACCCTTGCCGCCGCGTTACACCGTTACCTGGAGGCGGGGCACGGCACCGAGGCCCTGTCGATCTACGAGTGCGCCGTCGACGCCGCGCGGGAGATGGGAGACACGGAGGCCGAGGCGCATCTGCGGACCAACGCCGGCGTCATCCTGCGGCTGCTCGGCCGGTACGCTTCGGCCGTTGAGGAACTGAGCGAGGCGCTGGAACTGTGCCGGCGCACCGGCAACCGCCACGGCCAGGCCCGCGCGCTGTCCAATCTGGGCATCATCGAGGAACGCCTCGGCGAGTTCGCCTCGTCGGCCGCCCGGCACAGCGAGGCCATCTCGCTCTACCGCGAGATCGACGACCCCTTCGGCCAGGCGGCGGCGTTGACCAACCTGGGCAACCTCGAGGAGTCGATCGGCGAGGACACCGAGGCGGCGCAGCACTTCCTGGCCGCGCACGACATCTTCGCCGCGCTCGGCGAGCGTGCCGGACAGGCCATCGCCTTGTCCAACCTCGGCCAGATCTACAGCTCGCTGGGCGAGGACACTCTTGCCGTCGCGAAACTGCGCGAGGCGCTGAGCCTGTTCCGCGAGATCGAGCACCGTGACGGGGAAGCGACCGCGCTGAGCAACCTCGGCACCGCCCTGTGCCGTCAGGCGAAATTCGACGAGTCCCTGTGGCACCTGGAGCAGGCGCTCGAGATCTTCCAGTCGACCAAGCACCGGTACGGTGAGGCGAGTGTCCTCAACGCGATCGGTGAGACGTTGCGCACCATGGGCCGTGACGGCGAGGCGGCGCAGCGGCACCGGCTGGCGCTGGAGATCGCCGCCGAGACCGGCGACGAGGACGAGCGCGGCCATGCCGCCGCCGCGCTTGAAAGCCTCGGCTGAGGCCCGCAGGTGTGAGAGGGCGGTTGCGTTCCCACCGGCCGCCTGACCTAAGGATGAAGGCCCTGCGGCCTCATGGTGTGGGCGCCGGGTTGAGCATGGGCTCGATGGAATCCCACGTGGGAGGCTCCGGCCACCCGTCGTCACCCGCGGCGTCCGGTCCCGCCGATGCCGATGCCGATGCCGAAGCTGAGCCCGCGTCCCGGCCCTCCAGGCCGATGACCACGCAGGCCAGCAGGTGCTCGCCGGGCGGCAGGTCGCCCGTCAGCGTGGGGATCGTGGTACGCGGGGCGAACACGTTGGTGCCGGGCAGGGGCGTGACCAGGACGCCCTCCCGCCGCACGTTGGTGCCCGACAGGGCGGCGACCAGAGCCCCCTCCCGTCCACCGGACACGTCCTCGATCACGCACAGGCCGTTCGGCGAGTCGAGCCGGACCCGGCCGGGACCGGTGTCGACCCGGGTGGGCGGTCGGTCCCGGTCGACCGCGAAGGCGCCCTCGGCCGTGCGCAGCGCCCGTCCGGTCCTGATCCGGTGCACCCGTACGTGCCACGGGGGCAGCGCCACCAGCCAGGTCTCGATCTCCACGTCGTCCCAGGGAGTCCAGTGCGCGTGCAGCACGCCGTCGGAGGCGGAGACGTCGTACGGCAGTTCGCACGGCCTCCAGTGCTCGCCGTCCTCGCTGAGCGCCAGCGTGCTGTCGAAGGCGCCCTGCTCCAGCTTCAGCGTCCCGGCGGGCACGCTGAAGCCGAAACGCGTGGAGTAGGCGAACTTGGCGTACTTGGCCGCACCGTGCCGCGCCCACGGGGCGTGCTGCCCCGCGCTCAGCATCACCACGTGCCGCCCCTCCTCGCAGCGCAGCAGCGCCACGCCCGCCTCCGGCTGGGTGCTGACCTCGGGCAGCGGGGGCGCGTCGGCCTCCTTGGCGGCCCAGAACGGGTGCTCCGCGGGCAGGGCGAGCGGCAGGAACGCCTTCATGGCCCAGTACGGCGAGCCAGGCGCGTTGTACTGCTCGGCCATGTGCGGCTGGGGATAGCCGTAACCGATGGTGAGCAGCCCGGAGGAATCACGGATGGGCCGGTGGGACCACCAGCGCAGGTTCCGCAGCAGATGCCCCTTGGTCACCTCCCAAGGCAGCGCCTCCACCCCGGCGAAGGCCAGCGCCCCCCAGAAAGCCGACTGCGCGAAGCGGTAGGTCAGGCTCCGGCCGAACGGGACGGCGACCCCCTCGCCGGTGAACCAGTGCTGGAAGTCCTGGGCGAACGCCGCGGCCCGCTCGCGGAAGCGCTCGGCCCGGGCAGGGTCGTCGCCGAGCGCCGCGTAGATGAGGCCGTAGTAGTGCATGGCGAACGGGATGTAGTAGTCGCGCTGCCACTTGGGCCCGTCGGAGTACCACCCACGTCCGAGGTCGAACTCCTCCAGCCGGTCGAGCCTGGCCCTGTTGGCGTCGTGGTCGTGGGAGACCCCGACGCGGTCGAGCCCGAGCCCCACCATGACCGGGAAGAACAGCCAGTTGTTGTCGTTCGGCTCCACGGTGACCGAGTGCCGCAGCCAGGCGGCCACCGTGTCGCGTTGCCGACCGGTCAGCGGGTCCCAGATCTGCTCGGGAGCCAGGGCGAGGGTCAGGCCGAGTGCGGCGGTTTCGACCAGCCGCTGGTTCCGGTCGAAGGCCGCGCCCCAGTAGTCGGGGTGCTCAGGGTCGGTTCCGGCGGCGAGGCCATCGCGCCAGAGGTCCCAGTGATCGAACGTCCCGCCGCCGGCCGCCAGCGGCGCCAGCCCCCACAGCGGGCGTGCAAACGCTTCCAGCTCGGCGGACTCCCGGTCGTAGTGCGCCGTGCTGACCCCCAGCCGCAGCCGCCCCCGGCCCGGGCTGAACCGGGAGATCAGCGGTGCTACCAGGTCAAGGACCTGGTGCCGCAGGTCGTCTCGGTCGCTGCCAGGCCGTCCTGCGCGGTGGTCGGTGTCCACAGGCTAGCTCCTCTGCTGGGAAAGCGCTTTCACAGACAGGGTTCCCGCCGTCGCCCTCGATTGTCAACAGCCCGGCCGTACGGCCGTGGAAGGCGCGGCCGTACGATCACCCGGCCAGATCCCGCCTGACCGGCCGAATCCCGCATGACCGTACGGTCGCCTGGCCAGTTCGCGCAGGACCGTGCGGTCAGCCGGCGAGTTCGCGCGTCGCGCGGGGCGGGGCGGTGCTGTCGCGGACGTGCAGTTCCATCGGCAGGTACACCGGCTCCCCATCGTGCCGCTCGGTCATGAGGGTCTCCAGCATCTCGGCCGCCTGCCTGCCGAGCTGTCCCCGCGGTGCCGACACCGTGGTCAGGCCCGTGTGCGCCACGTGGTCCAGCGCGATGTCGTCGAACCCGACCACCGACAGCTCCTCGGGCACCCGCACCCCGAGCTCGCGCATCCGGGTCACCGCCCCCAGGGCCACCAGGTCGTTGTAGGTGGTGAGCGCGGTGGCGCCGGTGGCGGGCACCTCGGCGGCGGCCGTGTACCCGCAGCGGCTGGTGGACCCGCACGGCAGGATCGTGACGGACAGGCCGAACGCCTTGGCCGCCTCCAGCGCCCTGATCCGCTCGGAGTTGGCCCAGGACACCTCGGGCCCGCTCAGGTAGGCGACCTGGCGGTGGCCCAGTTGCGCCAGATGGCCGCAGATCAGCATCATCCCGCCGAAGAAGTCGGCGGAGACCGCGGGCGCGGCGAGGCCGGGGACTATCCGGTCGAGCAGGACGAGCGGATGGTCCCGGGCGGTCAGGACGACCAGGTCGGCGCGCTCCATGCGGGGGGAGCAGAGCAGCACCCCGTCGCAACTGCGCATCAGGTCCTCGACCAGGTCGTGCTCGATCGAGGGGTCCTCGTCCGACTCCATGACCATGACGCGGCGCCCGTGGGAGCGGGCGACGGCCGAGACGGCCTTGAGCACTTCGGGGAAGTAGGGGTTGGCCAGGTCGGGGACCAGCACGCCGATGGTGCCCCACTCCCCGCGGGCCAGCCCCTGCGCCGCGGCGTTGGGCCGGTAGCCCAACTGCCTGACCGCGTCGTGGACGCGCGCCGCCAGGGAGGGGTCGACCTTGGTCGTGCCGTTGAGCACGCGGGAGACCGTCGAGGCCGACACCCCCGCGGCCGCCCCGACGTCGCTGATCGTCACCCGGGTCGGGCGGCCCTGCCGCGGATTGCGCACCTGCTCCTCCTAGCCCCGTGCGGCGCCGGTCAGCCGAGCAGCCCGCGCAGATGATCCAGATCTCTCCGTACGGCCGCCACCGGGTCGGCCGCCGGGTAGTGGACGTGCAGCGACAGCAGCCCGGTGTAGTCGCGTGCGCGCAACCCGGAGATGATCTCCGGCCAGCGGACCACGCCCCCGTCCGCGAACGGTTGCCAGTCGCACACCCAGCCGTCCGCGGTGGAGCGCCAGACGGCGTTCTTCACTCCCATGCAGGCCACCCGATCGCCCAGCAGATCGAAGTTGAGCGCCCATGCCTCGCTGCCCTCCTTGACCTGGTTGCCGGGGTCGGCGTAGACGCGCACGTCGTTGAGGTCGCCCGCGAGTGCGAGGGCGAGCGCGGCGGATGGATGGATCGTACCCTGATGCAGTTGGAGTGCCAGCCGTACGCCGTGCCGGGCGGCGAGGTCGGCCAGGCGGGCCAGCGCGGCCTTGGACTCCTCCAGCCCGCGGCGGTACCCGACGGCGGGGTCGTAGCGGTAGAAGCCCGTCCGCATGAGGGGGACGCCGCTCTCGCCGCAGGCCGCGATGATCGGTTCGGCGTCGAGGCCGGCGTCGAGCAGGTCGGTGGTGACGATGTCGAGGGTGAGCCCGCGGCGTTCGAGCTCCTTGGCGACGACGGCGATGCCGCCGGGGTCGGCGGGGCCGACCGTCTGCCCCTCGCGTACGAGGAGGTCCGCCCCCTCGGCGCCGACCGAGGCCACGGCCTCGGCCAGCGGGGCCGCGTCGATGGGGCCGAAGGGCTTGGTGAAGGCGAGCAGCCGCAACACGTACTCCTGAAGTGAGAAAGCGCTTGTTGAACTTCTTCCAAGGCGCCGATCGTGGCAACCCTTCCGAGGCCTTCCCGGCGCGATTCTGCTGAGAAATCCCTGTATAACGGGCATCGGTGGGCCAGGGAAGGCATCGATCGGCAGACCTTCACAAGTGAGCATCGACCTGAAATCGCTTTCTCACAAGCCTTGTATCAGGTTATGAGGCGGGTTACCCTCGGACCCACCCTCGGGTAAGCGCTTACCCGCCGCCTGAAACCCCCCTGACCTCCGCCTCCTTTGGAGGGTCCATGAATTCTCATCGGCGTTGGACCGCCGCGATGATCGCCGTATCCATGGCGTCACTGCTCGTGACGGCGTGCGGCACCTCAAGCAACGGGAGCGGAGGTGGCTCGCAGACCAAGCTGCAGATCTGGGACTTCTCCGCCGAACAGGTGAACTTCCACAAGGACATCGCCAAGCAGTTCACCAAGGAACATCCCAACATCACGATCGAGTGGCGCTCGATCACCCAGGCCGACTACATGCAGACCCTGCCGCTGGCCTTCCAGAGCAACCAGGCGCCGGACATGTTCTACTGGAACGCGACCGGGCTGTCGCAGTTGCTGGACCAGAAGTGGATCCGCCCGCTCAACCCCAGCGGGACCATCCCCGCCGACTTCACCAAGCGCTGGCCGGACGGGTCCTTCCTGGAAGGCATCAACGTGCAGGACGGGAAGACCTACGGTTTCCCGTTCTCGGAGAACCTGTACTGGGGCCCCGGCTACATGTTCCTCAACAAGCAGGTCTTCCAGGAGGCCGGGCTGGACATCAACAACCCGCCCAAGACCTGGACCGACCTCAAGAACACCTGCGCGCAGATCAAGGCCAAGACCAAGGCGCAGTGCATCGGCGCCCCCACCAAGGGCGTGGACATGCAGCGGCCCTGGTTCGGGCTGATCGGCAGCGTCTCGACGGACGAGTTCTTCGACTACAAGACGGGCAAGTTCGACCTGACCGAGCCCGGGCAGGTCAAGACCTTCGCCTTCCTCCAGGAACTCAAGAAGCTCGGGTACCTGGCGCCGGGCACCAACGACAAGAACTTCTCCCGCCAGCAGTTCGCCGCCGGGCAGTCCGGCATCTTCTTCGACGGCACCTGGGTGCCGAGCGTGTGGGCCAGCCAGGGCTTCAGCAGCGACAAGTACGTGGTGGCGCCGCGGGTCCACCCGGACGAGGGGCAGACCGGCGCGGCCGGTCGTAAGTACGACGGCAACAAGTACTGGGTCAGCTCGCAGACCAAGCATCCCGATGAAATGTGGACGTTCATCCAGTGGATGACCGACCCCAACGGCTACTTCGTCAAGCAGTACTACAAGAGCGCCTTCGGGACGCTGGCCTATGTCGACAACCAGAAGATGGTCACCGACCCGGCGCTCAAGCAGATCATGCAGATCGCCGCGCAGCCGGGCTACCGGGTCCAGCTTCCCGTGCCCCTGCTCAAGTGCCCGGACATCGCCAAGTCCAAGGCGTACGTCAACGCGCTGGCCAAGAACCCCGACGGGGAGTGGGCGGCCATGGGTGAGGCGCTGAACAGCGGCCAGTCGCTGGCGACCGTGGGCGCCGCCATCGTCAAGCAGCGGCAGACCGCCCTGGAGGAAGGGCTCAAACAGGAGGCGGCCAGCGGCCTGAAGGTGTCGATGGACTGCTACACCTTCTCCGACTGGGACTACATGAAGGACTACACCTCCGACAAGTACCGCAACTGACCGGACGGCGCCGCCGGCCGCGCGCGCCGGCGGCGCCCCTTCTTGCTCGTGAGGACATCCATGACAACCACCGCTCCCGCCCCCGGCAGGGAGAAGGTGACGGACAGGGACCGGTCGCCCGCCAAGCGTGCGCCCGAACGCGCCGATCACTCCCGCGAGCGCGTCCGCGGCCTCGACAGGGTCTGGCTGATCGTCTTCCTGGCCCCCTTCCTCCTGCTCTACCTCGGCTTCACCATCTGGCCGCTGGTCGCGACGATCTATTACTCCTTCTTCGACTGGTCGGGCATCGGCCCGATCGACCAGTTCGTCGGGGCCGGCAACTACGGCTCGATCCTGGTCGATCCGCTGTTCTGGCTCTCGGTGGTCAACACCCTGGTCTTCGCCCTGCTGACGACCGCCATCAAGCTGCCGATCTCGCTGCTGGCGGCGATCCTGCTCACCCGCAAGTGGCTGCGCGGCAAGCGGTTCTTCCGGACCATGTTCTTCGCGCCGCTCATCATCCCCGTCGCCATGGCGGGCCTGGTCTTCACGTACCTGCTCAACCCGTCCAACGGCGCGCTGAACGCGATCCTGCGCGACCTCGGTCTGGTCGACGAGGGGTTCGACGTGTTCGCCAACCGGTGGAGCGCGCTGCTCGTGCTCGTGCTCGTCTCCGTCTGGCAGATCTTCGGCCAGTACATGATCTACTGGATCGCGGCGCTGCAGAACGTGCCGGAGGAGGTCTACGAGGCGGCCGCCATCGACGGCGCGAGCGAGTGGAAGAAGCTCACCCGCATCACGCTGCCGATGATCAGGCCGGTCGCGGTGATCATCACCCTGCTCGGCCTCGTGAACGCCATGCACGTCTTCGGCCTGGTCGTCACCCTCACCGCGGGCGGGCCCGGCACCAGTACCTACATGGTGTCCTACTTCATCTACCAGAACGCCTTCGGCGCGGTGCCGTTCGCCTACGGCTACGCCTCGGCCGCGGCGCTGCTGTTCTCCGTCATCGCCTTCGTCCTGGTCTCCGCCCAGGGTGTCGCGGTCCGCCGGGCCCAGCGGCTCAGGAAGGAGTACGGCGTCTGATGGCGACGATCACCAAGCCCGCCGCGCACACCAAGCCCGCCAAGCACACCAAGCCCACCGGGCGCAGCCAGGCCGTGCGGGCCAACCTCATCGCCCTGCCGATCCTGCTGGTCGTCGGGCTCGTGTGGGTCTATCCGTTCCTGTGGACGATCTCGGCCGCGTTCAAGACCCAGGCCGGGATGTTCACCAGCGGCGCGAGCCTCGTGCCCGACCAGCTGAACTTCGACAACTTCGTCCGGGCCTGGGTCAACGCCGGGTTCTCCGGATACTTCGTCAACACGGTGCTCTACTCGGTCGCCTCGACCCTCGTCGAGCTGGTCAAGGCCGCTCTGTGCGGCTATGTGCTGGCCAGGTACGAGTTCCCCGGCCGCACCCTGCTCTACCGGATGATCGTGGGGACGCTGTTCATCCCGGTCGCCTCGATCATCGTCCCGCAGTTCGTGCTGATCGAGCAGCTCGGCCTGCTGAACACCCGGGCCGGGGTCATCCTGGCCATGTCCGGCGGCGCCGGCGCCCTCTACGTGCTGCTGTTCGTCGGGTTCTTCTCCAGTGTCCCGACCGATCTGTTCGAGGCGGCCAAGCTCGACGGGGCGGGCTTCCTCAAGACGTTCCGTCTCATCATCCCGCTGGCCAAACCGGTCATCGCGGTGGTGGTCATCTTCCAGTTCATCAGTAGCTGGAACGAGTTCAACATCCCGCTGGTGTTCACGCTCGGCCAGCCCGACCTGCAGAACCTCGCCGTCGGGATGCTCTCCTTCCAGGGCGAGCACGCCACCGACTGGACCGGGTTCGCCGCCGGGATGACGATCTCGTTCCTGCCGATGCTGATGATCTTCCTGTTCTTCCAGAACTACTTCACGCGCGGCCTGGCCGGCGCCACGAAAGGGTGACGTTCCCGTTGAGGCACGGCGCGTTCGCCTACACCTGGGACATCGTCGGCGACCCCGCGGGGGCCGAGCGCATCGCCGGCCTCGGCGTGAGCACGGTGACCCTGCAGGCCGCCTACCACTCGGTCCGGGCCACCACCCCGTGGCATCCGCGCCACCGCATCGTGCGGGCCGACCACGCGGCGGCCTACTTCCGGCTGCGCCCCGAGCGCTGGCGCGGGCGGCTCCGGCCGTACCCGCCGAACTGGGGGGTGCCCGACGAGGACAGGTTCGGCACGGCGCTGGCCGCGCTGGCCGGGGCCGGGCTGCGGACCGAGGCCTGGATGGTGCTCACGCACTCCTCGGTGCTGGGCGGCGAAGCGCCCGACCTGACGGTCATGAACGCCTACGGCGAGACCTTCCCCCACGCGCTCTGCCCCGCCCAGCCCGCCGTGCACGACTACGCGCTCACTCTCGTACGCGAGGTCTGCGAGCAGTACGATGTGCCCGCGCTGATGCTGGAGGCGTGCGGCTGGCTGGGCATGGAGCACGCCGGCCACCACGAGAAGACCTCCGGCGCCTCCCTGTCCGCCTGCGGCAGGGCGTTGCTGTCCCTCTGCCTCTGCCCGGCCTGCCGGGCCGGGCTGGCCGGGCGCGGCCTGGACGTCGAGGAGCTGGCGCGCGACGTGCGCGCCGCCGTGGACGGAGAGCTCCAGCAGGGCGTCCCGGCCGGGACGAGCCTGGACGAAGCGCTCGGCCGTGAGCGCGCCCAGGCCCTGTACGCGCATCGCGGTCAGGTCATCGCCGAGCTGGTCCGCGCCGTGGCGGCGCTGGCCGGCGGTCGCGAGCTGCTGCTCATGGCCACCGACGACCCGCAGGTCACCGGTCCCGACGTGGGCATCGACCTGGCCGATTTCGACGCGCCGGTCGACGCCTACGTGCTCAAGTGCTGGGGCCAGGAGGAGGCGGCCCTGGCCCAGATGAAGGCCGCGGCGAGCCGCACAGAAACCCCCCTCGTCGCCAACCTCACCGTGCTGGAAGACGGCCACGCCCGGACCCCGGTCCTGGCCGCCGACCTCATCGCCGCGGGCGCGCGGCAGCTACGTTACTACCACGCCGGGCTCGGCTCGCCCGCCCGCCTGGCCAGTGTGCGAGCGGCGGCTCGCTTGAAGGAGAAACCATGATGAACGGCCTGTACGTGATGGACCCGAACCGTTTTGACGACGTCTACGGCCCGGAGGCCCGGGCCGCGATCGAGCGGCACCTGGCCATCGACTCGCCGCTGCTCACCCGTGACCAGCTCACCCCTGATGTGCTGGCCGGCCTGGAGGTGCTCGTGACCGGTTGGGGGGCGCCCAAGCTGGACGCCGAGTTCCTCGCCGCCGCGCCCAAGCTCTCGTTGGTGCTGTACGGGGCGGGCTCCATCAAGCCGATGGTCACCCCGGAGATGTGGGCCAGGGGAGTGCGCGTCACCTCGGCGGCCACCGCCAACGCGGAGCCTGTGGCCGAGTTCGCGCTCTCGCAGATCCTGTACGCGCTCAAACACGGCTGGCGCTACGTGCTGGCCGCGCGCGCCGCCGCCGCCTCCGCCCCGCGCGGACCCGAGCTCGGGGCCTACGGCGCGACGGTCGGCCTGGTCTCGCTCGGCGCCACGGGCCGGGCCACGGCGCGGCTGCTCGCCCACCACAAGCTCGACGTGCAGGCCTACGACCCGTACGCCGACCCGGCGCAGGCCGAGGCACTCGGGGTGCGCCTCGTCGGCCTGGCGGAGCTGTTCGCCACGTCCGACGTGGTCAGCCTGCACTCGCCGCTCACCCCTGAGACCGAGCGCCTGGTCGGCACCGAACTGCTGGAGTCGATGAAGCACGACGCCACACTGATCAACTCGGCGCGCGGCGGCCTGGTCGACGAGGCCGCGCTCGTGGACGTACTGGGCCGGCGGACCGACCTGTTCGCCGTCCTCGACGTCACTGACCCGGAACCGCCCGTCGCCGGGTCGCCGCTGTTCACGATGCCCAACATCGTCGTCACCCCGCACGTGGCGGGCAGCCTGGGTCACGAGCGGCGCCGCCACGGGGAGACCATGGCCGAGGAGCTCGCCCGCTACGTCGCGGAGGAGCCGCTGCTGTACGAGATCACCGAGTCCGGCCTGGCGAGAAGGGCGTGAGCACCACCACCCTGGTGCTGCTCCCACCGCACGATCCGGCCACCGAGAGCTGGCCGGACCGGCTGGGGCAGGCGGTGCCGGAGCTCGTCGTGCGCCGGCCGCGGACCCGAGAGGAGGCGGCGGACGCGCTGGCGGAGGCCGACGCCGCCTACGGCACCCTGCCCCCGGACCTGCTGGCGCACGCCGGGCGGCTGCGCTGGCTGCAGGCCCCGCAGGCCGGCCCGCCTCCGGGGTTCTACCATCCGGCCCTGGTCGCGCACCCCGTGCGGGTCACCAACATGCGGGACACCTACACCGACCACGTGGCCGCGCACACACTGGCGCTGGTGCTCGCGCTGGCCAGGGGCCTGCCCAGGTACGCCCGCGAACAGGCCCGCGCGAACTGGGCGCCCGACTGGGACCCCGACGCCGTGCTCGCCCTGAGCGAGGCGACCGCCCTGGTGGTGGGGGTGGGCGCGATCGGGGCCGAGGTCGGCAGGCTGCTGGCGGCGTTCGGCACCAGGGTCGTGGGCGTGGACGCCCGGCGCGGCGGCCCCGTGCCCGGCTACGCCGAGGTGCTGCCGGCCGACGCCCTCGACCGGCTGCTTCCGCAGGCGGACCTGGTCATCCTGACGGTTCCGCACACCCCCGCCACCGAGGGCCTGATGGACGCGCGGCGGCTGGCGCTGGCCAAGCCCGGGGCGTACTTCGTCAACATCGGCCGTGGCCCCACCGTCCGGCTCGACGACCTCGCCGCCGCCCTGTCCGCGGGGCACCTGGCCGGCGCGGCCCTGGACGTCGCCGAGACCGAGCCGCTACCCGCAGACCACCCGCTCTGGCGGCGTCCCGACGTGCTCATCACCCCGCACGTGGGCGGCGTGGGGCCGCACGCTGACGAGCGGCGCTTCGCCGTACTGCTGGAGAACGCCCGGCGCTTCGTGAGCGGGCGAGAACTGATCAATCTGGTTGACAAGTCCGAATGGTACTGAAGGGGTTCGTGTCACGTGAACCGGATAGCACAGGTCGAGACCTTCACCGTGGGCCTGCCCTCGCTGCGCGACTTCGCCGTCGCGGGCGGGTCCGTCGTCCAGAGCGGTCGCCCGGCCGTCAGAGTCCTGGTGAAGGTCACGGCCGACGACGGCGCCTTCGGCTGGGGCGAGGCCACCCCGATCCCCTCCTGGACGTACGAGACCACCGAGTCCATCGTCTCCACCATCGAGGGCTACCTGGCCCCGGCGGCCGTCGGCCGCCCGCTGTGGGACCTCGACGGGCTCTGCCGTACCTTCGACCGCACCATCAGCAACGGCTTCTCGATCGGCATGCCGCTGGCGCGCGCGGCGGTCGACGTGGCCTGCCACGACGCCTTCGCCCGCAGCCTGGGCGTGTCCCTCGGTGAGCTGTGGGGCCGGCGCCGGCGCGACACCATCGAGCTGGCCTGGATCGTGGCCACCGAGTCGGCGGCCGAGGCGGCCGACTCGGTGGCCGAGGGCCGCGCGCACGGCTACCGCCACCTCAAGGTCAAGGTCGGCCTGCACGACGAGGACGAGGACGTGGCCATCGTGGAGGCCGTGCGCGCCGCCGCCCCCGACGCCGTGCTCTGGGTGGACGCCAACCAGGGCTACACGGCCGCCGCCGCGCTCCGGGTGGCCAGGCGCCTGGCCGGCCTGAACATCGCCGTCTTCGAGCAGCCGGTGCCGTCCAACGACATCGCCGGCCTGCGCCGCCTGCGTGACGACAGCCCCATCACGGTGGCCGTGGACGAGAGCCTGCGCCACCCGAGCGATTTGGCGACGTTCGTCCGGCTCGACGCCATCGACGTCGCCGTCGCCAAGGTGCAGCGCTGCGGCGGGCTGACCCTGGCTCTGCGCCAGTGCCAGCTCGCCGAGGACAGCGGCCTGGCGATCATGGGCTCCGGCCTCACCGAGTCCGACATCGGGCTGGCGGCCTCGCTCCACCTGTTCGCCGCGTTCGGCGTGGACACGCCCGTGGACCTCAACGGCCGGCAGTTCATCACCAGCCCTTACGCCACTGATCCGGTCATCACCATCGCCGACGGCGTCGCCCACGTGCCCACCGGCCCCGGCCTGGGGATCGGCGTGGACGAGCAGGTGGTCCGCGCGCTCGCTCTTTGACGCCGGGCTGAAATACTCGCTTGCCTGGCGGGCCGCCGCTCAGCATAGTGATCACGGTGAGCGACATGCCCGAGCGGTGGAGCAAGGCCAGTGTCTATCCCGACATGTGGGCGGATCCCGACGAGGATCCCCGCAACAACGACGGAGTCAGCCCGGACGGCGAGTTGGCGACGCTGCAGGACTATCTGACGAACTACCGGCTGACCCTGCGGCTGAAGTGCCAGGGGTTGAATCCGGAGGAACTGGCACGACGGTCGGTGCCACCGTCGACCATGTCCTTGCTGGGTCTGGTCCGCCATCTTGCCGAGGTGGAGCGAGACTGGCGCAATTGGATCGCGCCAGGAGACCCGGCACCGAAGCTGTACGGACCGGGTGGTGACTTCGAGGGAGCCGTGGGGGAGCAGGCGGTGGTCGACGGCGCATTCGCCGATCTTGCTCGCGAACAGGCGGCATTCGACGCGGTGCTGGCCGCGTATCCGGATCTGGGCGCGCGGGTGGGTCAGGACGGCATCGCCGTCCGGGAGCTGTGGGTGCACATGATCGAGGAGTACGCCCGCCACTGCGGGCACGCCGATCTGCTGCGCGAATGCATCGACGGCCGGGTAGGGCAATAGGAGCTGCTCACACCATCTGGTCGGGTCGCCCGGGGGAATCGCACCCCCGGGCTTCTACCGCAGCCGCCGATCAGCTCGACATGCCGGCGAACATGCCCGGCTCGTAGGAGCCCCCCTTGGTGCGCGCGATCACGCCGAGCCGGTTGGCCGCGTTGATCATGGCGACCAGGTAGACCAGCGCGGCGATCTGGTCCTCGTCGTAGTGCTTGCGCACCTGGGCCCAGGTCTCGTCGGACACGCCGAGGTGGGCGTCGGCGAGCCGGGTGCCCTCCTCGCCGAGCGCCAGCGCGGCCCGCTCGGCCTCGGTGAACACGGTGGACTCGCGTGCGCGGATCGTTCGCGCGGCGTTCCGGCGAACATGAAGATGCCGGTGACCCGCTCCTTGTGACAGCGCGGTGATGTGACCTGCGCCACGCCGCAAAATCGTTGGACAACGCGTACACCCCTGAGCATCGTGGGCGGCATGCAGCAGGAGGAGATCTGGGATGCCGAGACCGCCCAGCGCTACGACACGCCGGGCACCGGGATGTTCGCGCCCGAGGTCTTGGAGCCGACCGTCGGCCGTCTCGCCGAGCTCGCGGGCGACGGACGGGCGCTCGAGTTCGCGATCGGGACCGGCCGCGTGGCCGTGCCGCTCGTCGAGCGAGGGGTGCCCGTAACCGGCATCGAGCTGTCGCCTCCGATGATCGACCAATTGCGGGTGAAGGCGGACGAAGCGACGATCCCGGTGGTCGTCGGCGACATGGCGACCGCCGTCGCTCCGGGGACGTACACGCTCGTCTACCTCGTCTTCAACACGATCTCCAACCTGCTCACCCAGGCCGAGCAGGTCGCCTGCTTCCGCAATGCCGCCCGCCACCTCTCATCGGGCGGCCGGTTCGTGATCGAGCTCTGGGTGCCCGAACTGCGCAAGCTGCCACCGGGTCAGCAGGCCACGGTCTACCACTGCGAGCCCGGCTACATCGGCCTGGACACCTACGACGTGCTGCGCCAGCACGTCGTCTCGCACCACTTCAGGTTCGACGAGGGCAGACAGGCCGAGCTGTTCCGTAGCCCGCACCGCTACATCTGGCCGGCCGAGTTGGACCTCATGGCGCAGTTGGCGGGGTTCGAGCTGGAGACCCGGCATGCCGACTGGGCCGGAGCCGACTTCACCGCCGAGTCGCGTTCCCACGTGTCCGTTTACCGCCTGGCGACGTGAAGCCATCTGACCTCAGGAGTGCCAACCTTTCGCCGCGCCCACAGCGTCTGGGGGGTATCGACATGAGGAGAGACGTTGGATCGCGATGCCAGTTTCCAGGCGTTCGTGGATGCTCACCAACGCCCGTTGATGCGCCTGGCCTACCTACTCACCGGAGAGGTCCACCTCGCAGAGGACCTCGTACAGAGTGTGCTGGTCCGCATGATCGGGCGCTGGGCGAAGTTGGACCACATAGACAACCTCGACGCGTACGCGCGCAAGACCATGGTGAACCAGTTCATCTCATGGCGGCGGCGCCGTGGTTCCGGCGAGGTGCCGAGCGCCGAGCCGCCCGACCGCGCCTACTCGTCCGAGGACTCCGCCATCCTGCGGATCGTCCTGCGTCAGGCGCTCATGCGGCTGACACCCAAGCAGCGCGCCGTGCTCGTCCTGCGCTTCTACGAGGATCGGACCGAACGTGAAGTCGCCGACCTGCTGGGATGCTCCGTCGGCACGGTGAAGAGCCAGGCGCACCACGCCCTGGCCCGCCTGCGCGCTCTGGCTCCCGAGCTGGCGCCGAAGCTGCCCGTTCTGGACGCCCACAGTGAGGAGGCACGCCGATGACCTGGCTCGGAGAGCAACTCGGCCGCATCGCGGACGACATGCCGGA
Source organism: Nonomuraea sp. NPDC049141 (assembly GCF_040648415.1). Classification (NCBI taxonomy): domain Bacteria; kingdom Bacillati; phylum Actinomycetota; class Actinomycetes; order Streptosporangiales; family Streptosporangiaceae; genus Nonomuraea; species Nonomuraea sp. NPDC049141. The sequence goes on from NZ_JBEZDR010000031.1 coordinate 18,884, forward strand.
GCGCGACCTGGCCGCCAGGGCGATCGAGGCCCATCAGCGCAGGCGGCGTAACTTCGTGGCGCTCACCGCCGCCGCGGTGGTCGTGATCACCGTGCTCGCCGCCACCATCGGGGTACGGGCGCTGCCCACGGAGCCGCGCGCCGCCGCCCGCCCGTCCAGCCCGCCCGAGCTGTCCACCATCACGGTCGGCGTGGTGCCGTCCGTGGAGTCGGCGCCCGTGTACGTGGCCCTGGCCAAGGGCTATTTCAAGGAGGAAGGGCTGACGGTGGAGCCGAGGGGCATCACCGGCGCGGCGGCCGCGGTGCCCCAGATCGCAAGCGGGAGACTGGATCTGGCGCAGACCGACTACGCCACACTCTTCAGGACGAACGAGCTTGGCGTGGGAGAGTTCAAGATCGTCTCTAGCCTGTACCAGGCCGCGCCAGGAAGCTTCGCGATCGTCGTGAACGCCAAGTCGAAGATCAGGACGGCGGCCGACCTCAAACGCAAGAAGGTCGCGGTCCCGAACCTCGCGGTGCTCGACTCGTTGGCGCTGGCAGCCGTGCTGAAGCGGGCCGGACTGACATTGAACGACGTCGTGCAGGTCGAGAAGCCCTACCACGAGATGCTCGCCGCGATGGACAAGGGGCAGATCGACGCTGCCCTGCTGGCCGAACCGTTCCTCACTTCAGGCCGCGAGAAAGGGCGTACGCGGATTGTGGAGGACGCGATGACCCAGGAGTTCGCGAACCTGTACACCGCGGGCATGGCGGCCACCGACAAGTGGATCAGCCGGCACCCTCGTACACTGGCGGCCTTCCAGCGCGCGCTGGTCAAGGCCCAGCGCCTGATCGCGAGCGACCCCGAGCAGGTGCGCGACGTGCTGCCCTCGTACACGAAGATCTCCAGGGCAACGACGGCGAACGTTGCGTTGGGCTCCTATCCCGCCAAGCTGGACCTGGCAGAGCTCCAGCGGGTCGCCGATCTGGCCCGCGCCTACAAGGCGCTCTCACGCCCGGCGGACCTCAGGAACGCCGTCGCGAAGGGCGGGTGAGCCCGGCTGCGCGACGCGCCCGTTCAGGCGGCCGGCCCGCGCGGAAGTCGCGGGCCGGCCGCTGCCAGATCATCAAAGGATTAGAACGGCCAGCCGATGTCGTAGACGACGTACATGGAGTCGCTCGCCCCCGTGGGCTTTGGCCTTCCGCACAACGGGAGGGGTGGCGTTCGTCGGATGTGCCGAAGATGCCGTGGGCTGGTCCGGCCTACGGTTCGGTCATGCCACGCCTCGTCCTCGACGACCTCTACCGCATCGCGGTCCCATCCGACCCGAGGCTGCGCCCCGATGGCGGCGCCGTCGCCTACACGCTCAGCACCGCCGACCGCGACTCCGACGAGAACCGGGCCGAGGTCTGGCTCGCCGTCCCCGGTGCCGAGCCTCGCCGCCTCGCCGCCGGCAGCACGCCGCGCTGGTCGCCCGACGGTCGGTTGCTCGCCTTCCTGCGCCCTGTCGGCGGGTGCGCTCAGATCCATCTGCTGCCGATGGAGGGCGGTGAGCCGCGCCTGCTCACCTCGGCGCCGCTGGGTGCCGGTGCGCCCGTGTGGTCGCCCGACGGCGCTCGCATCGCGTACGGCGGCCCGCACGGCGAGCTCGACCCGAACGCGCCGGTCGTCGCGGACACCCTGGAGTACAAGGCCGACGGCACCGGGCTGTTGCGCGGCCTGACCACACACCTGTTCGTGGCGGACGTGGCGACGGGCGAAACCGTTCAGGTGACCGAGGGCGGGTTCCACGCCGGGGAGCCGTCGTGGTCGCCGGACGGGCGGCGGCTGGCGTTCGTGGCGAGTATGGCGCCCGATCGGGACCTGGTGGTGGAGAGCGCGGTGTACGCGGTCGACGCCACCGGCCCGGCACCGGGCAAGCCGGAGCGGCTCACCGAACCAGGCGTCATCTGCGTCGGCGCGTGGTGGCACGGCGACGGCGACCGCAGCCTGGAGAGCGACGGCGGCCGGAACGGCGGCGGTGGCCGTGACCGGCTGATGGTGGCCGGGTTGCGCGAGGTCATCGGCCACACCCGCCTGTACGCGCTGCGCCCCGGCGGACTCGACGAGGTGGTGACCGGGCTCGACCGCAACGTCATGATCGGCGCTCCCGGCTACCCCGGCGCCGTCCCCGCGCTGCTGGGCGACGACCTGCTGTTCTGCGCCCGCGACCAAGGCCGCACCCACCTGTACCGCCTGCCGGCCGGCGAAGGACCTGTTGAGAAGATCGTCGACGGCGACTTCACGGTGTCCGGCATGTCCGCGGCCGCGGGCCGCGTCGCCTGGATCGCCTCCTCCCCGACGAGCGCGGGCGACGTCTACCTCGACGGCGAGCCCCTCACCCAGTACACCCTCCCGGACGTCGACCTGTTCACCCCGCGCCCCCGCACCTTCGCCGCCCCCGACGGCACCACCGTCGAGGGCTTCGTGCTGCGCGACGAGACGCGTACCGGCCCCGGCCCGCTGCTGCTCGACGTGCACGGCGGCCCGCACAACGCGTGGTCGCCCGCCTTCGACGGCGCCCACCTCTACCACCAGCGGCTCGCCGCCGACGGCTGGACCGTCCTGCTGGTCAACCCGCGCGCCAGCGACGGGTACGGCGAGGACTTCTACACCGCCACGGTCGGAGCGTGGGGGCTGGCCGACGAGCAGGACTTCCTCGCGGCCGTCGACGACCTGGTCGCGGACGGCGTCGCCGATCCTGATCGGCTGGCCGTCGCCGGTTACAGCTACGGTGGCTACATGGCGTGCTGGCTGTCGACCAGGACGGACAGGTTCAAGGCGGCGATCCCCGGCGGCTGCGTGAGCGACCTCGCCAGCATGGCGGGCACGTCCGACCTCGGGTCGCTGATCAAGGCGTACGAGTGCCGGGGCGACCTCCAGGCCCAGTCGCCGATCGCCCAGGTGGCCCGCGTCACCACCCCCACCCTGCTCCTGCACGGCGACGCCGACGACCGCTGTCCCGTGGGCCAGGCCGAGCAGTGGTTCGCCGCGCTGCGCGAGCGGGGCGTACCCGTGCGGCTGGTGCGTTATCCGAACGCCGCACACCTGTTCCTCCTCAACGGACGCCCCTCACACCGGTACGACCTCAACGAAAGGATCATCACGTGGCTGGAGCAATGGGTCACCGGCTCGCCGAGCTGATCGCCGAGCACGAGGTGCCGGGGGCCGCGCTGGCCTACCTGCACGAGGGCGAGGTGCACGAGTTCGCCGCGGGGACGCTCAACAAGGACACCGGTGTCGAGGCGACTCCCGACTCGCTGTTCCAGATCGGCTCCGTCACCAAGGTGTGGACCGCGACCCTGCTCATGCGCCAGGTCGAACGCGGCAGGCTGACGCTCGACACGCCGGTGGCCGAGGTGCTGCCCGAGTTCAGGGTGGCCGACCCGGAGGTCACCAAGGCCGTCACGGTCAGGCACCTGCTCTCCCACACCAGCGGCATCGACGGCGACCTGTTCCTCGACACCGGCCGCGGCGACGACTGCGTGGAGAAGTACGTCGAGGCCTGCGCCGACCTGGCCCAGAACCACCCGCTCGGCGCCACCCAGTCCTACTGCAACTCCGGCTTCACCATCGCCGGCCGGATCCTGGAGAAGCTCGAAGGCAAGCGCTGGGACGACGTGCTGCGCGAGCAGATCGTCGAACCGCTCGGCCTCACCCACACCTGGACCCTGCCGGAGGACGTGCTGCGCTTCCGCGCCGCCATGGGCCACGTCGACGGCAGGACCGCCCCCGTCTGGGGTCTCATGCGCTCGGCCGGGCCCGCCGGGCTCATCTGCTCGCGGCCCGCCGACGTGGTCGCGTTCGCCCGCGCCCACCTCGAAGGCGGCCTCCTGGCCGACCCGCGCGCCATGTGGGAGCCGCAGGTCGACATCCCCAACCCGTACGCGCTGGGCAAGCAGTGGGGCATCGGCTGGATCCTGGACGAGTGGGACGGTCACCAGGTCATCTCCCACGGCGGCAACACCATCGGCCAGCACGCCATGCTCTGGGCCGTACCGGACACCGGCACGATCGTGTGCGTCACCGCCAACGGTGGCCACAGCGGCGCGTTCACGCACGCCGTCGCCACCGAACTGTTCGCCGAGCTCGACGGCCTGACCGTGCCGGCCAGGCTCGGCCCGCCGGAGACGCCCGTCCAGGTCGAGGTCGAGGGGTACGCGGGCGTGTACGAGCGGGCCGGGTTCCGCACCACGCTGACCGTCCGCGACGGTGACCTGTGGATGTACGGCGAGGCCACCGGCGCTCTCGCCGCGCTCCAGGAGCCCATGGAGATGAAGTTCGTCCCCGTGGACGAGGTGACCTTCGTCGGCCGCCGGGCGGGGGACCCGGAGTGGATGTCCGCCGTGTTCTACCGGCTCGCGGACGGCTCGCCGTACATCCATGTGGGAGCGCGCGCCACTCCGAAGATCAGCTGATCGTGCGGGCGACCGGCCGCCCGCACGCCGATCCAGGACCCGACTACGGTGAGTGGATGAACGACCGCCCACGCGCCAGCCTCGGACGGATCCTGCACGACCTGGGCAGCACGGTGATCGACGTGGCCGCCTCGCCGGGCGACCTCGACGTCGAGGTGACCGGGGTGCACATCTTCGACCCGCTCGACGAGCTGATCGTCCCGCCGGGCGGCATCCTGCTGGCGGTCGGCGTGCACGGCACGGCGGAGATCCGCGAGCTGCTCACGCGGGTTCCGGGGGCGGCCGGCGTGGTGGTCAAGCTGCCCGTGGACGTGGACGAGCAGGTACGCGCGACCGTGCTGGAGACCGGCGTGGCCGTCCTCGGGCTCACCAGGGCGGCCTCCTGGGCCCAGGTCGCCGCCCTGGTGCGCTCCCTGCTGGCGGAGGACGACCTGGCCGGGCCGGGGGAGGGACCGCAGGGCGATCTGTTCTCGCTGGCCAACGCCGTCTGCGCGCTGCTCGACGCGCCCGTCACGATCGAGGACAGGTCCTCGCGGGTGCTGGCCTACTCCGAACGGCAGCACGAGGCCGACCCGGGCCGGATCGAGACCGTGCTCGGCCGCCAGGTGCCCGAGCGCTACCAGCGGATGCTCGACGAGCTCGGCTTCTTCAAGCAGCTCTACCAGAGCCGCGAGCCCGTCTACGTCGAGCTCCACGACGGCAGCATCAACCGGGTGGCCATCGCCGTGCGGACGGGTGACGAGATCCTCGGCTCGATCTGGGTCGCGGTCCGCGAGCCGCTCACCGCCCAGCGGCAGCACGCCCTCGCCGACGCCGCCAAGATCGTCGCCCTGCAGCTGCTGCGTGAGCGGGCCGGGGCCGACACCCAGCGGCGGCTCCGTGCCGACCTGCTGTCCACCGTGCTCGCGGGCGGCGCCGACGCGCCCGAGGCCGCCGCGCGGCTCGGCATCGCCACCGCCCGGCTGTGCGTGCTCGCCGCCCAGCTCGCGCGCGGCGCCGACGACGACCCGGCGCGCGGCGAGAGCGACCGGCAGCGCTTCGCCGACGCGCTCGCGCTGCACGTCGGCGCCATCCACCCAAAGGCGGCCGCCGCGCTCGTCGGCTCGGTGGCCTACGCCGTGCTGCCGTTGCAGGCGGGCGGCGAGGAGGAGACGCGGGCCGTACGCGTCGCCGAGAGCTTCCTGGCCAGGGTCGGGCCGCGGCACTCCGCCAGCATCGGCGTGGGCCGCCTGGCCGCCAGCCTGGCCCAGGTCGCCAGGTCCCGCGCGGACGCCGACAGAGCGCTCCGCGTGCTGCTGGCCCGGGGCGCGGCAGGCCGGGTCGCCGGCTACACGGCCGTGCACTTCGAGTCGCTGCTGCTCCAGGTCGCCGACGTGGCGGCCGCCGAGGACCAGGCGCCGACCGGCCCCTACCAGCGGCTGCTGGAGCACGACGCCGAGCACGGCAGCGAGCTGGTCGCCACGCTGCGGGCTTACCTCGACGCGTTCGGCGACGTCAACGCCGCCTCGGCGCGGGTCCACGTGCACGCCAACACGTTCAGGTACCGGCTCAAGCGGCTCACCGAGATCAGCGGACTGGACCTGTCCGACGCCGACGCCCGGCTCACCGTCATGCTCCAGATGCGCATTTTCGGGCGCTAGCACCATGCCCGCCGCGCTTTTCGTGGCCGGGCACGAAGAACGATCAACGGCCAGCGGCGAGGGTGGTGCCCCGGACCACACTCCCCTGGAGCGCCTCACATGAGAACACCAGCGGCGCTCGTCGCGCTGGCCCTGCTGGCCGCGGCGTGCGGCGGCACGGCGGGCACGAAGACGGGCACACAGACGGGCGCGCCCGTCACCGGCGGTACGTTCACCTTCGCCATCAGCGCCGATCCCGGCGTGCTCGACCCCGCCATGGGTATCCTGTCGGTCACCAACCAGGTCCTCAGGTTCGCCTACGACACGCTCGTCGACGTCGGCGCCGACGGCAGGACCGTCCCGGGGCTCGCCGAGAAGTGGCAGGTCAAGCCCGATTCGGTGACCTTCACCCTGCGCGGGGACGCCACCTGCGCGGACGGCGCCAAGCTCACCCCCTCCGATGTGGCCGACACCGTCAACCACATCGCCGACCCCGCCACCAAGTCGCCCATCTACGGCGTTCTCGTGCCCATCGGGATGAAGGCCAAGGCGGACGACGCGGCGGGCACCGTGACCCTGTCCACGCCCGAGCCCTTCAGCTTCATCCTGGAGAGCACCCGGGCGATGTACATCGTGTGCGGCAAGGGCGTCAAGGACCGCTCGGTGCTCGCCCACGGCACCTCGGGCTCCGGCCCGTACCGGCTCACCGAGGCGGTCTCGGGCGACCACTACACGTTCAAGGCCCGCAGGGAGTACGTCTGGGGTCCCGGCGGCACCACGGCCAAGGACCTGCCCGAGACGGTCACGCTGAAGGTCGTGCCCAACGAGCAGACCGCCGCCAACCTGCTCGTCTCCGGCACGCTCAACGGCGCCACCTTCTACGGCCCCGACCGCGCCCGCGTGGCGGCCACCCCGGGAGTCGTCAAGAACGTCCTGCCCTTCGGGAACGGTCAGTTCTTCTACCATCAGGGCGACGACCGGCCCGCCCACGACCCGGCCGTACGCAAGGCGCTCACCCAGGCCGTCAACCTCAAGGAACTGGCCGGGATCGCCGCGAGCGGCACCGGCCGGACCGTCACCGGGCTCATCCTCGACCCGCGGCCCTGCCAGGGCGACACGGTCACCGGGCACCTGCCCGCCTACGACCAGGCCGCGGCCGGGGCGGCGCTGGACGCGGCGGGGTGGAGAGCGGGCGCCGACGGCGTCCGGGTCAAGGACGGCAAGCGGCTGACGCTGCGCTTCGTCTACCCCACCACCAGGGGATCCGGGGTCCAGGCCGCAGCCGAGTACCTGGCCGCCGCCTGGAAGAAGGCCGGCGTCGAGGTGAAGCTGAACGGCATCATCGACGCCAAGCTGGCGGAGTCGCTCAACGTCACCCAGGACTGGGACGCCATCTGGCTGCCGATCTCCGTCACCCTGCCGACCCAGCTCGTCGGCTTCCTGTCGGGACCGGCCGCGCCCAAGGGCGCCAACTTCGCCCAACTGGCCAACACCCGTTACGAGTCGCTCATCGCGCGGGCCGCGAAACTGCCGGCGGCCGAAGGCTGCGAGCTGTGGCTGGAGGCCGAGTCGGCGCTGTTCGAGAACAGTGATCTGGTGCCGGTCGTGGAGAACACCGTCCTGGCCGCCGGTAAGAACGCCACGTTCACCATGACGGCCGGGGATGTCGTGCCGACCTCGATCCGCCTCACGCAGGGAGGCTGAGTGCGCGGCCTCCAGAGGGTACGGGCACGCGGGCCGCGCTGGGCGGTGCGGCAGGCCGTGCGGTTCGCCGTCTCGCTCGCCGCGCTGCTCGTCGCGTCCTTCGCGATGATCCACCTCATTCCCGGCGATCCGGTCCGGGCCTCGCTCGGGCCGGCCGCGCCGATCGAGGTCGTCCAGGCGCGTACGGCGGCGCTGGGGCTCGACCGTCCGATCCCCGAGCAGTTCCTCACCTACACGGGCAACGTGCTGTCCGGAAATTTCGGGACCTCGTTCCTGTCGGGGGAGCCGGTCGGCGAGGTCATCGCCGGACGGCTGCCCAACACGCTGGCCCTGGCCCTGCTGGCGACCGCGGTGGCGCTGCTGGTGGCGGTGCCGCTCGGCATGTGGGCGGCGGTCCGCACCGAGAACGGCAGGAACCGCGGCACCGAGTACGCCTTCACCACCGTGACCGGCACCGCCGTCGCGGTGCCCGAGTTCCTCTACTCGATCGCGCTGGTGACCGTCTTCGCCATCGGCCTCGGCGCGTTCCCGCCCGCGGGCAAGGCGGGCGCCGCCTCGTACGTGCTGCCCGTCCTCGCCCCGGCGATCGGCCCGGTCGCGATTATCGCCCGCATCTCCCGCGCGGAGACGCTGCGCGAGCTGGGCTCCGACTACGTACGGCTGGCGCGCGCCAAACGCCTGCCCGCCGCCCGCCTCTACCTCCGGCACGTGCTGCCCAACACGCTCACCGCCACCCTCACGCTGGGCGGCCTGCTGCTGTCGGCGCTGATCGCGGGCAGCGTGCTGGTCGAGTACGTCTTCGCCTGGCCGGGGCTCGGCCTGAAGATCGTCGAGTCGATCACGCAGAAGGACTATCCGGTCGCCCAGGGCGTCATCCTCGTCTACGGCGCGATCGTGCTCGTCGTGAACCTCGCCGTCGACCTGGCTCTGGCCGCGCTCGACCCCACCTCCAAGATCAGAGAGGCGTAAGTGAAGCCTCGCCTGCCCCGCCCGCCTCGCCTGCCCCGCGCACCCCGCACGCCCGCCGCCGTCGCCGGAGCCGCGCTGGTCGCGGCCATGGTCGTGCTGGCCATCGCCGGGCCGCCCATCTGGGGCGCCACCGCCGAGCGCATCGACGCGGCGGCCATCCTCCAGGGCACGTCCGCCGCCCACCCGCTCGGCACCGACAGCCTGGGCCGCGACCTGCTCGCCAGGGTGCTCGTGGCCGGGCGGTTCTCCCTGGCCCTGGCGTTGGCCGCCACGCTCATCGGTGGCCTGACCGGGATCGTGCTAGGCGCCCTGCCGTCGGTGCTGCCCGGCCGGGCGGCACGGCTGATCACCGGAGCGGTCAACGCGCTGGTCGCCTTCCCCGGGCTGCTGCTGGCCATGTTCACCGCGGTCGTCAGCGGGCTGGGCGCCCGCGGCGCGGTCCTGGGCATCGGGGTCGCCATCGCGCCCGGCTTCGCCCGGCTCACCCAGACGCTGGCCGCCACCGTCGCCGGATCGGACTACGTCTCGGCCGCCCGCATGCTCGGCGTGTCCCGCCGCCGGGTCCTGACCGGGCACGTGCTGCCCAACATCGCCGAGCCGCTCATCCTGCAGCTCACCCAGTCGCTCGGCGGCGCCCTGCTCGGCCTGGCCGGGATGTCGTTCCTCGGCCTGGGCGTGCAGCCGCCGTCCTTCGACTGGGGCAGGCTGCTGTTCGACGGGTTCGCCCGCATCTACGTCACGCCCGAGGTCGCGCTCGGCCCGGCGGCGGCCGTGGCGCTCGCGGGCATCGGGTTCAACCTGCTGGGCGACGCCATGGCCAAGGCCGCCGCCCGTACCGCCCCGGCCGGGAAGAAGCGGATCGCGGCGGTGCCGCCCGAGCCCGGCGAGCCGGATCCCGGCGCGGTGCTGGAGGTCAGGGGCCTGACCGTCGCGTTCCCCGGCGGCGCGACACCCGTACGCGAGCTGTCGCTGAGCATCGCGCCCGGCGAGATCGTCGGCCTGGTGGGGGAATCGGGCAGCGGCAAGAGCCTGACCGCCGCGGCCATCGGCGGGCTCGTCCCCTACCCGGGCACGGTCACCTACGGACGGCTGCTGCTCGGCGGCCGGGACGTCGCCACTCTGTCGGGCAAGGAGCTCGGCACCGCGCTGGCCATGGTGTTCCAGGACCCCATGGCCTCGCTCAACCCGGCGCTCCGGGTGGGCGGGCAGCTCGCCGAGGTGGCCATCGTGCACCAGGGCGCCGGCCGTGCCGAGGCGAACCGGCGGGCCGTGGACCGGCTCGGCCACGTCCACCTGCCCGACCCGGCCGCGCGCGCCCGGCAGCACCCGCACGAGCTGTCCGGGGGCATGCGGCAGCGCGCGGTGATCGCGATGGGCCTCATGGCCACGCCGCGGCTGATCATCGCCGACGAGCCGACAACGGCGCTCGACGTGACCGTACAGCGGCAGATCCTGCGGCTGCTGCGCGAGGTCACCGAGGAGACCGGCGCGGCCGCGCTGTTCATCTCGCACGACATCGCCGTGGTGGGGGAGCTGTGCGACCGGGTCATGGTCATGTACGCGGGCCGGGTGGTGGAGGAACTGCCCGTCGCCCGGCTCGCCGCCGAGGCCGCGCACCCGTACACGCGGGCGCTCATCGCCTCCCTGCCCGACATGGACACCGACCGGGACCGGCCCCTCGCGAGCATCCCCGGCCGCCAGCCCGCACCCTCGGACGTGGGCCCCGGCTGCGCCTTCGCGGACAGGTGCGCCCTGGTGAGCACCCGCTGCGCCGCCGAACGTCCCCCGCTCATCCCGTACGGCGAGGCGGGCCGCGTGGCCTGCTGGGAGGTCACGTGATCATCGAAGACCTGACCGTGCGCTTCGGCGCCTTCACCGCGGTCGACCGGGTCACCCTGGAGATCCCCCCAGGCCGGATCGTCGGGCTGGTCGGCGAGTCGGGGTCGGGCAAGTCGTCCCTGGCCAGGGCGGTCAGCGGGCTGGTGCCGTACACGGGCCGGATCGACGGGGCGCGCAACGTCCAGATGGTCTTCCAGGACCCGTACGTCTCGCTGGACCCGCGCATGACGGTCGGCGACTCGGTGGGGGAGGGGGTGCGGCCGGACCGCGCGGGACGGCCGGGCAGGCGTGACCGCGCGGGATGGCCAGGCGGACGCGACCGCGCGGGGCGGCGGGCCGAGGTGGAGCGGCTGCTGGGGCTCGTCTCGCTCCCCGCGGACCTGGCCGGACGCTACCCGCGCGAGCTGTCCGGCGGCCAGCGGCAGCGGGTCGCCGTCGCCAGGGCGCTCGGCGCCGCCCCCGATCTGCTCGTCGCCGACGAGATCACCAGCGCGCTCGACGTGTCCGTCCAGGGCGCGGTGCTCAACCTGGTGCGCTCACTCCGCGACGAGCTGGGCCTGTCGATGCTGTTCATCTCGCACAACCTGGCCGTCGTCCGGTACGTCTCCGACGTCGTCGCGGTCATGCACCAGGGCCGCGTCGTCGAGACGGGACCCACCGAGCAGGTCGTCGGCGAGCCCGCCCACGACTACACGCGTGCCCTGCTGGAGGCGGTACCCAGGCTTACAGGGTGATCCACTCGGTGGCGGTGGTGACCTCGTCCAGCACGGCCGGGATGGGCGCGACGCCCAGGCCCGGCCCGGTCGGCACCGCCAGGTGGCCGTCGCTCAGCTCGAACGGCTCGGTGATGTCGGTCGCGAAGTAGCGGCGCGACCCCGAGGTGTCGCCCGGCAGCGTGAACCCGGGCAGCGCGGCCAGCGCCACGTTCGCGGCCCGGCCGAGCCCGGTCTCCAGCATGCCGCCGCACCACACCGCGATCCCGTTCGCCCGGCACAGGTCATGGATGCGGCGGGCCTCCAGGTAGCCGCCGATCCGGCCGGGCTTGATGTTGACGATCGAGCACGAGCCCAGCGCGATCGCGGCCGCGGCGTGCTCGACCGACTCGATCGACTCGTCCAGGCAGATCGGCGTCCTGAGCTGGGTGGCCAGCTTGGCGTGCTGGACGAAGTCGTCGTTGGCCAGGGGCTGCTCGATGAGCAGCAGGCCGAAGTCGTCGAGCTTGGCCAGCTGGCGGGCATCCACGAGCGTGTAGGCGGCGTTCGCGTCCACCTGGAGCAGCACGTCGTCGCCGAACCGCTCGCGCACCGCCCTGACCGGCGCCACGTCCCAGCCGGGCTCGATCTTCAGCTTGATCCGCACGTACCCCTCGTCGAGGTAGCCCTCGACGGCGTCGAGCAGCTGCGGGATGGAGTCCATGATGCCGACGGAGACGCCGCACGGCACCCGGTCGCGGGCCGCGCCGAGGAACCGGCCGAACGACTCGCCCGCCGCCCTGAGCTGGGCGTCGAGCACGGCCGTCTCCAGGGCGGCCTTGGCCATCCGATGCCCCTTGATCGGCTCCAGGGCCCGGCCGACGGCGTTCGCGTCGAGGGTGCGGGGCAGGGCGGGCAGCAGGAAGCGCCGGATCACGTCGGCCGCGCCGTCGACGTACTCGCTGGAGTAGAACGGCTCCGACATGGCCACGCACTCACCCCAGCCCTCGGCGTCGGGCGTCACCACCCGGACCAGCAGCACGTCACGGGCCGTCTCGGTGCCGAACGAGGTGCGGAACGGCGCCACCAGCGGCATCGCGATCCGCCGCAGCTCAACTCCTGTGATCTTCATCCTGACTCCACTACATAAGAGGACTTCTGGTGAAACCCGGTGACGATACGGCCTTCGGCCATCAGACCGCCCAGCACGTCCCGTACGGCATAACGCCATGCCTTGGCCGTTCCCGGGTCGGCCCGGCGCAACCCCTCGATGTCCGCGGGCACGGCGACCAGCACGACCTCGGCGTCCGTACGGCCCGGCACCGGCCGGCCCCCGTCGTCGGCCAGGCCGACCACCGCGTCCCGCGGCACGTGGACGGGACGCGGCTGCCGCCTGGCCAGCGCCTCGACATGCGGCGCGGACAGCTCCCAGATGGCCAGCATCCGGTCGGACTCGTCGCCCTGGTTGATCTCGTCCCCCATGGTGCCGTAGAAGCTGGGCAGGTACTCGTGCGGCCGGGCGCCCAGCTTCGCCAGGTTGAAATGGGCGTTGCGGCGCACCAGTGGATCGTATGTCCAGGTGACGCGTTCCAGCCCGCGCTCCAGCGCCCACCGGCGCTGGTGCAGCTTGAGCTCGAACCCGGCCCCGCGTCCGGCGGACGCGCCGGTGATGTGGGAGTGCAGCGCGTTGCCCGCCGCCAGGAACCCGACGGACCCGCCGGCCAGCCGGTCGCCGTCGAAGGCGCCCGCGACGTAGCCGCCCGCGTGCGACAGCGCCCGCATCAGCTCGACCGTGATCGGCTGGCCGCCTTGGTCGAACCGCCAGATGCCGTCGAACAGCGCGAACAGTCCCTCGAACTCCGCGATCTCCTGTAGTTCCCTGACCGCGATCAACCTGCCGGCCCTCCGAGTCGTCGATGTCACCCGCGACCGTACGCCAGAGTGAGGGCGGCCGGATTCGTGCCGGCCCACCAAGAGGCGAGGGTTCTTCGTCGCCGAGCCCTACGCGGAAGCCCTACGCGGAAGAGGGAAGGGAGTCTCCCCGAGCCGACGCGAGCTGGAGCCGGGTGTGCAGGTGCAAGGCGGAGATGACGGCTTCACGGCCATGGACGGGGGCGAAGTGCGGCTCTTCGAGCAGGCCGTCGTCGCCCATGCCGTTGATCTCGCGGGTGATGGCGAGGGCTTGGCGGAGGTGGTCGGTGGTTTCGGGGTGGGTGAAGCCGATGGCGATGAGTGCGAGGCTTTCGCCCCACCGGTCACCGGTCTCGCGGGTGATGGCGAGGGCTTGGTGGAGGTGGTCGGTGGTTTCGGGGTGGCGGCCGGTGGCGAGGTGGGCGAAGCCGATGGCGATGAGTGCGAGGCTTTCGCCCCAGCGGTCGCCGATCTCCCGGGTGATGGCGAGGGCTTGGTGGAGGTGGTCGGTGGTTTCGGGGTGGCGGCCGGTGGCGAGGTAGGTGAAGCCGATGGCGATGAGTGCGAGGCTTTCGCCCCAGCGGTCGCCGATCTCCCGGGTGATGGCGAGAGCCCTTTGCAGCGGGGGCACACTCGCGGCGTGCTGGTCGAGCTGGCGGTAGGCGTTGCCGATGCCGATGAGGGCGCGACCCTGGCCGCACCGGTCGCCCGCCTTCTCATAGAGGGCGAGAGACCGGTGCTGCTGGTCGAGCGCCTCGGCGAATCGGCCCGAGCGGTCATAGATGAAACCCAGATGGTTCCGCGTCTTGGCCTCGCCCCAGCAGTCGCCGCTCTCCTGGTCCAGGATGAGCGCCCGGTGATGATGCTTGAGCGCTTCGGACAGGTGCCCGGATCGCCAGTACGCGAAGCCGAGATTCTTCGTCGTCTCGGCCAGCGCGCGCGGATCGCCGGCGTTCCGCGCGGCGTCGAGGGCCAGGAGATGCGTGTCGATCCAGTCGCTGACATGCCCGCGGACGAAGAAGAACCGCCACAGGACATGGGGGAGCCGCCAGGTGAGGGCATGCCATCCGTACTCGGCCGACAGTGTGATGGCCGCGATGAGGTTGGCCCGCTGCTCGTCCAGCCACGCCATCGCGTCCGCGGGGCCGGCCAGGACGGGCGGGTCGGCGGGCTCATGGGTGATCGCCAGGGGGAAGCGTCTCCTGGTGGGTTCGAGGAGGTCGGCGGCGCGATCGGCGGTGTGGAGGTACCAGTCCAGCGCGCGGCGGATCGCGGTCGTCCGCTCGGTTTCGCTGTCCTCCTGGTGGGACTGCTCGATGGCGTACGCGTGGAGCAGGTCGTGGAACCGGTGCCGATCACGGGGGGTCCGCTCCAGCAGAGACCGATCGGTGAGGAGTTCGAGCAGCCGCCGCGCCTCGGGGGTGGTGACGCCGGCCAGCGCCGCCGCTTCGGGCGGGCTGAAGTCGGCGCCCGGGTGCAGGCTCAGCATGCGGAACATGCGCGCGGCCGACGGTTCCAGCGCCCGGTACGACCAGGAGAACACCGCCCGGAGACTGGCCTCATGGTCGTCGGCGGTGTCGAGCGTGTCCAAGGCGGTCCGCTGGTCCCGTACCTCGTCGGCCAGGTCCTTCAGAGAGCTGCCAGGACGGCAGGTGGCGTGCTCGGCGGCGATCGTCAGAGCCAGCGGCAGGTGAACACACGACCGGGCCAGCTCCTCGGCGGCCCGCGCCTGGGCGCTGATCCGCTCAGGGCCGAGGATCCTGGTCAGCAGGGCAGTGGATTCGGCGGGGGAGAACTGGTCGAGCAGGACGCGGTGCGCCCCTTCGCGGACGGCCAGTCCACGCAGCTGACTGCGGCTGGTGACCAGCACGACGGCATGCGAACCCGGCAGCAACGGCCGCACCTGCGCCGAGTCGCGGGCGTTGTCGAGCAGCATCAGCACCCGGCGTCCGGCCAGCACGCTGCGTAGCATCGCCGAGCGGGCGTCCGTTCGCGCGGGGATCCGCTCGGCCGGCACGTCGAGCGTGTGGAGGAGCAGTTCGAGCGCGGTGCCGGGGTCGACGTGCCCGCCCGGCCCGAAGCCGCGCAGGTCGAGGTAGAGGAGCCCATCCGGAAACCGGTCCATCACCCGATGGGCCCAGTGCACCGCCAGCGTCGTCTTGCCCACGCCGCCCATGCCGCTGATCGTGGCGATCACGATGGGCGGCGACGTCTCGTGGTCGTCGCCCGCGAGGAGACCGTCGAGAGCTTTCAGCTCCTTGTCGCGCCCGGTGAAATAGGCGATGCCGGACGGAAGCTGCTGAGGGACGCCATCGCTGACTTCTGAATCCGGCACCTCGCCGCTGTCGGGTGGGAGCACCTGCCGAGGAGACACCAGTTGCCCCGGTTGAGTCTCGTCAAGGATCCGGGCGGGTTCGGGATCGTCGTTCAGAATGGCGGAATGGACCCGGACCAGTTCCTGGGTCGGGTCGATGCCGAACTCTTTCCGCAGCAGGGTGTCGATGGTCCGATAGGCTTCCAGCGCTTCCGCCCGGCGACCGGCCTTGTGGAGCGCGATCATCAACTGGGCCCACAGTCGCTCATGGTAGGGATGGTCCGCCGTCGCCTCCTTCAGCGTGATGATCGTCTCGTCGTGACGGGCGAGCTGAAGGCCGAGCTGAAACCACCGTTCTATGGCCCGGAGCCGTTCCTCCATGACCCAGGGCACCTCGTCGCGGTGCAACGACTCCGACGGGACATCGGCCAGCACGGGTCCCCGCCACAGCGCCAGCGCCTGCCGGAGAAGATCGGCCTTACCGGTGGCGTCCTGGGTGGCGGCGGCCCGCACGGTCAGATCCCGGAACGTCGACAGATCGAGGCTGCCCGGCGTGAGGTTGATGACGTAACTGTCGTTGAAGGTATGGATCAGGCGGCGGGCGTCATGGTGGCCGTCGCCCAGCGCGCGCCGTAGCCGCGCGACATGCGTGTGCAGCGCGCCGCGGGCGTCGTTCGGCGGTGTGCCGTCCCAGATCCGCTCGATCAGCTGGTCGTGCGACACCTTCTGGTTGGCCTGCAGGAGAAGGGTGGCCAGAACGCCCCGTTGCTTGGCGGCTGGAAGGGAAACCGGTCGGCCGGCACGCGAGATCTCCAGTGTGCCCAGCACCCCGAAATGGAAGAACGGTTCTGATTCTGTATCCACAATGATCCTGACGTCACAGCGGTGGTTTTCGATCGTAACGATCAGCCCTCACGTTCCACTCACATTTCTCTTTCAGCCCCCTCACGCCGTTGGGCCGCCGGGATCCTCGCGGCTGAAGACGGCCAGGCAGGAGCCATGGGCGTGACGACAGCGACGCGACAGCCGTGTTCCGGCCGCCGAGTCAGCACGAGGTCAGGGACGCGACAGCCGAATACGACAGTGTGCGTACATCAGCCGACGAGGGGAGAAACAGTGGTCAAGAAACTGATCGACGGAATGCTGGGTGCTTTCCTGCCCAAGACTCAAGCGCACGCCATCGACTGCTGGGAGGACTACTGGTGCGACCGGGACTCGCAAGGGTCGGTCTATTATCACCGGACCTGCTGCCTGACCAGGGACGGCGTTCACTGTAACAACTGGTACGGCGTGTGCACCAACTGCTGCTGAACGAGTCGACGGAGAAAAGATGAAAATCATCGCAACAACGGCTCTGCTGGTATGCGCCGCCACCATGGCGCTCCCCGCGCAATCGGCCCAGGCGGCAAAGGTGGCCGACCCAGGGTTCTGCGGCGTACGCGTACAAGGTCCGACGCCCATAACGGGTGGGGGCACCTTTTATTACTGGGCTTATACCGTCAGGAACAAATGCGGCTACGGGCTGAACCTGCTGGTCCATCTCCCCGGCAACGGGCGGGACACGTCCTGCAACTATGTTCTGCCGGGCGGCTACCAGACCTACACCTACCCCGCTGACGACTCGAACTGGACCATCAGGGCCTGCTAGATCTGGTCGGAGGAGCATCGCGATCATGTCATCACCGACAAAACGCTGGGCGGGGAAGCTCGCCGCGACAGCCGCGGCGGCCGCATTGTTCATTCCGGTCTCGCCGAATTCAGCCCTCGCGGACCCGGGCTTCTGCGGCGTCCGCAACGGAACCACCGCCGGCCCCGGGCTACAGCTCACCTACATCGTCCGGAACAAGTGCTCGGGCGGAATCAACGTCCAGATATATTTCCCGACCGCTGGGCGGTACAGCTGGGCCGGGTGCCACTACATACCGGGGTACAGCTTCGGCTACTTCGCCGACCCTCTGGTGACCAACGACTGGGAGGTGCGTAACTGCGCCTGACTTTATCGTCGTCGCGAGAACAAGTGGAGGGCGCAATGCGCAAGTCAGCCCGATCGGCGATTCTCGTCGCCGCGCTGGGGCTCGGGGCCATGATGCCCGCGGCCGCCAACGCCGACTCCCCGCCGTCAGCCTCGGCGGCGGTGACGGCCGAGGAGTGGCGTTTCGCCACCTACGACGTCCAATTTCTCTGCAATATCGATCTGGCGGTCACCCGATCGCGGTACGAGACCGACCCGCTGACCGGACTCTGCCTTTAATCGAATGTGGCGCACTACTATTACTTCTGGTGGAAGGTGCCGTAATCACGGACGCCCATTCACAGGAAACCCAGGCCGGGAGTCTTCGCACCGGCCTGGATTTTCTCTCTAATGGCCGCGTCAGCGGGCCGACAGGGTCACGACAGCGCGGCCCGCCAGGATTCCACAGTCGCATAAGGAGGATGGTGATGAGCATGCTCGCGGTCGCGGTGGCCCTGACAGGGGTGCTGTGCGTGGTGAATCTGCTGCTGACGTTCGGCGTCATCCGGCGGCTGAAGGAAGGACAGGGGACGTCGTCGCCGGTCGGCCTGCCGGTTCCGGGGGCGGTGGTGGGTGAGTTCGAGGTGGCGGCGCGGGACGGGCGGATCCTGTCGCGGGAGTCGCTGGGCGAGGGGGCGCTGGTGGCGTTCCTGAGCGCCGGTTGCGGGGGGTGCGGCCCGCAGATTCCGCGGCTGCTGGAGCGGGCGCGTGAACATCGCGGGGAGCGGATCGTGGCGGTCGTGTCCGGGCCGGAGGCCGAGGCGGCGCAGCTCGTCGAGCCGTTGGCGGGGGTCGCCGACATCGTGCTGGAGCCGCTGGGCAAGGCGGTCAACGACGCGTTCGGGGTGCGGGGCTATCCGTCGTTCTGCCAGGTGGCGGACGGGGTGGTCACGGCCTCGTCGGTGAACGTGGCGGTCCTGCCCGCGCCGAGCCGGTCGTGAGGCAGGCGCTGGTCGCGGCCCGGCTGGTGTGGCGGGCGGCTCCGGTGCCGGTGCTGGGCTATCTGGCGGTGACGTTGGTCGCCGGTCTGGTGCCGATCGTGGTGGCGTGGCTGACCAAGCTGGCATTGGACCGGGTGGCCGCTCCGGGGCCGCCGGGGGTGCTGCTGGGGCTGGCGGTGGGGCTGGCGGTGGCGGGCCTGTTCACCTCGGTCAGCCTGCAGGGCAGCCAGTACCTGCGCGGAGAGGTGAGCCGCAGGACGACGCTGGTGGCCAAGGACGAGCTGTTCGCGTCGGTGGAGCGGCTGG
Organism: Nonomuraea sp. NPDC049141; assembly: GCF_040648415.1. Lineage (NCBI taxonomy): Bacteria > Bacillati > Actinomycetota > Actinomycetes > Streptosporangiales > Streptosporangiaceae > Nonomuraea > Nonomuraea sp. NPDC049141. The sequence continues at coordinate 37,626 of NZ_JBEZDR010000031.1, forward strand.
ACGGTCTGGCGCGGTTCGAGGACCCGGCCTTCCTGGATCGGCTGAGGTTCGCCCAGGAGAGCGCGCGGGCTCTGCAGCTGATGGTCGACTCGTGTTTCGGGCTGGCGCGCGGTGTGGTCACCTTGGTGGGGTTCGTGGTGTCGTTGGCGGTGCTCACGCCGGTGTTCACCGGCGTGGTGGTCGTGGCGGCCGTTCCGGCGCTGATGGTGGAGTTGCGGCTGTCGCGGCGGCGGGCCGACGTGATGTGGAAGATCGGCCCGGTGGAGCGGCGAGAGTTCTTCTACGGGCAACTGCTGTCGACGGTGAACGCCGCCAAGGAGATCCGGCTGCTGGGCATCGGCCCGTTCCTGCGCGGCAGGATGATCGATGAGTTGCGTACGTCGACGGCGGCCAAGCGGCGGCTGGAGCGGCGGGAGCTGTCGGCACAGGCGGGATTGTCGCTGCTGTCGGCGGCGATCTCCGGTGGCGGGCTGATCTGGGTGCTCGTCAGCGCGGGTCAGGGCAGGCTGAGCGTGGGTGATGTGTCGATGTTCGCGGCGGCGGCGGCCGGTGTGCAGTCGGCGGTCGCGGGGCTGGTGAGCACGGCGGCCGGCGCGCATCAGCAACTGCTGATGTTCGGCCATTATGTCGACGTGGTCGAGGCCGATCCGGATCTGCCGGCGGCCGCCTCGCCCGCCGGCGCGCTGCCCGTGTTACGGCGGGGCATCGAGCTGCGTGACGTGTGGTTCCGTTACAGCCCGGCGCATCCGTGGGTGCTGCGGGGGCTCAACCTGTTCATCCCGTACGGCGAAGCGGTGGCTCTGGTCGGGCGCAACGGCTGCGGCAAGAGCACGCTGGTCAAGCTGCTGTGCCGGTTCTACGACCCGACCCGCGGTGCGATCTTGTGGGACGGGGTGGACCTCCGCGACGTGGAGGTGGGGCGGCTACGCGAGCGGATCGGGGCGGTGTTCCAGGACTTCATGGCCTACGACTTCAGCGCCGCGGACAACATCGCGGTGGGCGATCTGGCGGCCCTCGGTGATCAGGGGCGGATCGAGACGGCGGCCGGGCACGCCGGGGTGCACGAGATGGTCGAGGCCCTGCCGCACGGCTATGACACGTTGCTGACACGGATGTTCCACCAGGATCCCGACGACCCGGGTGGCGGGGTGACACTGTCGGGCGGGCAGTGGCAGCGCCTCGCACTGGCCAGGGCGTTCCTGCGTGAGGACCGGGATCTGATGATCCTGGACGAGCCGAGCGCGGGGCTGGACGCCGAGGCCGAGTACGACCTGCACACGCGGTTACGGCAGATCCGCGCGGGCCGTACGGGAGTGCTGATCTCGCATCGGCTGGGTGCGGTGCGTGCGGCGGATCTGATCGCGGTACTGGTGGACGGGGTGATCGCGGAGCGGGGGAGCCACGCAGACCTGCTGGCGGCGGGCGGGACGTACGCGCGGCTGTTCACGTTGCAGGCCCAGGGCTACGCGATGGCGCGGTCGGGATGATCGGGTGGGCCGTCCTGGCCATCGCCGTGGCAGGGGCGTTGTGGTGGGGGCGCACCGGCTATGTGGTGGTCGTGGTGCGGGGACCGAGCATGCGGCCGACCTACCGGCAGGGTGAGCGGGTGCTGCTGCGCCGTACGACCGCGGGCAAGGTACGGCGCGGGCAGGTCGTGGTGGTCACCGGCGCCTCCGAGGACGGGGCGTGGCTGCTGAAGCGGGCGGTGGCGATCCCCGGCGACCCGGTGCCCAGGGACCGCGTCCCCGCGCTGCGTGACGTGGCGGGGGACACCGTGCCGGTGGGTCGGCTGGTGCTGGTAGGCGACAACCCCGATCAGTCACTGGATTCGCGGCATTTCGGGTACGTGGCCGCGGATCGGCTGGTCGGTGTGGTGGTACGGCGCCTGAGCCCGCGGTGACGGCGCACCGGTCGGCGTGACGACATCGCGCCGCCAGGAGCACGACATGCGAGATCTCCAAGATGGAGACATCCCATCGAAGGCGAAGGAGAGTCGCTATGCGCGGCAGATCGAGAGTGGCGGCGATGATCGGGGCCGTGTTGTTCGCGGCCGTGACGGTGTACGGGGCCGCGTCCGTGGCCCAGGCCGCCGACGGCGGGTCCGACACGCCGATGGTCACCGAGACTCACAAGATCCAGTGACCGTGACCAGGTGCTGCTGATCGGGCCGAATGCGGGCCTCGCCGGGGCGATTCCCCGGCGCGGCCCGTTCGGTCAGCTCAGCAGAAGGAGCGTGTCCCAGTCGGAGCGTGCCTCCGCGAGGAGGCAGCTCCGCAGCGCGAGGCCGATCCCGGCCGCACCCTCGATGGCGCCGGCCACGTCGATCTCGACTCCGTGTCCGAGCGGGTATCGAAAGCCGAAGGGCGACCCGGCGTCGTACAGGGCGAGCAACCGGGTGGCCGCGGTGCCGACGATGGAGCGGACCGCGCTATCTCCAGAATCCTCGGCGATCCGCCAGCTTGTCCGGAGTATCCCGGCCCACCCGTGGCACAGCGACGCACCGGAGACTCCCCAGTCCGCCACCGGCCGATCGCGCATCGCCCGCATGGCGCCCACGGCGGCCTCTTCCCACGAGGAACGCCCCAGGGCCCGCCCGGCCAGTTGGAGGGCGCGGGCGATGCCGGGCGTGCCGTAGCACCAGCTCGCCCGGAACGCCGTGTCGGACCGCGGCCGGATCCCCAGTTGCTCGGGCAGCGTCACGGTCGCCGGCCAGAACGGGCCATGACCGTCCTCAAGGCGCCGGTCCAGCAGCCACTCCACGATCCGCTCCATGGCCGCGTCCTGGCCGGGGGCACGGACCCCTTGTTCCATGGCGATGGCCAGCAACGACAGCGGCCCGGTGATCCCGTGCGCGACGCCCAGGTTGCCGTGGCCGAGCTCGTATCCGTCGACGTCCCTCAGCGTGGGACCGCCCTCGACCCACCAGCCGGGGAGCTCGTCGCCGCCAACCGCGATGGGCCGGGTGAGCTCGACCAATGAGGCGAGTACGTCGGCGACGAGGTCGTGTTCCCCGCGCAGGAGGAGATACCTGCCCAGGCCGGTCAGCCCGTAGGGGATGTCGTAGTGATGAAATCCTCGGGGCCGCCGCCGGGTGAGCTCCTGGCGGAAGGCACGCAGCCGTCGCCGGACGACGCCGGCCACGAACGTGTCGAGTTGCCCGAGCAGTGTCGCGTAGTCACCGGGAGCGGCGGCGGTGAGGCAGGTCGCCATCGCCAGGGCGGGCAGCCCGGTCCACAGCCCGCCGCTGCCGGGCGGATCGGGCAGCGAAGCCGCCCTGGCGAGGTGCGCGTAGGCGCGCTCACGGTCGCCCAGGACACCGAACAGCAGCGCGACGCCGGTGTGGCCGCCGCTCATGGACAGCGCGCCGGTGTCGATGACCCTGAGATCGGGGGGCAGGCTCGACATGACGGTCGCCGCGCTCGCCATTCGCCCCGGGTCACTCAGTCCGTCGGCGACGTGGCCCAGAACGTGCTCCGCCGTCACCTGGAGCAGGTTCATGTCCCGAACGCCCGCCGGTCGCGCGCCGCCCGCACCACGCCGCGGGCGATGGCGTAGGACGCGCTCTCCGTCTCGCGGTCGACGCCGACGAGCCGGTTGTGGTGCATGTGGAGCAGGCTGTTGACGGCCGTCGTCCAGCTCGGCTCTCCGGGGCGCAGCACCTCGCCGTACTCGGAGACCGCTCTCGACCGGGGTGCCCAGAGCGCCGGAAGGTTCTTCTCGTACGCCCGCAGCGCGTGCCAGTCACCCGCCGGATCGATGAGGCGCATGGCCGGTTCGCGGTGGCGGCGGAAGGCGTGATGGTGGGCGCCCTTGGGATAGTTCGCCAGCAGCCACTGCTGCCACGACTTGTCGCCGAGCCCGCGCAGGATGTCGACATAGTTGGCCGCCGCGAGCACCTCGGACGGGAGGCCGTCCATCCCGTCCAGCCGGAGCCGCAACTGGGCCAGCACGGCCTCGGAGTCGGCATGGAACACCTGCTCGGCCAGCTCCATGGCCTTCTCCCCGCCGTAGCGGGCCACCTCGGGCTCGTAGGTGTCGAGCACGAGCCGCTGCGCCCTTCCCGAATCACACAGGTCCCGCGCCCAGTCGTGCAGCAGCGGCAGCACGCGCCGGCCGGCGTGGAAGCGGAGCCGCAGATGCGGATCGGGGTCGGCGTACCTGAGGAAGTACCAGCGGCCGATCCGGGATCGCACCGCGTCGATGAGCGGCGGAACGGCCGTGGCCAGGAGGTCGTCCTGCTGCTCGGCCGGGACGTACAGCTTGGCGTAGAGCCACTGCCCGCCCGGCAGGTGACGGGGCCGGGACGAGGTGAGGCGGACGGGAGCGCGGGGTGCGCTCGGCGGCCGGTGCCGGGGCACGAACGGGATGACGACCTCGTTGGCCAGGCCGTGCAGCCAGCCGGTGCCCGGCTCGCCTCCGCACGGTCTTTCGTGGAGCACCAGGTCCGGCTGCCGGGCCAGCTCGCGCCTGAGCAGCCCGCGATGCAGCGGGGAGGTGAGGTCGAGGGTGATCCGCTGATCGCCGAGGGTGGCCTTGACCTGGTCGGGGACCGCCCATCGGGCTCGCCACTCGTCGAGCAGGCCGGGCCACTGGCCGCCCTGCCGGGCGGGGTCGCGCAGGGACGCGGGCGGCAGCCAGCGCGCCGATGCCACGACCGTCCGGCCGTACCGCACGCGCGGAAGGAACGGCAGATGGTTCAGCGAGCCCCATTGCCAGCCGCGCCAGACACCCGTGCCCGCCTGGGAGATCTCCGCGAGCAGCCGCGCGGCGTTCGGCGCGCCCGTGTACAGGTTCATCAGGTGGAACGGCATCGGCCTGATCTCACGCCCGAGCGACAGGGACAGCACGCGGAGCCGCGCGAGGTCGGCATAGACGGCGAGGTCGTCCACACCCAGCACACCGGGATCCGCCACGTAGGCGCCGACGCTGACCAACTGGTCGAGAACGCGTGGCACCTGGGAGACGTTGCCCAGGCGGGTCCGGTGCGGCTGGAAGGTGAGCTGCGCCGCGACCGCGCCGGCTGTAGTGGTGTGGAGATCACGCAGGCCGGCGATCGGCCGTGGCGAGTCCGCGAACAGGTGCAGGAAACGGCCGAAGAACGCCCCCAACTGCGACGATCCTGAGGCTGCCGGGATCACCAGCCGGAAATCACCCTCGTCGAGAGCGCGGGCCGAGTCCGCCAGCACCGTCACGGGCAGCTCCATGGCCGACGGCGGCGCGTCGGCGCCGTTGACGCTGAGCCGTCGCACGTGGTCGGCCTCCAGGAGGACCTCTTGGCGCCCGTCCCGGCCGGCCTGCTGCGCGAGCTTGGCCAGCAGCCGGGCCCTGCCGGACGGCACGTCGGCATGCGGAGCCGGACGCCGGGAGCCGGACGGCCGCAGATAGCCCGCCGGTGGACCAAGTCCTCTGGCCGGGTCGAGGAGCTCCTTGAGCGGCACCGGGTTGTCGATGCCGTACTTCTCCACGAACTCCTCGTGGTACTGCGACAGGTGCGTGAGCCCGGTGTCGGCCGTGACGCGCCGCAGCGTGGTGACCGCGTGCTCCAGCTCGTTCACCACCGCGGCCGGGAGCGTGACCCGCGCGTCCACCCGCAGGTCCACCTGTACGGGCTGGTCGGCGGCCCGCAGCCGGTCCATGGCCGTCATGACGGCCCTGAGCTGCGCGATCCCCTCCCCGGGCGGCCGCCGCGCGTAGGTCTGCAGCGCGCGGTCGATCTCGGCGAGCGCGACGGCCTCCGGCTCCCTCGCGCCGACCCGGTCCAGCACATGCCGGACCGGATCGCGGCCGTACGAAGGCGGCCGCAGGTCGGTCAGCAGGAACTCGTGCCGGACGAGCTCCGCCAGCATCGACTCGACGACCTGCTCGGACGCCTCGGGAAACTCCGCTGTCAGCAGCGCCACCAGCTCCGCGTACGGCGTCGCCGTGCCGGCGAGCTCGCAGACCCTGCGCACCGCGGCGGAGTGCCGCACGGAGGTCTCGTGCGCGTGCCCGCCCTGGTCGTCGGCGCGGATGTACGGCAGCACCAGCCGATCCCCGCGAACCTGCGCGAGATCGTTGACGACCACCCGGAGCCCCCGGAGGATCTCCGGATCCCGTTCCCACCTGCGAACGACGGCGAGCAGCCAGTCCATGTCCGGCCGCACGACCTTACGGTGCGCGCCGCCGAGCGACACCCGCGTCCGGTCGCCGAACCCGGCGATCTCCACGCCCGCCAGCAGCCCGAAGGGCGTCGGCCTGGTGGACATGCGCAGCACGTACTTGGTCACCGCGTAGACCGCCCGGCGCAGCCTGGCGTGAGAGACGTCCTCGCCGCGCTCCACCTTGCCGAGAATCCTGGCCAAGGACCGGCTGGACACCTCCAGCGCCTCGCGGACCAGCGGCGGCGCCGACACTCGACGCAGATAGTCGATCATCCGATCGCACTGCCCCGGATCGTCGGGGTCGAGGTCCTCGAGGGTCACCGCGGCATGGCCGGCGGAAAGGGCCGGCGTACGCAGCAGGGCGAAGTCGGCCACGGCGAATTCAATTTCCTCCGGCACAGAAACCCCTTCATTTGGTATTACCGCGCCCCCAGATTAATCGGCCGCGCATACCTGCCGCTTACGCGCCGATTTCGCGAGCCGCGTAGGCGGCGCGTAAACGATACGAAGGAAGCGTGAGATACGTTCTGGGTTCTGCATGCGAATGCCAGCCGGAGGAGTGGAACATGGAAAAGCTTTTCGACCTGCAATTGCGCAGCCTGCCGACGAAATCCGCGGAATACGGGATCCATGACATGTCGATGACCATCGAAATGTGCAACACGCGCAACTGCCCCACCGTCAGCGGCGCCACCTGTTACCAAACCTGCAAGGACACCTGCCAGTCGCCGCCCACCGTCTGCTGAGACTCGAGGACTCGATACATGGATAATTCATTTGATCTGCAGCTACGCAGCCTGCCTGATCCGGCCGTCGCGGCGACCGTCCCGATGGCGGACACGGTGCATCAGACCCTGTGCCTGGACGGCGTGGAAGGGTGCGGCACGGTCTGGGCGACGTGTTACGACACCTGCTGCGAAGCAGGATCGAAGCTCTGCTGACCATGAACACGCTCATCGCGGTGTGCGCGCGGCAGGTCGCCGGGCAGGTGGCGGATGCGCGGCTGCGCCGGCAAGCTCTGGCCACACTGGCGCGCGTCACGGCGAAACGGCAGGCGAACACCTGGTCCGCGGCCGGGTTGTCCATGGGGGACGCCGGGCTGGGGCTCATGTCCGCGGCGTTCGCCGACCGGTTCCCGGACACGGGGTGGGAGGCGCTCGGACAGGAGTTCCTGGCGGCCGGCCTCGATCAGGCGAGGGCGCCGGACGCGACGCTGTCGCTGTTCTCCGGCACCGTCGGCTACGCCACCGCGGCCTGGCAGCCCGGTCTCGGTGCCCACCGCGCGTCGTTCCTGTCCTTCGAGGACCGGCTGCTGGCCAGGATGGGCGGCTTCGCGCAGGGGCTGGCCGCCGACGAGCGGCCCGCGCCTCGCGGATACGACACGGTCACGGGAATCTCCGGCTGGTGCGGCTACCTGCGTAGCCGCGCCGGCTCGAAACAGGCCGACCGGGTCACGGCCTCGGTGGCCGACGCGCTGGTCGCGGTCCTGAGCGAGGACGGGCTCCCTCGGCTGAGCTACCGGTTCCGGCCGGGGGAGGGAGCCAGGCTGGTCGACTGCGGGCTGGCGCACGGTGTGGCAGGACCGCTCGCGGCGCTGTCCCTGCTCGAACGGCACCACCGCTTCCAGCGGCCCGACGTCGAGACCGCCATCCACTGGGGCGCCCGGTGGCTGATGGCTCAGGCCGGGGCCGAGGGCGGGGTGGTCCTCTGGCCGGATGCCGTCGAACTGGATCCGAGCGGCAGCTCCGACCGGCCGCGGGTCAACGCCGGATCCTGGTGCCACGGCGGCTCGGGCATCGCCCGCGCGCTCTACCTGGCCGGCGCCGCCGTCGGAGCGCCGCGCTATCAGGAGTTCGCGGTGGACGCCTTCCTGACCCACTGCGCGCTACCGCCGTGGCTGCCCTCTCCCAACCTCTGCCACGGTACGGCCGGACAGCTCCTCATCACTTTGGCCTTCGCCCATGACACCGACCAGCCCGCTTTCCGGCACGCCGTGCAGCGGCTGGTCGGCGAACTGTTCAATCGTTACCGGTCCGACTCGCTCCTCGGCTACCTCGACGTGGAGGACAACGGAGTGGCGGTCGACCATCCCGGCCTGCTCAGAGGGGCGGCCGGCGTGGCGCTCGCCCTGCTGTCCGCCGCCGCCGGAGAGCCGCTCGCCTGGTCGCGGCTCCTGCTGATTGACTGAGGCGGCGTCAGGTCGGCGTCAGCGGGCGGACAGCCCCACGACGCTGGAATCGGTCACAGTCGTTCCCATGGGGAGCGTTCTCCGGTTCGAAGTGCTCGGACCGCTCAAGGTCGTACGGGACGGGCGGGTCGTCGCGGTGCCCGCCGCCAAGCAGCGCACGATTCTGGCCAGCCTGGCGTTGGCCGCCGGCCATCCGGTAACGGTGCGGACATTGATCGAACGCGTATGGGACGACGAGCCACCGGCCGGCGCGCGGTGCGCGATTCAGGTGTACATCTCGAGGCTGCGGCAGATTCTCGGCCACGACCACGGGATCCACAATTCGGGGGACGGCTATCTGCTGAATGGTGAGGTGGACCTCGCCGAGTTCGAAACGCTGTGCGAGCTGGCCAGAAAGGCTGCCGGAGATCCGGCTCGGATGCTGAGCCCTCTTCGGCGGGCGGCGGCATTGTGGCGCGACCCGCTGCTGCCGAATGTGCCGTCGATGACGTTGCACGACCAGGTGGTCCCCGCCTTGACGGAGCGCTGCCTTCAGGCGAGCGAGCAGCGTTTCGAGCTCGAACTGGCGCACGGCAACCATCATGAACTCATCGCCGAGCTCATCGCGGTCACCAGACGGCACCCGCTGCGCGAGCGCCTCAACAGCCAGTTGATGCGCGCCCTCTACCTGGCCGGGCGGCAGGCCGAAGCGCTCGATGCCTACCGCTCCCATGCCCGGCACCTGCGGGCCGAGTTCGGGCTCGATCCTGGGGAGCGGCTGGCCGCGCTGCATCAGTCGATCCTCACCGGGCAGGCGGCGCCGGCATGACGGTCAGTGCAGACTCCGCGCGTCGAGCAGGCGCAGCACCCGGATGACCACTTCCGGGTCGGCGTTCGGGTCGCGTCGCGCGTCGAGCACCGCCTGGCGGGCGGCGGACATCATCTCCGACTCGACCCGCCTGACCGTGCGTACCCGCTCGGCGCGTTTCTCGTAGGCCGCGCGCCGCTCGGCATCGGCGGCCTCGGCGCTGATCCGCATGCCGATGTCCGTCATCCGCTTGGCGAGCAGCTCCACCACCTCCTCGGGCAGGTCCTCGGCCTCGTCGATCTCCTTGAGCCGCCGTCTGGCCGCGGTCGCCGCGCTGATGGCCAGCCGCCGCTCCAGGTCCCGCTCGGCCGCGGTGTCGGACTTGACGCCCAGCTTGGACACCAGCCAGGGCAGCGTCAGCCCCTGTACGACCAGCGTGGCCAGGATGACCGCGAACGCGATGAACACCAGCATGGCCCGCTGCGGGAACGGCGCCCCGTCATCCGTCCGCAGCGGGATCGCCAGGACGAGCGCCACAGAGGCGACGCCACGCATGCCCGCCCACCACATGACGACCGTCTCGCGCCAGCTCAGCGGCACCTCCGACTCGTCGTCCCCGGCCCGGCGGGTCTTCCTGGCCAGCCAGGCGGCCGGCAGCAGCCAGGCCAGCCGTACCACCACCACGACGCCCACCACGGCGGCGCTCCAGCCGAGCGCCTCGCCCAGCCGCCCGCCGAGCGTGCCGAACACGGTGTGCAGCTCCAGCCCGATCAGCCCGAACGCCACCCCCGTGACGAGCGTGTCGACGATCTGCCAGAACGTCGCCGAGGCGAACCTGCCTTTCACGTCGTCGGCGTCCGACATGTGCTCGCTCAGGTAGAACGCAGTGGTCAGGACGGCCAGCACCCCCGAGCCGTGCCACCTGTCGGCCAGCGCGTAGCTGACGAACGGCACCAGCAGCGACAGCCCCACCTGCAGCGTGGCGTCGCCGAGCACGGCCATCAGCCGACCGGCCAGCCAGCCGAGCGTCAGACCCACCGCGACCGCCACCACCGCCGACAGCACGAACTCGCCCAGCGCGCCCGGCCACCAGAAGACGCCGGTGACCGCCGCCGTGATCGCCACCTTGTACAGCACGATCGCCGTGACGTCGTTGAACAGACCCTCGCCCTCCAGCAGCGACACCAGCCGTCTGGGCAGCCCCAGCCGGCCCGCCACCGCCGTGGCCGCCACCGGGTCGGGCGGCGCCACCAGCGCGCCGAGCGCCGCCGCGGCCGCGATCGGCAGGCCTGGGATGAGCGCGTGCGCCGTCACCGCCACGACCGCCGTCGTCACGAACACCAGCGCCACGGCGAGCAGGAAGATCGGCCGCCAGTTCGCCGCGAACTGCCGCCACGACGTCCGCCGCACGGCCGCGTACAGCAGCGGAGGCAGCAGCAGCGGCAGCACGATGTCGGGCGGTACGTCCACGTCCGGCACGAACGGCAGCAGGGCCAGGACGATGCCGAGCAGCGTCATCAGCACCGGCGACGGCAACCCGAGCCGGTCGCCGAGCGGCACCGTGATCAGTGCGCCCAGCAGGATGAGCATGAGCAGCACGAACTGGTCCAAGACGCCCTCCGATGATCCCCCGAATCAGCCTAGACGGGTGGTCGGCCGAGCTCACGGACGGCCTCGGTGAAGCGTCAGCCGTGGGGGAGGCGGCGTCAGCGGTCGAGGACGTGCAGGGTGTGGTGGCCGGAGCCGAGGGCGACGGGGCCCTCCGCCGTCATGGCGACCACGTCGGCCACCCGGGCGCCGAACAGGTCCGGTACGTAGATCGCGGGCTCCAGGCACAGGGTCATCCCCGGTTCCAGCGGCGTGTCGTCACCAGGGACGACCCGCGGGCCCTCATCATGGCCCAGCCCCACGCCCCGGCCGAAGTGCGCGGCGGCGAAACGGCCGTACCCGCTGCCGTCGATCACGTCCCTGACCGCCCTGGCCACGCTCTCGGCGGCGGCCGACGGCCGTGCCGAGCGGAGGGCGGCGGCCCGCGCGGCGAGTACCACCGAGTACATGGCCTCGAAGTCCTCCGGCGGCTCGGCGACGGCGAACACGCGCGCCACCTCCGCGCAGTAGCCGTTCCATCGGCCGCAGAGCGAGACCAGCAGCGCGTCACCGGGGTTGATCACCCGGCCGCCGGGCTGGTGCGCGGGACGCGCGGTGTGCTCACCCGCCGCGACCCGCAGCGACAGGACCTCCTCGCAGCCGCTCTCCAGCAGCAGCCGCCGCAGCCGCGCGGCCATCGCGCCCTCGGTGGCGCCGAACCAGGCCAGCTCACGGGCCTGGCCGAGCACCGATTCGGCGGCCACGACGGCGCGCTGGACCGCCTCGATCTCCTCCGGCCGTTTGCGCAGCCGCAGCGGCGCCAGCACGGCCGTGGCCGGCACCAGCTCGGCCTCGATCGTGAGCCCGAACAGCTCGCGGACCCGCATCTCGGGGTCCACGCCGACCCGCCGCGCCGCGCGGGGCACGAGCGGGCCGGGATCGGCGGTCTCGGCGGCCGTGTCCAGGGTGACGACGAGGAACCCCTCGCCCTTCCCACCCAGGAACCTGAAGTCGGGTGAGGGCCGCAGAACCAGGGCGTCGACCTCGGCCTCGACCATGGCCGCCCGCACGGCGTCCAGGATGGGCTCGGTCACGTCGCAGGCTCGTGCAGCCAGCAGGCGACCGGTCCGAAGTCGGGTTCCTTGTCCCGGCAGACGTCCATGACCTGCGGGCAGCGCGGGTTGAACCGGCAGCCCCGCGGCGGGTGCGCCGGATCCGGCACGTCGCCGGGCAGCTCGGCGGGCAGCACGCCCATCCCGTCGGGCTTGGGGATGGCGCGCAACAGCGCCTGTGTGTACGGGTGCCGGGGGTTCGCCCACACCTCGGCCGTGTTGCCCACCTCAACGATCTTACCGAGGTACATGACCGCGATCCGGTCGGCGATCAGCCGCACCACCGACAGGTCATGGCTGATGAACAGCAGCCCCGCCCCCGAGTCCACGGCCAGGTCGCGCATCAGGGTGGCGACCTGCGACTGGGCCGACGCGTCCAGCGCCGAGATGGGCTCGTCGCCGATCAGCAGCCGGGGCCTGGCCGCCAGCGCCCTGGCGATCGCGATGCGCTGCCGCTGCCCGCCCGAGAACTCGTGCGGGTGCCGGCCCGCGACGTCACGCGGCAGCCCGACGCGTTCCAGCAGGTCGGCGGGCGCGGTGGCGGTGTCGCCTGACGTACGGAGGCCGTCGGCGATCTGGTCGCCCACGCGGCGGCGCGGGTTCAGCGACGCGTACGGATCCTGGAACACCATCTGGATGCCCGTCAGCTTCCGCTTGCGCAGCCCGAGCGGCGTGACCGGTTGCCCGTCGAACGTGATCGACCCCTCGGTGACGGGGTTCAGCCCGCAGACGGCGCGGGCCAGCGTCGACTTGCCGCAGCCGGACTCGCCGACCAGGCCGACGACCTCGCCGGGGCCGACGGACAGGCTCGCCCCGGCGACCGCCCTGACGATCGGGCGCCCGGGCGAGCGGTGCTCGACGACCAGGTCGTCGATCGCCAGCAGGGTCATGAATCCTCCGAACGGGGAGCGGGAGAGGGCTCGGCGTCGGGCAGTGAGGTCTCGGGCAGTGAGGTCTCGGGCAGCGAGTCGAGCAGGGAGCGGGTGTACGGATGGGCGGGTTCGCGCAGCACCTGGCCGCGCGGCCCCGTCTCCACGACCAGGCCGTCCTTCATCACGCTCACCTCGTCCGCCACCGCCGACATGACGCCCAGGTCGTGGGTGACGAGCAGCACGGCCAGCCCCAGCTCGTCGCAGAGCCCGCGCAGCAGCCGCAGCACCCCCGCCTGCACGGTCACGTCCAGCGCCGTCGTCGGCTCGTCGGCGATCAGCACCTTGGGGGAGCAGGCCAGCGCGATGGCGATCGCGACGCGCTGCCGCATGCCGCCCGAGAACTGGTGCGGGAAGCGCCCGTACGCCTCCTCGGCGCCGGGGATGCGCACCTTGCCGAGCAGCTCGACGGCCCGCCGCCGGGCCTCCCGCTTGTCGACGCCGAGGTGGTGGCGCATGTGCTCGGTGAGCTGTTTGCCGATCGTGAGCATCGGGTGCAGGCTCGTGGCCGGGTCCTGGAAGACCATGGCCACCTCGCCGCCGCGGACCCGGTTCAGCTCCTTCGGCGGCAGCGTGAGCAGCTCACGGTCGCCGAGCGCGATGCTGCCGGTGGTCCGCGAGCCGTGCGGCAGCAGGCCCAGGACGGCCAGCCCGGTCATCGTCTTGCCGGACCCGCTCTCGCCCGCCAGCCCGTGCACCCTGCCCTCCTGGAGCGACAGGTCCACGCCGCGAAGGATTTTCTTGTCGCCGATGGTCACCTTCAGATCGGTGATGTCCAGGGTCACCAAGCACCTTCAGCGTGGATGCCCCGTCCTTTAGGACAGGGAGGAAACGCGAAGCGGACAGACACTCTGGCTCCCGGTTTTGTCGGTGTTGATCTGTAGCTTGATCGGCATGTCCCGCTACCGGCTCCAGCCCACGCCTGCCCAAGAGGCGGCGTTGCTCGAGCATTGCGGGCATGCCCGGTTCGTGTGGAATCTCGCGGTCGAGCAGCATCAGCACTGGAAGGCGGGGGGCGCGAGCGCGCCCGGTTTCGCCGAGCAGTGCCGCCAACTGACGGAGGCGCGAGCAGAGTTCGCGTGGCTGCGTGCCGGGTCGATCATCGTGCAGCAGCAGGCGCTCAAAGACTTTGCGCAGGCGATGGCGAACTTCTTCGGCAAGACCCACAGGCGCCCGAGTTGGCGTAAGCGCGGACGGGGAGAAGGTTTCCGGATCGTGGCGGTCAAGGCGGGAGATGTGCGCCGCCTGTCCCGCAACGTGGGCGAAGTCAAGGTGCCCAAGGTGGGCTGGGTTCGGTTCCGCTGGTCCCGCAACATGCCCGAGGGAATGAAGTCGTATCGCATCACCTGTGACCGGGCGGGCCGCTGGCATGTCGCCTTCGCCGCGATCCCAAAGCCTATCCCCGCGCCGGGTACGGGCGAGGTCGTCGGAGTAGATCGGGGTGTCTGCGTGTCGGCGGCTCTGTCCACGGGCGAACTGCTGTCCGTGCCGACATACCACGGCACGGAGAAGGTGCGTCTGCTGCGGGTGCTGCGGAAGCTGGCCCGCGCACAGCGCGGGTCGAAGCGCCGCGTCAAGGTCAAGCAGGCCATCGCCAGGCTTAAAGCCCGCGAGAGCGACCGGCGCAAGGACTGGATCGAGAAGACCTCGACCGATCTGGCCCGCCGGTTCGACATGATCGCCATCGAAGACCTTCAGATTCGCAACATGACCCGCTCCGCGAAGGGCACCCTGGCCGAGCCTGGCAGGAACGTCCGCCAGAAGGCAGGGCTCAACAGGGCAATCCTCGCCGCCGGTTGGGGCCGACTCGCGGTCCGGCTGGAGCACAAGGCTCCGGGTCGTGTCCAGACGGTTAACCCGCGTTACACGTCGCAGACCTGCAACGCCTGCAAGCACATCGCCAGGGAGAGCCGCGAGAGCCAAGCCCCCTTCCTGTGCGTCGCGTGCGGGCACCAGGACAACGCCGACGTCAACGCGGCCAAGAACGTACGCGACACGGCGGCAGGGCATGCCGTTGCTGCGCGGGGAAGCTCGCCATTGGGCGGGCCCGTGAACCGCGAACCTCAACGCGACCTCCTCCTCGCGAGGTAGTCGCTGTTGAAATCCCCCGTCTTCAGGCGGGTGGAGGATGTCAAAGCGCACGCTCCTTGATGGCGCGGGCCGTACGGGGATCGAGGGCGTCCCGCAGCGTGTCGCCGAGGAAGTTGAAGGCCAGCACCACGGTCAGGATCGCCAGGCCGGGGAAGGTCGCCACCCACCAGCTGTCGAAGACCTCCACGCCGGAGGCCACCATCGCGCCCCACTCCGGAGACGGCGGCTTGGCTCCGAGGCCGAGGAAGGACAGCCCCGACAGCAGCAGCAGCGCGGTGCCGATGTCGAGCGTGGCCAGGACGAGCACCGGGCCCGTCACGTTCGGCAGCACGTCCACGCGCAGCGAGCGCCAGGCCGAGAAGCCCAGCAGCCGCCCGCTCAGCACGAACTCCCGCTCCCGCACACCCAGCACCAGCCCGCGGGTCACGCGGGCGTAGGCGGGCCAGGCCACGACGAGTACGGCCAGCACCGCGTTGGTCAGGCTCGCCCCGAGCGCCGCGGCCACCACCATGGCCAGGATGACCGTCGGGAAGGCGAACACCAGGTCCGCCACCCGCATGATCGTCTCATCCACCCATCGACCGAAATATCCGGCGCAGGCGCCGAGCAGGCCGCCGACCAGCACCGACAGCGCCACCAGCATCAGTGTCAGCGGGATCGACACCCGCGCGCCGTGCATGACCCGGCTGAGGATGTCGCGGCCGAGCTGGTCCGTGCCGAACCAGTGCCCGGGCCCGGGGGCCGCCAGCCGCGGCAGGTCCTGGGCCAGCGGGTCGTGCGGCGCGAGCACCGGCGCGGCCAGCGCGACCACCAGCCAGAGGATCGCGATCACGGCGCCGATGACGGCCAGCGGTTGCCGCCACGCGTGGGGGAGCCGCCCGGTCAGGCCCTTGCGGGCCAGGGGATCCCGTTTCACTGAAGCCTCACTCGGGGATCGATGACGCCGTACAGCACGTCCACGATCAGGTTGATGACGAGGTACACGACGCCGACCACGAGCCCGACGCCCATGACGGCGGGCAGGTCGAGGGTGGTGGCGCTCTTGTAGGCGTACTGGCCGACGCCCGGCCAGGCGAAGATCGCCTCGACCAGGACCGTGCCGGACAGCAGGCTGCCGAACGCCAGGCCCGCCACCGTGATGATCGGCACCAGCGCCGAGCGCAGCACGTACCGGAACAGGATCGTCCGGCCGGGCAGGCCCTTGGCCCTGGCGGCCCGCACGTAGTCCTGGCCGAGGACCTCCAGCACGGCGGAGCGGGTGAAGCGGGTGAGCAGCCCGATCGTGTACAGGGCCAGCACGAGGGCGGGCGTGATCAGGTGGCCGACGGCCGAGCCGAAGATGTCCCACCGGCCCGCGAGCAGCGCGTCCACGGTCTGCAGGCCGGTGACGGCCGGGGCCGAGCCCAGCGCCGCGTCGACCCTGCCGCTGCCCGGGGTGATCTGCAGCCGGTAGAAGAACACGTAGAACGCCACCAGCGCCAGCCAGAACGTCGGCACCGAGATGCCGATCAGGCTCAGCACCCGCAGCGCGTGGTCCGCCAGCCGGTCCCTGCGCAGCGCGGCGATCACGCCGAACGCCACACCGAGCACGAGCGAGACCAGGATCGCCGCCCCGGCCAGCTCCAGCGTCGCCGGCACGAACTCGGCCAGGTCCTGGCTCACCGGCCGATGGCTCTGCTGGCTGGTGCCGAGGTCGCCGTGGACGACGCCTTGGAGGTGCAGCAGGTACTGCTCCCACAGCGGCTTGTCCAGGCCGTGCTCGGAGCGCCACTGCGCGACGATGGCCGGGTCGCCCAGGGCCCGCTGACCCAGGTTCGCGGCCACCGGGTCGCCGGGCACCAGGTTCGTCAGCACGAACGTCACCAGCGTGATGCCCCAGGCCAGCAGGAGCGCCAGGAGGATGCGCCGGATCAGGAACCGGGCGAGGGGGTGCGCCCCGCGCCGCCGGGGCGCGCGGGGCGTGTCGTCCGTGGCGGACATGCTTACTTCGCGCCCAGGCGGGCGACGTCGACCGTCCAGACCGGGTGGTATTCAAGGCCGGTCACCGAGGCGGCCGTCACGATGTTCTGGCTCGGCTGGATCAGCGGGATGAACGGGCCCGAGGCGTTCAGCTTCGTCTGCACGTCGGCGTACGCCTGCTTGCGCGCGTCGTCGCCGATCGCGGTCGCGGCCTTCTCACCCGCGGCCTCGATCTCCTTGGCCGCGCCGGTCTTCCACCCGGCACGCAGGCCCACCGTCTTGCCCGGCAGGAAGGCCAGGTAGTCGCTGGGGTCCGGGTAGTCCGGGCCCCAGTACCAGAGCCCCATCTCCTCCTTGCCGTTGCGGTAGTTGTCCAGCGCGGTGGTGACCGGCGCGGGCTGCAGGTCCACCGTGATGCCGACCTCCTTGAGATTGGCCTGGATCCGCTCGGCCAGCGGCTGGAACGACAGGCCGTTCACGGTCAGCTCGCTCGGGTACTCCAGCTTCACCGTGGGGTTGGCCACGCCGCTCGCGGCCAGGGCCGCCTTGGCGCCCTCGACGTCGCGCTTGGCCGCCTGGTCGGCGGGCAGCGCGCCGAGCAGCTGCGACGGGATCACGCCGGGCGCCTGCGTGGAGCCCTCACCGGCCAGCTCCAGCAGACCCGTGTAGTCGACGCCCTTGCGCACGGCCTCGACGAACTTGGCGTTCGGCGTGGTCTTGCTGACCTTGTCGTCCTGGTTGGCCAGCAGGAAGATCACGTTGGCCGAGGCGGTCTTCTTGACCTGGAGGTTCGCCGGCATGCCGGTCACCTGGTCGCCCGACAGGTTGAGCGCCACCTGGCTGTCGCCGCGCTGGACGTTCAGTTTCTGGGTGGCGGCCTCGACGTTGCGGATGACGACCTTGTCGTAGGCGGGCTTGGTGCCGTAGTACTTCGCGTTCGCCTTCAGCACGACCTGGCTGCTCACGTTGAACGACTCGATCGTGTACGGGCCCGACCCGGCGGCGGCCGAGTTCAGGTACTGCTCGGCCTTGTCCTGCGCGTCCGCGGTCGCGCCATGCTGCTTGGCGAGCTTGCTGTTGATGATGCCGAGCGCCGGGTTGGGCAGGATGAACGGCAGCGCGGGGTTGGCCGCCTTGGAGGTCAGCGTGACCGTCGAGTCGTCCTTCTTGTCCACCTCGACGCCGTCGAGCAGGAACGACGGGGTGCCCTTCATGTCCCGCACCCGGGTCAGCGAGAACACCACGTCGTCCGCGGTGACGGGGGAGCCGTCGGCGAACGTCGCGCCCTGCTTGAGCTTGAGCGTGAGCACCTTGCCGTCCTTGGACAGCTCGTACGACTCGGCCAGCGCCGGGACCGGCTTGGTCACGTCGGCGCCCTCGAAGGTGAGCAGCGTCTCGTAGATCGCCTTCTCCACGAACAGGCCCGTCGGCTCGTACGTACGCCCGGGGTCGGCCGTCTTGAGGTCGAAGGAGGTGTCGATCACCAGGGTCTTGCCGCCGCCACCTTGGGCGGCGGGGGTCTGGGAACCGCCGCTTCCGCAGGCGGCGAGGGCGAGTGCACCGGCGAGCAGCACAGCCGCCGTCTGCGAGCGGGTCGCCATTGAGTCCTCCAGTTGGACGATTGGCCGAAAGATGCCGAGGATTGTCCGGCAGAACGTCCAGGCGCTGTGCGGTCGCTGAGACGTATATAAATAGGCCGGGGGTAACTATGAGTGAAATTTCCAGAAATGGTGCCGGTGCTGGTGGTCAGCCTGGACGGATCGGCATCGGCCTCGAGCTCGACGCGGTCCATATGAAGATCCTCGAGGTCCTGCGGGAGAACGGCAGGATCTCGGTCTCGGCACTGGCCGAGCGGGTGGGCATCTCCCGGGCCAACGCGTACACCCGTTTCGAGGCGCTGCGTGCCGACGGCGCGATCAAGCGGTTCACCGCCGAGATCGACCACGTCAGGACGGGGCTCGGCATCACCGCGCTGATCTTCGTGACCGTGCGGCAGCAGATGTGGAAGCAGTTCAGGGCGGAGCTGGCCAGGATGCCCGAGGTGGAGTACTGCGCGATCACCACCGGCCAGCACGACGCGATGATCCAGGTGCGGATGTCTGACGTGGCCGAGGTGCACGCCATGGTGACCGACCGGCTGGCCAACATCCCGGCCGTGAAGGCGACCGAGACTGTCTTCATCCTGGACGAGGTGCTCAGGCGGCCGTACGTGCTGCCCAGCGACCGTGACAAGGCCCGTCCGGTACGGCGGGCGGCCCAGGAGGCCCCCGGCGACGTGCCGCTCGGCAAGATGCGCTTCGTCGGCGCCGCGGAGGGCAGGGCCGCCCTGCGCAAGGACGGCTGACCTGGCATCGGCCGGGCCTTCACCGTGCTTTGGGCGGTCAGGGGGTGACGACCTCCGTGCACACGCTGACGTGCCGGGTGTCGTCGCCCTCGAACTGGAACTCCTCGATCAGGCGCAGCCGGCCGTCGGCGTCGGTCTCGATACGGCTGTTGCTCTGGCCGCCCGCCTTGCCGCCGGCCTTGAGCGCGTGCGCGTAGGCGATGGAGACGACGTCGCCGTCCCTGGTGCCGACGAAACGGCCGTGCGCGACGGTGTCGCCGGTGTAGCTGCCCCACACCACCCCGTCGGCCTCCCAGTAGTCGAACTCGGTGGGCCGCTCCAGGTCCACCACGCTCGCCGTCGAACTCACCATCACGAATCTGCGGCCGTTGAGAAGGTTCACGCCGCCCATGGTCCCGATATTTCATGACACGGAGAGTCAGCCTGGACATTTCTCTCCCCGCGCCATGATCTCGTCGGCGATCCGTCCAGCCGCAGGGGCTACGAATCGGGACTTGTCACGAATCCGGCTCTTGAGTGCCGGACTGACCGGTGACCTCACCTTCGCGCCCGGCCGAGACCATTCGGTGACGTCCTGTACCGCAATGTATCCCCTGAGTAGCCGTGCTATCTGTGATAGTAATGTCACGCTCAGTGTCCGGTGGGGATTGGGGAGATCCTTATGCTGCAATACATCATCGCGGCCGCGGCCGCGGTAGGCGTGGTAGCTGTCGCCGCCACGCTGTTCCGGCTCGCGAAGAAGGGCAGCGACGACAACGACGCCGGCGGACCGTCGGCCGGGCACGCGGGCGCGATGCTGTCCGCCATGTTCCTGCTGGTCTTCGCCATCGCGATCATCGTGCCGTGGACCACCGCCGACACCGCCGCCCAGAACACGCAGACCGAGAGCCAGGCCGCGGTGGAGGCCTACTGGTCGGCCTCCGGCCTGCCCGGCACCGCCCCCGCCCTGGTACGCGCCGGCCTGCGCGACTACATCACGTTCATCGTCAAGGACGAGTGGCCCGTCATGGAGCGTGGCTCGATGGACCCCGTCGGCACGGAGCGGCTCGACGCGCTCCGGGCCCGCGTCGACGCGCTGCAGGTGACCACGGACCAGAAGGAGGCCAGGACCGCGGTGCTCGACCACCTCGCGGCGATCGCCGCCGCCCGCGCCCAGCGCACCGCCGACGCCGCCGCGACCCCACCCGACGGACTGCTGGCCCTGACGATCGTCACCGGCCTGCTGGTCGTCCTGTTCCCGTTCCTGGCCGGGGCCAGGCCGCGCGGCCTGGCGCTCCTGCCGGTGGTGGCGATGGCCGCGATGCTCGGCTTCGGCATCTACCTCACCTGGGACATCTCCCACGCCTTCAACGGCCCGCTGGCCGTGGAGCCTGGGGCGTACAAGAGCGCGCTGCAGGAGTTCGCACGGATTTCCGGAGGCGTCTGACCGTGGGCGCCTGGCGCATGCCACTGCTCCTCGCGGGCACGCTGTTGGCGCTGTCCGCGGGCGCTCCCGCCGCGGCCGACCCGGACCCCGGCGACTCGACCGTGAGCGTCAGCGCCGACGTGGCCGTCTGCGTGGACGTGCCACTGGTGAGTGTGCACATCGGACGATGCGGGTCGCCGGCCGCGAACCCGCCGCCCCAAGCCGTCCCCAACCCACAGCCCGGCGTCACCCTGAACCCGCGACCCGTCGCCACTCCGAAGGCGACGCCCAGGGTCCGGGTCGTGATCACTCCCCGCCCCGCGAAACCCAAGCCGACCCAGCGACCGACCTCTCGTCCGACCCCCAACCGGGTGCGGGTGCCCGCTGTCGTACCCGCGCCCGTCCGGGCCAAGCCGACTCCGAAACCGAAGCACGAACCGACGATCAAGCCGACCCCCAAGCCCACGGTGACCTACGTCCGCGCCAAGCGCGCCGTGCCGCCGCGACCGCGGAAGAACCCGCTGGGCACGGTGCTCTTGATGGTGGTCTTGACGACGGCCATCGCCTCTACCACTGCTGTGGCGTTCGCAGCCGTACGGTAACCCTCGCTGTCCGCGCCACCAGGCGGTGGCGCGGATGGCCCAGCTCAGCCGACCCGCTTCACCCGGCGGCCGGAGCGCCGTAGACGCCGAGTTCGTAGATGCCGCCACCCGAGGAGCTCGAGCCGTTGCTCGGGCGCTCACCGCGCTCGGGGGCAGGGAAGTACGTGGTCAGGGCGGTCGTGTGGTCCTCCAGGCTGGTCCAGCCGCTCGGATCGGTGGTGTCGGCCGAGTGCTCAATCTTGTACTTGTAGCCGGACAACTGCCTCTTCCCCCTGAGTCACCCGACGCCTCCTGGGCCCGAGCGTCGCGCACCGACGGCCCTTGCAGGAGCAGCTACCGTGAACGGCGGGACCATGATCATTCGATTGGGGTCTCAACACCAAGCCGCAAACTCAGCCTTAAAGTTCTCTATCATATTGTCCCTTCATATACACTAAGGTATACGAGCGATTCCTCCTTGGCGGAAGCCTTCTTAAGTTGCTCCAGAACTTCTGGCTTGTCTTCGAAGTACGCAGGATTAAACGGACGCAGAGTCGCGTACGTTTCGCCCCATCGGGCGGATTCCATCAACACGATTGTCGGCCGGTTCTGCGCTTTGATCAGCCACTTACGGGCTGCCAGTAGATCGGCCGCCTTGTCGAGCGCCGCTCGGCCGCTTGTGGCCCCGACGTCGATGACGAGGTCTCGCGCGACCTGTGTCCTGCCGTCTCTCTCGCTTTCGTCACTGGCCTCCGCCCGCACCTCGCCTATTCCGCGAACGTCGTTGAGAGCGGCGGGATCGACCCGCATTGTCACTGAGGCCGGTGGTGACACGCACCCCGAAGCCATGAGGACCGCACCGAGGGCGGTGGTGGCGATCCGGCCGATGCGGGCCGCCTGCTCCGTGAACGCTACTCTTAATCGCACTTGTCCCAGCCTACGCGATTGCACTCCCCATATTCGTCGGCTGCGTTACCGGGCTTCGGCCACTCCAGTATTTGGTTTCGGCGCTTAATTCCGATGGCGCTGGTCGAGCCGCCGAGCGCCTCGTCCGCAAAACCGCTTTCCGCCTACGCGCGGAAACGTTCGCTATTGAGCGTCGTATTTCCGGATGCGGGGTTGTCCACCCATACCCCGGAGCGGCCACCTGAGGCGCTGAAGGTGCTCATCTCCGAAGGCCACGCTGTCGCTCGATCCGGCTCGGGTGCTTATGCCCGTCTGCCCCGGGAGTCGCAACGGCTGATCCCGCGCGTGGCATTGTGCGACGCCGTACGGCTCGCCGTTCAGGCAGGACATGGAGCGGCAGGGCCGTGAGGCCGGCTGGGCCTACGATCCAGGCCTCACCAGAGATCCGCGACCGCCTAGCTAGCGCGGCGCAGCGCCCACTCGACTCCCGGGCAGCGGTCCATCACGACGTCGAGGCCCGCGTCCAGCGCACGCTGGGCGGCGGCCTCGTCGATGACGCCGAGCGGGAGCCAGACCGCCTTGACGCCGGCCGCGATCGCGTCGTCCACCGACTCCCCGGCGTCGCGCGAACGCCGGTACACGGCCACGATGTCCACGCTGTCCGGAACCTCGGCCAGCGACCGGTATCCGCGCTCACCCAGAACCGTCTCGGCGTTCGGGTGAACCGGGATGATCCGCCTGCCCCTCGACTGGAGCAGGCGGGCCTGGTCGTAGGCCGTGCGGTCCGGGTTGTCCCTGAGACCCACGAAAGCCCACGTCTGCGCCTGGCTGAGCAGTCGCCGGATGACAGCCACGTCCGCGAAACGGTTCTCCATGCAGGTGCGAACACGGGCCGCTCGCCGAAGCTTCCCCCGGTCAGTCCCGATCGTCCAGCACGCCGTACGCGGAGGACCGGAAGAGGAACGAGGCCCAGGAGCGGTACGGCCGCCATGCGTCGGCCAGCCTCCGGTACGCGTCCTCCGGCAGCCCGTACGCTTCGCGCAGGATCCCGAACAGCCGCGGCTCGTCGCCAGGGAACGCGTCCGGCGCGCCCGCCCCCTGATCAGGATCAACCCGGCCGAGAACGGCCCCGCCCCCGGCATGGCGCGCAGCTCGGCCAGGGCACCCTCGGGGCCGAGCGAGCGCAGGTGCTCGGTGGTGAGCACGCCGTCGAGCACCGCCCTGGCCAGGCCGCGCAGCCACTCCTGCTTCTGCGCGGGCAGCCCGAGCCCGCCCGCCTCCAGCAGGCTCACCGGCGGCGGGAAGGCCGCGAACTCCTGGCCGTCCACCGTCACCTTCGCGCCGTATCCGTCGGCGATGCGCTGCTTGATCTGACTGACCGATTTCCTCCTCGGGGCGGTGGCGTACGGGGTCCCGCGGTGTTATCACTGCGGGGACAAGGTCACCGCCCCGAGGGGGATCAGTGGAGTTCCGTCTGCTCGGCCCCGTCGAAGCCTGGGACGGCGGCAAGCGCCTGGCGCTGGGCGGCCCGAAACCCCGCGCCCTCCTGGCCGCGCTGCTGCTGGCCGACGGGAAGGTCGTCTCCAGTGAGCGGCTCGTGGACGTGCTGTGGGGCGACGACCCACCGCGCAGCGCCTCCGCGCTCGTCCAGACGTACGTGTACGGCCTGCGCCGCACGCTCGCGGACGGCGGCGAGGCGGAGGTGATCGAGACCAGGCCGCCCGGGTACGCGGCCCGGTTCCAGCCCGGCCGGCTCGACGTGGAGTCGTTCGAGCGGATGGTCGCCGAAGGCCGGCGGCACGCGGCGGACGGTGGGCACGACCGCGCGGCCGAGAGCCTGCGCGCGGCGCTGGCGCTGTGGCGCGGATCGGCGCTCGGCGGCATCGGGCACGTGCTGCGCGGCGAGGCCGCCCGCCTCGACGAGACGCGGCTGCTCGTCCAGGAGGAGCTGCTTCACGCGGAGCTGACGCTGGGCAGGCACGCGGAGGCGGCCGGCGAGCTCACCGAGCTGGTCCGCCTGCACCCCACCAGAGAGCGCCCCCGCGCCCTGCTCATGAGAGCCCTGTACCGGCTGGGCCGCCAGGCCGACGCGATGGCGGTCTACCACGAGGGCCGCAAGGCGCTGGCCGACGAGCTGGGCGTAGATCCCGGCCCCGAGCTGCAGGAACTGTACGAGGCGGTGCTGCGCGCGGACCCTGCCCTGGACCCCGCTCCGGCGCTGCCCAAATCACAGCCGGTCCCGGCGCACCTGCCCCGCGGGGTCGCCGACTTCACCGGCAGGCAGCGCCAGCTCGCGGAGCTGACCGCCCTGCTCGGCGCCCCCAGCGACACGGTCACGGTGTGCGTCATCTCCGGCAAGGGCGGAGTCGGCAAGTCGACGCTCGCGGTGAAGGCCGCCCACCAGGCGTCCCCGGCCTACCCCGACGGGCAGCTCTACGCCGACCTGCGCGGCGTCACCGGCTCTCCGGCCCCGGCTTTGGAGGTGCTCGGCCGTTTCCTGCGGGCGCTCGGCCTGCCGCCGTCCGCGATTCCGTCGACGGTGCCCGAATGCGTGGACGCCTACCGCAGCGCCCTGCACGGCCGGCGGGTGCTCGTGGTGCTCGACGACGCGGGCTCCGAGCAGCAGGTACGCCCCCTGCTCCCGGGCAGCCCCACCTGCGCCGTGCTGATCACGGCCAGGCGCAGGCTCGCCGGCCTGGACGGGGTGCGGGTGAGCGACCTCGACGTCTTCGACACCCCTGCGGCAGTGGACCTGCTCGCCCGCATCGCCGGTCCTGAGCGCGTACGGGCGCAGACGGAGGCGGCCGGGCACATCGTCCGCCTCTGCGGTCATCTGCCGCTCGCGCTGCGCACGGCGGGCGCGCGGCTGGCGGCCCGCCCGAACTGGCCGCTCGCGACGCTGGCCGGACGGCTGGCCGACGAACACCGCCGCCTGGACGAGCTCACCGCCGGCGACCTGGAGGTACGGGCCAGCGTCGCGCTCAGCTACCGGGGGCTCGACGAGGGAGCGAAACGGGCGTTCCGCCTGCTCGGGCTGCTGGGCGTGCCCGACTTCGCGTCCTGGGTGCCCGCGGCGCTCCTGGACGTGCCCGAGACCGAGGCCGAGGAGGCCGTCGAACGCCTGATGGACGCCCAGCTCCTCGACGATGTCGCCGTGGACGCGGCCGGGCAGGCCCGCTACCGCCTGCACGACCTCCTGCGCGTGTACGCGGCCGAACGCGCCGAGGCCGAAGAGCCGCCCGAGGAGCGCGCGGCGGCCGTGAACCGCGCCCTGGGCGGCTGGCTGTGGCTGATCACCCGGGCCGCCGCCGCCCGGCCGCCGGGCGCGCTGACGCTGCGGCGCGAGTACGCCATGGCCAGGCCCGTCGACGCGGACGTGGCCGACCTGGTCACGTGGTTCAGCGCCGAGAGCCCCGCCCTGGTCGTCGCGGTGGAGCGGGCGGCCGCCATGAACCTGCACGAGGTGGCCTGCGAGGTGGCCGCCGCCCTGTGCTCCTCCTCGTTCTCCGTGGACACCCGTTTCGAGGAGTGGCGGCGTACGCACGAGTCGGCGCTGGGCGCGGCACGGCGGGCGGGCGATCCGCTGGCCGAGGCGACGCTGCTGGTGGGGCTCGGCCAGCTCCGCTACCGGCAGGACCGCTATCCGGAGGCGCAGGCGTTCTTCCGCCAGGCGCTGCCGTTGCTGCGCGCGGGCGGCGACGCGCACGGGCAGGCGGTGGCCGTCGCCGGCATCGGCAACGCCTGCCGCGAGCTGGGCGACCTGGCCGCGGCGCTGGCCCACCTGCGGGACGCGGCGGAGGTGTTCCGCTCGCTCGGCGACGACGCCGCGGTCGGATACGTCAAACGGCTGGCCGGATCGGTGCTGCTCGAACAGGGTGAGATCGCCGCCGCCCGCGAACTGCTCGACGACGCCCTGGCCGCCTTCCGCAGGCTGGGCAGCAAGCGCGGCGAGGGGATCACGCTGCGTACCATCGGCCTGGTCCATCGGGCCGTCGGCGAGTTCGGCCGGGCCGAGGAGCTGTGCGCGCGGGCGGTGGCCCTGCTGCGTGAGGCGGGCGACCCGCTGATGCTCGCGTACTGCGTGCAGGCCCTGGCCAAGACCCGCATCCGGCTCGGCGGCGACGCCGGCATCCTGCCCGAGCTGCGGGAGGCGATGGAGGTGTGCGAACGGAACGACGACCGGTTCGGGATGGCGCTCGTCGAGCGGACCGTCGGCGAGCTGCACCTGGCCCACGGCAGGCACGCGCAGGCCGAGGAGCATCTCGGCCGGGCCGTCGCGCTGTGGGACCGGCTGGGGCTGCCGCTGTTCCGCGCCCGCACCCTGCGCGACCTGGCCGCCGCCCGCGAGGCGGCCGGGGACGCCCCCGCCGCCGCCTCCATGCGAGCCGCGGCGCTCGCCGTCTTCGCCGAGTACGGCACCCGCGAGTACGGCGAACTGCGCTCGTCTGGTGCTTTTCTGGAGTGAATTTGGAGTGCCCTCGCTCAACGTCCTCCTAAACAGCCCCTTTTCTGTGCAAGGAGAGCGTCGTGCCGGACATCATCCTCATGTCAGACCCCAGAATCAGCGAGATCCCCGTCGAGGATCGCGCGGAGCCGCTGGCAGACTTGCGCACCGTCCCCGGCCTGCGGCTGGACCAGCGGATGGCCGACCCCGGCGGAGCGTACGCGCACGTCCGCCAAGGTCACGTCGAGCGCCTCCTGCGCGCCCAGAACGGCCTGCCCGACGGGCTGCGGCTGCTCGTGGTCGAGGCGTACCGGCCGCCCGCGCTGCAGGAACTGTACTTCCAGCGGTACGCCTCGCAGCTCGGCGCGGACAACCCCGACTGGTCGCCTGAGCACGTGTACGTGCAGGCCAGCCGTTCCCTGGCGCCGCCCCACATCGGCCCGCACGTATGCGGCGCGGCGGTGGACCTCACGCTGTGCACCGGCGACGGCGCCGAGCTGGACATGGGCACCGAGGTGAACGCCAGCCCGGAGGAGAGCGACGACGCCTGCTACACGGCCGCGCCGAACATCTCCAAGCACGCCCGCGCCAACCGGGAGATCCTCATCGGCGTCATGTCCGCGGCCGGGTTCGTCAACTACCCGACGGAGTGGTGGCACTGGTCGTACGGCGATCGTTACTGGGCCCTGACCACCGGCGCTCCCGCGGCCCTGCACTCCCTGATCGAGTGGTCGCCGCGTACATGAGTTCGACCGCCGCGGTGATCGATGATCACCGCGGCGGTCGCGTGTGGTGAGGACCTTAGATCGGCTTGGTACGGAACTGGTCCCAGTTGCCCGCTCCGGAGTCCCAGGTCATGGTGGGGGCGTTGAAGCCGCCTGTTTTGGCGGTCCAGGTCCACAGG
>NZ_JBEZDR010000031.1:65096-181743 GCF_040648415.1 Nonomuraea sp. NPDC049141
TCGTAGAAGGTGCCGACGTCTGCGAGTCCGTCGCCGTTGAAGTCACCCGCGATGGCCTTGGCACGCGGCTGTTCGAAGTTGCCCGCTCCCGAATCCCAGGTCATCGTGGGCGCGTTGAAGCCGCCTGCCTTGGCGGTCCAGATCCACAAGCCGGTGCGGGCGCCGGGGTAGTCATAGAACGTACCGATGTCTGCGAGTCCGTCGCCGTTGAAGTCGCCGGTGACGGCCTTGGCGCGGGGTTGTTCGAAGTTGCCCGCTCCCGAATCCCAGGACATGACGGGGGAGTTGAAGCCGCCGCCGGTCTTGGCGGTCCAGATCCATAGGCCGGTGCGGGCGCCGGGGTAGTCGTAGAAGGTGCCGACGTCTGCGAGTCCGTCGCCGTTGAAGTCACCCGCGATGGCCTTGGCGCGCGGTTGTTCGAAGTTGCCCGCTCCCGAGTCCCACATGCTGACGGGCGGGTTGAAGCCGCCTCCGGCCTTGGCCGACCAGACGAACAGGACCGTCCGGGCCCCTGGGTAGTCGTAGAACGCGGCCACGTCGTCCAGCCCGTCACCGTTGAAGTCGGCCCGAACGTCACTGGTGCCGCTCGCGTCGGTGGCGGGAGTGGCGGGCGGACCGTCCTCGGCGCCCACCGGCGCGGAATAGCCGACTATGTCGACGTTCGTGCGCGAGTAGCTGTTCTCCTTGATGCGGTCGCCGCTGTTGCCCTCGATGGTGTAGACGGTGGTGGCGTTCGAGGACTTGACGATCCCGACATGGTCGATGTCGCCGCTCTGGTCCCAGTCGAAGACGACCGCGTCGCCGGGCTGGGGGGCGTAACCGGTGGAACGCGCGTGCCAGGTCCCGTGCTTGGTGCCGTAGTCCTTGAAGGAGCTGGCCCAGCCGGTGAGCACGCCGCCATTGGTCTCGGCGACGTCGGCTTCGGGCACTCCCGCGTTCTTCCACACGTACTTGGAGAAGTCCGCGCACCAGTCGCTGTCCCGCCACTGCACGCCGTCCGTGGCCGGGCAGCCGCCCGCCGGCTTCCAGGACCGGAAGTACCCGGTGTAGTAGTTGCAACCACTGCCCATCGGCTCTTCGTGGTTGCGGGAGGCGTTGGCGAACTGGCTCTGCGCGACGGCGACGATGTTGCCGCGCGTCACGGCCGCGGCGGGCGCGGTCGTCGCGGCGACCAGCGCCGAAGCCAGGAACGCCGTGGCCGTGGCTCCCGCGCCCAGCCGTAAAAGGAGTCCGGTGACGTTCTTGGACGTCGGTGCCGGGTGGTTCTGCTCGCTCATGTCGGGTCCTTTCTCCAGAGGTGCTGACCTCTGTGAGAAAGGCTCGGCCGGGGCGCTCCAAGTACTCTCGAATCGTGCTCCAGCACCTTCTATAGAGGCGCGGCGCGCTCTATAGAGGCCGGTCGCCGGGCCTGATTCCGGTGACTGAGGGCGTGGGCGGGCTAGCTAGGCCTCGATGAGCCCAGAGGAGATAGGGAAGACGTGGTGCGGACTGACTATGTCTTCTCGGTGGTCAGACCGGTGGCATCGGCAAGATCCCTCGACAAGGTTCATCGCCCCAGCTCAGAAGGCACTTTCGTATTTCCTCCCCGCTTCCGGCCGCATCTCGACCGAAACGGCGAGGCTAAGGGGGAAAGGTTCGCGAGGAGTCGGCCGTGAGGCGATGTATGTGCGGCAGTACGAGCCGCGCTGCTTCTCTTGGGCTACGATCGCGACGTCGAAGGATTTCCCGCATGCTCCACAAGGGGTGCAAAACGAGCAGAGTGAAGAAATTAGACTTCAACGATGTGGCCGAGGTCTACGATCTTGGCAGGGCGCTGCCGCAGGTGGACGGATTCTCAGAGTGGAGGCTGCGCTTAGTTGAGCACTTCGGCGGTCTCAGCGGTCAATGCCTGCTTGACCTGGGGTCGGGGACCGGGCTCTTCTCGGCCGCCATCGCGGAATGGTTCGAAACCCGAGTCGTCGGAGTGGAGCCGTCATCGAAAATGCGGGAAGTCGCCGCCAAGACTCGTAAGCGCGGTGGAATCGTTTATGTGGGTGGTCGTGGCGAGCAGATACCCCTCGAGGACGCATCGTGCGCCGCAGCATGGCTTTCCCATGTTCTGCACCATCTGACGGACCTCGCACGCTGTGCCATGGAGCTGCGCAGAGTGGTGCGAGAGGGACAACCGGTCGTGATTCGCAACATTCTCCCTGGGAGAACCGGTGGGATCACGTTGTTCCACTATTTTCCCGGCGCCCGCCAGGTCGTGGAGTCGTCGTCACCCTCTCTCGAAGCCGCCTGTTCGGCATTCACCAAGGCCGGTTTCGAGTTGCACTCCCTGCAATCCGTCCGTCAGATTACCGCCCCCGATATGCGGGTGTTCCTGAAGCGGGTGCGAGTCCGGGCGGACTCCAGCCTTGCTCCCCTCGACGACGACCAGTTCGCCAAAGGGTTGCGGGCGTTGATTCACGATGCGAAGTCGGACGCGGGAACCGCTCCGATAGTCGATAGCATGGATATGCTGGTGTTTCACTAGCGTGGATCCTCAGGTGCTGCCGTTCGAGCCGTAGGCCTGGCTGGCCGCCCCCTCCTGTGCGGCGAAGTGCTCTCTGATGCGCGCGAACTCCTCGTACATCTCCTCGTGTTTCCGGTACCATTCCTCCCAACTCGGCGGAACCGCAACCGGACTGCCCAAGGGTTCGATCTCCCGCCTCGTCGCACTCAGGTAAGCCGCTTCTTCTTCGTCATTCAGCAGGTCTCCGCAGGGCACCTCAACGGGAATCAAGGGGATTTCTGGCCCCAACACTCGGGTGAACACATAGAAAGCTCGATACATGTGTTTGTCCGAAGTCACCAGCGCCACGCCCCCGACGCTCAGTTCGGCGATCGCGACCGACGCGACGAAGGCTTCGCTGATGGTGTCCCTGGCCTCGCCATCGGCCTGGACTATCGCGTCTTCCGGCACCCCCGCACTCAGGAGATATTCGGCGCGTAGCTGTGAGGTGAGCTGCTCCGAACGCTCCGCCCGTGGACTCCACCACCAGTAATGGCCGCCCATCACGATCAGTCGGGTGGTGGGCCGAGATCTCCACAGCTCGGCACCTTTATCGAGCCGGTCCGTGCCGAGCTTCGTCAATTTCCCGTTTTTGTCCAGACCTCCTCCCAGAATGACCGCAGCTTCCACCGTCGGCAACTGATGAAGATCCACCGGTTTCACCACCATCTCGAGACACCGAACTACAATGGTAGAGCATCCCCGGAGCCGGGTGGATCGAGGCGCTCCATATGAAGTGAACGGGATAGAGGGATGCAGTCGACCACCCTTGGGCGGGCGATATATTGATCGATGACATCCACTTCCACCACCAAACACGCGGAGTCTCCTCCGGTGAGCCGAGCGCACGTCTCTTCAATAAGCGGGTCGACCACACTGCGGGCGGCGGCGAGTGAACCAAAGACCCGGCATCCTGCCAGCATCACCAGGCGTGCCTTCTGATTGAAGGGATTCTGGGCCAAGACGACCAGACCTATGTCCCGGTCCACTTTGCCGTTGGAGATCCTGGCGGAGAACGTGTGCTTGTCATCGGCGCGGATGAGGTCGAACCCGGAGAATGAGTATGGCAGCCGAATCCTCTCGGCCAGCGCACGGAACACCTCATTCCTGACAGGTCCGCCGATGACGATCAGATTCCCCTCGAGCGCCTTATCCTTCGGAAAACGCTCGGCCGTGCAGATCCGGTCCATTCGGCAGCCGAAGACCCGCGCCAGATAAAGCGAAACTTCGGTTGCCGCGGCATATTCGGCCGGCCAGACCGTCTGGGTCATGTAATCGGTGACATCAATGACCGGGCCGTCCCCCGTGACGATGCTGGTCGGCAGCGATGGATTGAGCTTCCAGACACGTGAGGCCGGTCGGAGTTCCCTGCGCCGCTTCACGCTCGTGCGGAAGAACCATCCGGCCAGGAACGCGATGAATGACGCGGCCAGGTTGATGGCGAGGTCCCATCCCATTGTGGCCTCCGTTCGCGGGCGACTGCGCGCGCCCACCCATCAAGGGCCTTGTCACTTGGATCCTAACCTCCGACGTGGTGGTCAGCGGGGCGTTGAAAGACTTACGTGCGACCGGATCCTCCAACCACACCGTGCCGTCATAATCACCAGTGGCCGGCACCGGACGCTCGTCAACGACACCCCACGCGCCCCATATGACGGTGTCGGCGCGGCCGATCAGCGGCCCGCCATCCGAATAACCGCAGCTGACCTGCCGAAATGGACGAGCGTAAGCCGCTGGATCCACTGGTGAAAGTCGGTCGCGGACCAATGAATGGTGCTGCGGCCACGACTCGGGTGAGCGGCGGCACGCGGTTGGGCCAGTGTGGGTCAATCGGTAGATGTGATTGGCGAGTCCCGAACCCATTGCACGACATATTGGTCTTTGTCCCGCTTCGCCCTCCTGACCAACACTCTCGTGACGGCCGGATCTGCGGCCTTTAACGATAAGCCGCAGTTCAGTGCCTCGGTCTCGTGGATAGTCACTGCCAGCCCATCGTCGAGTCCTGGCAGGCCGTTCGCTGAGCCTCCGAACCGCTTGGCGAGCGTGATGATGTCGCCTGTCATCTCCAGCTGGCGCTCGATCCGTATCTTCGTCGCCAGACGCTGGTTGCGGGCGTGCAGCGCACGAGACCAGGTGTGTTGGGTACGGCGGAATGCCCATGCCATGGCTGCCTGGAATACGAAGACGGATGCGGTGATCAGTTTGAAGAGTTTGCCGGGCCGGGCATCGATGACAGCTTCGAGTTCCTCGGCGCGAACTTCGGCCCGGATCTGATCGGCGTAGCGTAGGTGGGTGGACCAGCGTACGAGCCGCTTGGCCAGCCATGGCGCTATCTCGGTGCATTCGGCGATGAGTACACCGACGATGAGCATCACGATCTCGGTGGTCATTGGTCACCCGTCCGCAGGACGCGAAGCGCCGTGAAACCAAACGCAGGGCGCGTCTTGACGGCGGCGGGACGTCGCTCCGCCAACAGCGCCCAAGCGGCAGGCACTCCTTCGCCGGTGAGTCGGTAGAACCGGCGCCTGGGGCGGCTCGCGTCCGGTTCGAGCTCCTCCCATGCGCCGGTGATCCATCCGGCGTCTTCGAGGCGGTCGAGCACCTTGTACACGGTGGGGCCCGCGCGGTGGGTCGCCTTCATGATCGCCCACCCGTGGATCTGCTCGTCGGCGTCGTGAGCGCGGACGAGAGCTTCGAGTACGTCCAGCGTAGGTTGCGTGATCCTTTCGAGGCCCCCCAAGCCATGTCCCCCTTCTGGGCTGCCACGTTCCTATCGTACATAGGTGAAATAAGCGCTACAAGCTGTCGGCAGGCAGTGGCGCCGATTACTGCCGCAGTTGGGTGGCATCCACCAACCCGGCCAGGTCCAGCGGCGACGCGGACTCGTCAGCGGGGGCCGGTGAGGCGGACGTCGCCCTGCGTGGACAGGACGAAGACCTGCCAGTTGTAGTACGCGTAGAAGCTGCGCGAGTCGCGCTTGATCTGGCGGGCGTGCGCGAGGACGGCATCCACGTACCGGGCGTCATGGTTGTAGGCGAACACCGCACGCCGGTAGTCTCGCGGCGCCCCCGACGCCTTGAGATAGTTGGCCGCGGCGAACACCGCGTCACGCGCGTTGTGGACATCCCCACCCAGGCCGTACTGCCGCCACGTGCCCGGCATGAACTGCATCGGCCCTTGCGCCCCGGTGGAGCTCGCTGATCTGACCCGGCCGAACTTCGTCTCGACGAGCATGATCGCAGCGAGAACCTCCCACTCGACCCCGAACCGCTTCTCGGCCCGCGTCATGTAGCCGCGCAGGGGCTCGGCGGGCGGCGGCTCCGCCAGGCGCATCCGCTTGCGCTGCGCCGCGCTGATCGGGTGGGCCATGGACAGCAGCTTCGCGATGGCCGTGGTGTTGTCGCGTGCCTCAGCGGCCAGCCCCTTGGGCAGCCGCTTCACGACGCCCTGGGTCAGCGTCGTGTTCCGGGCCATCGCGCGGTAGATGCGCTGCTGATGGAGGGAGAGCAGTACGACGTCCTGCGGCGGCTGCTCCTGCGAGCCCTTGGTCCAGCCGTCGATCGCCTCGTTCAGCGCGGTGGAGGTCTCCTTCAGAGCGTCGGCCAGCTTGACGGGGTCGGTGGGGATGCGGACATCAGGCGCGGGCACCCCCATGGCCGCCGCCTGCGGGGAGGGGGTCTGGGTGGCAGTCGGGGTGGTGGTCTGGACGGGGCGCTCCGGCGTCGCCGAGCCGTCCGCCTCACCGGCACATCCCGAGAGGACGGCTACGAGGGATGCCGCGATCATGACGTTGACCGATCTCATGATGCTCAACCGTATCGCCAGGATCACCCGTAAGAAGAACTCCCACACGCGGCCCACCACACCCAGGTGCGGCTGAGGGCTGTGGGAACGAAGGTCCTTCTTTTGGCGATATCCGGATGTGGCGGGTGGTGGGCGGGTGCGGGCGCGGGTCGCCGGTGCGGGCAGCACGCTGGTCAGGCTGTCGCCGTACGCGCTGCTGGCCGCGCTGTCGGCGTGCGCGCTGGCCCCGCTGGTCCCGCTGAGCGGCGCCGCGGTGGGAGTCGTCGCCGGTGTCGGTACGAACGTCCTCAGCGAGGTCATCACCAGAGCCGTGGAGGCGCTGCGCCGCCGCAATGGCGGTCGGTCGCCCAGCGAGGACGAGATAGAGGCCGAGCTCGCCGAACGCCTCGCCGACGCACTGGCCTCCGGGCCCGGCGCGGCGGAGCTCAAGGCGGAGCTGGCCCGCGTGCTGGAGCGCCTCGACACGGCCGGTACGGCACTCGAAGCGGCCGTGGACGCCGGCGACGAGCGGTTGCAACGGCATCTGGCGCACGCGTTCGCCGAGTTGGGGGCGGACTTCGCCGGATTCCGGTCGCTACTGGAGAAGGTGAGCGATCGCGCCTCGCAGATCCATCGGACGCTGCACGAGCTGGGCATCGAGCAGCGCGACGATCGCGAGCGGCTGCGCCGCCAGGCGGTCCAGCTGCTGCGGATCCGGGAGGACCTGGCCCGGTTGGCCGACGCCGATCCCGCCCCTCGCAGGCCGGGGAGGTGGAGCGGTGGCTGCCCCTACCGGGGGCTGTGGCCCTTCCAGCAGGAGCACGCCGACATCTTCTATGGCCGCGAGCGGATGACCATGGCGCTGGTGGCCAAGCTGGCCGAGCGGCTGTCCGGAGTGGCGCTGCTGGCGGTGACGGGGGCTTCGGGGGCGGGCAAGTCATCGCTGCTGCGCGCCGGGCTGCTGCCGGCGATCGACCGGGGGCTGCTGCCGGTGCGGGGCTCACACGAGTGGCCGCAGCTCATGTTGACGCCGACGCCGACGCCCCTGGACGAGCTGGCCGTCCACCTGGCGGCGCTGGGCCGTGGTGACTCCTCGGCCGTCCGCGAAGGTCTGCGGAGCTCGCCCCGCCTGACCTTCCGGCAGGTGGTGCTGGCTCACCGGCGCGAGTACGGACTGCCGGGCTCGCGGCTGGTGCTGGTGGTCGACCAGTTCGAGGAGATCTTCACCGGCGACGTCGAGCAGGGGCGGGCGTTCGTCACGGCGCTCCTGGCTGCGGTCACCGATCCCGATCCGCAGGTGCTGGTCGTCCTCGGTGTGCGCGGCGACTACTGGGGGCACTGCGCCGCCTATCCCGAGCTGGCGGAGATCCTGGCGGACGCCCAGTTCATCGTCGGTCCGATGCGCGAGTCCGAGCTCCGCCGGGCCGTCACGGCGCCCGCGGTCGCGGCGGGGCTGGACATCGAGCCGGGTCTGGTCGATCTGCTGTTGCAGGATCTCGGCACCCCGTCGGCGACGGGCGCCTACGAGGTGGGCACGCTGCCCTTGTTGTCACAGGCGATGCTGCTGGCCTGGGAGGCGCGCGAGGGCGAGCGGCTGACCATTCGCGGCTACGGTACGAGCGGCGGCGTGCTGGCGGCGGTCGAGTCGAGTGCGGAGGCCGTCTACGGGGCGCTGTCGCCCGACCAGCAGGTCCTCGCCCGCGCTCTGGTCAGGCGCGCGGTCGCCGTCCAGCCGGACGGCAGGCTGTCGAGGCGCAGGGTGCGCCGCTCGGAGGTGGGCACGGACCTGGCGCCGGTGCTGGCCGCCTTCACCGGCAAACGCCTGCTCGTGCTCACCGAGGACGACCTAGAGCTCTCGCACGATGTCCTGTTGCACGCCTGGCCGCGCCTGCGGTCGTGGCTGGAGGACGACATCGCGAGCCGGATCCTGCTCGGCGAGCTCACCAGGAGCGCCGAGGAGTGGGAGCGGTACGAGCGGGACAGCTCGCTGCTGTACCAGGGAACCAAGCTGGCGACCGTGCGAGCGGCCAGCCAGGGCTGGTCGGCCGACCCGGGCCGCCACCCGCCCGCCTCCGGCATCGCCCGGGAGTTCCTCGAGGCGTCGCTGCGGGGGGAGTCCAGACGGGCTCGGGTACGGCGCCGGGTCGTGGTCGCGCTCGCCATGCTGGCGGTGATCTCCGTGGTGGCGGCCGGCGTCGCGTTCGTGTCGGCCGGCCGGGCGACCAGCGAGCGGAATCTGGCGCTGTCGAAGCAGTGGGCGGCCGACAGCGAACGGATCGCGGACGCCGATCCGGAGCGATCGCGACGCCTGGCGGTGATGGCGAGGCGGATCGCGAACACGGCCGAGGCCGAGCACGCCCTGCGGGCCGCGGTCTCCAGACCCGGCCGGGCGAGCGTGCACGTCGAGTCGTCCCCCTCCTCCATGCTCTACGCACCCGACGGCCGTACGGTGCTCGCCGGGGTGAGCGACGGAGTGGAGATCCGCGACGCGGGCACGCTCGCCCGGATCAAGACGCTGCGCAGCCAGGACAGCGTCGACAAGATCGCCATCAGCGGCGACGGCCGGCTGGTCGCGGGAATGGGACGCTATCGGGTCCAGCTCTGGCGCGGCACCGCGCCCGATGTCACCATCCCCTATTTCGGCTTCACTGCCGCCGACCTCAGCCGCGACGGCGACCTCTTGGTGACCGGGAGCTCCGACGATCGGATCCAGCGCTGGGACGCCCGTACCGGCCAGAAGATCGGTTCGGCCATCAAGGCCGGGATGATCGAGGTCACGGCGATCGGCGTCAGCCCGGACGGCGAGACGATCGCGGCAGGCGGGCGAAACGGCGACATCCGATTCCTCGACGCCCGGACCGGGCGCCCGCGCGGCTCTCCGATCAAGACCGAAGGGGCGCTGGCCACGGTCGACGCCTTGACCTTCACCCCGGACGGCCGGTACCTGTTCACCACGACGACCAGTGGCCAGGTCCGTAGCTGGGACGTCGCCACCAGGCGATTCCAGCTCTCCTACACCCGCGAGGACGCGCAGGCGTCGAGCCTGGCCTTCAGCCGCGACGGGACGATCCTCGCCGTCGGGGACCTGCAAGGTGTCATCCGGCTGTGGGATCCCGTGTCGGCCGAGCAACTCGGGCAGCCACTCACCGGCCACACCGCCGGCGTCAGCGCCATGACCTTCAGCCCGGACGGACGGACGCTGCTCAGTTCCAGCCTCGATGGCACCCTGCGCCGCTGGGATCTCACCGTACGGCAGACGGTGATCCCACCCGTGATCGACGGCTTCGGCGTTGATCTGGCCGCCCTGAGCGGTGACGGGAGCCGCCTGCTCACCGCGGCGACTTCCTCCCTGGGAGCGCAGCTGTGGGACATGCGCAGCGGCAAGCGAATCGGCTCGCACATCAGGGGGAAGTACGCCGCTCGCGTGTGGCTGTCCGCCGACGGTCGGCGCTTGGCCACGGCGTCGGCGGACGCGAAGGTCCGCCTCTGGGATGCCGCCACTCACCAGGTGCTCGCCGAGCATCATGTGGACTACACCCTGCCGACCGTACCGGCCGCTTTCACCTCCGATGGAAGCTTCTTCGCCTATGTCACCACGGACTCGCAAGGTGTGCGGGTGCTGGACCTGCGCTCCGGCCGCTCGACCGGCTACCCTCTGGGACAGAACGTGACGGCCATGGCGGTCAACGCGGACGCCACGACCATCGCCATGGCGACGCCCTTGGGCATCCGGCTCTGGCCCGCCGGAGCCCGCGCGCCTCTGCCCGATCTCTTGCACGGCCACACCGGCCTGGTGGCTACCCTCGCTTTCAGCCCGGACGGCGCCACCCTGGCCAGCGGAGGTTCCGACGGGACGATCCGGCTGTGGGACGTGCGCACGGCAACACCGAAAGGAACGCCGATGGTCGGGCACCGGGCCGACATCATCGCGCTGGCCTTCGCCCCCGACGGCCGGACCATCGCCAGCTCCGGAGGCGACGAGACTGTCCGGTTCTGGAACACCCGCACCGGGCGCCAGATCGGCGAGTCGATGACCGCGTCCCGTGCGTCGGAGCTGTCATTCAGCGCCGACGGTGCGCTGCTGGTCGGTAGCATCCATCCCGGGAACCATGCGCTTGTGTGGCGTACGGGGATCGCCGCTGATCCGGTCGGCCAGATCTGCCGCGAATCGGGGGGAGCGCTGGCCGTGGTCCCCCTGGAGTTCGAACAGTACCCGCCGCCGTGCCTTTGACGATCTGTCAGGCCGCTGTTCGCCGAGGCTTCGGCACGTCCGGACGCGCCGGCTCAGGCTGTACGAGTACCGGCATGTCCGAGACCACCACGACGGAGTACGACTGGCCCGGTGGCAGGTCGTGCGGATCGACCAGGTCCTCCAGGGCCAGAGCCTGCGTACGGTGTGCGGGGACGCGCAGGCGGAACGGACCCAGCGGCTGCCCGCCCTCCGCGCAGAACGTGAGCTCGACGTGGGCGTTGCCGGGACTGATGTTGAACAGGTAGAGCTGGTCGCCGGGCAGGCACCCGTCGGCGATCGCCATCTTCCAGTTTCCCACCATTGTGCTCATGTGCGACTCCCGTCTACTGCTCGGCAGTCATCCCGCTACCCCGACAAGGCGGGATCTATCAGACACCCCGTCGCTAGTACCCAAGAAACGCAAACAGCTGTTCCGTTGTCCTTCAACTCCGCGTACGGCCGTCCTCGCCGGGTACCGGGGGCGCCAGAGAGGGGGGCAGCCATGACATTGGATGCCATCAGCATGATCAAGGCAGATCATCGCGACGTGGAGCGGCTTTTCGACCGCCTCAAGAAGGACACCGAGGATCGTCCCGCACTCCTGGCCGAACTCGCCGCCAAATTCGTCGCCCACTCCAGGGGGGAGGAGGAACTCATCTACCCGGAGATCGCCAAGACCGTCCCCAGTGAGAAGAACCAGGTCAGAGAGGGAGAGGAGGAACACCACGCGGCCGAGCGGATGCTGCTCGAACTTCTGGACGTCCAGCCCGACACGGAGCGGTTCGACACCCAGCTGGCCGAGCTCGTTCAGGCGGTCACTCACCACGTTCAGGAGGAGGAGGGCGAGATCCTTCCAGCGCTCAAGAAGGCGGTTCCCCGCGAGCGCCTGGAGGAGCTCGGCCGGGCCTTCAGCGAGCGCAAGGCGCAAGAGATCCAGCACGGCCTTCCGGCGGGGCGCGGCAACAGACGCAGAGGGCTGAGCAAGGAGGAGCTGTACCACCGAGCCCAGGAAGCCAAGGTCCCGGGCCGCTCATCCATGACCAAGGAAGAGCTCACCAAGGCGCTTCAGCGGAGCGGCAAGGCCTGACCGGTCCCTGGGGCCGACGCATGCGCTGCGCCGGTCCCAGGGGGAGCCGCGCGGGTCAGTTGCCGGGGCCGACTCGCATCATCTGCTCGTTCATGATCAAGAAGGCGCCCAGGCCGTGGAAGTCGTTCACCGGGCGTCCCCGGTTGAAGTAGTAGCTCAGCGAGTCGCTCGCGTTGGTGCCCTCGCTGATGTCCACGATGTTCGTCCGTCCGTCCTGGCCGAGGGACACCTTGTTCAGCACTCCCTGGTAGCCCCGGTCGGCGTTGGCGCGGTACGAGGCGTCGACGTAGCCGAGTTCGACGGCGCGCGAGATCGTGTACGTGTACATGGCCGAGCATGACGTCTCGGTCCAGTTGGCGGAGTTCGACGTCTCGGTGACCACCTGGAACCATCGGCCGGTCGCCGGGTCCTGCCAGCGGGCGTAGGCGGGCACCAGATCGCGCAGGATGTCGATCAGCGCGGCCCGCTGCGGGTGGTCGGCCGGGAGGAGGTCCAGGATGTCGATGGTGGCCATGCCGAACCAGCCCATCGCCCGGCACCAGGAGATCCCGTTCGTGTTGCCCAGCGCCGGCTTCACCCAGGAGGCGGTCAGGCCGCCGGGCTCGTCGTAGGCGTGGTACAGCAGCCCGGCGGCCGTGCCCGAGGAGCGGCGCAGGTGGCTGTGGTAGACCTCGATCTGCTTGGCGGGCTCGGTGCGGGTGAAGGTGTCGGCCGCGACCCAGGCGCCGTAGCGGGCCAGGAACGGATCCACCATGTAGACGCCGTCGCCCCAGAGCTGGCCCTGCCGGGAGTCGGAGGTGGAGTGCCACCAGCCGCCGTCTGAGGTGCGCGGGTAGGTGTTCAGCCGGGTCCTGATCTTGGTGGCGGCCGTACGGTAGCGTGCCTGGCCCGTCTCCTTGTACAGGGCGAGCAGGACGTTGCCCGACTGCATGCTGTCGAGGTTGCCGAAGCTGTTGGAGATGTTGCCGGAGCTGTCGACGAACCGGTCGGCCCAGTCCTTGATGTACTGGAGGTAGCGGGCGTCGCCGGTGCGCTGCCAGACCAGATACTGCCCCCACAGGTACAACCCCTGCGTGTAGCCCCAGCCACCCAGTGAGCTGGGGGTGAAGCGGGCCATCGTGGAGTCGATGACGGCCTTGGACCAGTCGGTCCCGGTCGAGGTGCCGTCGTCGACGGTGAGCGAGTCGACGTTCGGGCCGCCGTTGGCGGTCGTGGCGGTGGCCTTGACGGTGTTCGGGCCGGCGGCCAGTGAGGCCTGCAGCGTCACCGTCCGCCAGGTGGTCCACGCGCCGGTGCCCGGGAAGGACAGGTTCGCCGCGATGGTCGTGCCGTTGAGCGTGATGCTCATGGGCCGGTCGGCGGTGGTGCCGTTGGCGTACCGGAGGACCAGTCGCACCTGGCGGGCCTGGGGCGAGTCGGTCGTCCATTCGACCGCCGAGCCGGCCACGTTGTCATAGTTGACGAAACCGGTGCCGGTGAACCCGGCATGGTTGGACTCCACGACGCCCTGCGAGATGGTGGCGTTCTCGGCTTCGTGGAGGGTGGCCGCGGCGACGGCCGCGGGCACGGGCTGGACCAGCAGGGCACCGAGGGCCACTATGGCGATGACTCGATGTCGGTTTCTGAGGGGCACGCGACTCTCCTGACGCTGGTGAGCGCACAGGTAAGACATCCTATGTCTCACCTGTGTGCTTCTGACCTGTGATATCGCCTGACCACTCCCAAGGCGGGGAATACCGCCGAATAGGTCGAGCGACAGATCCAACCTTTCGCCTGATCCATAGCCAAACATCCGGAATATCCAGCTGTCCAGGCTGTATGACATCCGATCTTTGCTCGATCAAAAGAAGAGTGGCGTTAGGAAAGTTTCCTAAAGATTGGATCGTTCCAAGATCAAGAATCTGTTGACGGTTGTGACTATTTGTGGGAACACGATGAAAAGCTCCAATCTCTCGCCCGAGATACCACCCCCCGCAGGAGAGAATCGATGAACTTACGCAGGTACCGCGTCCTCGCCGGTGTCCTCGCGCTCTTCGCCGGGGCGCTGACGGTTGTGGCCCCTCCGGCCGCCGCGGCGCCCACCCGATACGAGGCGGAGAACGCCACGATCACGCAAGGTGTCGTGGAGTCCAACCACACCGGCTATTCCGGCACCGGTTTCGTCAACGGCGACAACGTCGCCGGATCCTCGGTCGAATGGACGATCAACGCGCCCAGCGCGGGCACCGCCACGCTGGCCTTCCGCTATGCCAACGGCACCAGCGCCAACCGGCCGAGCGACATCTCGGTCAACGGCACCGTCGTCGCCGCGGCCCGGGCGTTCAACGCCACCACGAACTGGGACACCTGGGCGACGGTCACGCTGACCGCGCCGGTCGTCGCGGGCAACAACACGATCAAGGCCACCGCCGCCGGCGCGGGCGGGAACCCGAACTGGGACTACCTGGAGGCCGAGGTCGCCTCCACGAACTTCACCGACTACCAGGCGGAGAGCGCGACGATCTCCCAGGGCGTCGTGGAGTCCAACCACGCCGGGTACACCGGCTCCGGCTTCGTGAACTACGACAACGTGGCCGGCTCCTACGTCGAGTTCGCGGTGAGCGCCGCCAGTGCCGGGCCGCAGACCCTGACGTTCCGCTTCGCCAACGGCACGACCACCGACCGGCCGATGAGCATCTCGGTCAACGGCACGGCCGTCGTGGCCAGTCAGTCCTTCCCCGGCACCGGGGCGTGGACCACCTGGCAGGAGATCAGCGTCAACGCCACGCTGACCGCCGGCGGCAACACGATCAGAGCCACCGGGACCACCGCGAACGGCGGGCCGAACCTCGACCGGCTGCGCGTCAGCGGCCCTGGCGACACCGAGAAGCCGACCGCCCCGGGGCAGCCGGTCTGCAGTGACATCACCTACAACAGCATCCGGCTGGACTGGCCGACCTCGACCGACAACGTCGGCGTCGTGGCGTACGACATCTTCCACCAGGGCACGCAGATCGCCACCGCGCCCGCTCCGCCGTACACGGTGACGGGGCTGAACTCCGACTTCCCGTACCAGATCTCGGTGTTCGCCCGTGACGCCTCCGGGAACGTGTCGCTGAGCAGCCCTGAGGCCAACTGCCGCACGCTGCCCGCGCCCGCGGACGACCCGCCGTCGCAGCCCGGCCAGCCCACGGTGACCGCCGTGCAGCCCACCTCAGCGACCGCGACCTGGACCGCCTCGACCGACGACAACGGCGTACGCGCCTACCTGGTCCGCGACCACGCCACCGGCACCGTGCTGCAGACGGTCACCGGCACGCCGCCCGCGACCAGCACCAGCGTGCCGCTGGAGTGCGCGCACACCTACCAGCTCGACGTCGTCGCGCGGGACACGGCCAACCAGCTCTCCACCCCGAGCACGGCGTCGGCGTCGTTCACGACCGGTAGCTGTGGCACCGTGCCGCAGACGCCGACCACGATCGCCGGCGGCTGGGACATCCCCTGGGACATCTCCTGGGCGCCCGACGGCTCGTACGCGCTGGTCACCGAGCGGGACTCGTTCAAGGTGTTCAAGATCACCCCGTCGGGCACCAAGACGCAGGTCGGCACCGTGCCCA
Source organism: Nonomuraea sp. NPDC049141 (assembly GCF_040648415.1). Lineage (NCBI taxonomy): Bacteria > Bacillati > Actinomycetota > Actinomycetes > Streptosporangiales > Streptosporangiaceae > Nonomuraea > Nonomuraea sp. NPDC049141. The sequence goes on from NZ_JBEZDR010000031.1 coordinate 80,327, forward strand.
ACGCCGTGACCACCGACGGCGAGGGCGGCCTGATGGGCCTCGACTTCTCGCCCACCTGGAACGGCACGACCGACCAGGAGGTGTTCTTCATGCACACCGCCTCCGAGGGCAACCGTGTCGCGAAGATGAACTTCAACGGCACCACGCTCAGCGGCTACAGCGCGATCCTGCAGGGCATGATCGACAAGAACCGCTACCACAACGGCGGCCGCATCAGGTTCGGCCCCGACGGCTACCTGTACGTCACCGCGGGCGACGCGCAGGCCAGCAGCAACGCGCAGGACCTCAGCTCGCTCAACGGCAAGATCCTGCGCATCACCAAGACGGGCGCGGCCGCGCCGGGCAACCCGTTCAACACCCGCGTCTACAGCTACGGCCACCGCAACCCGCAGGGCCTGGCGTGGGACTCGGCCGGGCGGCTGTGGGAGTCGGAGCTGGGCAACTCCTCCAGGGACGAGCTCAACCTGATCCAGCCGGGCAAGAACTACGGCTGGCCCACCTGCGAGGGCACCTGCAGCACCTCCGGCATGACCAACCCCAAGTACACGTGGAGCGTCTCGGAGGCGTCGCCGAGCGGCATCGCCATCGTGAACAACACCGTGTTCATGGCGGCGCTGCGCGGCCAGCGGCTGTGGCGGATCGTGCTCAACGGCGAGAACGTCTCGACGGTCAACTCCTACTTCAACGGGACGTACGGCCGGCTCCGCGCGGTGGAGAAGGTGCCGAACGCCAGCGCCATCTGGTTCGGCTCCACCAACTCCGACAACAACGGCGACGGTAGTGCCGACGTGATCAGGCGCTCCAACATCCAGTGACGCACGCCCCCTCACCAGGCGGCCGCGCTTCGGCGCGGCCGCCTGTCACCCCCCGAGTCAACTGGAGATTTCGCGTGATGGAACCTGACGGCGGTGAGAGCGGGCCGACGCGCCGGGCGGTGCTGGGCGGCGCGTTCGGCACCCTGGCCGCGGCGGCGCTGACCGGCCCACTGGCCGCCCCCGCTCATGCCGAGGCGCCCTGGACGCTCGACGTCCGGATGTCCACGGACGCCCAGTGGGCCGCGTTCCTGCGGGAGCAGGACCTGCGGTGGGCCAAGCTGCCCACGCTCTGGCACGAGGGCCCGTTCCTGGGCGACGGCCTGCTCGGCAGCATGATCTACAAGGAGCCGGACGCCAACAAGATCCGCTTCACCACCCAGCACGGCCGCGTCCAGGATCACCGGCCGGAGTTCGGCAGCGGGTTCGGCACGTGCAGGCTGCCGGTCGGCCATCTCACGCTCGACCCCGTCGGTACGATCACCGCCGTCGACTGGCGGCTGAGCCTGTGGGACGCCGAGCTGACCGGCACCGTCACCACCTCCTCCGGGAAGATCACGTTCACCGCGTTCATCCACGACGAGCTGTTCGTGGCCAGCGCCTCGGTCACGGGCAGCGAGCAGGTGCGATGGACGTTCCACCCGGAGGTGGCCGACAGCCCCAGGCAGGCGTCGGAGGACCCGCCGTCCGGCTACACGCACAACCCGGCCTCGACGACCAAGACCACCGGCGACGTCAAGCAGGTGCTCCAGGCGCTGGCCGGGGGAGGGCAGACCGCCACCGCCTACCGGCAGAGCGGCAACCTGCTGCTGCTGTCGGTCGCCCACAGCTTCCCGTCCAACACGGCGGCGGAGCCGGCCTCGCTCGGCAAGGTCCAGAACGCGGGCACGTACGACACGCTGCGGGCGGCGCACCGGACCTGGTGGCACGCCTTCTACCGCAAGAGCTTCGTGTCCATCCCGGACCAGCGGCTGCAGAGCTTCCACTGGATCCAGCTCTACAAGGTGGCCTCCGCCACCCGCGCGGGCGCGCCGGTGATGGCGACGACCGGGCCGTGGCTGGAGCCCACCCCGTGGCCCGGCGTGTGGTGGAACCTCAACGTGCAGCTGGAGTACTGGCTCATCCACGGCTCCAACCACCTGGAGCTCGACTCGGTCACCAGCACGCTCGACCAGAATCGGGCCCAGCTCACCGCCAACGTGGCCAGCGCGTACCGGAGCGACTCCTCGGGCGTGGGGCGCAGCTCCGACATGTTCGCCAACCGGAGTGTCGGCACGCCGGGCAGCGGTGCCGAGGTCGGCGACCTGACGTGGGCGCTGCACAACGTGTGGCTGTCCTACCGGCACACGATGGACGACGCGCTGCTGCGGGACACGCTGTTCCCGCTGCTGCGCCGGGCGATCAACTACTACCTGCGCTTCCTGGCCAGTGGCAGTGACGGCAAGCTGCACCTGCCGAGCACGCTGTCGCCCGAGTACCCCGTGGTCCCGCCGCAGGACACCAACTACGACCTGGCCCTCATCAGGTGGGGCTGCCAGACGCTGCTCGACTCGGCGAGCCGCCTGGGCATCGACGACCCGCTGAAGACCAGGTGGCAGCAGGTGCTCAGCACGCTGGTGGCGTACCCGACGGACACGAACGGCTACATGATCGGCGGCAGCACGCCGTACGCGCAGTCCCACCGCCACTACTCCCACCTTTTGATGATTTATCCCCTCTACCTGGTCAACTGGGATCAGACGGGGAACCGCGCGCTGATCGAGAAGTCGATCGTGCGCTGGCACGCCCTGACCGGCGCCCACCGCGGTTACAGCTACACCGGCGCCGCCTCCATGTACGCCATGATGCGGCGTGGCGACACGGCGCTGTCCTATCTGCTGAAGTTCTTCGACCCTTCGACCTCCTACCCGTGCCGGGCCAACACCCACTACACCGAGGCCGGGCCGGTCATCGAGACGCCGCTGTCGGCCTCGCAGTCGATCCACGACCTGCTCTGCCAGAGCTGGGGCGGCGTCGTCCGCGTCTTCCCCGCCGTCCCGGGGTCGTGGCCGGACGTCACGCTGCACGACTTCCGCACGCAGGGCGCGTTCCTCGTCTCCGCGGTACGGCAGGCGGGCACGACCCGCTTCATCCGGGTCAGGAGCCTGGCCGGTGAGCCGCTCAAGCTCGACCACGGACTGACCGGTACGGTCACCGCCGTGCTCGACGACGGCACTCCCGCCACGGTCCAGGACCTGGGCGGCGGCGTGCTGGGCATCGCCCTGCCCAAGGACCGCGAGGTGCTCGTCTACGCGGGCGCCGTCCCCGACCTGGTCATCGCGCCGGTGCCGATCGCCAAACCGGGCGCCGCCTGGGGCCTGCCGGGCGCGGACACGCCACCGCCGCCGGGCCGCTACGAGGCGGAGGACGCGACGATCTCGCAGGGCATCTTCGAGAACTCCCACACCGGCTACAGCGGTACGGGCTACGTCAACGGCGACAACGTGTCCGGTTCGTACGTGGAGTGGGCCTTCCCGATCACGACGGCGGGCACGGCGACGATCAAGCTGCGGTACGCCAACGGCACCACGGTCAACCGGCCGTCGGCGATCGCGGTCAACGGCACCACGGTATTCGCCGGCCGTGACTACGCGAGCACCGGCACATGGGACACCTGGGCCACCGACACCTTCACGGTCCCGGTCAACGCCGGGACCAACACGCTCCGGGCCACCTCCACGACCGCGAACGGCAACCCGAACATCGACTACATCGACGTGGCGACCGTCAAGGGGGGCGGCACCGACTACCAGGCCGAGGACGCCACGATCTCGCAGGGCGTCGTGGAGTCGAACCACACCGGCTTCACCGGCACCGGCTTCGTCAACTTCGACAACGTCGCCGGTTCGTACGTGGAGTTCGCCGTGACCGCCGCGCAGGCGGGCAGCGCCACGCTGACGCTCCGCTACGCCAACGGCACCACGGTCAACCGGCCGATGACCATCGCGGTCAACGGCGCCGGCGTGACCCGCGACTTCACCGGCACCGGCGACTGGGACACCTGGCAGACCGCCACGCTCACCGTCCAGCTCACCGCGGGGGCCAACACGATCAGGACGACCGCCACGACGGCCAACGGGGGACCCAACCTCGACAAGATCACCATTGGATAGGGAGTCATGGAAATCACCCGACGCCAGCTGGGAACCCTCGTGGGCGCCGCGCTTCTCACCCCGTACCTGCCTGCCCGCCCGGCCTCGGCGGCGACCGCCTGGCAGCTCATGTGGGCCCCGGAAGCGTCGTCCGTCGGGCTCGGCGCGTTCGAGACGATCGAGGACGACCGCGCCGACTCGCACCCCGCCGGTCAGCCGCACATCTTCGCCGAAGGCAACAACTTCCGCTTCAACATGCACACGGTAGACCGCGACTCGATGACCGACCGGCAGCGGCAGGAGGTGACCGGCACCCGTAACCCGAGCGGCTACCTGCAGTGGCTGAAGGGCGAGACGTGGCGGGTCACGTACTCGATGTTCATCCCGAGCTCGCTGAAGGCCACCACGACCTTCACCCACATCAGCCAGACCAAGATGCCGGGCACCGGCACCAACCCGATCACCGTCACGTCGCTGCGCCGGGTGGACGGGGTGCAGACCATCGAGCACAAGATCTTCCAGTCGGACACCCTGGTCGGACGGACCAACCTGGAGCCGCTGCAGAACAAGTGGATCGACGCCGAGTACGAGATCAGGATCGACGACGGCAGCGCGGGCTCGGTCCGCTGGGTGCTGCGTGACGGGGCCACCACGCTGGTGGACGCGACCAAGACCGGCGACACGTTCCTCGGCGACCGGGTCCGTCCCAAGTGGGGCATCTACCGCTCGCTCGGCGACACCTCGGGCTCGCTGCAGAACTGCTACCTGCTGCTCACCAACATGCGGGCGTACAAGCAGGTGGCGGCCGTCGCGACCCGCCTGGAGGCGGAGAACGCGACGATCTCGCAGGGCGTGGTCGAGTCCAACCACGCGGGCTTCTCCGGCACCGGCTTCGTCAACACCGACAACGCCGCCGGGTGTTACGTCCAGTGGACGCACAACGCGTCCGCCGCCGGCCCCGCGACCCTCACGATCCGGTACGCCAACGGCACCACCGTCGACCGCCCCATGAACGTCACGGTCAACGGCGTGGTCGTCGCCTCGGGGCTGAGCTTCGGCGGCACCGGCGCCTGGACCACGTGGGCGAGCAAGAGCGTCAACGCCACGCTGGTCGCGGGCGCGAACACCGTCAGGGTCACCGGCGCCACCGCGAACGGCTGCCCCAACCTCGACTACCTGGAGGTCCTGGTATGAAGCTGTCGCGTACGGCGGTGCTCGCCGTACTCGCCCTCCTGCTCGGCCTGCTCACGGCCTTGCCCACCGCTCTGCCCGCCCAGGCCGACCTGCAGCACCCGCGGCAGGCGTTCCTGCGCAACTCGATCTCCGGAGTCTTCCTGCACTGGGGCGAGCGCACCTCGCCGCAGCACACCAGCTGCAGCGGCTGGGAGGCCGACGTCACCAACGGCGGCTGGAGCGCCTCCTACTGGGTGAACGAGGCCAAGAAGCTGCACGCCCAGTACATCGTCCTGGCCACCTTCCACAGCCGGCTCGGCTACGCCAGGCCGTACCCGTCGTCGATCCCCGGTTCGTGCCGCACGACGCGCGACTTCCTCGGCGAGCTGATCGACGCGGCCGACGCGCAGGGGCTGAAGGTCATCAACTACATGACCGACGACCCGCAGTGGCACAACGAGGGGCTCAGCTCCGGCGACTGGCTCAACTCCTCGGCCTTCTCCAGCTACGTCGGCCACAACGTGGACCTGACCACGCGTGACGGGTTCGGCGAGTTCAGCTACCTGCAGTTCTTCGAGCAGATGCAGCGTTATCCGAAGCTGGCCGGGTTCTGGATCGACAACGACAACGCCTACTGGGAGAGCAACAACCTCTACGCCAAGATCTACCAGCAGCGTCCCGACATGACGATCTCGAACAACAACGAAGACACCGCGATCATGGACATGATCAGCAACGAGCAGAAGACCGGCATGACGCCGTCGTACGACTACCCGCAGGCGGTCTACACGGCGCTGCCGAGGCTGATCGAGGCGGACTTCAAGCTGCCGACCGGCGGCCCCTGGTGGTACGGCGGGTCGGACCAGGCGGTGGACCGCAAGCTCACGCTGGGCCGGCTCATCACCAACGCCGGATCGTCGGTGAAGGCGCTGATGGCCGAGACCGCGATGGTCAACGGCAAGTTCCCCGCCCAGCAGGTGAGCTTCAACAACTTCGCCGACACCTACCTGGGGGAGATCTGGGAGTCGCTCGGCGGCACCGAGGGCGGCGGCTACATGTTCGGCGGGCTCAAACCGGGCTTCTGGAACAACGGCGCCCACGGCGTGACCACGATCGCCAAGAACGATCCCAACCGGCACTACATCCACGTCGTCACGCCGCCGTCCGGCAGCACGCTGTCGCTGCGCGACAACGGCTACCGGATCAGCTCGGTGACGAACCTGCGCACCGGTGCCCCCGTCACCTTCACACAGGCGGGCGGCACGCTGACGCTGAGCGGCATCTCCTCGTGGGACCAGTACGACACGGTCTTCAAGGTCATCTCCAGCGGCCGGGAGGGGATCTACAGCGGCGTCACCCTGTCAGCCACCTCTTCCACCAGCGGCCACGCCGCCTCGGCCGCCGGTGACGGCGACTACCTCACCTACTGGGACAGCAACGCCGCCGAACCCGCGTCGCTGACCTTCGACCTCGGCTCGGCCAAGCGGATCCAGTACCTGGCGTTCAACCAGCGGGAGGACTCGACGGTCTACCCGTCGTCCGGGTCCGCGCGGATCTCCGGTTATCAGGTGTACGTCAGCGACAACGGGACGAGCTGGGGCAGCGCGGTCAAGACCGGCACGGTGCCGAACGCGCGCGGCGTGCAGGTCATCGACCTGACCGCCTCGACCCACCGGTACGTACGGCTCACCAAGACCGGCCACCACGGCATCTCGCGGTGGCGGGTGGACGAGGCCTGGGTCGGCGGCGAGTACGCGGGCGGCGGCGGCACGACGCCACCCCCCGGCCGCTACGAGGCGGAGGACGCGACGATCTCGCAGGGCATCTTCGAGAACTCGCACCCGGGCTACAGCGGCACCGGCTATGTCAACGGCGACAACGCCGCCGGCTCCTATCTGCAGTGGTCGTTCACCGCCGCCGCCGCGGGCACGGCGACGATCAAGCTGGGGTACGCCAACGGGACGACGACGAACCGCCCGTCGGCGATCGCGGTCAACGGCACGACGGTGTTCGCGAGCCGTGACTACGGCAGCACCGGCACCTGGGACACCTGGGCCGTCGACACCTTCACCGTGCCGGTCACCGCGGGCGCCAACACGCTGCGGGCCACCGCCACCACCGCCAACGGCAACCCGAACCTCGACTACATCGACGTGGACGTGACACCTGGTGGCGGTGGCGGCACCACCGACTACCAGGCCGAGGACGCCACGATCTCGCAGGGTGTGGCCGAGTCCAACCACACCGGCTTCACCGGCACCGGCTTCGTGAACTACGACAACCTGGTCGGCTCCTACGTCGAGTTCGCGGTGAACGCCGAGTCGGCGGGGGATGCCGCGCTGACGCTGAGGTTCGCCAACGGCACCACGGCCAACCGCCCGATGGACATCACGGTCAACGGCGCGCTCGTCTCGGACGAACTCGCCTTCGACGCGACGACCAACTGGGACACCTGGGTCACCAAGTCGATCACGGTGCCGCTGAACGCGGGCGCCAACACCATCCGCGCCACCGCCACGACGGCCGGCGGCGGCCCGAACCTCGATCGGATCACGATCGGTTGAACCCCGGCCGCCGTGCGGACGCGCACCGCCCGCACGGCGGCCGGCACCAACGGCACGGCCGCACCAACGGAAGCCACCGACGGAAGCCACGGTCAAGAAGGCGCACGTAACGGTGGCGCGCCGGCTCCACCGGAGGAGCGTTCCCCTGGACAGACCCCGGCCCCGCACGGCGCTTGGCGCCCACCGGGCCGGCCGTAAAACATAAGGAGGAAATCCCGTGAGACGGAGAGGGATAGTCGCGGCGGTGGCCGTGCTCTTAGCGGGCTTGTTCGTGAGCGTCCAGCCCGCGGTCGCGTCCGACAACGGCCTGTCGATCAGGCCCGCCATGGGATGGAGCAGCTGGAGCTTCGTGCGGCGCTGGCCCGACGAGACGAAGATGAAGGCCCAGGCCGACGCGCTGGTCAGCAGCGGCCTCGCCGCGCACGGCTACGTCTACATCAACCTCGACGACTTCTTCCAGAAGTGCGACTCCAACGGCTTCCAGGTCGACGGCTTCGGGCGGTGGGCCGTCGACACCGCCAAGTTCCCCAGCGGGATCAAGGCGCTGGCCGACTACGTGCACGCCAAGGGCCTGAAGTTCGGCTTCTACGTCACGCCCGGTATCGCCAAGAACGCCGTCACCGCCAACAAACCCATCGAGGGCACCTCGTACCACGCGCAGGACATCGCCGACACCTCGCAGACGCACAAGAACTACAACTGCAAGAACATGTACCGGCTCGACTACTCCCACCCCGGCGCGCAGCTGTTCATCAATTCGTGGGCGAACCAGATGGCCTCCTGGGGCGTCGACTACCTGAAGATCGACGGCGTGGACGCGACGACCGTCGCCGACGTCGAAGCCTGGGACAAGGCGCTGCGCCAGACCGGCCGGCCGATCAACTTCGCGCTGTCCAACAACCTGCCCATCGCCCAGGCCACCACCTGGAAGCGGCTGGCCAACAGCTGGCGCACCCAGGGCGACGTCGAGTGCTACTGCGGTCCCGGGGCGAACGGGAGCGGGTTCCCGCTCACCGACTGGTCGCACGTGTCCAGCCGGTTCGCCTCGGCGGCCTCCTGGCAGCAGTACGCCGGGCCCGGCGGCTGGAACGACTACGACTCGCTGGAGGTCGGCAACGGCGACCAGGTCGGCCTGACCGCCGACCAGCGGCGCACGCACATGACGCACTGGGCGATGATCTCCAGCCCGCTGCTGCTCGGCACCGACCTGACCGCGCTCACCTCGACCGACCTGGCCATGCTGACCAACGACCGGCTCATCGCCGTCGACCAGGACGGCGTCGCCGCCCAGCGCATTGTGAACAGTGGTGTCAACCAGGTATGGCGTAAACGGGAGTCGAACGGCGACTACATCGTCGCCCTCTACAACACCGGTACGTCCGGCAACTCCACGGTCAGCGTCACCTGGTCGCAAGTGGGCTTCACCGGCCCGGCCGAGGTCACGAACCTGTGGTCCGGCGGCTCCGAAGGCACCGTCGCCTCCTCCTACAGCGCCACCCTGCGCCCCGGCGAGACCCGCCTCATCCGCGCCCGGCCCACCACAGCGAGCCCCCACTACGAGGCGGAGGACGCGACGATCTCGCAGGGCGTGGTCGAGTCCAACCACGCGGGCTACTCGGGCTCCGGCTTCGTCAACTACGACAACGTCGTCGGCTCGTACGTCGAGTTCGGCGTCAACGCCACCGCCGCGGGCAACGCCAACATCACCCTGAGGTACGCCAATGGCACCACGGTGAACCGCCCGATGACCATCACCGCGAACGGCACCACGCTGACCCGTGACTTCCCCGGCACCGGCAACTGGGACACCTGGGCGACGGCCACGTTCACCCTGCCGCTGGTCGCCGGGGCCAACACCATCCGCATGACGGCCACCACCGCCAACGGCGGCCCGAACGCGGACTACGTCGACGTGTCGGCCCCCACCCCGGTCGGCACCGAGTATCAAGCCGAGGACGCGACGATCTCGCAGGGCGTGGCCGAGTCCAACCACACCGGCTTCACCGGGACCGGCTTCGTCAACTACGACAACCTCGTGGGCTCGTACGTCGAGTTCGCCGTCAACGCCGCCACCGCGGGCGCCGCGACCCTGACCATCCGCTACGCCAACGGCACAGCGGTGGACCGGCCGATGGAGGTCGCGGCGAACGGCACGGCGGTGACCACCCAGTCGTTCCCAGCCACGGCAAACTGGGACACCTGGGTGAACGGCACGGTCGCGGTGAACCTCCAGGCCGGCGCCAACACGATCCGCCTCACCGCCACCACCGCAGGCGGCGGCCCCAACGTGGACCGCATCACACTCGGCTAACCCAACCCCAACCCGAGTCCGGACCTTGGACCTGGACCTCGGACCCCATGCCCGGACTCCGGACTCCGGACTCCGGACCTGAACCCCGGACCCCGGGCCTGGACTTCGGTCCCGGACCTCGGTCCCCGGATCCGGTCCCGGACTTCGGATCCGTGCCCGGACCTCGGACCCGGACCTCGGATCTGGACCCCGATCCCGGCTCCGACCCCGATCAAGGGCGCACGTACACCGACCTGGCGGTATGCGTGCGCCCTGCACTCCGTATGCGGTCCTCGAGCCTTACGAGGCCCTCTCTTGCGGCCCGCTCTGCGCGGTCCTTGACGCCTTATGCGGCCTTTGACCAGATGGCGATGCCCAGGCACATCTCGTCGCTGGTCCCCGCTCCCCAGACCACGTAGCGCGGCTGCAGCTTCTGCAACTGCGGTAGTTGCGAGCGCAATGCGGCGTCATGCGTGCAGGTCACCCGCACCACATCGCCCTTCTTGACCGTGACGGGCTTGGTGAGCAGCCGCAGCGCCTGGTCGTCGAAGTCGTACTTCGGGACGTCCAGGAGCGTCTGCGCCTTGGGCGTGCCGGGATTGAGCTCGACCTTGATGGAGCGTCCGAGCAGGTGCATGTGCCCGGCCAGCGCGTGCAGCGTCACGCTGCCCGGGATGGGGATGTCGCAGTGCTGCGTCGGCCCCGGCTTGAGCGGCCCGCACTGCTTGGCCAGCCCATTCGCCTCCCCGTCGGCCCCGGGACCGAACCTGCGCACCACGTCCTTGACGGCGGCGGCCCGGTCACACAGGGGGCCGGTCTCCTGCGGCGTGCACGGCAGCTCGATCGGTGCCGGGAACAGCGCGGTCTCCAGCGGCTCCAGGGTCTTGTCGGTGAGCCGCAGCCGGATGCTCGACTGGTCGGAGCCGGGGTGGCCGTTGGCGTTGAGGGTGTTGTAGTGGATCTGCATGACGAGCTTGCTGCCGGGCGGCAGCGCGTAGCCGTAGCGCGGATTCAGCAGCGTCTCGTTGGTGCCCGGCGCCCAGTGCGCCACCCAGGAGGCTTCGTCCACGCCCGAGTCGCCGAAGCACGTCCAGCCCTGGCCGGGAGTGCTGTCATCGAGCGCCTTCGCCTGCGCGACCTGCTTGGGTCCGAGCCTGAAGAAGATCGCGTGGTGCACGATGTCGGCATTCTGCGGCTGGAACTGGGCCCCGGTCAGGAACGCCTGGCTGGTCAGCTTGGGGTCGATCACGAAGCATCGGTAGTCGTCGGTGCCGCCGTTGGGGCCGCTCGGCGTGTAGGCCTCGGCCATGGTCAGGGATTCGAACCGCTCGCCGGCCCGTAACGGGGCGGCCACCGGTGTGGCCTTGGCCGCGTGGCCACCGGCGTGACTCGTGTGGGTCGCCGGGGTGGCCGTCGTGGCCGTCCCACACGAGGCGAGCAGGGCGACCACGGCGAACGCGGCGGCAGTCCGGGCTAGTCGAATCATGGCCCTACCGTCTCGCGAATGCCGTCGGCGGACATCCACCCCCGGTATGTTCTTCGTCCTCCCCTGGTATGACAGACCCTCTCCGCCTTGGAACACCCTGGAACGCCTTGTCAGGTGAGGTCGCGATGGCGCGGCCAGGTATCTCGTGACACCTGAGGAGAGCGGTGAAGGAGCACACCAGGGCATACACGCCCTCGATCGAGAAGCGCCGGCTTGTCGATCGGATATACCTGCACGCGATAACCAGGCCCACGCAGGTCGCACTGGAATGCGGCACGCGATCACTCACCTACGCGGCCCTCGCCGGGAAAATGGACGAACGAGTCGGAACGCTGTCCGGTTCGGTGGGGCCGGGCAGGTTCACGGTGATCGAACGGCGCAGGTCCATCGAGTTCGTGGTGGACTTCCTGGCGGTCCTGGCGCTCGACGGCGTCCCCGTCCCCCTCGACCCGGACCTGCCCGCCCGCCGCAAGGAGACCCTGCTCGGCCTGATCAGACCCGGCGTCGTACTGCGTGACGGAGCGGCGATCCTCGGTGTGATGTCACGTGACGGGGCGACGATGCCTGGGTTGGTGTCTCGTGACGCGGCGGAGCCGTCCGGTGTCGTGCTGCCTGACGGGGCGGCGATCTCCGGGGTGGTGTCTCGTGGTGCGGCGGGGCCGTCCGGCCTCGGCGAGCCCGGCACGACCGCGGTCGCCGATGGGGCGTACGTGTTCTTCACCTCCGGCTCCACCGGGCGGCCGAAGCCGGTGCTGGGCTCAGCCGCCGCGCTGACCTCGTTCCTCGCCTGGCAGTGCGCCGAGTTCGGCGTCGAGCCGGGGGACCGGGTCGCGTTCCTGACCGCGCTGAGCTTCGACGTGGCGGTCCGCGACGTCTTCCTGCCGCTGTGGGCCGGCGCGACGCTGGTCATCCCGGCCCTGCGCGAGGCCGACTCGCCGGAGGCGACCGTGGCCTGGCTGCGGCACTCCCGCGTCAGCGTCGTCAACGTGGTGCCGTCGGTGGCCCGCGGCTGGCTTCGGCACTGCCGTACCCGGTGCGAGTCCATGCGGACGGTGTTCTTCGCCGGGGAGCCGCTGGAGGCGTCCCTGCTGGAGGAGTGGCAGCTCGTGTTCCCCGGCACCCGCACCCGCATCAACCTGTACGGCACCACCGAGACCACGCTGCCCAAGATCTGGAAGCGGCTGCCCGTCTCCGAGCGGTTCACAGGCGCTCTCCCGGCGGGCGGGCCCGTCCCCCAGACGCGCTTCTGCCTCATCGACCCGGCCGGGCCGTTCGACGCCGCTCTCGTCCGTGCGGCGCTGCGGAACCCGGCAGCCGAGGGCGAGGTCGTCCTGGTGAGCCCGCACACCGGTCACGGCTACGTGGGGATGCCTGAGGAGACGGCGGCCCGCTTCGCCGACCTCGGCGGCGTCACCGCCTACCGCACAGGTGATCTCGGCCGCGTGTCCGACGGCGGGGAACTCGTCGTCCTCGGCCGGGCCGACGACGAGCTGAAGGTCAACGGTGTACGGATCCACCCCGCCGAGGTGGCCGCCGCGATCCGCGCCTGCGGCCCGGTCAACGACGTCCACGTGACGGCGGAGCGGTCGGCCGGGCGGGCCCGCCTGACGGCGTACATCGTCCCCGCGAAGGGCCGGGCCCTCGACCTGCTCGCGTTGCGGCGCGACCTGACCACGACACTTCCCGTGGCCATGATCCCCACCGCGCTGGTCGAACTGGCCGAGCTCCCGTCCCTCCCCAACGGCAAGATCGACCGTACGGCCCTGCGCCTGCTCGCCCAGCCGGGCGCGTCCCCGGGAACCCCCACGACGGAGCCGGCCACGCGACCCATCACGGCGCCGGACCCCGACCGGCGACCCGTCACAGCGGAGAGCCCGCAGCACCAGCGGTCTGCTGGGGCGCAGGACCGGCGGTCTGTTGGGGCGGAGGGCCCGCGGGCCTGGCGGTCTGTCAGGACGGAGAGCCCGCAGGACCGGCGGTCTGTTGAGACGGAGGGCCCGCAGGCCTGGTGGTCTGTTGAGACGGAGGGCCCATGGGACCAGCGGCCCGTAGAGGCGGAGAGCCTCCCGGACCCGCGATCTGTCACTGCGCGGGGGAGTTCAGAGGACTCGGAACCCGCTGCGATCCGGGGGAGGTCTGTGGAGGTCGGAGCGCACGTCGCGCCGGATGGTGACGTGGAGCGGTGGCTGGCCGATCGGTGGGCCGAGCTGTTCGAGACCAGCGGGGTCTCCGCAGGGGACGACTTCTTCGCGCTCGGCGGCGACTCCATCTCGGCGATGCAGCTCGTCTCCCGCATCCGGCGCGACCTCGGCGTCACGCTGTCGGTGCGCGACATCTTCGCGGCGGTCACCGTCACCGCCATCGCCCGGGAGATAGCCGACCGACGGCTGCTGGCGATGGACGCCGACGAGCTGCTGGCCATGCTGGAGACCGTCGAGCAGGACGCCTCGGACGCCGTCATGGACGCCCCCTCCGGCGCGGCCGGGCGGGACTTCTCTGGCGTGGTCGGGCAGAACGTCTCCGGCGCGGCCCGGCAGGGTCGTTGCGGTGCGGTCGTTCAGGACGTCTCCGACGTGAGTGAGCAGGACGTGTCCGGTATGCCGGATAGGCGGGGAAGCCTGACCGACGGATGCGAGAGGGGTGCGGCATGACGCCCGCCGCGCTGGCCGAACGGCTCTCACGCCTCTCACCCGAACAGCGGGCCAGGCTGAGCCGTCTGGCGGCCTCTCGTACCGCCGCCGTGCCCGCCCCCATCCCGCGCCTGGACCGGACCACCGGCCGGTTGCCCATGTCGTTCGCGCAGCGGCGCCTGTACTTCCTGCAGAACCTTGACCCGGCCAGCCCCGCCTACAACGTCGTCCAGGCCATGCGGCTGACCGGTCCGCTGGATGCCGGGGCCCTGCGCGAAGCCCTGGCGACCGTGGTGGACCGTCACGAGGTCCTGCGCACCACCTGCTCATCCGCCGGCGCGGAACCCGAACTGGTCCTGGCCCCACCCGGCCACGGCCCGTCCCTCGACGTCATCGACCTGACAGCCGCCGACCGGCCTGACGCGGCCCAGGCGGGGCCGTCCTACGCGGCCCAGGCGGAGCCGTCCGACGCGGCTCGGGTGGAGCCGTCTGACGGGGGACGGGTGGAGCCGTACGACGGGGGCCGGGCCGAGTTGCCCGGCGCCGTGCGGGAGGTGTTCGCCGCGCAGGCGGAGTGCCCCTTTCGTCTTGACAGCGAGTTCCCGCTGCGGGCCACGCTCGTCCGGCTGGCCGCCGACGATCACGCGTTGCTGCTCGTCACGCACCACATCGCGACCGACGCGTGGTCGTCGCGGCGACTCGTCCGCGATCTCTTCGACGCCTACGCCGGCCACGAGCTCGCCCCGCTTCCGGTCCAGTACGCCGACGTGGCCGCCTGGCAGCGCGAACGCCTGACCGACGACGTCGTACGCGACCACCTCCACCACTGGCGTGAGCGGTTGGCCGACATGCCGCCCATCCTGGAACTCCCGCTGGACCGGCCACGCCCCGCGATCCGCTCCGACCGGGGCGCCGAGCTCGACCTCACGCTCGACCGCCGGACCTGCCGCCGCCTGCGCGAGGTGGCGCGGGAAGCGTCCGTGACGCCGTTCGTGCTCCTGCTGACCGCCTTCGGGTACGTCCTGCACCGGCACTGCGCCACGGAGGACGTCGTGGTCGGCGTGCCCGTCTCCGGCCGGGACCGCCCCGAGGCCGAGGACCTGGTGGGCTGCTTCATCAACACCCTGCCGCTCCGGCTCGACCTGGGCCCGGCGCCGACCTGCCGCGATCTCGTGCGGCGGGTCGGTGAGCGGGCGCTGGACGCCTACGACCATCAGGAGCTGCCGTTCGAGCGGCTGGTGGCGGAGCTGGCGCCCGAGCGGGACCTCGGCGCGGGTCAGCTCGTCCAAGTGATGTTCAACTACCACACCGCGACCGACCTCGGTGAGAACCTGCCCGGCCTCAAGGTGACCTCGTTGCGGGCGGGGAACGCGCGGGCCCGGTTCGACCTGTCCTGCGCCGTGGTCGAGACGGAGGGGGAGCTGCGGGTCACGCTGACGTACGCGGCGGAGCTGCTGTCGCACGAGCTGGTGGAGCGTCTCGGCGGCCACTTCGCCGAGGTCGTCGACGCCCTGCTCACCGGTCCGCCCCTGACCGGGCTGGACGCGCCGTTGGCCGCACTGCCCGCCGTCCCGGCCGTCGATCTGGAGCTGGTACGGCCGGGCGCGCTGCCCGCCGTCCCAGCCGACGACTTGGATACGGTACGGCCGGCGCCGGCCGTACTGCCGCACTTCGACGAGGCCGCGACCCTGCTGGCCCGGTTCGAGGCGTACGCGGCGCTCGAGCCCGGACGGGACGCGGTCCGGTGCCGCGACGACGTGGCCGGCTACGGCGAGCTGAACGAACGGGCGAACCGGCTGGCCAGGCACCTGGTGGCCGAGGGCGTACAGCCCGGTGACCTGGTGGCCCTGCTGTTCGAGCGCTCCGTGGACCATGTCGTCGCGATGCTGGCCGCGCAGAAGGCGGGGGCGGCGTACGTGCCGCTCGACCCGGCGGCGCCCGCGAGCCATCTCACGGCGGTCCTCGCCGAGTCACGCGCGAAGGTGCTGCTGACTCACGCCGAAGTCGACCACGCGCCTATCCAGACGAGACCGGTCCGGGTCATGGTGCTGGAGGAGATCGGCGCGATCCTGGCCGGTTATCCCGGGGTGGACCTGGGGCGGCCGATCGCCCGGGATGAGGCCATGTACGTGGTGTTCACCTCGGGATCCACCGGGCGGCCGAAGGGGGTCGTGGTCGAGCACGGCAGCTTCACCAACTACCTCACCGCGATCCTCACCCGCCTCGACGTGCCGGAGAAGCTGCACTTCGCGCTCGTGTCCACGCTCGCCGCCGACCTCGGGCTGACGAACCTGTACGGGGCGCTGGCCACCGGCGGGACCGTGCACGTGGTGCCGTACGAGTGGGCGGTCGATCCCGAGCAGCTGGCCGGCTATTTCCGGCGGCACCCGATCGACTTCATGAAGCTCGTGCCGAGCCACCTCCAGGCCGTCCGCGACGCGGGGCTGCTGGCGGCGGTCGTCCCGGCGCGCTACCTCGTCCTCGCGGGGGAGGCGTGCCCGTGGGAGCTCGTGGACGCCGTCCGCGAGGTCCGGCCGGAGTGTTCGATCTGGAACAACTACGGGCCATCGGAGACCACGGTCGCGGTGCTCGCCCACCGCGTTCCGGCTGCCGGGCGCGGCCATCGTGGCGGGCCGGTCGTCCCTCTGGGGAGTCCGCTCGACAACGTGCGGGTGCGCGTGGTGGACGCGCGGCTGCGCCCGGTGCCCGTGGGGGCGGCGGGGGAGCTGCTGATCAGCGGCGCGGGCGTCGCCCGCGGGTACCTGTCCGAGGGGGACGGGTTCATCCGGGATCCGTTCGACGCGGGTGCCCTGGCGTACCGGTCGGGTGATCGGGGGCGGCTGCTGCCCGGCGGGGTGTTCGAGTTCCTCGGGCGGCTGGACCGGCAGGTGAAGATCCGCGGGTACCGGGTCGAGCCGGGTTACGTCGAGGCCGTGCTGCGAGGGCATCCGGGCATCGGTGACGCCGCCGTCGTGGTCCGGCACGACGAGGAGGGGCGGGCCCGGCTGGTGGCGTACTACGTCATGCGCGGGGACGGCGCGCGGCCACACGAGTACGCCCGCGGGGAAGGCCCGGCGCCGCACGAGTACGCCCGCGCGAAGCTGCCGCCGTACATGGTGCCCGCGGCCTTCGTGGAGATGGACCGGCTGCCGATCACCCCGAACGGCAAGCTCGACTGGCGCGCGCTCCCCGAGCCGGGACCCGGCATCGCGGGCGACCGGCCGTCGGCGCCTCCGCGCGACGGGGCCGACGAGCGCCTCGCCGGGATCTGGCGCGAGGTGCTCGGGCTGGCGGAGGTGGGGATCGACGACGACTTCTTCGCGCTCGGCGGCGACTCCTTCTCGGCCATGCGGCTGGCCCGGCAGATCGGGGACGGGCTGCGGGTCGCGGCGATCTTCCAGCACCCGACCATCCGCGAGCTGGCCGACCTGCTCAAAGGCAGCGACCCCGGAGGCGGACTCCTCGTACGGCTGCCAGGCGCGCCGGCGACCCAGGCGAGGGCAACGGCGGCCACCGTGGTCGCGGTGCCCTTCGGCGGCGGGAACGCGGCCGCCTACGGCGAACTCGCCCGCGCCCTGCCGCCCGAGTTCCCGCTGCTCGCCGTCGACCTGCCGGGACACGACTTCGGCGACCCGTCGGCCCCGATGGAGCCGCTCGACACGCTGGCGGCCCGGTGCGTGGCCGAGATCCGCGCGACCGTCCAGGGCCCCGTCATCGTGTACGGCCACTGCCTCGGCGCCGCGCTGGCCTTCGACATCGCCCAGCGTGTGGAGGCCGGGGGCGGGGACGTCGTCGGCGTGGTGTTCGGGGGCGCGTTCCCGGCGCCGCGCCTGCCGGGACGGCTCTTCGACCTGTGGGCCAGGCTCATGCCCAGCGACCGCTGGCGATCCGACCGCCTGTATCGCGACACGCTGCGCGGCATCGGCGGGCTCACCGACAGCCTGGACCCGGAGGAGCAGGCGTTCATCCTGCGCGCCCTGCGGCACGACTCCCGGCAGGCCGAACAGTTCTACACCGAGCACTGCCACGCGAAGGACCGTCCCCGCACGCTGCACGCGCTGAGCGTGGTCGGCGAGCGGGACCGGCTCACCGAGTTCCACGAGGAACGGCACCGCGAGTGGGACCTGCTCTGCGCCGACACCGAGCTGGAGGTGATCCCGGACGCCGGTCACTTCTTCCTCAAGCACCAGGCCGCCGAGCTCGCCGCCATCCTCACCCGCTGGTTCGAGCGGCGACAGCGGGAGCCCGCACAGGAGAAACCGATTGTCCCGCCGGCCGCCTCGGGTCTGTGGGGATTCCTGCTCGTCACGCTCGGCCAGCTCGTGTCCATGCTCGGCACCAGGGCCCTGGCGTTCGGCCTCGGGGTGTGGGTGTATCTGGAGACGGGCAGCGCGACGCAGTTCTCCGTCATCCTGGTCTGCGGGCTGCTGCCCGCACTGCTGGTGCTGCCGTTCGCGGGCGCGGCGGCGGACCGATGGAACCGCCGCCTGGTGATGATCGCCGGTGATCTGGTGGCCGTCTGCGGGACCGGGTTCTGCCTGGTCATGTACGCCACGGGGTCGCTGGAGGTATGGCATCTCTACATCGCCACGGGTCTCAGCTCGATCGCGGGGTCCTTCCAGCAGCCGGCCTACCTGGCGGCGACCACGCAACTGGTCCCCAAGCAGTACCTCGGCCGGACCAACGGCGTCACCCAGGCCCTGGTCGCGCTGAGCCAGGCCGGGGGACCGCTGCTCGGCGGCGCGCTGATCGTGCTGATCGGGCTCGGCGGCGTGCTCGTGGTGGATCTGGCGACGGTGTTCGTCTCGCTGCTCACGCTGTTCGTCGTCCGGTTCCCCGACACGCTGTTCCGCAGGCGGGAGGAGACGATCTGGAAGGAGATCTCCAACGGCGTCCGCTACATCGCCCGGCGCCCCAGCTTCGTGGCGATGATCGCCTTCTTCCTGGCGTTCAACCTCATGCTCGGTTTCGCCATCGCCCTCACCCCGCCGCTGGTGCTGTCGTTCGCCTCACCCGCCACGCTGACCGTCGCCTCCGTGGTCGGTGCCGTGGGCGGGATCGCCGGGGGAGTGGCCATGGCGTTCTGGGGCGGATTCGAGCGGCGGGCGACGGGGATGGTCGGGTTCACCCTGCTGACGGGTGCCGGCATGATCCTGATGGGGCTGCTGCCCTCGGCGCTGTTCCTGGCCGTGGGACTGGCCGCCGTCGCCGCCTCCCTCGCGCTGCTCAACGGCCACTGGCAGACCATGATCCAGACGAAGGTCGGGATGGAGCTCCAGGGCCGGATCCTGGCCAGCAACCGCATGATCGCGAACCTCACGGAACCGCTCGGCTACCTCTGCGCCGGCCGGCTCGCCGACGCGTTCTTCGAACCGGCGATGCGCGAGGGCGGCTGGCTGAGCGGGACCGCGGGCGCCGTACTGGGCACCGGGCCCGGCCGGGGCATGGCGCTCATGATCGTCGTCCTGGGCGTCGCCCAGATCGCACTGGCGGTGTACGGCCTGCGGTGGCGCAAGCTGCGCTACATGGAGGACGTCCTGCCGGACGCCGTCCCCGGAGCGGTCGTCACCTGGGACCGCGACGCGTTGCAACGGGAGGCGGACCTGCTGCTCGACACGGAACGGCACGCTCGCCGCGCTTCAGCTGTAGATCACTGACAGGAAGCGCACCAGCACCGCCTCCCGCGTGGCCGCGGGCAACGCGTCGAGGACCGCGTTGACCAGCGCCATCTCCGGCTGGCCCGCGCCGGGCCGCAGGTCCACCCCGACCGCCGCGGCCAGCTCGGCGAAGGCCGCGTCGTCCAGTTCCGTCAGATCCAGGTTCACGACCAGGTCGACCAGCCCGTCGGGGAGTACGGCGGGGCCGCGCACCCGCGCGGCCGCCGCCGACTCTCCGATGACCTTCAGCAGCGCCTCGATCCCCGAGAGCGTCACCCCGGTGACCGTGATGTGCAGGTTGGCCGGGATGCCCGCGTACGACAGTTGCGGCTGGAGGAACCAGCCGCGCCGCCGGGCCTCGTCGGCCAGGACGAACACGTCGAGTTCCGACGACGTGAACGCCACCAGCGCGCTCTCCGGGTCGCCCAGCACCCGCAGGCCCGGGACCGCCGCGATGCCCGCGCGTAATCTGGCCGTCGCCTCCAGCGTGGCCCGGCCCAGCGCCAGGTAGCCGTCCCGGCCCAGGGCCTGGAGCGTGGCCCACGCGCCGCCGAGCGACCCCGCCGACCTGGAGCTCTGCACGGTGGCGTTGATGATCGTGTAGCCGGGCCAGGCGGCCGAGGCGAAGTACGCCCCGCGGCGCATCGCCGGGTCGGCGAACAGCACGACCGAGGCGCCCTTCGGCGCGTAGCCGAACTTGTGCAGGTCACACGAGAGCGACGTGACCCCCGGCACCGACAGGTCGAACGCCGGGATCGCCGCGCCCGCCGCCCGCAGCCACGGCAGCAGCCACCCGCCCACGCACGCGTCCACATGGCAGCAGACGCCCGCCGCGGCCGCCACGGCGGCGATCTCCCCGATCGGGTCGATCACGCCCTGCGGGTACGACGGCGCCGAGGCGACGACCAGGACGGTGTCATCGTCCATGGCCGCCGCCACGGTCCGCGCATCGGCCTTGAACGTGGCCGGATCGACCGGCACCGGCCGGACCTCCAGACCGAGGTAGTGCGCCGCCTTGTGGAAGGCCGGATGGGCGGTGACGGGAAGCACCAGATTGGGCCGGGCCCGCCCGGCCGCGTCACGGGCGGCCTTCACCGCCAGCATGATCGACTCGGTGCCGCCGCTGGTGAAGATGCCGTGGCCGCCGCCCAGCAGGTCGGCGACGGCGCCGACGACCTGCTTCTCCATCTCCACCACGCTGGGGAACGCCGTCGGGTCGAGGCTGTTGACCTCCAGCATCTCCGCGTAGGCGCGGGCCGCCGCCTCGTGCACCTCGTCGCGCCCGGTGTCGTAGACGTAGGCGGTCACCTGGCCGCCCCTGACCGGCAGGTCGTGCTCCTTGAGCCTGGCCAGCTCGGCCAGCAGATCCTCGGTGGTCCTCCCGGTGTCGGGCAGGTTCACGCGTGCTCCTCGTGATTCATTGCGGCCCTGCCGTACCGGACGACGAACGGCAGACTGATCAGCATGAGCGCGGCGGGCAGCGCGGTGAAGCCCAACAGCAGTCCGGTCAGGGCGGCGGGCGGCTGCGCGACCGGCGCCTCGACCGGCGCGGACACGAACCCCGACACCGCCAGCACCAGCGCGAACAGGCCGGGACCGAGCGCCAGCCCGGCCGTCTCGCCCGCCGTCCACAGCCCGGTGAACGCGCCCACCTGCGCGTGCCCGGTCCGGGCCGTGTCGGCGTGCACGGTGTCGGGCAGCAGCGACAGCGGCAGCAGTTGCAGCCCCGCGTAACAGGCCCCGGCCAGCGCGGTCAGCGCCAGCGTCGCCACCAAAGACCGCCCGGCGATCGTCGGGACGAGCGCCAGCGCCGCGAGCCCGAAGCCCAGCGTCGCGGCCAGGTAGCAGCGCACGGGCCCGTGGGTACGGGCCAGCCGCGCCCACAGGGGTACGGCAGGCATGCTCGGGGCGACAAGGCAGACGAACATCACCGAGGTCAGGCCGTAGTCGCCGAGCCGGTAGGAGGCCACGTACGGCGCGCCCGCCAGCATCACCGCGACCCCCAGCGCCTGCGTGACGAACGCCGCCAGCAGCGCGAAGAACGGCGTGTTGCCCCGCGCCATGCGGAACGCGGCCACCGGGCCGAGCTGCCGTGGACCCGGCCGCGAGGTCACCCAGCGGGTGGCCAGCGCCGCGGTGACCAGCGCGGCGGCCATGACCGCGCCGATCGTGACGCCCATGACCGCGTAGCCGGGCCGGCCGCCACCGGCCAGGTCCACCACGGCGGGGGCCAGCCCGCCCGCGACCAGGATGCCGACGGTCAGGCAGACGACCCGCCACGACATGACCCTGGTCCGCTCGGCCCGGCTCGCCGACATCTCGGCGGGCAGCGCCACGTACGGCACCTGGAAGCAGGCGAACGCGGTCGCGGCCACCAGGAACGCCGCCCCCGCCCAGAGCGCGCCGGGCGCGGCGTCCGGTACGGCGAACATCGACGCGAACGCCACGGGCAGCGCGGCCGCCCCCGTCAGCAGCAGCCGCGTCCGCCGGCCGGTCCGCACGGCCTCGCGGTCACTGGCGGCGCCGACGAGCGGATTGAGCAGCACGTCCCAGATCTTCGGCGCGACCAGCACGGCACCCGCGGCGGCGGCCGGCACGCCCAGCGTGTCGGTCAGGTAGTAGAGCAGCAGCAGCCCGGGAACGGCCGAGAACACCCCGGTGCCCACGGAGCCCGCGCCGTAGCCGAGTAACCGGCTCCGGGCGAGCCGCTCACCCGCCGGCGCGGTGGTCACGGGACGTCGCCGGGGAACGCGAGCGCGCGGTGCAGGGTCAGGTGCAGGTGGGCGCGGAAGCGCCGCAGCGCCACCTGGTCGCTGCCGCCCCTGCGGTGGCCCTCCTCGTCCAGCACGCCGCCCTTGGCGAACCCGTGCACGCACCAGATGACCGACCACATGGTGTACTCCAGGTCGATCGCGTCGTCGATCACCCCGGCCGCGACCGCGGGACGCAGAGCATCGGTCACCATGGCCACCAGTGGCTGGACGTACTGGCGCTCCAGCTCGGTGAGGTCGCTGGCGTCGGAGAGCCAGCGGTGCATCCACAGCGCCGGCACCTCGGGATGACACACGCAGAAGTCGACGTAGTCGTCGAGCAGCCGGTGGATCCCGGTGACCGGGTCGTCGCCCGGCAGGCGGGCCAGCGCCCCTTCCAGGGCCGCGCGTTCGGCCTGGTGGGCGCGCTCCATCACGGCGAGGTAGAGCTCCCGCTTGCCGCCCACGTGGTAGTTGACCGTGGCGATGTTCAGGCCTGCCGCGTCGGCGATCTGCCTGGTGGAGGTGCCGTCGTAACCGAGCGCCGCGAAGAGCTGCGTCGCGACCTTCAAGATCACGGCGACCTGGCCGTTCTCTGTCATGTGAGCGAACCTAGTTCGGCTGAGCCGCTCCGTCAATCACTTGATGGAGTCACTTTCGGTGCCATCTCAATTACTTCTCGTGACATGATCGGCGATGGCTGTTACTGCTGATCCATGACCATCTTCTCAGGGCGGTTCGTGGTCCCACTTCTCACGCTTCTCCTGCTTGTCCCGTCGTTCAGCGCCTCCGCGAGCGCGCTGCCCCACCCGATGTCGGAAGACGGCGCCCGTACGGCACTCGACTGGCTGACCGTCGCCGAGCGGGGCACGCTCGACGGCTACAGCCACGACCGCTTCATGCCCGAATGGGCCCCGAAGTGGGGCATGTGCGACACTCGAGAGATCGTCCTGAAGCGTGATGGCGAGGCCGTCGAGCGGGACGCGTCCTGCCGG
This sequence comes from Nonomuraea sp. NPDC049141, assembly GCF_040648415.1. Lineage (NCBI taxonomy): Bacteria > Bacillati > Actinomycetota > Actinomycetes > Streptosporangiales > Streptosporangiaceae > Nonomuraea > Nonomuraea sp. NPDC049141. The sequence continues at coordinate 103,815 of NZ_JBEZDR010000031.1, forward strand.
GTCGTCGCCGGCACCTGGTACAGCCAGTACGACGGCAAGATGCTCACCAGCGAGGCCCAGATCGACGTCGACCACCTCGTCCCCCTGGCCAACGCCTGGCGTTCGGGGGCGAACACCTGGAGCGACGCCCGCCGCCAGGCCTTCGCCAACGACCTGATCCGCCCCGAACTGATCACCGTCAGCGCCACCACCAACATCGCCAAGGGCGGCCGGACCCCGGTCACCTGGCGGCCGCCGGTCACCGGCTACTGGTGCACGTACGCCCGCTCGTGGATCACCGTCAAGCACCACTACACCCTGCGCATCACGAAGGAGGAGAAGGCCGCGCTGATCGAGATGCTCGACACCTGCCGGGATTGACCATGCGGTTCTGATGGCGTCGGGCGATGTTTCTGCCTGGAGCTGGCAGCCGTCTCGTAGCGGGTTACGGGATGCGGGACTCGATCTGCTCGCGGGCGTGCGGGCATTCGTCGAAGCTCAGCGGGCACTCCAGCGCGTGCTCGACCAGCTCCTTCGCCGCCCGCGCCCGCGCGATGCGCTGCTCGAGCACGGCCACATGTTCCCTGAGGAGGTCGGCATGGTTCATCGGATCGGGCCCGGCGAGCACCTCGCGCAACGCGCGGAGCCCCAGTCCGGCCTCCTTGCCCATCAAGATCATGGCCACCCGCCGCAGGTCGGCCGGGCCATAGCGGCGGTGGCCGTTCTCATGCCTGGCCGGAGCCAGCAGCCCGGCGCTCTCCCAGTGCCGCAGGACGTGCGTGGGCAGCTCGAACCGGGCGGCCAGCTCGCCGATGGTCATGCTTGACTTCATGCGCACATTAACCTTCATCGTGGCCGCATGAGCAACCAAGCCACCCTGGCCGTGACACGCGTGGCCAACTCGTGCGTACTCCTGGAGATCAACGGCCATGCCGTACTCACCGACCCGTTCTTCACCGAACGCTGGCATCTGCACCGGGGCGAACCGCTCGGCATGACCGTCGGCGAGCTGCCCCGGCTGGATGCCATCGTCGCCAGCCACTCCTACCCCAACCACTGGGACCTGCGCGCGCTGCGGACGTTCCCCCGCAAGGACGCCACCCCCGTCTTCGTGAGCAGCCCCCGGATGGCCCGCCAGGCGCGGGACCTCGGCTTCCGTCGGGTGGAACACCTCGAATGGGGACAGACCGGCCACCCCACCCAGGAGCTCTCGATCGAGGCGACCCCCGCGGGGCGCACCCTCCTGTGGCGCCACAACGCGTACGTGCTCAGCGCCGGCGGGATCCGGGTCTTCTTCGGCGGCGAAATCCGCGACGTGTCGCTCCTGGAGCGGTACCGCGCCGAACACCCGCCGGTCGACCTGGCGCTGCTGCCGGTCAACGGGCTGCGGGTGTTCGCCGGGCCGCCGATCGTCATGGGTCCCGAGCAGGCCGTCGCCGGGAGCAGCGCCCTGGGCGCCCGCGTGCTCGTCCCCGTGCACGACGCCCACGGCGACGACGACCTGCTCGCCCGCGTCATCCGCCGCAACGGCACCGGAATCGAGGCCAAGTCCCTGGCGGACGCCCGCGAGGAGGGGCCCGAGGTGGTGAACCTGCCGACGGGACACCGGTGGACCTACCCGGGGGTCAGCCGCTCGTGATCGACAATGGGGAGGTCCGAGCCCAGTGAGGAGAACGGCATGACCATCGCCGCGTACACCGTGACCGCACCCGTCGCCGAGCACGGGGAGGGCCCCGTATGGTGCGAAAGCTGGGGCGGGCTCCGGTTCGTCGACATGCTGGCCGGTGACGTGCTGGCGCTCGACCCGGACGGCACGGTCCGCCGCCGCCACGTCGGCGCGGTCGCGGCGGCCATCCGCCCGCGCGCCGCGGGCTCCGTGTCCGGGGATTACGTGTGCGAAGGCTACGTGGTCGCGGCCGAGCGGGAGCTGCTGCTGTCCGACTCCGACGAGCTGGACGCCCCGCTGCGCTCGCTGGGCGAGGCGTGGAGCGATCCGTCGGTACGGATGAACGACGGCGGCTGCGACCCCGACGGCCGCTTCTACATCGGCAGCATGGCCTACGACGAAACCCCCGGCCGCGGCTCGCTGTACGTGGCCGAGCCCGGCGGCGGGCTGCGCGTGGTGCTGCCGGAGGTCACGATCTCCAACGGCCTGGACTTCAGCCCCGGCGGTGACCTCGCCTACTACGCCGACACGACCACCCGCCGGATCGACGTCCTGGACTACGACCGCGAGCATGGGCTGACCGGGCGGCGGCCGTTCGTGTCCGTGGACCCGGCCGACGGCGCTCCCGACGGGCTCACGGTCGATGCCGAGGGCGGCGTGTGGGTGGCTCTGTGGAGAGGCGCCGCGGTGCACCGCTACAGCCCGGAGGGCGGTCTCGACGCCGTCATCCGGCTTCCGGTGCGCAAGGTCACCGCGGTCACCTTCGGCGGCGAGAACCTCGATCGGCTGTTCATCACCACCTCGGCCCTCGACGTCGACCGGACGGAACAACCGGACGCGGGCGCACTCTTCGCGGCCGACCCCGGCGTACGCGGCCGCCCCGTCCTGCCGTGCGCGCTCTGACCGGGTGCCGGCATCGACGCGAGGATCTGCGGATCACCCGTAAGCCCCTGCTTCCCTCGCCGATCTCGGCCGCCCGCTGCGAGCGCTGGACCTGCCATCGTGCGCAAGAACACCGAGAACATCCGCGCCATGCTCAAACGCCTGGTCAACCAGGGCATCCTCGCGGAGACCGAGCCGGGATCGTTCGCTCAGCCACGCCCCTGGCGCGCCACGCGGTAGCGGAGGTAGATGACTTTCGAGCTGAAGGTGCGGGTCTCGACGAGTTCGAGATCCACCCGGCGCTCGCGCTGGGGAAAGAACGGAATGCCACCGCCGACCAGCACCGGGTAGACCCTGGCCCGGTACTCGTCGATCAGACCCGACGCGGCCGCCTCGGCGGCGAGAGTCGCGCCGCCGATCGCGATGTCACCCTTTCCCGGCTCGGCGCGCAACCGCTCGATCTCCTCCGCCAGGCCGCCGGAGGCCAGGCGGGCGTTGCCCTGCACCGCCGACAGCGTGGTGGAGAACACCACCTTGGGGAGCGGTTTCCAGAGCGCGGTCCACTCGAGCATCGAGTCGTCGAGTGATGGATCCTGGTCGGCGGTCTCCCAGTACAGCATCGTCTCGTACAGCCGTCGTCCCAACAGGTGGACGCCGACCTCTCGTATCTCGTCGATCCAGGAGCGAAAGACCTCCTCGTCGGGCGCCGTCCAGTTGAAGCCGCCGTCCGGCCCGACGATGTAGCCGTCAAGTGAGACGCCCATCGAATAGGTCACGCTGCGCATCAGAAGTCCTTCTCGGTGCCGGGTTCGACAGTACGACCGCCGGACGCCGCAAAACTCATCGCGGATCTCCTGAGCCAAGGCGGTTCCTTCTGGGCCTGGCCGTCCCGACGTGCTGGTGGACACGGGCGGGGGTGTCCACCGGATCTGCGGGCCGTTCGCTCAGCCGCCGGCAGCAGTCTTCCTGATCGGTGCGGCGACGGCCTCCGGATGGGAGATGTAGATGGCATGGCTGCCGACGGCTTCCACCACGGTGGCGCCCGCACTCGGACATGGCCCGCTGAGCTGATGGCGGGATCATCCGGTCCTCGGTCGCGACCAGGTACCAGCTGGGCTTGGCGCGCCAGGCGGGTTCGGTGATGATGCCGCCGAGCGCGTCGACGCGCCTCGTCACTCACGTCCGCAGCGTATGAGTGCGTACTTCATAATTGGTGAAAAGAAAGTGGAATCAGCGCCCGCAGCCCTTTTCTTTGACCGTGGTGAAAGATATCCGTAATCGTGGTTGCGGTCGTGGATGCTCACTCGACCACGGTAACGTCCAGATCGTCGGCTGCGGCGAGCCGGTTGGCCGACCCTCGGACCGAGGCCGCGGCTTGGTGGTGCAATTCGACGCGGACGTGGATTCGGCCGCACCCACCCCCCTCGCGGATCGAGGTGGCAAAGGTGGTCAGCCACGCGATTCGGCACCTCGCCTTCCTGATGACCACCGACGCCGTCGTACGCCGCGCTATGTTGCGACATCCGTCGACCGCCATGGCCCTGGGCAGAGGGGCGCCACTGACGATGACGCGACTGGAGAGCACCTCGGCCTGACGAGTTTCGCCGATAGCTGGCACGCCATCACCACCGGTGAACTGTCCCGGTTCATCAGCCTGTTCCACCACGCGGTCCGGCAGACCTTCACCTCCGCCACCGTACGAAGCCGGGACAATCGGAGCGCGACGACAGCCAGCCAGCGGCCCGATCTCCTAACTCGCAGACCAAGGCATAGGACAGCCCCCGGCCTCACCCTCGGCGGGTTCGCCGTAATCGGGCGGGGACCGGCGCTCAGCTGGTCGAGGCCTCCACCGAAACACAGCGGTGCAGCACCACGCCCGTCTTGCCAGCGGGACCGTTGAGCCTGATCACCGGCCTGATGTTGGTCCTTCCAGGACCCACGGGGATCAGGGCGAAGGTCGACCGAGTCTCGGCGAACTCCTGGTGATTGGCGAAGTTGGCGGGTCCGAAAGTCCCTTCCTGCTTGAGGGAGTCGTTCAGGCTGTAGGTGAGCCGCAGCTCGGAGCCCGCCTGGACGGAAACGTCCGCAGTGACCTCCACCTTCACCGTCGTCGCCGCCGGAACGTCGACGAAGACCGGATTATCGAGGAGCCCCACGTACACGGCCGAACTCGCGGTGAGCGGAAAACCGCGGGGATCGCACATCGCCTGGCTGAAGGGAAGGGCGGAGGCCGGCTGGGCCAGCGCGAACGCTGTGATTGCCGCGGTCACACCGCAGGCGGCCACCGCGGCGACCATTTTGCGACGACGCGAAATCCGGGTCATCATGGATCTTCCTCGATTCTGTGGAGTCGGCCCTCGGTCCCGGGCCGGTCATCGGCACGAGCGGGTCGTCGTGCTCACTCCAAGGGCGTTCCATTCAGTTCCACACCCAACGAGGGACGGCCGCGCCGGACGAGGCCGAGACCTCCGAGGCGATAACGCCGGAGAAATCACTCCACGATGCCGGTCCTGACCCCATGTCGGCGGCATGCTCCTCGGCCAGAGATATGTTTGCGCGGCATCCCCGCCCAGGGAGTCCGGATCACCCGTTCGCGTACATGACGCGAGCCGGGCCGATCGCCATCGCCGAGACCGACGGGCTGTCCGCGGCGCCAGGTTTCGTTTTCTCGATGACCAGGCGAACGCGTGGGGCCCGCGCCCCACGTCTCCACCGGTGATCAGAATCCTCAGCTCCAGTCGACGACTGAGGCGCCGCGGCAAAGCTCATGGGCACCGGCGGCCCAGCCGGATAGCGTCGGACTTTCTCGGCCGCAAAGCACCGGAACTTACAGCTCAGCATGGCGGCTGTGGGCGGCTTTTGGGACCAGTCGGTTTCTGTGAGGATCCCTCGGGGGCTTCGGTGGAGTCGCGATGATCGTTTTCACACCCTAGAGAGATACCCCCGCCGGCGGTCATCGGGGGGCCGGGGTGTTCCGCAGGAGGAGAAGGGCGGTGTCGTCGATACGCTGCTCGTTCGTGATCGGACCGATGAGCAACTCCGCCAGGTCATCCAGGGCCTGGCCGGGCGCGGGGGTGAAACGGGCAGCTAGTTGGGCGATGGACTCGCCGATGTCGCGGCCGGGCTGTTCGATGAGGCCGTCGGTGTAGAGGGCCATGACCGCGCCGGGTGGCATGTTCACGTCCGTGGTGACGTATTCGGCGTCGGGGTCGATGCCGAGGAGCAGGCCGGGGGAGGTGTCGATGACCTCGGCCGGGGCGCCGAGCAGGCCGAGCACCGGCGGCGGGTGCCCCGCGCTGGCCAGGCCGACGGTCCGCCGGCGCGGGTCGAAGCTGACGTACAGGCAGCTGGTGAAGCGGTCGGTGGCCAGCTCAGTGAGCAGCCGGTTGGTGTGCGCGAGCACCTCGCCCGGGGCGGCGCCGGCGGTGGCGTGGGCGCGGATGGCGGTGCGGACCTGGCCCATGAGTGCGGCGGCGGTCATGTCGTGGCCTTGTACGTCGCCGATGACGGCCGCGGCCATACTGTCGCTGAGGCGGATCAGGTCGTAGAAGTCGCCACCGATATCCATGCCCGGGGTGGCGGCCACATACCGGGCGGCCACGTCCAGGCCGGGGATCCGGGGCAACGCGTGCGGCAGCAGGCTCGCCTGCAGGCACTGGGCGAACTGGTGCTTGTTGTCGTAGAGCCAGGCACGTTCGAACGCCTGGGTGATCAGCCCGCCGAGCGCGGTCAACGTGGCCTGCTCGCTGTCGCTGAACTGATGGGGACGGTCGTAGGCGATAACGCAGGTGCCGATGGACCGCCCGTGAGCGACCAGTGGCAGCAGCGCCCAAGCGCCCATGTCGTCGATGCGGATGGCGTCGGGGTAGGTCTGGCGGAACTCCTCCCAGGTGGCGTAGAACGCCGCTCTGCCCTCGTCATAACCGCGCGCCCAGCGGACCGGATGAACCACCGGACGGCCGTTGAACCCCTCCAGGCCCTGGCGGCTGTAGCCGCGTGAGGCGACCACGCGCATGCGGCCGCTGTCCCAGGTGAGGATGGCCATCGCCTGGGCGCCGCACACCGGCATGACGTGGTCGGCCACCAGGTCCACCACATCCTGCGCGGTCATCGCCCGTGCCAGGGAGACCGCCAGATGCAACATGCCGTGTAGCCCGATCACCCGCGGACGCCGGTCGGCATCCTCGACGGGAGCCTCGGACGTGGTGATGGGCGTGATCCGCATGGTGATACCGGGCAGGCTCGGATAGCACTGGAACAACAGCCGCCGCCCGTCGGGGCGGCGGGCGGCGAACTGGGTGGCCCGGTGGCTGACGATCGCGGTCCGGCAGCGGTCTTCATAGAGGGGATCGTCCAGCCACGGCAGCGCCGTGCCCAGGCGTTGGCCGACCATCTCGGACGCCTTCGCAGCCAGCAACTCCGCGGCCGGCGCCGTGATGAGGGTCACGCGCGCGTGCGTGTCCAGGTGACAGTAGCCCTCGGGCAAGCAGTTGAGACACGCCAGTGCTGTCAGCCCGGCGTACGGCCCCGGCCGGTGAGCCTGGATCGGGTCCAAGATCCGGGGCAAGGGCTTGGGGACGATCGGCCGGCCCCGCTCACTCGCCCGGCGAAGCAGGTCGCCCATTCTGGCGCAGGTGTCGTCGATGACATCGAGCTGACACCGGGTGAGCCCGGACTCGCCTCCCGTAGGCCACCCCAGGACGAACCCACCCCAGATGGCACCACCGGAGCACACCGGAGAGGCGGCCATCGCGAAGTGATACGGGAGCGACAGTGCCGCCGCCGGGAACTCGCGGGCCAGGGCCACCCGGTCGCTGAGCCAGGTCAGCCGCCGCTCACGCACCGAGACCGCAACGGGCACGCAATCGTTGGTCCTGATCCTGGACCAGGTTCGGGCGATAGCGGCAGGAAGCCCGATCGTCGTCTCCATCTGCAGGAGCTGACAGCTTGCGTCCAGGACATACACGATGCCGAAATGGGCCCCGGCGCTGTACACGGCTTCAATCAGCAGATCGTCCAGGCGAGACGACTCCACCGCCGCGCCCGGGATCGAGCGGCTACCCTGCGGTCCTGCCACAGCGTCCCCGGTTGCCGAACCAGAAGTCTGACAAGCGTTCGATCCAGCCCATGCGGCCCAAAGTACGTGCAGAGGTTCATTGAGGGCCTAAAGAATATGTTTTGTTTCGGTTGGTAGTGAGAAATGTGTTTGCGAGAGGTTCCGGGGCAAGAGGCTGCCGCCCAGCTCATCAGGCAGCGGTGCGCCCTCTACATGAGCAATCTTGAGCGCGAGCAGGCCGATCGCTCCGTTGGCCGCCCGCTGGGTGCGGGAGATCTTGATGCCGGGTGTCTAACCGCCGTATCGCGGTGGGAACTGCGGCTACTGCATCAATTGAGTGTCCATTCGCCCTTTTGATCAGCGAAACCGCTGTTCAGCGCGAACTGGAGTTTGACCAGCTTCGCCGACTCCGGCACCTCGAAAACGACCATGCCGGCTGGTGTCTCACGTGGCCTTCGCCGGAGGGGCGTCCTGTCCGTGGGCGAGGAGGGCCAGGATTCGGTCGGCGTCGGTGAGCAGACTGCCACTCAGTGCCCAGCCGCCGTAGTACTCCACGCTCATCCCGGCCAGTGCGGCGACCTCGCTGCGCCGTAGTCCGGGGACAGTGTGCTGTCCGGGAGTGATCTTGGCGAGCCGAGGCCTGACCCTCCAGGAACTTCTCGCGCACGTACTCGCGTTCGGACCCGGCCATCCCGGCGAAGAACGCGAACAACGCCGTGCCGTGCCCGCTGGGGTGGTAAATGCCCCGTAGCGGACCCGTGAGCAATTCGAGCTCAATATCGGCCCGGCGAAGGTCCTCGGCGATGGTGAGCAATTCGGCGGCACCGCGTCCCAGGCGCTTCATCTCATGGACGACAAAGATCACCCGCTGGTGCGGGACCGCCGTTTTGATGGTGAGAACGTAGTCCATCGCCTTGACGAACTCCGGCCGTACCTTGATTCGGCTGCTGATCTTCTCCGATAAGACCGGGTCGCACGCCGCCGCGCGCAGGGCGTCTAGCTGGCTCTGCAACTCCTGCTGGGCAGTGCTGCAGCGGGCGTAGCCCACCCGAGTCGGCCTCCCGCGCCATGGTCGACCCGGCGCTTCGGGCCCTACGCGACGAGGGATACGACGCCTTGCGGGCCGGCTGTCGAGCGATGGTCCACCTCGACGTCCTCGCGACCGAACGCGCCGCACGAGACGCGGCCGACCGCGGCGAACGAGCGTCCGCGCAACGCTGATCAACTACCGGACTCCCGGCTGGCCAGGCGGGGATCGGGCGAGTCTCGCGGCATCGCCGGCCTGCCGGTGCCGCTGACCACGTTCATCGGCCGCGGCGCCGAGCGCGAGCGGCTGCTGGAGGCGCTGAGGGTCGCCCGGTTGGTGACGCTGGTGGGTCCGGGCGGCGTCGGCAAGACGCGGCTGGCGATCGAGGTGGCCGGTGCCGCGCAGGGCTCCTTCTCTTCGGGAGGGGTGTTCGTCGACCTGGTGCCCGTGAGCGAGGCGTACGTCGCCCAGGCGGTGGCCGCCGCACTGGGCGTCACTGAACGTCCGGACCTGCACCTGCACGAGGCCATCGCCGAACGGCTCGGTGAGGGCGAGGCGCTGTTGATCCTCGACAACTGCGAGCATGTGATCGACGCCGTCGCCCGGTTCGCCAAGCAGACGCTCAGCCGCTGCCCCCGCGTCCGGATTCTGGCCACCAGCAGGGAACGCCTCGGCGTGCCCGGCGAACGCTGCCTCTCCCTGTTGCCCTTCCCCCTGACGTCGGCCACGGTGGCTCCGGTGCCGCTCACTTCCCACGCCGAGCTGCTCTTCCTCGACCGGGCCACCGCGGCGGATCCGGGCTTCACCACCGACCCCGCCACGCTCGCGCTGCTGTGCACGCGGCTCGACGGGATGCCGCTGGCCATCGAACTGGCCGCGGCCAGGGTGGCCACCCTGGGGGTCGATGCCCTCCTGGTCGGTCTGGACGACCACCTGCGCTTGCTGGTCGGCGGCCGGGGCGCCGACGAGCGGCACCAGTCGCTGCGCGCGGTCATCGGATGGAGCCACGAGCTGCTGGATGACCAGGAGCGTGCGCTGTTTCGGCGGCTTGCCGTCTTCGCCGGCCCGTTCAACCTGGAATCCGTCGTGGCCGTCATCCCCGGCATGACGCAGAGCGCGGCTGCCCACATGCTCGGTCGCCTGGCGGGCAAGAACCTGCTCATCGTGCGCCGCCACTCCGGCGCGGCCAGATGGGGACTGCTGGAGACCGTACGGGCCTACGCCGCAGAGCGGCTCGAAAAGGCGGGCGAGACGGAAACGGTCAGGCAGCTGCACCTCGAGTGGGCCGCGGGGGTGGCGACGGCCCTGGAAGAGAGCTTGGAGACGGCAGCGGATGGCCGGACCGCCGACTCGTGGCGGGACGACTTCGACGCCGTCGCCGACAACCTGCGCAGCGCCCTGGCCTGGGCACCAGATGGGCCCGGACACCTGCCGCACCGGCTGGCCCGGGCGCTCGGTCACCTGACGTACGCACGACGGTTCCTCGAGGAGGCGCTCGGCCACTACGAGACGGCGGCGCGGCAGGCACCGACTCCACGGGAGGCGGTGGCCGACCTGCGCGCGGCGGCCGACTGCACGTTCGCGGTCGGTGATACCGGACGGCAGCCGTTCGACCTGCTGCTCAAGGCCGTCGACCGGGCGCGCGAGACGGGTGACGGCGACCTGACGGCCATTACGTTGGCCTGCGCAGTCAGCGCCGCCTGCCGCCAGCAGGTCGAGTTCGAGGAGGAGGTGCCGCACGAGAGCAAGACCGGGCTCCTGGCACAGGCACGGGCCGTCGGCGGTACGGCGAACCCGACGGTGGCGGCGCACCTGGCGGCCGCGGCAGCCTGGATGGCGACCGAGGCCCCGCCCTCCACTCATGCCCAGGCGCCCAGAACGGCAGCGACGGCCGTGGGCGGCGACGGCGACTGGGCGGATCCGGCGCCGGTCGCGGCAGCGGTGGAGGCGGCGCGAGCAACCGGGGACCCCGTGCTCGTCAGCGCGGCACTGGACATCGCGACCCTCGCCTCCCTCCAGAGTGAAAGGCGGCGCCACGCCTGTCGCATCACCGGCCGGCGTCTGTCTCTGCTGGAGAGCCTGCCACGGCACGCCCCCGCCGCCTGCCCCGAAATCGTGGACACCTTCAGGATGGCGTTTTACGGCTTTCTCGGCGTGGGCGATCTGCCCGCCGCCTTGACCGTCGCTCGTCAGGCCGTGGACGACGACCTGGTGGGCGGCTCCTACCTGGCAGCCGCTCATCTGATCACGCCGCTGGTCCTCACCGGCCGGTTCGACGAGGCCCTGAGCCTGGAGACAATGGTGTGGGAAGGCTGGCAACGGGAGGGCCGGCCGTTCGGCCCACAGCTCGGTCCTGCGGTCGGCGCCCTCGCTCTCGCCCACGGCCTGCGCGGCGACAGCGACGCCGCGCAACTCTGGCGCTCGCGCGCGCTCAACCCACCTGACCGGCAACAGTACGCCCGCTTCACGGCCTTCGCCGACGCCAGGCTGGCACTGCACCACGGACGCTTCGAAAAGGTGGCCGAGCTCATCGACTCCGCCCTGGTCGGCAACCCGACAGCGGCGACGGCACCGTACCGGGCGGCGATCGTGGCGGAGTTGGCGGTAGTCGCCGATCTGCCGGCAGCGGCCGACCGATTGGCTGCCACGAGCGCGGACGAGAACGACTGGGCCGCCGCCTGCCTCGCCCGCGCCAGGGGCCGCCTGTACGAGGACCACGGCCAATTCCGCATCGCCCTGGCGATCTGGGAACGGATCGACGCTCGCTTCGAACGCGCCTGCACCCTGCTTCTGCTCCCTGGCCGGGCGGACGAGGGCATGCACAGGCTGGCCGAGTTGGCCTGCGTGCCGCCCAAGACCTGAACGGCCCCGTACGACGGCCAGCGTCAACCCGCGCCTCCCGATTTCGCTCCGTCACTCCAGTGACAGGTGCTTCACGGAGAGCGAGCTACTTCAGGTGACCGTGATCCATCCGGCAAACCCGAGAAGCCCCAGGCCAGGGAGGGGGACGTAGAGGGAGATTCGCGCGGGCATCGACAGGGGATCGGCCCTGGTGGCGGCAGCCGCTCGTTTGCCGCTTGAGGGCCAGGGCAGTCGGGGAGTCATGGCTACCCTTCTGTGGATCATCGCCGTCATCCTCGTCATCTCCGGCATCTATGTGCTGCTTGCCCGCCGCGACATTCTGTGGGGCATTGTGCTCATCGTGATCGGGCTGCTGGTCGGCCCCGGCGGGGTGAGCATCTTCCACGTCTAAGGCCCAGCCGCGCCCGGGATGCGGGGCACAACCGGCGAAGCGGCAACCAGCACCGCGTGCTGTTTCGCCAAGGCCATAAAGAGACGCTGGTGCCTTGCAACCGGCACTCAACCGCACCCGCTCAACACCCGGCCAGGCCAACGAGCCCGACAGGCCACCGACCGAGGCCGACTCCGACGCACGGTACGCCACCAGTCGACGGTGGCCAGATAAGCGCCGACCCGCATGGGCAGGAGCAGGGGTTCCCAACGGTTCAGGAGCACGCCAATGTCTCGTGACAACCCCTCTTCCGCCGTCCCGGACGGCCCCCACCCAGATCCCGGTGAACATGGCGCCAGCGAGTCAGCCGCAGCACCTGCCACTGACCGGAACGCCCACCCGGACGGCCCCGGCCCTCGAGTCGGCGCGTCAGGGGAACTGCCCTTCGGCAAACCCGGGCGACCGTTCGGCAGCACACCCTTTACCTTCGGATTCACCGCCGCGCTCGGCGTGCTGACCGCCTGGCTGCTGGTCCAGGCGCTGACCGTCACCGCCTCGATCCTCATCCTGATCACCGTGTCGCTGTTCTTGGCGGTCGGCCTGGATCCCGCCGTACGCTGGCTGCAACAGCGCGGCTTACCGCGCTGGGCCGCCATCGCGGCAGTGTTCGCCGCCGTGATCGCCTTCTTCGCCGGGTTCGGCCTCGCAGCCATCCCCGCACTGTCGCAACAGGCCGGCCAGTTCGCCAAGCAGCTGCCCACCTACATCCAGCAACTCCAGAACAACCCTCAAGTACGCGAGCTGGACCAGCGGTTCGGCCTGTTAGAACGACTGCAGTCCTACCTGACCAACGGAGACCTCGGCCAGCAGGTGTTCGGCGGGCTGCTCGGCGCGGCCGGCATCGTGGTCAGCGCCGTCTTCTCCACACTGACCGTGCTCATCCTCACCCTGTACTTCCTGGCCGCGCTGCGCACCATCACCCGCACCGGATACCGGCTGATCCCCAAGAGCCGCCGCACCCGTGTGCAACTACTCGGCGATGAGATCTTCAATCGGGTGGGCGGCTATGTCGCCGGCAACCTGATCATCTCCCTCATCGCGGGCGTGACCACGTTCATCTTCCTGTCGATCGTGGGCGTGCCCTACGCTCTCGCCTTGGCGATCATCGTCGCCGTCACCGACCTGATCCCGCTCATCGGCGCGGGCATCGGCGCCGCCATCGCCACCCTCGTCGCCCTGTTCGTCTCGCTTCCCGTGGCTATCGCCACGCTGGCGTTCTTCATCATCTACCAGCAGATCGAGAACTACCTGATCGCCCCGAAGGTGATGAAAACCTCCGTCGACGTGCCCGCCGTCACCACGATCGTCGCCGCCCTGATCGGCGGAGCCCTCCTCGGCATCGTGGGCGCCCTGCTGGCCATCCCCGTCGCCGCCGCCATCCAACTGATCGTCAGCGAGGTCATCCTGCCCCGCCAGGAACAGCACTGACCCGTCTGACGTGATGATGTTCGACCTGGGCGAACTACGGCCGAATCGGCCCGAGATCGCGTTCGCTTGGTTAGATCGCGCGGTCGAGGTCGAAGCTCGGTTCAGCGCAGCCCGCGCAGCTTGCCGTAGCGCAAAGCCGCATAGCCGGGCAAGCCACCGAGAACGCGAAGTGACGTATTCTTCGCCCGTGGGACTGCGGTTCAAGACGCGCGAGTCGGACTCGGCGTGGGTCGACACCGTGTGGACATGCACGAGCGAGCAGGTCACTGCAATGACGTCCGTCGCAGGGGTGCGTTGGGGCCTGGTGTTCTGGGAACACGCTGGCCGGGCGTACACGGGCATCACCGGTCCCGAGACCCGGACCGGCACGGCGCCGGTGCCGGAGGGCGCGACCTTTACCGGCATCGAGTTCGCTGTGGGCACCTCGTTGCGGGCCGTGCCCACGCCGGCGCTGGTCGACGGCGGCATCGGGCTGCCCGACACCACGCGCCGGACGTTCCGGCTGGACGGCACGCGCTGGGAGACGCCCGGCCCCGACGACGCCGAGGCTCTGGTCGAACGTCTCGTCCGGGCCGGGATCGTGGTCCGTGACCTGCTCTGCGTCGAGGTACTGCGGGGTCACCGCCCATCCGTCTCGGGGCGCACGGTCGAACGCCGGTTCCGCGCCGCGACCGGACTGACGCAGGGCACCGTCCGGCAGATCGAGCGCGCCCGCACGGCGGCGCAGCTGCTGGCGGCCGGCGACCCGGCCACCGACGTCGTCGCCAAGCTCGGCTACTGCGACGAGCCGCACCTGGCCCGCGCCTTGCGCTCCTACGTCGGACGCACCGTCAGGCAGCTGCGCGAAGGCGCCGGCGGCGCGATCGCCCTCGACCTGGATCAGCGCCTGACGTCGTAGACCAGCTTCAGGATCCCGTTCGAGTAGCTCTCCGATTCCCGCAGGGTCAGCATGTGCTTGTCCCGGTCGGCCCGGCCGAACAGGCTCTTCCCGGCACCGAGCAGCACGGGAAAGACAAGCAGGTTGTACTGGTCGATCAGCCCCGCGTCCGACAGCCGCCGGGCCAGCTCCGCGCTCCCGTGGATGAAGATCGCACCGCCCTCACCCTCCTTGAGCGCCGCGACGTCCTCGGTCGAGCGCAGGATCGTGGTCGGCCCCCATCCGTCGACGATGGCGTCGTCGGACAGCGTGGTCGACACCACATACTTGGGCAGTTCCTTGTAGTCGGCGTGGTCCTCCGAGCCGGGCCAGACCGCCGCGAACGCCTCGTAACTGCGACGGCCGAACATCAGCGCCGTCGTGTCGGTGAGCTCCTCACCCTTTAGCGACCAGGCTTCGGGGACGAACTCGAGGTCCTTGACCACCCACCCGCCGCTGCGGTGTTCTTCTCCCAGCCCGCCGCCAGGCGAGTCCACGATGCCGTCGAGCGACATGAAACCGGTGTAGACCAAGTTACGCACTGTGCCGTCTCCTCATGCTCGGGCGAGCTGCCGGGTCCACGCTAGATCAAGGCCGCGGTAGCTGTCTTGGACGGAAACGACAGCGGGTCCAAAACGCGTATCTGAACACCGCCGCGACCAGCTCGTCCTTGGCGAGTGTGAGATGTTGATCAGGTCCAGGTCCAGGTCCAGGTCCAGGTGAAGGTCCAGGTGAAGGTGCGGCGGGGCTGCCGGCGGGCAGGTTGTCCGCGGGTGATCCGACAGAGGATGCCGTTGATGGCGGCCCAGCGGATGACGGCTTCCGAGGTCTCGGGGTGTCGTTCGTAGTGGCGGGCCGGCCGGCGGTGCGCCGTGAGCCAGGCCAGGGTTCTCTCCACGAGATCTTCCCCTGGCTCTCCGCTGTCTGGCGGAGTGCCTGATTCCGATTTCACGTAGTGCGATCGGTTAGCTACTGATATGGAGGAGTGATGTGGCGCTGCGTTCGAAGGGGGGCGCCCGCATAGAGGCGTTCGGCCGCCAGCACTTGCAGCGGCCGGACGCCCCGCGTTCTGTCTCGCACACCCACCTCGGCAGCACGTGTGCCACGGTCAGCGGCGACTCGCGCAATGCCGCCTCCACGGCTGCCCACCCGACGGCCTCAAACCCGGCACGCAAGCCGTCGACTCCGACCACGATCATGACGGCTCCTTCCTTCCAGGACTCCACCGACTGTCGCGGCGGCCTGGCGCCGAAGGTCCCTCAGATGAAGGACGTGCGGCCCTGAGAAGGGCCTCGGAGCAACGAGCTCGCCACCCCGGGGAAACCGCACCACGGCTCCATTGTCTTCCGCACAGCGTTGGGCGGCCCCATGGGACCAGGACCTGCGTACCGGCCTGGAAGGCGTGGAGATCCAGGTCGGCTTCGAGGTGGACCGGATCGACGAGGCCCAGCACGAGGGATGGAGCGTCCTCATCCAGGGCCCCGCCCACCACATCTCCGCCGACGAACTGCCGCAGCTCACCGACGCGTGCGTCACCCCGTGGGCGGGCGGCGAGCGTCACCTCTACATCCGCATCACCCCACACCGGGTCATCGGCCGCCGCATACACAACCTCTGACCTTTCGCGAACTCTCCGCATTGAGATCACGTGGTGCCGCTGCGTCATCAGGCAGGCTTCTGTTGTCCTTGCTATCCGACCAGCAGATCCATAAATTGCGCATTTTCGCAATTTAGTACAGCATGGAGCTGGCTTTGTCGGTGATCGAGAATCAGGGACGTGATGTGAGCGGGTCTTTTGCCGCCGCAGTCAGGCAACGACTACGTCTGGCGGACGCGGCGTTGCGGGCAGCCCGCGCCGAGGATGACGTCGACGCGCTGATGTTGGCCGAAGCGGAGTGGGAGGACGTGACGCACCTGGCCCGCTCACACGGGGTGCGTCTGGATGTCGACGCGGGCACTACCGATTCGGGCGGCTCCACAACAGGCCAGGCGGCGGCCCAGTGATGTCGATGCCGCTGTATGAGGCCAAGGCGGAGCTGTTCAAACTGCTGGGCCATCCGGTCCGGATCCGGGTGCTGGAGCTCTTGCAGGACGGGCCGATGCCGGTGCGGGACCTGTTGGCCGCCATCGAGGTGGAGGCGACGGGGCTGTCGCAGCATTTGGCCGTGCTGCGCCGCTCGGCCATGGTCACCGCGCACCGTGATGGCTCGACCGTGACCTATGCCCTGTCCGGCGGGGATGTGGCCGAACTGCTGCGCGCGGCGCGCACGCTGTTGACGCACAAGCTCACCGGTCAGCATGAGCTGCTGAGCGAGTTGCTCAAGGCGGAGACCGGCGCCTCGTGACCCTCTTGTTCTCCTCGGGCTGGGCCCGTATCCGCGATGTGCTGCCCGAACGCGGGGAGCTGG
Organism: Nonomuraea sp. NPDC049141; assembly: GCF_040648415.1. Classification (NCBI taxonomy): domain Bacteria; kingdom Bacillati; phylum Actinomycetota; class Actinomycetes; order Streptosporangiales; family Streptosporangiaceae; genus Nonomuraea; species Nonomuraea sp. NPDC049141. The sequence goes on from NZ_JBEZDR010000031.1 coordinate 120,469, forward strand.
CCGCGATGGGCCGCCGCCCGCGCCGTGACCTGCTGGCCGGGCTCACCGTGGCGATCGTGGCGCTGCCGCTGGCGCTGGGGTTCGGCATCTCCTCCGGCATGGGCGCCGAAGCCGGGCTGGCCACCGCGGTGGTCGCCGGGACGCTGGCGGCGTTGTTCGGCGGCTCGGGCCTGCAGGTGTCCGGCCCGACCGGGGCGATGACGGTGGTACTCGTGCCGATCATGCACGCTCATGGCGCCTCCGGCGTGCTGATGGTCGGTGTGCTGGCCGGGCTGCTGCTGATCGCCCTGGCGCTGGGCCGCGCCGGCAAGTACATGGCCCTGGTCCCGGCCCCGGTGGTGGAGGGCTTCACCATCGGCATCGCCTGTGTGATCGGTCTGCAGCAGATCCCTGCCGCCCTGGGGGTGGCGACTCCCGCGGGGGACAAGGTCACCGCCGTAGCCTGGCACGCCGTCCAGGACTTCCTCGCCCAGCCGCGCTGGTGGCCCCTGGGCATCGCTCTGACCGTGGCCGCGCTGATGCTGGTGGGCGCACGCTGGCGGCCCACACTGCCGTTCTCCCTGCTGGCCGTCGCCGCCGCCACCCTCGCCACTGAACTGGCCGATCTGCCGGTGGCCCGGATCGGGGAGTTGCCCGCCGGACTGCCCGCCCCCTCCCTGGCCTTCCTGGACCCGGCCGCGCTGAGCTCACTACTGGCCCCGGCGGTCGCGGTCGCCGCCCTGGCCGCGCTGGAGTCGCTGCTTTCAGCCGCGGTCGCCGACGGCATGAGCGTCAACCACAAGCACGACCCCGACCGGGAGCTGTTCGGGCAGGGTCTGGCCAACCTCCTGACGCCGCTGTTCGGCGGCGTCCCGGCCACCGGGGCGATCGCCCGGACCGCGGTCAACGTCCGTTCGGGCGCCCAATCGCGGCTGGCCGCCCTGGCGCACGCGGGCATCCTGGCGGTGATCGTGTTCAGCGCTGCCGGCCTGGTCGCCCGGATCCCGCTGGCCGCGCTGGCCGGCGTGCTGCTGGCCACCTCGGTGCGGATGGTGGAAGTCGGCTCGGTCAAGGCCATGATCCGCTCCACCCGCGGCGACGCCGTCGTGCTGGCCCTGACCGCGCTCGCCACCCTCGCCCTCGACTTGGTCCAGGCCGTCATCCTCGGCTTGATCGTGGCCGGCGCGCTGGCGTTGCGCGCCATCGCCCGCGATGTTCGCCTGGACGCGATGCCGATTCACCCTGACCTGCCCGGCGACCACACCGAACAGGAACACGCCCTGCTTGCCGAGCACATCGTCGCCTACCGCCTGGACGGACCGCTGTTCTTCGCCGCGGCCCATCGCTTCCTGCTGGAGCTGTCCGAAGTCGCCACCGTCTCCGTGGTGATCTTGCGCATGTCCCGCGTCACCACCCTCGACGCCAGCGGCGCCCTGGTCCTCGGCGACGCCATCCAACGGCTACAGCGGCGTGGCATCACCGTCTACATCTCCGGCATCCGCGACGGCCACCACCAGCCCCTGCACGCCCTCGGCGTCATCGCCCATCTCGACCAAGCCGGCCACGTCTTCGCCACCACCCCCCAAGCCATCGCCGCAGCCCGCGACCGGCTTCAGCGAACCGGTGTCCTGCCCGCCTCCAGCCACGCCAACACGGTCCCCGACCCCGCCATCACCCCCCGCTGAAGACCCGACCACTCTCGGGCTGAGCAGATCGCACAGCACCGGGGTGAGCAGAGCGGCGCCGAACGCCATCAGCCAGCCCAGCGATGGGATGGGATGGGAACCAGGGTGAGCAGAGTCCCAAGCGGTGGCACCAGCGTGACCAAACACTGCAGAGGGCCGTGGCCACGACCGCGACGAGCACCGGACGGCCGCGCCACCACCCGTGCTCGAATGCCCACCGGCGCGCCCTGGCGACGGACGGCCTGCGTCTTTACCTGGGCGTCGTCCCAGCGGAGCCGCCGCGCGGTCTCGACCGCAGCGAAGACGAGCAGGCCGACGATGAGCGAGCGGATGCCGATCCGGGCGAGGAACGGCGCTCACGCGTCATCACCGCAGAGGGCGAACTCCAAGCCTCGGAGAAGCTGGCCCAGGCCGCCGAGACGATGACCGAGCACCCCGCAGCGCTGCAGTCGCGGCTGCTTCAGACCGTCGTCGAAGTCGCCGCCGAGAAGAACTCCACTCTCGTCCTGCCCTTCCCCGTCGAGTTGCTCCGCTTCCTGGAACGCGCGACGCCGCCCGAGGCCGCCCCCGCGACAGCCACCAATGGCACCTCGACCCCGCCGTTCATCGCCACGCGACCGGAGGAGCTATCCCTACCGGTCGACCGACCTCTGCAGGACAGCCAACACCTTGACCCTGTCGCGTCCAATGGGGTGCTGGCTGACCGGTAGGCCTCCGTGCCTCCCGGGAGGTGGACGAAGGCCTCCACCGTCATGGAAGCCACCTGAACTCGGCTTGACGTCCACCGGCGTAGCGTCGGTGTCATGAGAGGGATGGCGGCCCTGGTGGAGTCCTAAACGAAAGCGGATGTACGTCCGTGGATGTACATCACCGCACGAATAGGAAAGGAAGCCATGCTATGGCCGATCCACTAGCTGAACTTACTGCCCGCGGGGTGTCGATCTGGCTGGACGACCTGAGCCGGGAACGGCTGGTTTCAGGCAGTTTGGCGGACCTGGTCGCGCGAGACCACGTGGTGGGGGTTACCACCAATCCCACCATCTTCGCGAAAGCCATATCCGGCGGCGATGCCTACAACGCACAGATGAGCGACCTGGCGGCGCGTGGCGTCGAGGCCGCGGAGGCCCTGCGCGCGCTGACCACGTTCGACGTCCGTGCCGCCTGCGATGTCCTGCGGCCGGTCTATGACGCCAGCGACGGGGTGGACGGCCGGGTGTCGATCGAGGTCGACCCCCGACTCGCCCACAACGCCGAGGCGACGATCGCCGAGGCACGGGCACTGTGGTGGCTGGTGGACCGGCCCAACCTGTTCATCAAGATCCCGGCCGCGCGTCAGGGGCTGCCGGCGATCGCCGCGTGCCTGGCCGACGGAATCAGCGTCAACGTCACGCTGATCTTCTCCCTGTCCCGCTACGAAGCGGTGATGAACGCCTTCCTCGACGGGATGGAAGCCGCCCTGCAGGCCGGACGGGATGTGTCAGCGCTCGCCTCGGTGGCCTCATTCTTCGTCTCCCGGCTGGACACCGAGGTCGACGCGCGATTGGACAAGATCGGGACCGCCGAGGCCGCCGGACTGCGCGGCCAGGCCGCCCTGGCCAACGCCCGGCTCGCCTATCAACGCTACGAGCAGGTGCTCGCCTCGCCACGCTGGACGGCGTTGGAGGCCGCGGGCGCGCGCCCGCAGCGTCCGCTGTGGGCGTCGACCTCGACCAAGGACCCGGCCTACCTCGACACGCGCTACGTGGTCGATCTGGTCGCGCCCGGTGTGGTCAACACCATGCCCGAGGCCACCTTGCGCGCGGTCGCCGACCACGGCCAGGTGCCGCCCGACTCGGTACACGAGCACTACCAGCACGCCCAGCAGGTACTCGAGCGGCTGCAACGGCTGGGCATCGACTACGACGACGTCGTGCAAAGGCTCGAAGACGATGGCGTGGCCGCGTTCGAGGCGAGCTGGGACCGGCTGCGCGAGCAACTGGCCACCACCCTACGAGCAACCGGCAGAGGTGCTGGACATGGCCGTTGACATGACGTACCTGATCGCCGGAGCAGGTCTGGCGGGGGCCAAGGCCGCCCAGGCCCTGCGCGAGGAGGGCTTCCAGGGACGGATCGTGCTCGTCGGTGAGGAGAGCGAACGCCCCTACGAGCGGCCGCCGCTGTCGAAGGGCTACCTGCTGGGCAGAACCGAGCGGGAGGAGATCTACGTCCACCCGCAACCGTGGTACGGCGAGCACGACGTCGATCTGCTCCTCGGTACGGCGGTCACCGGCATCGACCCCGCCGGGCACGAGGTGAGCCTGTCCGACGGCAGCCGGATCGGCTACGCCAAGCTGCTGCTGGCCGCCGGCTCCTCCCCGCGGCGGCTACCGATTCCGGGCGCCGACCTGGATGGTGTGCTCTACCTGCGCCGGGTCGAAGACAGCGACCGGCTCAAGGCGGTCTTCCCAACCGCGTCCCGGGTCGCGATCATTGGCGCCGGCTGGATCGGGCTGGAGACCGCGGCCGCCGCCCGCGCCGCCGGAGCCGAGGTGACCGTCCTGGAGAGCGCGGAGTTGCCGCTGTTGCGGGTGCTCGGCCGCGAGGTCGCCGAGGTCTTCGCCGGGCTGCACCGCGAGCACGGGGTCGATCTGCGCTGCGGCGTGCGGGTCGCCGAGATCGTCGGCCGTGGCGGCCGGGCCGTGGGCGTACGGCTGGCCGACGGCAGCCAGATCGACGCCGACGCCGTCATCGTCGGAATCGGCATCACCCCCAACACCGGGCTCGCGTCCTCCGCGGGGCTGGAGGTGGACAACGGCGTCCGGGTCACCGCGCGACTACGCACCTCCGACCTGGACATCTACGCCGCCGGCGACGTGGCCAACGCCTTCCACCCTCTGCTGGGCAAGCACATCCGCGTCGAGCACTGGGCCAACGCGCTGCACCAACCGCAGGTCGCGGCCAAGACCATGCTCGGCCAGGACGTCCACTACGACCGGCTGCCGTACTTCTTCACCGACCAATACGACCTCGGAATGGAGTATTCCGGCTACGTCGAACCTGACGGATATGACGAGGTGATCTTCCGCGGTGACGTCGAGGCGCGCCAGTTCGTCGCGTTCTGGCTGTGCGGCGGGCGGGTGCTGGCCGGTATGAACGTCAATATCTGGGACGTCAACGACGCCATCCAGGATCTCGTGCGCGCGGGCGAACAGGTGGACACCCGCGCGCTGGGCGATCCCAGGACACCGCTGGGCTCGCTGGTCGGCGCTTCGCCCTGAACCAACGGCTGGTCAAGACGTTGAACCATCCAGGAACTCGCACGAACGCGGGGAGGCAAAACGATGGCAGGCAAGGGCAAGATTCAGGTGCGTCGGGTCTATGAAGAACCGGCGGCGGACGACGGCACCAGGGTGCTGGTCGACCGGATCTGGCCGCGAGGGCTGACCAAAGCCAAGGCCGGCCTCGACGAATGGTGCAAACAGGTCGCCCCCTCGACAGAGTTGCGCACCTGGTATCACCACGACCCCGAACTCTTCGCCGAGTTTGGCCGCCGCTACCGCAGCGAACTCCAAGCCCCCGAACGGGCGGACGCGGTGACGCACCTGCGCAAGCTCGCCCAAGACGGCATGCTGACGCTCCTCACCGCGACCAAACAGCCCGAGATCAGCGAGGCAGCCGTGCTCGCCGAACTGCTCCAGCACTGACCACGGCAATCGGCAAGGAAACGCGTAATCGAAGAGGCCGCTACGCGCAGGCGCAGGCTCTGGACCTCCGCGACAAACTCTTGAGGTAAGCCGGGAGGCGCAGCATGGGGCACAACGTCGCACAGAAACTGATCGCCACCCACCTCGTGTCCGGCGACATGACCGCCGGGCAGGAGATCGCCCTGCGGATCGACCAGACCCTCACCCAGGACGCGACCGGCACCCTGGTGATGCTCGAACTGGAAGCACTCGACCTGGACCGGGCCCACACCGAGGTGTCGGTACAGTACGTCGACCACAACCTGTTGCAGACCGACAGCAAGAACGCCGAAGACCACACCTTTCTACGCTCGGCCTGCCACCGATTCGGACTGTGGTACTCCAAGCCGGGCAACGGTGTCTCCCACCCGACCCACATGCAGCGCTTCGGCATCCCCGGCAAGACGCTGGCCGGCTCCGACAGCCACACGCCGGCGGCGGGCTCGCTGGGGATGCTCGCGATCGGCCTGGGCGGCCTCGAAGTGGCGATGGCGATCGCCGGTGAACCGGTGTACCTCCGGATGCCCGAGATCTGGGGGGTACGGCTGACCGGCGAACTGCCGGCCTGGGTGAGCGCCAAGGACGTCATCCTCGAAATGCTGCGCCGGCACGGTGTCAAAGGCGGCGTGAACCGGATCATCGAGTACCACGGTCCTGGGCTGGCGCATCTGACGGCCATGGACCGGCATGTGATCGCGAACATGGGGGCCGAACTCGGCGCGACCACCACGGTGTTCCCGGCCGACGATCAGGTCCGGGATTTCCTGCGAGCGGAGCGGCGCGAGCACGACTTCGTCGAACTGCTCGCCGATGCGGATGCCACCTACGACGTCACCGACGAGATCGACCTGTCGAGTCTGGAGCCGCTGATCGCGGTGCCCAGCTCACCGGGGAACGTGGTCACGGTGCGCGAGGTAGCCGGTCGGCAGGTGGACCAGGTGGTGGTCGGCTCGTCAGCCAACCCAGGACTACGCGATTTCGCCGTCGTCGCCGCCATCGTTTCCGGGCGGCAGGCGCATCCAAGGGTGTCGTTGGACATCAACCCGAGCTCGCGGCAGATCCTGCAGGACCTCACGAAGATGGGTGCCACGTTCACGCTGATCTCGGCCGGTGCGCGCCTGCACCAGTCCGGCTGCATGGGCTGCATCGGCATGGGCCAGGCGCCGGCCAACGGGCGCAACAGCCTGCGCACCGTCCCGCGCAACTTCCCCGGCCGGTCCGGAACCCGTGAGGACTCGGTCTTTCTCTGCTCGCCCGAGACCGCCGCCGCGGCCGCTCTCACCGGCCAGATCACCGACCCTCGCGACTTGCCGCACCTGCTCGGCATCGACTATCCGCACCTGGAGTTGCCCGCCGAGTCCAGCGTGAACACCGCCATGCTCGAACCGCCGCCCTCGGCGCACGCCGATCAGGCCGAACTGGTCAAGGGCGCGAACATCTCCTCGCTGCCCGACTTCCCGCCGTTGCCCGACCACATGGAGGCGCCGGTCGCGCTCAAGGTCGGCGATGATGTGTCCACCGATGAGATCCTGCCCGCCGGGGCCCGGGTGTTGCCCTACCGCAGCAACATCCCCAAGCTGGCCGAGTTCACCTTCGCACAGATCGATGAGGACTACGTCGGCCGGGCACACGCCTGCCGCGGCAGCGGGCACATCGTGGTCGGCGGCGCCAACTACGGACAGGGCTCCTCGCGCGAACACGCCGTCATCGCCCCCCGCTATCTCGGCCTGCGCGTGGTGCTGGCGGTGTCCTTCGCGCGCATCCACTGGCAGAACCTGGCCAACTTCGGCGTGCTCGCGCTGGAGTTCGCCGACCCCGACGACTACCACCGCGTCGAGCAGGGCGACGTTCTCGTGCTGGACGGGCTAAGGCACGCGATCGGCTCCGACGGCACCGAGATCACGGTGCGCAACACCAGCCGAGACCAGTTGTACTCCACCCGGCACCGACTGTCCGACCGGCAGATCGCGATGCTGCTGGCCGGTGGGCTGATTCCCTGGCTCCGCGAGCGAAAGAGCAGCCGATCACCCCAGCCGCCCGCCTCGCACGACGCCAGATGCCGATCGACGCCCTCGTAGCCGAAGGCGTCCAACAGGAGCGCAACCTGGTCGGCTTCTCGGTGCGGGAGCCAGGTCCGGCCGCACCGGACATCGATCCCGAAGATTACTATGCGCTGCTCGCCAACGCGGCCGACTATGTCGTCGAACGCTACGACGCCGAAGTCGTGTTCGTCCCGATGGAGAAGACCGACGTCCAGCACAGCCATGCTGTGGTCGCCCACATGCAGAACGCGGAGAGCGCCGAGATTCTGAGGCGCAGGTACTCGCCGGGCCAGGTTCTCGATCTGATGAGACGGTTCGAATTCGCGGTCGGCATGCGGCTTCACTTCCTGATCTTTGCGGCGTTGCAAGGCACCGCCTTCTCGGCACTTCCGTACGCATCGAAGGTGGTCGGCCTCCTCGAGGACTTGAAGATAGATTCACCGCCGCTGGCGAAATCGGGCAGCTCATCGCGCATGTCGACCGCTCGTGGGACACTCGCAAGCAGATTAAGGCGAAAATCGAAAACCGCCTTCCGTCGCTGATACACCGAGCCAATCAAACGAACGCACTTCTTTCAGATTTCGCGCGCAAAGAGCCGCCGAGCTGAGGTGGAAGTGTGGGAGCAGCCGACCGATCGGTACTTGGTCGGACCAGGACGTAGCCACGCCGGTGTGCGCAGTAGCGGCTGCGAGTTCGCTCTGCGGTCGATGCGGTCCAGTCGTTCCGCATCGACGTGCCTGCTGTGGCCGGCACCTGTGGCGGGCTGCCGGTCGTACACGACCTGTTTCTACCGTGTCGTCCTCAGCTGGTGGGAGGCGAGGCCGCGCACGTCGACCTCGTCCAGGGTGGTGACCACGAGGTCGGCGTGCGCGGCGGTCAGCAACTGCTGGTCATCGGCGCGGGCGACGCCCAGCGCGGCCATCTTGCCGGCTTTGGCGGCCCGGATCCCGCTGACCGCGTCCTCGACGACGAAGCAGTGCTCGGGTGCGGCTTTGAGCTCGGCCGCCGCGGTCAGGAAGATCTCCGGGTCCGGTTTGCCCCGCGCTAGGTCGCGCCCGGACAGGTCGGCGTCGAAGAAGTCGAGCAGGGTCAGCCCGGGGTGGACGAAGTCGTAGATCAGGCCTTCCTGGTGGGCGAAGGTGTCGAGGTGGATGTGCTTGAGGAAGCGGTCGGCGTTCTTCGACGACGAGGCCGCTGCCGCCGGGATGCCAAGGTCGCGGACGGCCATGACGAACCGCAGCGCGTCGGGATAGGCCGTGAACTGCCTGGCCTCGATGAGCCGGACGATGAACGCCTGCTTGCGGGCGGCGTAGGTCTGCGTCCGGGCTTGGGCGTCGGGGATTTGAAAGTGTTCGAGGGCCGCGAGCGCCCCGGCCGTGCGCGGTTTGCCGGAGATGACGCGCTGGTAGACCTGCGGGGTGAAGGCATCCTCCGACCAGGTGGTGTGCTCGCGAATGTCGGCCCAGTCCCCCTCCATGAGCTCGCGCAGCGCGTCCTTCCAGGCGCGCTGGTGCGGTGAGTCGACGAGGACGCCGTCCACATCGAAGATCGCTCCGTCGAATCCGCCGGTCACCATGGCGGGCTCACCTCCTGCCGCCCGCGTCACGTGGAGGCGGGGAGGACGCCTCGGCAGGCAGCTTGAACACGCACGTGCCGCCTGGGCTCAGTTCGTGGATGTCAGGGCCGACACCGACGCGCAAGGGCCAGCGGAACCCTTCGGCCTGGGCGAACACGATGAGCTCCCCGCCCTTGACACTCACCCGCAGCGAGGTGCCACGAAAGCGCATGCACAGCGCCACGCCGTCGAGCCGGTCGAGCAGGCGCGGCTGCAGGCGCAGCACGCCGTCGTCGCCGATGCTGCTGCCCATGAAACTGCGCTGCAGCAGGTCCAACGTGCCGGACATGACGCCCATGTGGATGCCTTCCTTGGTGGTGCCGCCCTGCACGTCGCTGACGTCGCTTTCCAGCGCCACCAGGAATCGGTCCCAGGAGCTCGCCGGGTCAAGGCCGGCCAGCACGCCGGCGAACGTGACGAAGCTGAGCGTGGAGCCGTGGGAGGTGCGGCGGTCGTAGTACTCGATGGTGCGCCGCGCCAGATCCCGGTCGTAGCCGTATCCGAGCCGCTCGAAGACCGCCCGCAGCTCGTCGTGATCGAACAGGAAGAACATCATCACCGCGTCGGCCTGCTTGGCCACCTTGAAGCAATTGGGGTCCTTGCCCTCGGCCTTGAGGATGCGGTCCATGCGCTGGATGTTGGGATAGGCGGCCCGGTAATGGTCCCAGTCGAGTTCCTCCAAATCGGCATAGCCCTCGAACTGGCTGATGACGCCATCGTGGAAGGGGAGGTACATCCGGCGGCTCATGTCCTCCCAGACGCGTAGCTCCTCATCGGTCACGTGCAGGTATCTGCGCAGCATGGCGGACCGGCTGGCAGGGAGCAGGTCGAGCACCTGCGGCATGGTCGCGGAGATCCAGGCCGCCATCGCGTTGGTGTAGGCATTGTTGCGCAGCCCCGCCTGCTCGGCGCCGGGGTAGCGCTCGTGGAACTCGTCGGGGCCCATCACCCCGTGGATCTCATACCGCTGCCTGCCGGGGTTGTAGTGAGCGATCGACGCCCAAAAACGCGTGATCTCCAGCATCAGCTCGGCTCCGTAGTCGCGCAGAAACTCCAGATCGTCGGTTGCCTGGTAGTACCGCCATACGTTGTAGAAGATCGCCGCGCTGACGTGGCGCTGGTTGTGGCTGAGATCGGGGTCCCATTGGCCGGACAGCGGGTTGAGATGAACCTGCTGGGTCTCCTCGGTACCGTCGCTGCCGCTCTGCCAGGGGAACATGGCTCCCCGGTAGCCCGCCTCGCAAGCGGCGGCGCGCGCCTCGGCCAGCCGCCGGTAGCGATACAGCAGCAGCGCCCGCGTGATCTCCGGCAGACGCAGGTTGAGGTACGGGTAGACGTACAACTCGTCCCAGAAAACATGCCCGCGGTAGGCCTCCCCGTTGAGGCCGCGGGCCGGCACGCCGGCGTCGTGCCGGGCGGTGTGGCGGGAGCACACCTGCAGCACGTGGGCGATGTGCAGGCGCAGCAGCAGCTGGGCGCGGGGCTCGCGGGGCAACTGGATGTCGCAGCTGTCCCACAGTTCGGTCCACGCCGATTGATGTTCGTCCAATGCGTCGTCGAAGCGCGGGTATCGCAGCACGTGCCGGCCGGCGGCGGTCAGAGGCTCGGTGATCGCGTTGTCGCGGGAGGTGAACAGCGCGACCATCTTCTCCACGCGGGCCGGCTTGCCCTGCTCCACATCGAAGGCGAGCACCTGCTGGATGTAGTCCTCCATCTGGTGCAGGCTCCGCTCCACGCCAACGGGGCCGTCAAGGTGAAGCCGCTCGCCCAGGAACACCTGCGTTCGCGCGGCTTCGGCGACGTAGATGTTCGACTGACGCGTCTGTACCTTGAGCGCGATGATCTCGGGCCCGAACGTGCGCGGCGACACGGGGTCGAGATGGCGCCCCTCCAACTCGCGGTAGCGGGCGACCATATGGTTGGTCATCCGGCCGTCGAGCGCGGTCACGACCTCGACGCGCCCTGACCAGTTCTCCGGGACCAGCGTCCACTCGATCCCTGCCTGGTGACTGTAGGCCATGCTCACGAACCGGCGGCTGGTCAGAGTCGTCACGCGGCCCGCGTGGTCACGGAAACGCAGATCGCGCCGGACCAGCGCGAACCTGATGTCGTAGGTGTGCCGGTAGTCGAGCAACTCCACGCTGCCGAACCTGACGGCGGCCTCGCCCTCGATCCTGAGCTTCAGCACCAGCCAGTTGGGCAGGTTGACCAGGTCCTCGTTCAACACTGGGAAACCGTCGAAGATCGTGGTCTCCCGGTTATAGCCGCCGTGAGCGTAGGTGCCCGGATAGTGGACCGAGCCCATGTCCTCCCACTCGGCGGTGCCGCGCGTGCAGAAATAGCCATTGCCCGTCGACGTCAGCGCCTCCCGCAGCGTCTCGGACGCCGGGTCGAAGCCGTCGTAGCTGAGTACGAAACCTTGCATGGCGCCCCCCGAACGCGTCCAGCACGGTCAAAGCGCGGTCAATACCCCAAAGTGATCAGGAAGCGCTCCACCTCCCCCGGCGAGGCCAGCGCGAACTCCGCCTCCGTCCGCCGGCCGGCCACCTCGGCGTCATCAGGATGGCCGACGATGATGCCGATCCCGCGACCACGCAGCACGCGGAAGGCGTCCTCGTCGGTGACGTCGTCGCCCAGGTACAGCGGCACGAACACCTCGCTCTCGAGGTTGAACACCTCCAGCAGGTAGAGCACAGCCCTGCCCTTGTCCCAGTCGACCTTCGGCTGGATCTCATACACCATCTTGCCCGGCATGATCTTGATCTCGTCGGGCTGTCGGGCCTGCAGCGACCGCACCACGGCGGCGACCCGGTCACGGTCCTCCACGGCCGCGAGCCGGTAGTGCACAGCGACCGACGCCCGCTTCGGCTCCACGATCACACCGTCCAGCGACCCCGTCTGGGCCCGCAGCCGTTCGGCGACCGCGGCTATCAGATCCGCCGATCCAGGCGCCGGATCGTGTGCGATCACACCCTCGCCTGGGCTCCAGATGTCGAACCCATGGCTGCCCGCCACCACCAGGTCGTCGATGCCCATCAACCGCTGCACGACCGTCCGGTCCCGGCCGCTGACGACGCACACCGGGCACCTGGCGGCGAGATGCCGCACGGTCTCGCGCATGCCGTCCGAGATCACGGCGTCTTCAGGCCGGTCGACGATGGGCGTCAGCACCCCGTCGTAGTCGAGGAACACCGCAGGGCGACGACCTGCCAGCCGCGTCGCCAGCCGCCCGTCGTCGTGAAGTGCGCTGGGCAGGTCACGAACGGCCCCTGGACCCATCCGACGTCACCCCCGTGGCTTCACCGAGCCTGGAACGTCTCCGTACCCTCCAGGGTGCCCCTGAGGCACAGCCCGATGCAAGCCGTCGCAATGCCGGGTAAATCCAAGGCGAATCACCATCGGCTGTTCCGCCGGATGGGGCAAGGCCAGGATGATTCTTCCCCTGCCCAGGTGGGAGACGTCAGCTGACGATGATCAGAGAGGTGAGCAGATACACCGCGATGGACACCAGGTCCTGTACGACCGTGGCCAGCGGTCCCGAGCCGAACGCCGGATCCTGGCCGAGCCGGTTGAGCAGCCACGGCAGAGCCATGGCGAGCACTGAAGCTACTGAGCAGGCGGCGAAGAGGGAGATGGAGGCGGTGAGGGCCACCTGGGCGTCGCCGTACAAGAGGGCGAACGGAAGGAAGGCGACGGCCATGGCGGCGCCGATGAGGAGGCCGGTGATGGCCTCTCCGCGAACAAGGCGGCGGATGGAGACTCCGACGGAGAGTCCCCGTACTACGACCGCTTCGGTTTGCGTGCCCACCGCGTCGGCCATGTAGACGACGCCGGGCAGGAAGAAGGCGAGGGTGACGTTGGCGGCCAGTTGTTCCTCGAACGAGCCGACGATGCCGGCTGACAGCATCGCGCCGAGAAGTCCGAGCAGCAGCCAGGGAATCCGATGGGCGAATCGCCGACGCACCGGCTCTTCTGCGGCGGTGCGGGCGGTGGCGGAGCCCTTGAGGTAGCCGCCGAGTCTGGCCATGTCCTCATCGTGTTCCTCGAGCAGGACACGGAGCAGCCGGCGCGGGGGGATCAGCCCGTGGAAGTGCCCGTCGGGGCCGACCATCGCGAGGCTGCTTTCTGCATGTTGGACGGCCTGCCAGGCGGCGATCTCCTGATCCACACCCGGGGTCACGGTGGGCGGATTGTGATCGGCGAGTTCGCCTACGGTGACAGCGTCGTCGGCGGCGAGCATCTGCTCGATGCTGAGCAGGCCGTCGAGCCTGCCCTGCTCGTCGACCACCACGATGTCGCAGGCGCAGTCGAAGCGGCGACCCAGCATCCGCGCGCGCGCATCTCCCACGCTCACCCCGGGCCTGAAGGTTGGCACCTCCGTCACGACATGCTCGGCGGCCGTGCCCGTGAAGTCCGCACCGCCCGTGAGCGGGCCGACCGTCACGGTGCGTGTCCTGGAGCTCTAGGCGGCCGAACGCCGTAGGGGAGCCTCGCCGGCCTGTCGATCCGCTCGAGCCGGACGATGTCGTAGCTTTCATCGCCAACAGTGCGGCAGCAGGATATGCCGGAGTTATCCGCTGTCATAGTCTGCTCCCAGGTGGCCGACGCGGCGAAGCCGGTAGCGGAGGAACAGGTACGACGCGCACCGGCGGAGGCTGACCAGTTCGGCGCTCTCCCGTCTGCTGGGGAGCAGCTCCAACCCTGTGACCAGGCCGGGACGCGAGGTGTCCGCGCGGCCGGCGATCACCGGGGAAAGGGTAAGGAAGAGTTCATCGGCGAGGCGGTCGCGGACCAGGTGCCCGAAAAGGCGCGGGCCGCCCTCACTCAACACCATGGTGTGCCCGCGATCACGGATGGACCGCAGCACATCCGCCATGCGCAGGACCGGGCCTACGCCCAGAACGACGACGGTGCAGGTTGCCGGGAGACGCTCGTCAAGCAGCCGGGCCCCGACCTTCGTGGTGAGGATGAGCGCACCGGCTTCGAGCCCAGGATGCCCGGTCGGCACGTCTCCGGTGGCGGTGACCACGGCCAGCTCAGGACCGGCGGTACGCCCTCGGCTGCCTCGCAGCTCGGCGAAGTCGGCGGCGGCCGCCGGGTAGACGTGCTCAGGGGTCCACCGATGGCCCGCGCTGGCCCGTAGGGTTCCGGCACCGATGAGCACAACGTCGGCGAAGGCGCGCAGCAGCCCCATGACGAACCGGTCCGTCGGTTCGCCGCCGCTGATCGCCGAACCGGAAGAAGGGTACTGCGGGCCGAGAGCGACCACTCCATCCAGTGAGGCGACGAAGTTGGCGTACACGCACGGCTCGGGGAATCCCAGGTCCCCGCCGTAGGCGGTGGCGAGGGCCGCGGGCAGGCCTCCAGGCGGCAGCCCGGCCTGCTCATACAGCAGGTTCAGCGACTCCACCGATGCCTGGCCGGCGGGATGTCCGGCGCTGTGCGTTGCCATACCGGTCAACCTCGGGGACCGCACAGCCCGATGAACTCGGCGCGCAACTGCGCATCGGCGTCGTAGTTACCGCGCCAGTAGGTGGTGCGAGTACTGGATTCGATCTCCCGCACGCCGCGCATCTGCGTGCATAGGTGCACCGCCTCCAGGTGCACCGCCACACCATGCGGGGCCAAGATGCGCTCCAGCGCGTTCGCGAGTTGCTGGCCGATCCGCTCCTGCACGGAGAACCGGCGCGCGAACAGTCGCACCAGCCTGGTCAACTTGGAAAGACCCAGGATGTGCTCATGCGCGATGTAGCCGATGTAGGCCCTGCCGAAGAACGGCAGGCTGTGGTGCTCACACAGGGAGAAAAACGGAATCGGTCCCTCCACCACCTGACTGATACGACAGTCCGGGCCGCCGTGGCATTCGGTCGGAAACGCGGTGACCAGCTTTTCATCGCCCTCGAACCCGCTGGTCGCATCGAAGATCGCGCGCAGGAAACGGCGTGGCGTGTCTACCGTGGACGATGACCCGACCGGCAGGCCCATCGCGGTGAAAATCTCCTTCATGTAGCCTTCGAACCGCCGCCATTGCTCCGGAGCGATCTGCCTAGGGCAGACGGCCTCCCACTCCTCGGCAAACGCCCCAGAGACCGTTACCGGCAACTCGGTGACATCCGACGACACCCCCACGTGCTCGGTATGGTCGCTCACCTGTGCTGCCTCCTCACAACATTGATCCGCGCGGGTCGCGCATCCGCAGGGCTTGCGGCGCTCATCAGTACTGAACTGGCGCTGCTTTGCCCATCGTGTGCAGGGCAAGGGTGGCGTGGGCGCCGCCAGCGCATTGCCTGTGCTTTTTCAATCATGAGAATCCGTTGGTTGTTCTAGGCCGCCCTACCGTTTGCAGACATACATGGTGGCCTGGCGAGCGATGAGGTCCTTGAGGTAAACAGCTACATGTACGACATGTCCCAGCTCAGTGGCCGTACGACCTTGTCTGGTCTATGATTCGTCCAGCAATTCACATCCTCGGCAGCACGGCCCCGATCCTTCACCCGGACTGTCCGTCAGCGCGGCGCTCGACGAATACATCGGTGATCGCGGCAGCCAGGGCCGCCAGCAGATAGCCTGTTAACCGATAGTGCGCGCTGGAAACTGTCGCATGGTGTCTGTCGCCGGGGGGCTGGGCAGCGGCCGGAGCGTCGAACAACGCCGCGATCGCCTGAGCCGCCTACTGGCCGGAAACAGCTTCACGGCGGGTCCCGTGGCGGCTGATGCGATCGTGGCCAGCGTCAGTTCGAACACGGCGGGCGGGCGGCCGAATCGCACGACGGCCCGGCCCTCAGCGCGACTACGCAAAGACAGGCATGTCCTCACCAGGCATAGATCCGGTTCATGATCCCACGCCGCACCGCCAAGTCGGGGCCAGGATAGGCCACCATCACCGGCACACCGCTCGGATCACTGCCCTCAACCAGCGTGAAGCCGTCACCGGTCCGCGTGTGGACATGGGCTTTTGCGTCTTTGAGGAACTGCTCACAGCGCCGCAGATCCTGCTCGTCAGCCGCGGTCCAGATCACGTACTGAATGCCGATGGTGCCCAGCGCGCGGGAGGCATCGCTACCCATTGCGCGAAGGTAAACCTGGAGGTTGTCCGCGCTGACCAGCAGGGCCGCAGTGGTACTGCGGACCGTGACCTCCATCCCCAGGAGCTCACGGTAGAAATCCACGCTGACGTCCAAATCGCGGACGAACATCACCACCGATGCCAACTGCACTCGGGGGACGGCCTCTGGAAGGGAGGCCCGCTGGGCATCTCCCGGCTGGACAGGGCTGCTGTCCGCGGCGGATTCCCAACGGTCAGAGCCGGACGCAGAACCCGGTCGCATGCCGCCCCCGATCTTCCCTCGCAATCGCGAAAGGCTTGCTCTGGACTACGGATCCCTTCCACGCTACAACGCCCAGCATTCGGGTCACCACGGCGCCGGCGCCGCATCGAGTCCCTCCGCTACGGCATCGCGCACGGGTTGCGGCCATACAGCAGCGCCGGTACGTCGACACCGTGCGCTGGGATCGGCTCGGTGCACCTGGGAACCGCGGTGAGTGGGCATCGCCGCGCTCCTCCTGCTCGAATGCCAGCTCCAGCGCCCGTTGCGCCGATGGTCAGCGGTCGACGCCGACCATGATCGGAGCGCCCAGGGCGTCGGCGAAGGCCGCGGACGACGATGACGGTTCCGATCGCATGGGTGGCGACCTGCTGGCTGACCGAACTGCGCAGGAGGCAAACCGGCCAGAGCGGTGGGTCTGACGTCGCCTTCGGGTGGGCCTTCACGGCAGTCGGAGCGTATAGCCGCCGCGATTGTGGGCCAGTCGGGCGATGGCGTGGGTCTGTTCGTCGTCGTTGTCATCGACGCGGTCGAACTGCTCGGCGACCCGGCCGCCCGCGCGATCGCAGAAGGTGGTGGCGATGTAGCGTTCCTGCCCGGACGCTTGGACGCCCTGCTCATCAAAGAGGGCGCTGGTACGAGAGATGGTGGCGATCTGCGCGTAGATGTCGATCGCGGCGTGGGCAAGGCGTTTCTGCTGGCGCTGCCGGAATTGGATGTCGGGGCCATGGATGCGCAGCAGCTTCTCGGCAGTGGCGCGAAGCTGACCGACCTGGCCGGCGACCCGGTCGGCGTGGCGGCCAAGCGTGGGGTGGGCGGTGTCGAGCCGGTCAGGTCGTACCCGGCGCCGCAGACGCTGACCGGCGTAGTCGGCGAGGATGCCGATGCTGCCGATCGGGTCGGTGAGGTTCAGGTGGCGCAGGTCGGCGACCTCGTCGGCGACGGTTTTGAGGCCGGCGAGCGCGACGAAGGAGCGCAGCACATCGTTGGCGCCTTCGAAGATCGAAAAGACGCGGCTGTCGCGCAGCGCCTTGGCCGCCGACGAGTCGGCCATGTACGCCTGACCGCCGAGGAGTTGGAAGACCCGGTTGACGGCGTACCAGTGAAACTCGCTACCGGCGATCTTGGCCATGGCCGACTCGACAGAGTAGTCCGGCACGCCGGCATCGACGAGACCGGTGGTCAAATAGGCCATCGACTCGAAACCGTACAGGTAGGACACCATCCAGCTGATCTTGTCTTCGACCAGTTCGAACTCGGCCAAGGGCCGGCCGAACTGCTCGCGTCGGGTGGTGTGGTCGATGGCCAGGTCGATGAGGCGTTTGGTGGCGCCGACGACGCCGGTACCCAGCGACATGCGCCCGTTGTTGAGGGTGTGCATGGCGACCCGCAGGCCGTCGCCGGGTTCGCCGAGGACGTTCTCCTTGGGCACCCGTACATCGCGGAAAGTGAGCCGGCGCAGGTCGTTGCCGCGCAGCCCCAGGGTGTCGTAGCGGTCCGGGGCGTCGAAGCCCGGCATGCCCTTCTCCACGATGAGAGCCACGTGACCGGTCTCAGCGCGGGCGAAGACGCACACGACGTCTTTGCCGCCGTTGCCGATCCACCGTTTCTCGCCGTTGAGGACGTAGGAACCGTCTGCCTGCCGCTCGGCGTAGGCGGTGATGCCGCGCATGTCGGAGCCGGCGCCGGGCTCGGTCAACGCGAACCCGGCAAGCTTGCGGCCAGAGGCCAGATCGGGCAGGAACCGGGCCTTTTGCTCGTCGGATCCGAACAGGTGGATCGGTTTCATCCCGATCGACTGGTGCACCCCCATGACCACCGACAGGCTGCCGTCGTAGCCGCCGAATTCCTCCATCACCCGGCAGTAGCCGGTCTGCGACAGGCCCTGCCCGCCGTACTCGGGCGCCACGTACAGGCCGAGCAGGCCGCGTTCGCCGAGCCCGCGCACAATGTCGTCGCCCACCCACCGTTCCTGCTCGACCTTGATCGGGTCGTAGTGCGCGTCAAGGAAGTCCCGGGCGTCGCCGATCAGGTTGTCGACGCGGCGCTGCTCGTCACGGGTCAGCCGCGGATAGGGCATCACCATCGTGGCCGGCAGCCGGCCCGTGAACAGCGACTTGGCGAATGACGACACCGGCGGTGCGCTCGTGTCCGCTGCGTCGGCGCCGGTCCGGTCTCGTGCTGCGGGTTGCGTGGCGACGGTTGGTTGAGGCGCTGCCAGCGCGGTGGGACTGGCGGCTATGCGCGCAGGTTCCGGGGCGTCCGACACGCCCTGCCGAGGTCGTGTCGTGTCGCCGTCATGGGTGGCTTGGGCACGGACGATGGCCACTGTGCCGGTCGCGTGGTGCAGCACGCGCTGGCTGGTGGAGCCGAGCAGCAGGCCGGTGAAGCCGCCGCGGCCACGGGATCCTACGACGGTCAGGGCGGCACCCGCGGATTCGGCGACCAGGACATCGGTGGACTCACCCTGGACGGCCTTCTGCTGTACCGGAACATCGGGGTACTTCTCGCGGCATTCGGCAACGGCTTCGGCGAGCAGCCGGGTAGGCCATTGGTACAGGTAATCCGTGTAGTAGCTCCCGATCCGCCACTGGTAGGCGTGCACGGCGACGACGCCCAGGCGGTGCAGCGCCGCGTACGCGAAGGCGAAGTCGACGGCCAGATTCGACAGGTCCGAGCCGTCCACGCCGACCACCACCTGACCGGTAGCCGGGCCGGCCTCATCGGGGGCGCCGGATGGGCTGTCACGCACGACGACGACGGGGCAGGTGGCGTGCGCGGCGGTCTGGACGCCGACGGACCCGACGAGCAGCCCGGTGAACCCACCCAGGCCGCGGTGACCGACCACCACCAGGGCAGCGTCGCGGGAGGCGTCGATCAACGCCGCGGCGGGGGCGCACACCGGAAGATCGGTGCTGATGTCCAGGGAGGAGGCGATCTGGCGGGCTCGGTCGGCGGCGGTGCGCAGGAGTTGTTCGGCTGCCTGCTGGAGCCCGGCATCGGGCGGGCCCATCACCGGCGGTTCCAGCGATACGCCCATCAATGGCCACAGGAACGCGTGCACGATCCGCAGCCGACACTGCCGGGCGGCCGCTTCTCGGGCTGCCCAGTCCACCGCGGACAGGCTCTGTGGAGAGCCATCGACTCCCACGACGATCACAGCGGCCGGGTTGATGGTCATGCTCTCGGTCCCCTTCCGAGTGTGAGCGACGGCGGCTGCCGCAGCTGGGTGATCTGGCCGTCGGCCAGATCAGTCGATGCCGGATTCAGGTACGAGCGTTGCGGGTCCGGCTGTGGATGGTGATCTCGGCGCCTGCACCTGCGCGAGGAGTTACGTGCCCGGATCGCTGAGCGGCGATGGCTTGGCGACGGTCGAGAGCGGGGCCGCGTTATTCCCGGCCTGCGGCGTGTGCCACGCGCCAAGCACGATCAGCAGCTTTCCGGCTGAGCCGGATGAGGTGGCGCCGTCGCCGGCCAGCCTCGTCTGACCGCGCAGCAGGTGCAGCGTTCGACAGGCGGTGCCCGCGTCCACCGTGGATGTTTTGCCTGCTGCGGCCGTGCGGCGATCGCCGCACGGCCGCAGCAGGCCATCGGCGAGCGCCGGCTACTCGAACATGACTCAGCTCCGCGGCTGCAGGTGATGCCAGCTCTGCCCACTGGTCGAGTCGGCGCCGCCCGAGCTGCGGTGATCGTGCCGGCCGACTGGTCGACGGTGCCGGCTGCGGGAGGTGCGTGAGCTCCTCCAAAACACCGGCAAGCTCCAGGACCCGGCGCACGCGCCGCTGCGGATTGACCACCGTGTAGCCGCGTCCACGCCGGATGGCGATGTTATGGCCGGCCACCAGGGCGCCGATTCCCGCACAATCGAGGAACGTCACCCTGGCCAGGTCGACGAGGACGTCGACCGGGCCTGGTGCATTTAGTGTGTCCTCGATGGCGGCTCGTAGCGCACCGGCGGTGAGCAGATCGATCTCGCCGACAGGGGTCAGCGTGACGACGACCCGGTCGCCGACCGAGTATCGGGTCGATGAGAAACGCATCGGTGGCCTCCGTTCAGTGCAGCTTGTTGCCGAGTTCGCGCCGGTGCATCCGGGCCAGATGCCGCCCGGTCAGCCGGTCCGCTTGCGCTGGCACGGCACGCAAAACCGGGCGTGCGGCAGGATTTCCAGCCGTTGCGGCGGGATGGCGGTGGCGCAGCGTTCGCAGATCCCGTAGCTGCCGTCGGCCATGCGCCGCAACGCCTGCGCAGTGTCGGCCACCACCTGGCGGGAGGAGGCGATCAGCGCTTCGAGGATGTCGTCGTCGAAGCCGCCGCGGTCGGGCTGTTGGCCGCACACGGTAAGGTGTGCGAGCTGATCGCTGTGCCGCTGGAACTGCTCCTCCAACGTGGTACGCAGCTCCTCGATCGGATCGTGCACAGTCGGATCGTGCACAGTGCTGGTCACGTAACTGGCCCCTTTCTCAAGGTTCGCGGTGGCAGGCGCGGCAGATGTCCACGCCGCGGGTCGCGATGGGTGCGCTGGCGCCGGGTGCGAGCCAACGGGATCAGGCAGCCGCGGCGGCGGGATCCCGGCAGGCCGCCATGGCCTGCCTCCTCGCTGGATCCGGCATCACCTTCTACTGCCAACCTACGTCGTCATGAGGTGGAAGGCAGGGGCTGCCACCGGCCAACATGCCAGGCGCCTGGTTGCCGACCGTCGGCAATCACAACGTCACCGCGCTCACCTGGCCAACGAGGACCGCACGCCGTCGCCGGACGCCTCGTGCCTGCGCCCGTCGACATGATGAAGACACCGGTGATCAGCGATCGTTCCAGCAGGTCGGCCCGGCAGCTGCGTGCCCCGGTAGGCGATATGGTCAACGCCGACCGCGACCTGCCCCTGTCTGGTCACGTCGACAGCGGCGACGCTGGTCGCCTCCGTCTATCGTGGTGGGCTGTCGCAGGCGTTTCGTCAGGTCGGTGGCGGCGTGGGCTCGCCCGGCAGGCCACTCACCATGGGATTGATGCCGCCTGCCCGATCAAGGTTGGAAGACGGCGGCTGTGGGGACGGTGCCGGACATGGACATCGACGACGCCGCGGATGACGAACAGGGGCGACGGCCAGGGCAGCGGCGGCGCCGGCCGCCGGCACGAGTGAGGCTTTCAAAGATGGGCCGTGGTGGGTTTCTCGGACACGGCATTCATGGTGGTTGCGTCCCGCGGTACCGGGCAGGTGCCAGGCGGATAGGCACGGCCAGGTCTAAACTGCCGACGCCCGGCAAGGACCGGCTGGCGAAGCAGGCGCCCCGTAGGCGAGGCGGGTACGGAGGTGGGCATGGCCGACAGCATTCGGGGGCGCAGCGAGGACTCACCGTTGGAATCTGAGGCGGATGATGCGTGGCTTATCGGGGTCGCTGAGGGGGCCAGCAGGGACGCTGGGGGTGTGCCGGTGGAGCTGCTCGGTGAGTACCTGCCGCTGCTGGCCGACGCCGCCGTCCACGGACGCCGGCCCAAGCGCGGCGAACTGGAGGCGGTGGGTCTGCTCGGCCGGCGGGCCGCGGAACAGGGCATCTCCGCCGGGCGGGTGGTTCAGCTGTACCTGTCGGCGGCGCGGCGGCTGTGGCAGGACCTGCCGATGGCGGTGCGCTCCCGCGACCGTGAGGCGGTGCGCGCCGCCGCCACCGCGGTGCTGCACGTTGTCGATGTCGCGGTCGCGAGGCTCGCCGAAGGCTACGCGGACGCGCGCCGCGACCTGGTCCGCCGGGAAGAGACGCTGCGCCGCGAACTGATCGACGACCTCCTGCGCGGCGACTCCGACCTGGGCGCCTTGGTGGAACGCGCTGAGCCGTTCGGGCTCGACCTCGCCCGCGTCCACCAGGTCGCCCTCGCCGCGCCAAGCCGGCGGCTGCCCGATGCCGACGCGGCGATCAGCGCCCTGGAGGCGGTCGTGTTCGATCGGCTCGGTGACCGGGACGTGCTCGTCGCTACCAAGGACGGTCTCCTCGTCGTGCTGGCACCCGCCGACCCCGCCCTGGCCGGCCGGGTGGCGCCCACCGACGATCCCGGAGACGACCTTGGGCGGCTCATGCACCGCGAACTCAGCCGCCTGCCGCGCGGGCGCCCTTGGCGGGTCGCTGTCGGTCGTGCCTATCCGGGTCTGTACGGCATCGCCCGCTCCTACGAAGAAGCCCGCGAAGCCCTCACCATGGCCGGCCGGTTGCATGTCGACACCCCGGTCGTCAACGCCCACGACCTGCTCATCTACCGGGTTCTGCTACGCGACCAACCCGCCATCGTCGACCTGGTACACGCCGTGCTCAGCCCGCTGCTGCAGGCCCGCGGTGGTGCCCAGCCGCTACTGACCACCCTGGAGGCCTACTTCGACACCGGAGAAGTGGCCACCGAATCGGCCAAGCGGCTGCACGTGTCGGTGCGCACCGTCACCTACCGACTGAACCGGGTCAAGACACTGACCGGCTACAACCCGGCCGACCCTGCTCACCGCTTCACCCTGCAAGCGGCGGTGCTCGGCGCCAAGGTTCTCAACTGGCCGGAACAACCCTTGCCCACGTCGGCCTAGCTGCACAGCGAGCAACCCATACGGCTGGAGTCAGTTGAACGCGACCCGTGCCGCTCAACAAGTCGATCAAGGCCCGCCACGGACGGGCATCGACCACCCGGCCGCAGCCGTTGATCGGCGCGACGACCATGATCACGCAGACGCCGTGGTGCCTCCTACGATGACCGGGACATGACCTGGGCGCGGTGGCCGCGGTTGAGCTGGCCCGCCTCAGCCCGCACGACGCTGCGGCACCGGTGCGGGGGCGTTTCGCCCGGCCTGCTGGGTGGCCGCGCCACCATCGGATCAGAGCAGCTTGGCAACGGTCAACAGGACCGCGGAGTCCTCCAACGCCTCGAGACTGTGGCGGGTGTCGGGCACGATGAGCAGGTCTCCGGCGCGCGCCTCCCACGACTGCGTACCGGCGATCATGCGGACACGGCCGTGGAGCACCTGCACCGTGGCCTCGCCGGGGTTCTCGTGCTCGGCGAGGCTCGCGCCTTGGCTCATGCCGATGACCGTCTGCCGGAGCACCTTCTCGTGGCCGCCGTAGACGGTGCCGGCAGCATGACCGCCACCGGCCGCGGCTACCCGGTCGGCTTGTTGGCGGGCCAGAGCTGTGAGCGAGTGGCGTGGCGGCTCAGCACGTCTGAGGCGAGGGCTGGCGTCCACAACGCCGCCTCGGCCAGGTCTTCGGCCGGGTGCGGTCCGTAGATGGTCTCGGCCATCGTACGGAACCCGCGCGGCTTGATGGGAGCGATCGCGACCGTGCGTTTCCTCGGCACCTTCCTGGCCGACCCGACCGCCGCCCCGGCTGTCGTGGTCGACTGGCCGAGCAACTCGGCCTGGATCCCGCCGACCTGAAGGGCTACGGGAACAAGGAGGCGTGCTGGGATCACCAGCGGCAGCTCCGCGACATCTACGGCCACGCCACCTTCGGCTTCGAGCAGTGGTTCGCCCTGGCCCGTCGGCGCACGCGGGTCAAATCTCCGCTGGACCGGCATGCGCTGCGCCTACTCACTAGGCAGGACGCACACTGCCCGCTCTGAAGAGACCACCTGCTGACCGCCGACCAGCCACCCGAGTCCCCCAACCAATTGACACGTTGGTGGCAGCATGTCGCCCGGCGCGCGATAGCAGCCGACCATCTCGGGCATCATGAAGGACTCGGCTCACCGGACGGTGACCAGACCCGCCTTGTTCACGCTTCCCGCCACCGGAGCTATCTCGCTCGGCGTCGCAGGAGCCCAGCACAGCGAACCTGAACCGGCCTTTCGGTCCTTGCTTGAGCCGTGTGCCGTGAGGAGTGGCCCGCGCGGTTCCGAGGTGGGCCTCGGTGCAGCAATGCACCGGGGCTACCCGGCGGAGTGGGGGGCCGTTCAGCAGCGCCTTATGCGACTACGTTAAGAGCTGACAATAAGGGCAAGACGACGTAGGGGGTCCCCATGACTGACACTTCGGGCCAGGAGCTCTTAGCCAAGATCGACACCACGAGACCGCATTCAGCGCGGGTGTGGAACTACCTCCTCGGAGGCAAAGATTTCTACCCCGTCGACCGCGAGGCCGCCGACCAGTACAAAAAGACCTTCCCCGGGATCGTCGACATCGCCCGCACCGACCGAGCCTTCCTCGGCCGGGCCGTACGGTTCCTAACCGGCGAAGGCATCCGCCAGTTCCTGGACATCGGAACCGGCCTGCCAACGATGGACAACACCCACGAGGTCGCCCAGCGGGTCGCCCCAGAGTGCCGCATCGTCTACGTCGACAACGATCCGCTGGTCCTGCTGCACGCCGAGGCGTTGCTGAAAAGCTCCGACGAGGGGGTTTGCGACTACATCGATGCCGACCTACGCAACCCAGACAAGATCTTGGAACGGGCTGCGCAGACGCTGAACTTCGACGAGCCAGTCGCGATCATGCTGCTGGGCATCTTGCATCTCGTCCCGGACTTCGCCCAGGTGCACCAGAGCGTGATGCGTCTGCTGGACGCCGTGCCCTCGGGCAGTTGCCTGGCCCTCACCCATGCCACCCTCGATTTCGACGGCGAGACGACCGCCCAGGCCGAGGCCCAGCAGGAATGGAATAAGAAGGCCGACCCGATGACCCCCCGCACCCGCGCCGACATCAGCCGCTTCTTCGACGGCCTGCAGATGGTGGAACCCGGCCTGGTCTCGATGTCACGGTGGCGGGTCGAGGCCACCCCGTGGGGTGAACCCGCCGAAGTAGCAGGCTTTTGTGGAGTCGGCCGAAAGCCCTGAAGCCCTTGGTTGCTCCGCTGGCCCCCGAGGCCGGAGAAGAGGCCGGCAACCAAGATGGCCAGAGACGCCGGCCGACCCGGGCGTCAATCCTCCTCCAGCACCAGCCCGAACTGGCGCACACGCTCCGCCTCCTCCCTATGACCTGCCTGCTCCAGAGCGTCAACCAGGCACATGGAGGCCTCGCCGTCGCCCGCCTCGACACGGGTGCGCAGCTCTGCCACTTGCCCTTGGTCGGCTAGCAAGTGGGCCAGTTCTCTGGCAGAGATCCGATCGCCGGAGTCGGCGCGGGCACGCAGTTCCCCCGCTCGCTTCTGTATGCGTAGGAGCTTAGGCAAGCTCAAGGCGGCGGGCGGGTCGCCGGCCTCGGCGAGGGCACGCAGTTCCTCCTCTCGCCCGTACTCGCACAGCACATCGGCCCGAGCCAGAGCGGCGTTCGGGTCTCCAGCATCGGCGTGGGCACGCAAGATGGCGATGGCCTCCTCCACCCGTTGCTGCTCAGTCAGCAGTCCGGCCAGCGAGCGGGCAGCGGACCCGCTGCCCGCGTCGGCGCGGGCGCGTAGGTGTAGCTGTCTTCGTTGTACTGTGCCCTGCTGGTGATGCCCATGCCCTGGTATCCGCGAAGGCCGCGTAGCCCGGTGGCGCCGAAAGCCACAGCCCAGTTGCCGAAGTAGCCTCCCTTTTCAGCGGCGTCCACGACGAGGGCCAGGAACCGGCGTGTGCAATTGACGGCCGCCGCATCGAAGACCACGTGCTGATCCGGCCGCCCGAAGTCGCCGTTCAGCCGGTCAGAGAGACGGCTGAAGAACAGCCGCAAGCCACCGTCCTCATGAACCTGCAGTTCAATAGCGCTTTCCGGTGAATACGTTGACGTGGGTCTGAAGATGCGGCCCTCTCCCAGGTTGGAGGTGGCGCGTGCGACCGCGCGGGCACGCCTGAAGCCGTTGCCGGCCGCCTTGAGGGTCGGCTCGATGTCGGTCCCCTCAAGGATCTTGTTCAGTCAGGTGTGTATGCCTGGTCGACGAAGGCCGCGAGGTTATGGTTCCACCGGGCGCCGCCAATCATGTCCAGGAGCATGTCGCGGCGGCCAGCTACGGGTTGAGCGATGAGGAAGAGGTGGGCGAGGGTTCGTTGATCAGCAGGGATTGGGTCGTTGTCGATCTCATGCTGAAGCAGGGCCAGCGCGTCGCGGTCGGCGGACCGGCGGCTTTCGTGGAGTCGAACCACCTCGGGGTCGGACAGAACGTACTTGGTCTTGTCGCCGCGGCCGTAGTAGCGGCCGTCCACCATGTGCGGTGCGGCCGGGCTGGCCGGAATGTGAACGACCAGGTACCCGTGCGTGGGATCCGCGTCAGAGGGGATCTCTTCGGTGAGGATGTTCAAGGGCGGGTCGATGAGGGTGGACCGGCCGATCTGCTCCAGCTTCTCCGCGAGCCCGTTAAGGGGTTGGGGTGCGAGGGTGAAGGTTCTGTTCACCTTGTCCTCGGCGACCCCGTAGATCAGTGTTCCTGAGTCGATGGCGAAGGAGGCCATGTCCCGCGCTGCCTCCTTTGTCCCCCTTGGTGGCAGGCATCGCCTTGAGGTCGAGGTGGTGCGACTCGTCCAGGAGTCCCTCGGTGATGCCGGCCTGGAGATCTGCTTCGGTCTTGGGGGGCCAGCGAGACTGCGCCGCGGACAGGTAAATCGGTATCACTGAGGTCAGGTCCTCTCGGTGTAGCGCGTGAAGGGTATCGTGTCGAAAGTATGGCCGTATCGGTTTAGTCACCGCGCGTGGTTTTCTTGGTGAACTGGAACCTGGGGCAGAACGGTCAGAAGTCGCGTGGTCATATGCGGCCGGGAATTCCCACTACTGGGCGTTTCAGCTGGTCAGCAGCTTTCGAGATGAGTCGGCTCGGCCGCACGTGGGAAGTTTCCGTAGCCCCGCGCCAGGCTTGGTGCTCGAAGAAGAAGAGGCAACGGCAGATCGCGTGGAATATGGTGTCTGAGCCAGCTGCCGTGGCAGGATTATCGACGGTCAGACTGGGGCAATTCGCCGATTTGGGAGCACATATGCCAACTGCGCGCGGTATAGGCGATTTACCGCAACTCCCCGTCGGGGATTTGCGGCAGTCCGGGCCGACGGCATTACGGATGCTGGTTGGTGCGCACCTGCGCCGGCTGCGCGAGGCAAGGGAGATCACTCGCGAGGCCGCGGGATATGTCATCCGGGGTTCTCATTCCAAGATCAGCCGCTTGGAGTGCGGGCGGACCAGTTTCAAGCTGCGTGATGTGTCTGACCTGCTCACCCTGTACGACGTGGACGAGGCCGAACGCCAGACTGTGCTCATCATGGCCAAGCAAGCCAACGCGCCCGGCTGGTGGCAGGACTACCGAGACGTACTCCCCGACTGGTTCGACGCCTACCTTGGGCTGGAGCAGGACGCGGCCGTCATTCGCACCTACGAGGTCCAGTACATCCCGGGCCTGTTGCAGACCGAGGACTACGCCCGCACGGTTATCGCAGACGGCCACGAGAACGCCTCTGCCGAGCAGATCGAGCGCCGGGTCGCGGTGCGGATGCGCCGCCAGCAGATCCTGATACCACCCACGTCGCGCAAGCTCTGGGTGGTGATGGATGAGGCGGCGCTTCGCCGTCAGGTCGGCAGCAGCGCGACGATGCGCGCCCAACTCGAACATCTCCGGGAGATGGCCGCGTTGCGTCACGTCACTATTCAGGTTCTTCCCTTCAGCTCTGGCAGCCGCGTCGGGGGTGTCGGCCCCGTCACCCTCCTTCGGTTCGTCCAAGAAGAACTGGACGATGTGGTCTATCTGGAACAACTCGCTAGCGCGCAATACCTGAGCAAGGAATCCGACGTTCGCCCGTACCGGCATTTGCTGAACCAGCTCGGTGTCCACGCGCAGTCTGCGGCCAAGTCCCGGACGATTCTTAGCCAGATCATCAGCACGTTGTAGATCGTTGCTCTGGCCACCTTTACTCTGTGTGGTCACGAGCTGCTTCGCCGCGCACATGACGGTTTGAGTCTCTGTGGGAGTGCCCTTCAGGCAAGCAGGCTGTCGCGGTCCTGAGGTCGGGGTGGACCTCCTCGATGCGGTCGCGCTTGGTGTACATGTCCCCGTAGAGCGCGGCGAGGTCGTCCGGGCCTACGACCGGGAACGCGACCGTCCACTCTGACGCGCCGGCCGCCTCTGCCGCCTCGCTGCCGCCGATGAACGCGGCGATCGACAGGGTGCCGACGTAGATCCCCGACTCGGCGACCTCGACATTGAGGTGTTCCTGCCCGGAGCTGTCTGCCGCCCGGGTGAGGTATTCATCCCGAGTGGTCGCCGATGGGCACCACAGCGATCGTCGCCTCGGCAGAGGACCCCGGCACGAGGCGAACGGTGTCGCCCGGCTGGGCTGCGGCGAGCTCATGGGGGTCGGCCGGGCGGAGGCGCCGCGGGTCAGGGTGATCCCGGTCCAGGCGGTTCGGATCTCCTCTCCGCGCAGCAGGCCTTCGAGCCGGATGAGATTGCTGATCTGTTCGGGCGTGACCTCTTCCAGGTCGGGAATGGTCACGCGCTGAAAGGTATGGGCCTGCACGGCGAGCAGTGCCTGCAGAAAGGTGACCATCCAGCGGGCCATGTTCACCAGGGGTGAGGCGCGCACCTCAGGTTCTTTCTGGCCGCCACAGGGAGGTGAGAGGCCGCGCGCCGCGCACCGCCAGCAACAGACCGGTGGCGGCCGGGAGGCCGGCCACCAGTCGCACTGCTGGTAGCACATCGGCGGGGGTTTCGCCGACCAGGGAAGACATAGTCATCCGTCTCCGGTCGCGGTCGAGCCCGTTCATCAGGAACCGAAACTCCAGCGCGCCGGAGCGGTCGGCGCCCGACAGCCACACGCCGGGGCCGTCGACGCCCTGGACGACGCGAAGTGCTCGACCGTCATACGCCCGTTATCGGCAAGGCATCCATGGAGTGCGGTACGGGTGCGTCCCGTACGAGGGTCTGCAGATTGTCATCGAGGAGAACACCGTGAGGTCCTAGTCCGTCCGGGATTCTCGCCTCTGAACTGATGTTGTGCCTACTGGAGGTGTGACCGTAGCAGCGCTTGAGCCGTGCTTGTCATTTGAACGTGCGTGCCATCCGTGATCGGCGGCTGATCGATCAGGGTGATCAGGAAAACTCATTTGAACCCGTCAGTGACCTCTGGAGGCGTTCAGACAGACGGTCAAACGATCAAGGGCCCGGCTCTCGATCTTGAGAGCCAGGCCCTTACCTCGGAAACCCTGTCGGGGTGGCGGGATTTGAACCCACGGCCTCTTCGTCCCGAACGAACCTCGACATGCCGCGTTCCGGCTGGACGCCTCAAAGTGACGTGCCCGCGCGGGCTCGGACGCCGTTGGCCAGGGCGACGCGGGACGACACGCCCAGCCGGGCGTACACCTGGCTGATGTGATATTCCACGGTCTTGACGCTCAGCAGCAGCTCGCGGGCGATCTGCCGGTTGGTCAACCCGTTGGCGACAAGCTGGGCCACGGCGTCCTGTTGCGGGGTCAGGCCGAGGGCGGACACCGCGTGCTGCTGCCCGCACGCCGCCAGCTCGATCTCGCAGCGTTGCGCGTACGGCACCGCCTCCAGGCGTTCCAGCTCCCGCAGCGCCTCCTTGAGCTGTTCGGCCGCCGCGGCCCGGCGGCCGAGCCTGCGCAGGAACGAGCCGTACGCCAGCAGGGTCCGCGCCCGCTCGAACGGCTCCTCGGTCTCCGCGCACGCCGCCTCGAACGCCACCCGGGCCAGCTCGGTCTCATGCCCCGCCGCCAGCAGCCGAGCCCGGACGCCGGGAGAGCCGGCCGGTACGTCGTCGGCCCTGCGCAGGTCGCCCTCCGTGATGAGCGCGTCCAGCAGCAGATCGGCCCAGGGCAGCAACCCGCGCTCGGCATACGCCATCGCGTCGACCGGAGCGGGCTGGGCGGGCGCGATCAGGCCGGACGAGGAGGGAGCCGGCTGGGTGTGCGTGGTCGGGTCAGGTGATGGGGGAGCGGGCTCAGGGCGGGTGAACAGGTCGAGGAGCGGTGTCAGCAGGGTGATCACCTCGTCTGGCCGGTTCCGGGCCGCGGCCAGGTGGGCTGCGGCGAACGCGGGCCCGATGACCGCGACCGGCGCCGTCGCGTCCCTGGCCAGTCGCCGGGCCGCGTCGGCGTGCTGTCCGGCGCGCCGCCAGTCGCCCCTGGCCGCGGGCACGAGTGATGCCACCGCGTGGGCGTGCGCGGACATCCAGCAGGGGCCGAGTTCGTCGGCGATCGCGGCGGCGACCTGCCCCCGGGCCGCGGCGTCGTCCCAGCGCCCCTGCCGGTAGTCGGCCAGGCTGCTCATCGCGGCGGCGAGCAGCCTGGCCGGTGGCGAGCCCCCCAGCCCGCCGGAGTGACGCATCAGGCGCAGATAGTCGCCGGGCTCGGGGCGGCAGTTCCAGGCGTCGATCTTGGCCAGCAGGGCGGGCCGCACGCACAGAGCCCGCGCCTCGGCGAGCGCCACCACCGCCTCCTCGGCCCGGCCCGCGTAGTGCGCCAGCACCCCCCGGGCGAAACGCCCGTCCGCCACACCGGCCCCGGCGCCTGTCCCGTGCGCACCGGCCCCGGCGCCTGTCCCGGCTCCCGTCTCGTGCGCACCGGCCCCGGCTCCCGTCTCGTGTGCACCGGCTTCGAAAGCTGTCTCGTGCGCACCGACCTCTGAAGCCGTTTCGGGGCCCGTCTTGCGCACGACGAGGTCCGAAGCCGTCCGGGAGGTCGTAGCAGGGTTGTGCACGCCGAGGTCTGGTGCCGTGGCTGGACTCTTGGGTGGGGCCTGCGGGGAAACGGTCCTGAGGAGGGTCGGCTCGTGGGCGCCGAGCCGTGCCGCCAGGGCGTGGGCCTCGGCTGGGCGGCCGTCGAACAGGAGGGCCTCGACGGCGTCGGCGCCCGGTTCCCGGTCCAGTCTGGCCGCCTGCGCGAGCAGTCGTGCCGCCGGCCCCCAGTCGCCCGCCGCCGCCCTGCGACGGCCTTCCGCGGCGAGCTCCTGGACGAGCGGTGGGTCGGGACGCTCGGCGGCTCGTAGCAGGTGCTCCAGCCGGGTGGTCTCGTCCTGGGCGAGCGTCGCCGCCGCGGCGTGCAGGCGCAGCCGCTTGGTGGGGCCCATGTGCTGGTACACCGCCCCCTTGAGCAGCGGGTACGAGAAGCGGATCAGAATCCCGGCACCCGTCGGCCGCTCCACGAGCAGCCCGGCCCCCAGCGCCTCCTCCAGCGCCGAGAGCGGCGCGCGGACGCCCGCCAGCTTGGCGGCCGCGCCGAGCGGGACCTCGCCGGCCAGCTTGGTGGGCGCACTGAGCAGCCCCTCGCCGAACAGCCTGGCGGAAGCGCTCAGGGGCCCCTCGCCGAACAGCCTGGCGGGAGAGCTCAGCGACCCTTCACCGAACAGCCTGGCGGGAGAGCTCAGCGACCCTTCACCGAACAGCCTGGCAGGCGCACTGAGCGGCCCGTCGTCGAAAGGCGCGGCGGTCGCGCCGAGCTGCGCCTCCAGCCGGGCGGCGGCCGAGCCGGGTGCCGGTTCACCCACCACCCGGCCGACCGCAGCCCCGCCCCCGACCCCGCCGCCCTCGACCCCGACAACCCCGACCACGGCGATGTCGCAGGCCAGGACAGCCGCCGCCTCCACCAGAGACCGGGCGGAGTCGCTGCACCAGGCCAGCCGGGCCAGGGCGTCGCGCGCGTGCTGCCCCGGCACCGGCAGCGGGATCTGCGGATCGGCCAGCTCGTCGAGGTCGGTCTCCTCCAGGACCTGCAGGATGTGCCGCGGGTTGCCGCCGGTGTGCTCGCACAGCCGTCCGGCCGCCTGCTCGGTCAGGGGCAGGTGGGTCAGCGCGCGCACCTGCCGGGCGCCGATGCCGGTCAGCGCCAGGCGTACCGACATCTCGCGAGTCAGCAGCGGCTGGAGCGAGGCGGGCTGGTAGGGGTCGGGGCTGGTCAGCACGGTCAGGACGCGGGCGGGCCGCAGCCGGCGCCAGGCGAACGCGAGCGCGGTGAGCGAGACGGAGTCGGCCCAGTGCGCGTCGTCGATGGCGATCACCACCGGCCGCGCCGCCTGGAGTTCGTCGAGCCGGTCGCGGAGCCGCGCCCCCGCTTCGAACGGGTCCGCGGGCTGCAGCCCGGCGATCCTGGTGAGCACGCCGTACGGCAGAACGGACTCGCTCTCCACGGCGTCGGTGGCGAGTACGTGCGCCTGGTCGTCGAGGGTGGCCAGGAACCGGCGCAGCAGGGTGCTCTTGCCGATGCCGGCCGGGCCATGGATCAGGACCAGGCCGGGCTCACCCCGACGGGCCAGCTCGAAGTGGCCCGCCAGCGACTCCAGCTCTCGTTCTCGCATGCGCACACAGTGCTCTGGTGTCCTCGCACTCACCTTGTCGCGGGCTGCAAGCGAAGGTTAAGCGGAGCGAGATATACCAGCATCGGGAGATTTAGCGAGACATGCGAGGGGGCTTGCATGGCTGGGGAGACGTTCACGATCGTGCTGCGCGGCGGGGCGATCCGTCCCGACGCGCGGCTGGGGGTGTTCAGCAGCCTCGACGGGTGGCGGGTCCGCGTGCCCTGCCGCTACGTGGAAGGTGCGGACGAGTGGCGGGTGGAGCTCGTCAGGCCACCGGCGGGGACGGCCGTGGAGTTCAAGTTCCACTGTGACGGGGCCTGGGAGGCACTGAACGGCAACCGCCTCGCCTCGCCCGCGGACATCGCGGCGGGCGAGCGGATCGAGACGATGACCGGCAGCCAGTCGGAGCTGTTCCCGACCCGGGACGACATCATCGTCACCAACCCGCTGCCCGCCCGCCGGCACTTCGCCCCCAAGCTGGACGAGGGAGCGGTGTACGACTACATCATCGTCGGCAGCGGCATGGGCGGCGGCGTCCTGGCCCACGAGCTGACGAGGATGGCCGCGGCCAAGGGCGGGCGGATGCCGCAGGTCCTCGTGCTGGAGGCCGGTGGCTACCTGTTCTCCACCCATGTCGGCAACATGCCCAGGATGCAGAGCACCGGCGCCGAGGCGAACAGGACCGTCTGGGGCCTGTGGTACCAGTACCGTTCGGAGCGTTACCGGACGAACTCGGCCAGGATGCAGGTCGCCGAGGCGTTCTGCCTGGGCGGGAAGTCGGTCTTCTGGGGGGCGCTGATCCCGCCGATGGCCGGGCGGGAGTTCGAGTCGTGGCCGCGCGGTGTCCGCGACGACCTGCGTACCCAGTGGTACGACGAGGCCACCGACCTGATGCACGGCACGCCCCCGGCGCTCAGCGACTACCGCAGGACGGTCAAGGAGCTGCTCCGCACCCAGCTGAAGCGGTTCCGCCAGCACGAGGTGCAGGTGGCGGCCGAGAACTCGGTGGCGCACCGGCTGGGCATCCCCTCGGGGATCTTCTCGACGGCGGCGCTGCTCATGGAGGACCGCCTGCGCGACGGGTGGAACAAGTACCTGCACGTCAACCTCAACCACGAGGTCGTCGCGTTCCGATGGGACCGGTCGGGCGGCGAGCCCAGGGTGGCGGCCGTACAGGCGCGCGACCTGATCGCCGGGAAGGACCGGGAGTTCCGCCTGGCGGACGGCGGACGCGTGATCATGGCGGCCGGCACCGTGGGCAGCGCCGTGCTCGCCCGCCGCGCGCAGCTCGACAACGAGTGGGTCGGCAAGGGGATCACCGACCACCCGACCTATGTCTGGAAGTTCACGCTGCCGAGCGACGCGCCCGGATACGCCGCGCACGACTCGGTCAAGATCCTGCTGCGCGGCATGGTCGGTTCGATGCCGATCAACGTGGTGGTGGAGATGGGCATCGGGCTCAACCAGTACCGGGTGGACGAGGACGCCGTCCCGTCGGTCGCGGACGTCTCCCGCATGGACTGCGAGATCGTCTTCTTCCCGTCGGTACCGCTGCTCGACGGCAACACCGTCGAGCTGGACCCGGTCAACGGCCGGCCGGTGATCACGATGAAGCCGGTCGAGATCCCCGGCTACTTCGCGGCGGTGCGGGAGCTCGGCAGCCGGATCATCCGGATCATGGGCGGCGACCCGGCCGCCTCGGACCCGTTCGACGCCGATCTCGGCGCGGTCGGCCACGAGGTCGGCACGCTGCGGATGAGCGAGGACCCCGGCATGGGCGTGGTCGACCCCGACCTGAAGGTGTGGGGGCATGACAACCTCTACGTCTGCGACCTGTCGGTCTTCCCGACATCGCCGGCCGCGAACCCCTCGCTGACGCTCACGGCCCTGGCGATGCGGCTGGCTGACCACCTTTCTCTTTGACGGGCCAACTCTCCTTGAGGGCTCGGTCTAATCGACGAACTCGTTCGTCAACACCAGTACGGACGCGGGAGGCAGATCCTGCAGTTCGATGTGGCGCGATGCGCCCGGGCCGGGCAGCACGGTCGCGGTCGACTTGAGCGGGTGCTTCGTCACCCCGCCGACCTCGGCCGTGTTGGCCACCACGGTGAGCGCCTGCGTACGGGCGTTGAGTGCGCCGTCGATCTCGACGAGGGCGCCGCGCGTCTCGGTCAGGCTCGGGTTGACCACGCAGACCACCTCGGTCCCGGCCAGCACGCGCGACCAGCACAGCACCTCGCCGGGCCGGGGGAGCGCGTAGCCGCCGTCGGCCCGGCCGAGTCTGCGCAGGTACTGCCGGCCGGCGCGCAGCGCCCGGTGCGCCGCCCGCGTGGCCAGCAGCATCCTGACCCGCTGGTAGATCTCGTTGTCCTGGTCGAAGACGTGGTGGTTCGCGGTGCCGAAGGGACCGAAGCCGGGCAGCTCGGTGTCGAACAGGTGCGCCGCGGTCGGCGACTCGTCGTCGGTGGGCCGGCCGGCGGCTCCCGCCTTGCGCGGATGCTCCGGCCCGAACATGGCCTCCCTCAGATACCGGTCACCCGACAGGTCGCGTACCCCCCAGCCCTCGTCCTTGCCCCTGAGCCACCGGCGCTCGCTCTCCTCGGGTCCGGTGAGCCCCTGTTCGGTGCCGTAGTAGAGGCACGGGATGCCCAGCGAGTACAGCAGCAGCGCGACCCCGACCGTGACCTGGCGGGGATCGGGCTCGCTCCGGCCCGGCGGCGTCAGCGCGCCGAACCGGAGCTGAGGATCGATCCAGAGGTCGTCGTGATCGTCCAGCGACGAGACATAGGCGGAGCCGAGAGAACGATGAGTCACCCCATGCGTGGCGAACCTGCCGAAGAACTCCTCGACGGCGTCGGGGAAGGGGAAACCCTCCTGCCCGAGCGCCACCTCGCGCATGAGGCGGCGCGTCTCGCCGGTCTCCAGGACGGCGCTCAGATTGCGCCCGATCAGGCTCAGGTACCGCTCCTCGATCGTGTCGCCGCCGCCGACCTCGCCCACGATGAGGAAGTTCGCCTTCCCCAGCCCGTCCGCGAACTCCTTGAGCGCCCCGCAGAACAGCGTCGCGTCGTGGGGCGGCACGTGCTTGAGCGTGTCGATGCGCACGCCGTCGATGTCGGTGAGCGCCACCCAGTAGCTCCAGATGCGGATGATCGTCTGCAGCTCCCTGGACTGGTCCAGGTCCCGGCTGAACCAGTCGGCCCGCCGGTAGGGCGCGTCCGGCTCCTCGTCGCCGCCCGCGCCCCAGCCGCCTCCGTCGCCGCCCGCCCTGGTGTACGCCTCGGGGTCGTGCAGCTCGCTCGGCCACACGCCGTGGTCGGGCTCGGTCGGCGCGGTGCCGTGCGGCAGGCGCTGTCCCGTGCCGTCACGCCACGCGCCGAACGGCAGCCGCCCGCCTGGGCCCGCGTACGGCGGGCGCACCACGTACTGCGGATGGCCGGGGGTGCCGAGGTCGTAGTCCCAGTTCTCGCCGGTGTGGTTGATGAGGATGTCCAGGATGATGCGGATACCGCGCTCATGGGCCTCCCGTACCAGCTCCACCAGGTCCTCGCGGGTGCCGAACCTGCGGTCGATGTCCAGGAAGTGCTGGATGGAGTAGCCGTGGGGGTCGTCCGGCGCGGGGACGCCGTCCACGGACGTGACGGGCCGCTGCTTCCACACCGGAGCGATCCACAGCGCGCTCACGCCGAGGTCGCGCAGGTAGTCGAGCTTGGAGATGACCCCCCGCAGGGTGCCGCCCTGGAAGCGGTCCCGGCCGGAGGCCGCCCACTGGTTCCACATCCACCCGGCCGGGCGGGAGTTCGCCGGGTGGGCCCGGTCGACGGGGTCGCGCTCGGCCTCACGGCCGTCGCTGAACCTGTCGGGCAGCAGGAAGTAGATGACCTCGTCCCGCCAGTCGGACGGCGAGGGGTGATAGCTCTCGCGCTGGGGCCAGACGGCCTCCCAGATGCTCCGGGGTGGGGCTTGGCCGATGATCTCGTCGATGTTCGCCATGGCGCCAGGCTCCTTGGCCGTGATTCGTCCCTGTCTGCCCAATCTGAACCGCGTTACAGTCGCAGGCAAGAGGAGAGGAGACGCGTGGACATCCGGATCCTGGGCACGTTCGACGTCCTGATCGATGGCGACTCCGTCGCGCTCGGCGGACCGCAGCGGATGGCCATCCTGGTTGTTCTGCTCCTGCATCAAGGCGAGGTTCTCAACTCCGACCAGCTCATCGAGCACGTCTGGGGCGGGTCACCGCCCAAGAGCGCGCTGAGCGCGCTGCACGCCCACGTGTCCCGGCTGCGCAAGGCGCTCAACGGCGCCGACATCCTGCAGTCGCACGGCTCGGGCTACCGCGTCGTCGTCGAGCCGGACGCGGTCGACGCCTTCCGCTTCGAGCGGCTGGTCGAGCAGGGCGGCCGGGCGCTGTCCCAGCGGGACTGGGCGGAGGCCGTGGCGCTGTACAGCCAGGGGCTCGGCCTGTGGCGCGGCCCGGCGCTGACCGAGTTCGCCACCGAACCGTGGGCGCAGTGCGACGCCATCAGGTTGGAGGAGCTGCGCTTCAGCGCGGAAGAGGGCCGGACCGACGCGGAGCTGGCCCTGGGACGTCACGCCGAGGCGCTGCCGCGCCTGGAACAGCGCGTCAGCGAGCATCCGCTGCGCGAGCGGTCCGTCGCCCAGCTCATGCGCTCGCTCTACCGGTCCGGGCGGCAGGGCGACGCGCTGAACGTGTACGAGCGGGTCCGCCGGATACTCGCCGAGGAGCTGGGCGTGGACCCCGCGCCGGCGTTACAGGCCACCTACCAGGCCATCCTGCGACACGATCCGGGACTCGACGGCAGCCCGGCCCCACCGGCGCGCCAGGACGCGCCGCCGCGCCGGATCGTCAATCTGCCCTCGCGCAACCAGGTGTTCTCCGGCCGCGAGACGATCCTGGAGGAGATCGAGGCCGCGCTGACCGAGCCGACGACCCGCCCGCCGCCCCGGGTGGTGGCGCTGCACGGGCTCGGCGGCACCGGCAAGACGCAGGCCGCCGTGGAGTACGCGCACCGGCACGCCGCCGACTACGACGTGGTCTGGGAGGCATCGGCCGTCGAACCCGTCGCCTTCTGGAGCGTACTGGCGGAGCTGGCGCTGCGCCTGGGCGTACGCCAGCAGGCCGACCGCGGCGAGATCCTCGCCGCGCTGAGCGAGCGCCTGGCCGGAATGGAGCGCTGGCTGCTGATCCTCGACGACGTCGAGGACGGCACGCTGATCGAGGCGTTCCTGTCGTCGCTGCGGGCCGGGCACGTCATCGTGACCTCGCGCAACCCCGCCTGGGGCCAGCTGGCCGTGGGCATACGCGTGGGCCCCTTCTCGCGGCCGGAGTCCGTCGACTTCCTGTCCAAGCGCGTGGCCAGGACCAGCGGCGCCTGGGCGCTCGCCGACCAGCTCGGTGACCTGCCCTTCGCGCTGGAGCAGGCCGCCGCCTA
Source organism: Nonomuraea sp. NPDC049141 (assembly GCF_040648415.1). Taxonomy (NCBI): domain Bacteria; kingdom Bacillati; phylum Actinomycetota; class Actinomycetes; order Streptosporangiales; family Streptosporangiaceae; genus Nonomuraea; species Nonomuraea sp. NPDC049141. Next base: position 158,455 of record NZ_JBEZDR010000031.1, read on the forward strand.
CAGCGAGCAGACCGGCATGAAGCTCGACGAGTACGGCGACCTGTTCCGGCGCCGCGCGGACCAGCTGCTCACCCGGGACAAGGCGTTCGCCACGGTCTGGCAGCTCGCCTTCGAGCGGGTCGCGCAGGCCTCGCCCGTCGCCATCGAGCTGCTGCACCTCTGCGCGACGCTGGGCCCCGGCGGTGTCGCGCTCGACCTGCTGCACTCCATGCCCGGCGTGCTGCCGCCCGCGCTCAGGGACGCGGTCGAGGACGAGCTGGCCCTGCAGGACGCCATCGCCCACCTGCTGCGTCACTCGCTCGTCGAGCGGGACCGGGGACGGCTGCGCATGCACCCGCTCGTCAAGGCCGCGGTCTGGGCCAGGCTGCCCGGCGAGGAGCGGCGTGCCTGGGTGACCTGCGCCGTCAGCATCCTGAGCTCGGTCGTGCCCGCCGACGCCGAGAACCCCACCACCTGGCGGACCTGGGACAGCGTCATCCCCGACGTCATCCACCTCGGCCAGGAGGCCGGCAGCGCGGGCCTCGTCGTGCCGGGCCTGCCCCGCATGCTCTGCGGCTCCGGCCACTACCTCACGATCCGGGCGGCGTTCGAGCGGGCGCAGGAGCTGTTCGAGCTGGCGCTGCGGCTGGTCAGACGGCAGCCGGGCGCCGACGGCGACCTGGCGGCCGTCCTGTCCGACCACGGCAACCTGCTGGAGCTCACCGGGGACATCAACGGCGCCCGCGCCGCCCAGGAGCAGGCGCTGGTGCTGGCCGAACGGGCCATGGGCGGCGACCACCCCGACGTGGCGCGGGTCCTGCAGCGACTCGGCGCCGTGCTCGTCTGCCAGCGCCGCCTGCCCGAGGCCAGGCGTACCCTCGAACGCGCCCTGGCCATCCTGACGGCCTGGCACGAGCCGGACCGCAGGGAGATCGCCCGCGTCAGCCGGGACCTGGGCTTCGCCGCGTGGACGGCGGGCGACCTGCGCGCCGCCCAGGAATGGCTGACCAGGGCGCTGGCCACGGCCCGTACGATCCTCGGCCCCGACCACCCGGACGTCGCGCACACCCTGTCCGGGCTGGGCCTCGTCGTCCAGGACACCGGCCGCCCGCAGCGGGCCGTCAAGCTGCAGGAGCAGGCGGCGTCGATGCTCGCCGCCGTGTACGGCGACGAGCATCCCGACGTCGCCCACACGCTCGACAAGCTCGGGTACGCGCTGCGCCTCACGGGCCGCTTCGAGGAGGCCAGGATCAGCCACGAGCGGGCGCTGTCGATCCTGGAGTTCTGCTACGGCCCCGGCCACGGCGAGGTCGGCATGCCGCTGACCAACCTCGGCCTGGTCGACCTGGACACCGGCGAGCCGAAGCTGGCCAGGGACCACCAGGAGCGGGCGATCCAGGTGTTCAGGAACGCCTACGGCGACGACCACGCGCACGTCCACCTGGGCGTCCGCCGGCTGGGCCAGGCACTGCTGGCCGACGGCCGGCCCGCCGAGGCGCGGGACCTGCTGCGCAGCGCGCTCGCGGGCACCGAGCGCGTGCTGGGGAGCGGTCACCCCGACGTGGCGTACACGCTGCTCGACCTCGCGCAGGCGTACGAGCGGCTGGAGGAGCAGGAGTCCGCCGACGACTGCCGCTCCAGGGCCGAGCGGATTCTGGCACGTGGCAGGAGCCCCATTCAGGGTTAGCCCTCAGCCGGCCCCCGAGGCCGGATCCGCCCGGGAACGTGACCCTGGGGACATGCCGGATTTCACGGACGCGTCCCGGGGGAAGCATGACCACGATCACCGAACGCCGCGAGTCCACCGTCCACTTCGAGGCGGTGGTGCGGCCGCCGGGCCGGGCCTCCATGTTCGCCGAGTCGTCGGCCGTACAGGCGGCGCGTCTTGACGACCTCAGACCGCCGCCGGACCGGGCCGCGCAGGCCGCGCTCGCCTTGCAGCGCAGGGGGTTCACCATCCGGCACATCGGGACGTTCTCCATCAGCGCGGAGGGCCCGCGCCGGCTCTGGGAGGAGACGTTCAACACGCGCGTGGAAGTCAGGCCGCACAGCCTGCGCGGCGCGCCGGTCGCCACCGTGGAGGACGAGGTCTCCTATCTGTCGCACGTGTCCGGGGTCCCGTTCACCTTGCCCGCCGACCTGGAGCCGCTGGTCGAGCGGGCCTACCCGCAGGCGCCGCCGCAGTTCTACGGCTCGCCGCTGCCGCCCCGGGTGGCGTATCACCACCTGCGGGTGCCGGACGACATCGGGCTCATCCTGCGCGCCTGCCATGCGCACGAGCAGGGGGTGACCGGCCGGGGCGTGTTCGTCGCCATGGTCGACACGGGCTTCTACAAACATCCCTTCTACCCGCATCACGGCTACAACTACAACGCCACCCTCGCGCCGGACGCCGCCCGCGTGGACCACGACGAGTACGGCCACGGCACGGCCGAGGCGGCCAACATCTTCGCCTGCGCGCGCGACGTGGACTTCGTCGGCGTGAAGATGGGCGGCAACGCCACCCTCGCGTTCAAGACCGCCTCCGACCTGTCGCCGGCGGTCCTGACCAACAGCTGGGGCTACGACCTCAACGGGCTCACCGGGCTGCCCAACCATCTGCGGCCGCTGGAGTTGGCCGTGCTGGAGGCCGTACGGGTGCGCGGCATCACGGTCTGCTTCTCGGCGGGCAACGGCCACATCTCCTTCCCGGCGATGATGCCCGACGTCATCGCCGCGGGCGGCGTGTACGTGGCCGAGACACAGGTCAACGGGGAGTTCAAGATGGAGGCGTCCGACTACGCGAGCAGCTTCGACAGCCTCATCTATCCCGGGCGGCACGTGCCCGACGTCTGCGGGCTGGTGGGACGGCAGCCCAGGGCGCTCTACATCATGCTGCCGACCGAGCCCGGCGACGTCATCGACTCCTCGCTGGCCGGGCCCGGTTACCCGGTCAAGGACGGCACCGCGCCCGACGACGGCTGGAGCGTGATCAGCGGCACCAGCGCGGCGGCGCCGCAGATCGCCGGGGTGTGCGCGCTGCTCAAGCAGGTCCAGCCGGGGCTGTCGCCCGATCTGGTGAAGGCGTTGCTCCGGGCGTCGGCGCGGGACGTCGTCGACGGCAAGAGCGGGACGGGCGAGCTCGCGGGGGAGGGCTTCGACGGGGCGACCGGAGCGGGGCTCGTCGACGCGGCGGCGGCGTACCGGCTGGCGCGCTCGGTCACACCACGCAACCTGCACACCGTCCCACCGCCCGTCTGACGGGCCACCTGACTGCCGGTAGGCCGGCCCGCCCGAAGGGCAGGTCAGACCGGCGGGGGTCGCGGCGGTGTCGCGGGGGCGGCCGCCGCGGCCCTGCTGGGCCTTCTCAGGGGGCTTCCAGCGGTTTACGTTCCGGTGCAGTACGTGTCGGGGGAGATTCCAGACTCGTCCCTAGTGGGGGAATCCGCATGCGCACTATCCGCAGAACGGTCCTCATCCTCATCACGGCGCTCTCCTTGCCGCTGGCCATGGCCGTCCCGGCGCAGGCCGGCGGGCTCGACGACCTCTTCGCCAAGCTGCTGGTGAAGCAGGTCAAAGGCGTGAACGTCAAGAAGCACCTCGACGCGTTGCAGGCGATAGCCGACGCCAACGGCGGCACCCGGGCGGCGGGCACGCCCGGCTACAACGCCTCCCGCGACTACGTCGCCGGCAAGCTGCGCAAGGCCGGTTACAAGGTCACGCTCCAGCCGATCAACTTCGTCGAGAGCTGGACCGAGAACAGCCCGCCCGTACTCAACGGCTACGTCCCGAACGAGGACTATTTCACCTTCCAGCCCTCCCCGGCGGGCGAGGTGACCGCGCCGGTACAGGGCGTGGACCTCACCCTGCCGCCGACGCCTGCACCGACGTCCAACAGCGGCTGCGAGGCGGCGGACTTCGCCGGCTTCACGCCGGGCAACATCGCGCTCATCCAGCGCGGTACCTGCGCCTTCGCGCTGAAGATCCGCAACGCGGGAGCGGCGGGCGCCTCCGGCATCATCGTCTTCAACGAGGGTCAGCCAGGCAGGACCGACGCGTTCCCGCTGGACATCGGCGAGTGGCGGGCCGGCGTCCCGATGGTCTTCGCCGACTTCGCCGTCGGCAACGCGCTGGCCGCCACGCCGGGCGCGAGCGTCCACCTCAAGGTCGACTCCACACTCGTCCTGGGCACCAACGACAACGTGATCGCCGAGAGCCGCGGCGGCGACCCGCGCAACGTCGTCATGACCGGAGCGCACCTCGACTCCGTCCACGCCGGGCCCGGCATCAACGACAACGGCTCCGGCACGGCCTCCATCCTGGAGGTCGCCGAGGAGATGGCGGGCTTCCCGGTCAAGAACAAGGTGCGGTTCGCGTTCTGGGCCGGCGAGGAGATCGGTCTGCTCGGCTCCGACCAGTACGTCGAGAAGCTGACCCAGGCACAGCGGGACCGCATCAGGCTGTACCTGAACTTCGACATGGTCGCCTCGCCCAACTACGCCTACAAGCTCTACGACGGCGACAACTCCGACGCCGTCGGCTCGCCCGCGGGCCCGCCCGGATCCGCGCAGATCGAGAAGCAGCTCGAAGCCTTCTACGACAGCCGCGGCCTGGGCCACAACGGCACCGACTTCGACGGTCGCTCCGACTACGGGCCGTTCATCGCGGTCGGCATCCCGTCCGGCGGCATCTTCACCGGTGCCGAGGGGATCAAGACCGCCGCGGAGGCGGCCCTGTTCGGCGGCACGGCGGGCGTCGCGTATGACGTCTGCTACCACCAGGCGTGCGACACGACCGCCAACATCAACGCGACCGCGCTGGACGTGGACGCCGACGCGATCGCCGACTCCATGGCCAGGTACGCGTTCAACACCCGGTCCATCCCCGGCCGGGCGGCGGTCGCGTCCGGTGCGCGGGCCGCGGTGACCAGTTCCATCAGCTGACCTGCTGGTCGACGGGCGGGCCTTTCACGGCCCGCCCGTCTTGTGTGATCCGGCCGGGAAGAGGCGTGGGGTCGCGCCGGTTGCATCCGTACGTGGACGAGATCGACGTCGTGGTGATCGGGGCCGGGCAGGCCGGGCTGTCGAGTGCTTACTTCCTGCGCCGGTTCGGTTTCGAGCCGCTGGTGCTGGACGCGGACGACGGGCCGGGTGGCGCGTGGCGGCACCGGTCGCCGTCGCTGACCATGGACAAGGTGCACGGCCTCTTCGACCTGCCCGGCGTGCGGCGCTCCGATCCGGCGGTGGGCGGCCCGCGTGAGGCTGATGGGTGGCGGCCCGCCGCCGTGGTGGTGCCCGCGTACTTCGCGGACTACGAACGCGAGCTCGGGCTCGCCGTGCTGCGGCCGGTCAAGGTGACGGCGGTGGCGCGTGGCGAGGGCGGGCGGCTCGTCGTCACCTCCGGCGCGGGGGAGTGGGCGGCGCGTGCCGTCGTCAACGCGACCGGCACCTGGACCCGCCCGTACTGGCCGTATTATCCGGGCGCGCGCTCCTTCCGCGGTCGTCAGCTGCACTACGCGACGTACCGGGGACCGGAGGAGTTCGCGGGGCGGCGGGTGGTCGTCGTGGGCGGCGGGAACTCGGCCGCGCACGTGCTCTCCGAGATCGCCGGCGTGGCCGCGAGCACCTTGTGGGTCACGCGCCGGCCGCCCGTGTTCCGCCCTCTGGACGACTTCGGCGAGGGCGCGCGCCGCGACGCGGTCGCCATGGTCGAGGAGCGGGTACGCGCCGGGCTGCCGCCGCAGAGCGTGGTCGCCGTGACGGGGCTCGGGTACACGCCGATCGTCCGGGAGGCGCTGGCCAAGGGGGCGCTGGAGCGGCTGCCGATGTTCGGCCGGATCACCGCCGACGGGGTGAGCTGGGATGACGGGCGGTTCGAGGAAGCCGACACGATCATCTGGGCCACCGGGTTCCGTTCGGCGCTCGACCACCTCGCCCCGCTGAGGCTGCGCGAGCCCGGGGGCGGGATCCGGGTGGACGGCACCGCCGTGATCGCCGAGCCGCTGCTGCAGCTTGTCGGATACGGCCCGTCGGCGAGCACGATCGGCGCCAACCGTGCGGGCCGGACCGCCGCCGGGAACATCCGCCGGCTCCTCGCCGTGGCCCCAGCCGCCTGAACCTACTATAAGGCGTAGTAAAAATACCGATTGCCGCAAGGGTTCGGTGACGCGGGCAATAACCCTCGACACGGGGCGTTACCACGGGTTAGCGTCCATGTATAAGGATCTTTATCCGTCTTTGGAGGTCCCCCCGATGGACGTTCCCGGCTACACCGAAGTCCGGGAACTTGGACATGGCGCCACCGGCCAGGTCATGCTCGCTTTACGGGCGTCCGACGGCAGGCCCGTGGCGATCAAGCACCTGTCCGCGCGATTACGCGACGACGAGCTGTTCGTCGAACGGTTCCGCGCGGAGGCCGGGCTGATCGGCGAGCTCGACAGCCCGCACACGGCCCGCCTGCTGGACTACGTCGAAGGCCAGGACGACGTCTGCATCGTGATGGAGCTGGTGGACGGCATCACCCTGCGCCGCCTGCTGCGGCACGCGGGCGCCACCGGCCCCGAGGCGGCGCTGGCCGTACTGAAGGGCGCCCTGCTCGGGCTGGCCGAGGCGCACCGGCGCGGCGTCGTACACCGTGACTTCAAGCCCGAGAACGTGATCGTCTCGCCGGACGGACAGAGCAAGCTCGTCGACTTCGGCGTCGCCGCGCACTCCGGCGAGAACGCCCCGCTCGCCGGGACCCCCTCCTACATGGCACCCGAGCAGTGGGCGGACGCCCCGGCCGGGCCGGCGTCGGACGTGTACGCGGCGGCCGTGGTGTTCTTCGAGTGCCTCACCGGGCACCGCCCCTTCACCGGTGAGAACTACGCCGCCCTCGCCTACCAGCACCAGCACGCCGAACCTCCGCTGGCGGACATCGAGGAGCCGATGCGGGCGCTGGTCGGGCACGGCCTGGCCAAGGACCCCGCCGACCGGCCGGAGTCGGCCGAGGCGTTCCTGGAGGAGCTGGAGAAGGTCGCCGACGTGGCCTACGGCACCGGCTGGGAGGTACGCGGCCGGGCCGGCCTCGGCCTGCTGACCGTGCCGCTCACCGCGCTCCTTCCCCTGTCGAAGCCGCTGCCGGAGCGGGGGAGCCTGTTCGAGAGCGCGCTCGCGCCGGTGACCAAGTTCGCGGTGACGAGCGGCCTGGTGGTCGCGACCGCCGCCGCGGTGGTGTCGGCGTTCGTGATCTGGAACGATTCACCGCCGGACGGCGTCGCCGCGCTCCCGCCCGTCAGCACGCCCGCGCCCGTCATCCCCAGCCGATCGGGTACGGCGGAGCCGTCCATCTCCACCGCCGGCCCGAGCGCCACCGACGCTGTGGATCCGGCCGTCATCAGGGAGCACGCCGACCCCACCGGATCGCGCGAGCCTGCCCGCTCGCACGAGCCCACCCGTGAGCCGGAGCCGACGCGGACCACTCACCCCGCCACCTCACAACCGACCATCAGGCCGACCGGCGGGCCGACCGGCGGGCCGACCGCCGGGCCGACCGGCGGGCCGGCCACCAAGCAGGCGGCCACGACGAAGCCCGCCACCAGCGAGCCCAAGCCGTCCGAACGCCCGGCCACCACCCGCCCCGCGACCACCCAGGCTCCCGCCCCGACCGCGGCCGCGCAGCCGCTGGTCTCGGTGTCGGTCAAGGTGTCGGTCGGCGTGCCGCTGCTCGAAGGCAAGGACGGCCTGCTGGACGCGGACGTCGATCTCGGACTCGGGAGCGGTCTGCTCGGCTTCGTGCTGGTCCCCGGCTCGGCCCTGCTCGGCCGCCACTGGGCGGCCCGCAGAGCCAGGCGGGCCCGGCCTCATCGCCCGTCCTGGCCTCCGGACGCCGACGACTGACCTGTGACCTGCGCCGGGTAAGCACCCACCATGACGGTCACACCGAAATTTGCTAATTTGCCGTCCGATACGTGTAATCCCCTACTATCTAGCCTCGGACAGGGGCGTACTTCAGAGCCCCACAGCTCGGGCGAAGGAGAAGTGTGGCGGTTGCATCCCCCGCTGACCGGCGGCGCCGTCCCATCCGAACCCTCACCCAAGCGCTCTCCGCGCTGCTCACAGCGGTGCTCCTGACAGCGGGACCGGCCACCCCGGCGCACGCGGCCCCCAAGCCGACGGTCAAGCAGCTCAAGAAGGAACTGGCCGCCCTGCAGAAGCAGTCCGACAAACTGATCACCGAGTACTACAACGGCCGCATCGCCCACCAGAAGGCCGAGAAGGCGGAGCGGGCAGCCAAGGAGAAACTGACCGCGGCCCAGGAGATCTACGACCGCGAGTCGGCCGAACTCCGGCAGTTGGCCATCGCCCAGTACACCAACGGCGGCCCCCCGAGCGCGGCCACCATGCTCTCGGGGACCGCGGACCCGTCGGCGCTCATGGGCAACCTGGCGCTCTCCCAGCACCTCATCGACCGGCAGAACGCCCGGCTGAGCGGCTTCGCCCAGGTCAGGGACGGCCGCAAGCAGGCCGAGGAGGAGGCGGCCGCCCGCGCCGAGGAACTCGGCACCCAGGTCGCGGACCTCGGCAAGCGCAAGGACAAAGCCGAGAGCCTGATCAAGAAGATCAAGGACAAGATCGACAAGCTGTTCAAGGCGCCGGGGGTACGGCGTTCGGACGGCACCTGGGTCCCGCAGCTACCTGGGGGCTCCGACAACATCACGCCCCGGATGCGCCTGGTCAAGACCTTGGTGAAGGAGCGGTTCGACGTACCGAACGGGATCGGCTGCTACCGGGCGATCCAGGACGGCGGCGAGCACCCGCTCGGGCGGGCCTGCGACTTCATGCTGAGCCGCGGCGGCTCGATGCCGACGGCCGCCGAGGTGGCCCGCGGCAACGAGATCGCCGCCTGGGCGATCAAGAACTCCAAGCGGCTGGGCATCATGTACATCATCTACCGGCAGCGAATCTGGCACGCCAGCCGCGGCACCTGGCGCACGATGTCGGACCGCGGCGGCACCACGGCCAACCACTACGACCACCCACACATCTCGGTGTACTGAGCCGGTGGGCGCCCCGCCAAAAAGGGCCTCCGCTTCGCTCCGGGCGTTCTTCTGGGGCGCCTTCGGCGCACAGCGGGCTTCGCTTTCTGGCGCTTCGCGCTTTGGGGGCTCAGACGTTGCTTCCAGTCGGGCCAAAGCCCCGACTCCTGGAGGGCCTCGCTTCGCTCGGGCGTTCCCCCAAGCAGGCTTCGCCTGCGAGGACCTTGTTGACCTTGGCCTTCAATAAATGGACGGCAGGTGCGAGCTCGCGCGCGATCTTGGGGCGTCGGGTCGTTGCGGGCATGTAGTCCACTGCTGCCTCCCCGGCACTCCCTACGTGGGCCATCGCGATCTCCTTCAAGTCCACGGAACCGACCTGTGGCCCGTTGCGGGTGCTGATCACCTCGCCTCTCCGCTCAAAATCCGCATCCACAGCTCTTGGGCGCGGTGGTCGGTCATTCGCTCGCCCTCCATGACGGAGGTGGGGTAGGTGGACCAGTCGTAGCGCCGTATGCACTTACGCGCCCCTCGCCCTCATCTCGGAGGTGAGGCTGCAAGAGGAGTTCGACGTTGCACGCGTGACCGTCCGCAAGGCGATGGAAGCTCTCAGGGAATGCCGGCGGTTTAGGGATACACCTCCGCTCATGGCGACCGGCTTGAGGGCTTGGACTGGCGATGCGGATGAGTACGATTCCCGCGTGACTGAAGATGATTTCTGGGAGATCGTTGAGTCGTGTCGGGCCGCGAGTGGCGGGGACTTCGAGGAGCAGGTGTGGTTGCAGCGTGAACGGCTGCTTGCCCTCACGGTGGATGAGCTGGCGAGTTTCACAGCCCTTTGGGAAACGGTGGATAACCGCGCCTTCACCTGGCCGGTCTGGGACGCTGCGGCCCTGGTTTTTGGCAACCCCGAGGACTTCGACGTCGACCCGTGGGCCATGCGGTTCGATCCTGAGCGGTATGGCGACAAGGGGTTCAATGACGATGCGTTCGCGGACTTCCGTGCGTGGCTCATCGGGCAGGGGCGTCTGGCGTTCGAGCGGGTCGTTGACGACCCAGATAATTTCGCTGATCTGTTGGACGAGTGGAACTGCGAGAGCGGCGGGCACGCGGAGGAATACGCTTCGCAGGTCTATGAGGTTTACGAAGAACGCACCGACGCTGGGGTGGCGCTGTCGACCGCTGAGCCGAGTGGCGAATCGGTGGATGTGGAGAATGAGCAGATCGCCCGATCGCGGTTCCCTCGGCTGGCCGGGTACCGCTATCTCGGTGACGATTAGCGCCGAGTTCGGCGACTGAAACGGCGTACTGGTCGTCCAGAGTGGTCCAGGCGCAGGCACTGAGGTTGACTCCCAGGCGCTCGGCCGCGGCTGGGTGTCCGGCCTCCAGCGTTTGCACGACCCAGGCGTGCTGGCTGCGCACGGTGGCGGCGTCGGGCTGGTCGAAGACGGTGGCGCTCTCTCTGGCCGCCGGCGGAGTGCGTTCGTCAGTCGTGCGTCTGTCCCCGACCGTGCACGGCGAAGGAGACCACGGCTTCATGCCGGCCCTGATCGGCATAGCCCGCAGCCGGGGCATGTCGGGCTACCTCGGCGACCGGGTCAATCACTGGCCGGCGGTGCACCGGCTGGATGCCGCCCGCCTCTTCCGGCTCGCGCTCGAGAAGGCCCCGGCGGGCACCATCCTGCACGGGGTCGCTGAGCAGGGTGTGCTGATCCGCGACATCGCCCAGGTGATCGGCCGCCAACTGGACCTGCCGGTGGCCTCGATCTCCCAGGACGATGCCGCCGAGCCCGCCTGATCGGCCACCGTCCGTCTCGGAAAGGGGTCGGCGGGCGAATCCCAGAACCGTGGTGCCCGAGCTCTGGCCGAGTCGTCGCCGACGCCGATCGCCGGTTCGGCAGCAGGTCTAGGTCGGATCGGCGCTCTCCCCGAAGTGCGGCAGGACCATCTCGACCAGCGCGGCGATGTCGGCGTCGACCATCGGCTCGCCGGTCATGCCCATCCGGTGGAGCAAGGTTCCGACGACGACGTCGATGAAGAACAGGACCCGGTTCTCCGGCTCGCCGAGCGCCTCCTGGAGCGCGAGCCGGTACGGGTCCTGCAACCGTGAGGACAGCACCTCGCGCAGGGCCGGATCACTGACGGCGTCGCTGAACACGCCTGCGAACGCGTCGCCCACCCCGGGTTCGCCGATCTTCGCCGCGATCCAGCGGATGGCCGAGGTCATGAGCTCGGCTCGGCTGGCGCCCTCCAGCGGCACCGGGCCGAACGCGTCAAGGAGGCAGTCCACGATCAGCGCCCCCTTCGACGGCCAGCGCCGGTAGATCGTCGTCTTCGCGACGCCGGCCACCGCCGCGATGCGGTCAACGGTGGCACGCGCGTAGCCGAGCTCCTGGACCGTGCTCAGCGTCGCGGCGAAGACCACGGCGTGGACGCCGGATCGCGGGCGACCGGGTGGCCTGGCGGAGGTGGTCGCTCGGGTCATGCCCACACCATAACCTCTTGCGCTACCATCGGTATCGATACTTGAGGTAGCGAAACCTGAGAGGGACACGTGAGCGAGACAACGGAGCGGCCGCCGCTGGGCATCCGATTGATGAGTGCCCTGGGAAAGGAGCCGGACTGGTTGGCGATGACGGCCGAGGAACTGGTCGTTTTGCGCGACACGGTGAACCGCAAGCGGGCGTCCCGTCGGGCACGGCTGATCCTCGGGTTCCCGGACTGCGGCGCCACCATCGAGTGGCAGGAAGTGGCGCTGCCCGGCCGTCGGCTCAAGGTCCGGGTGTCCCGGCCCTCGCCCGGGCGCGAAGGCGCCGACCGGCTCGGCCTGCCGCTCGTGCTCCACGTGCACGGAGGTGGGTTCGTGGGCACGGCGGTGCAGAGCGACTGGGTGAACAGTCACCTCGCCGCGCGGCTGCCCGCGGTCGTCGTCTCGGTCGAGCACCGCCTCCTCGACGCGGAGACCTCGCTGTCGGCGGCCGTCGACGACGGCTGGGACGTGCTCCAGCACGTGGTGCGGCACGCGGCGCAGTGGGGAGTCGACCCGGCGCGGACCGCCGTCTTCGGTGAGAGCACCGGCGCGATGGTCACCGCCCTGGCCGCGATCCGGGCCAGAGACTCCGGCCTGCCCCTGCGGGCGCAGGTGCTGGCCAATTCCCCTGTCGACCTGACACCGACGGGGTTCGAGCACGCCTCGATGAGCCGGTACGCCCACAGCCCGATGCTCACCATGACGCAGATGCGGCTGTTCCAGCGGTTCGCCGTTCCGCCGGGGACGGATCCTCGTGCGGTGTCGCCGCTGTACGCCGACGACCTGAGCGGGCTGGCTCCAGCGCTCGTGCTGGTGCCCACCATTGATCCGGTGGCCGATCACGGTCGCTGTTACGCCGAGCGACTGCGAGCGGCCGGGACGCCCGCGCGGCTCACCGAATATCCCGGGGCGACGCACGCGTTCCTCAGCATGCCGGGCGTGGTGCCGCAGGCGAAGGCCGCGCGGGCGGAGATCGTCGAGTTCCTCCGGGGCACCATCGCTCGGTGAAGGGTCCCGGCGTGCCCCCGTTATCGGCTGCGGCAAGGGCATGCTGTCCCGCGCACTCCCGGCAGACCGTGCCACATGTCGTCAAAAAGCGAGTCGGTGGGCGAATGTCCGTGTCGCTCCGTAGGGTGCCGTGTCATGACTCCCTCCCCGGAATCGCCGGACCTGACTGTCCTGCGCGCCAAGCTGACGTCCGCATCCCCCGCGCGCGCCTGGAAAACTGTCCGGCAGCTTGTCGCAGTCCCCAGACCCGGATGCTTTCGCCGCGTGCCTTCTCGCCCCTGCCTTCGCCGGTGAAGGACGTACCGAACTGGCACTTCGCAGGCGTGGCTCCCTCACCGGCCTGCGGCACCTGACGACACTGCGGACACTGCGCCTGGACCACTGCACGAGCCTGACAGACCTTTCCGAGCTCGCCGCACTGACCGGGCTGATCGAGCTCGAGCTGGACGGCTGCGCGGCCGTCACCGACCTCGCGCCGCTCGCCGGGCTCGCCGCGTTGGAGACTCTCAGCCTCCTGAGCTGTCGCGGGATATCCGACATCTCAGCGCTGCTCGGTCTGCGTCGCTTCCGCCGACTCGACCTGCGCGGTAGCGGGGTGAGCAGCGTCGAAGGAGTCGGCGACGCCTTCCCCGGCCTGGAGTACCTCAGTCTCGACAACTGCCGATCCATCGAGGACGTACGTGCGCTGTCCGGGCTACGCCGCTGACCGAGCTGGATCTGGCCGGTACCAAGATCAGCACCATCGCCGGGCTGTACGGCCTCGAATCCATCACCGAACTGACCATGCACTGCGCCCGCCTGACCAGCCACGACGGCATCGACGCCATGCCCGGGCTGCGCAGGCTGTGGCTCAGCGGCTGCACGAACCTGACAAGCCTGGACGGCCTCGGCCACCACCCCCACCTCACGAAACTCGGTCTGCCGAGCTCGTCGATCCCGGACCTGCGCCCGCTGTCTCGACTGCCCGCCCTGACCGGCCTCGCTCGACGGGCTCGAAGGGCATCCATCGATCGCCGAAGTCCACCTGTGCTACGCGCTGGACCTGCGGGACTTCTCCGCTCTCGCCCACATGCCCGCACTGCGTACGCTGACCCTCCAAGGTCTGGAGCAGATCTACGGCCTCACCCCGTTCTCCGGGTTGTGGCGGCTGGAACGTCTCGACGTGGCGTACACCGAAATGCCGTGCGCTGCCGTCCGACGTCATCTCCGGCCTGCGCGCCCGGGGCCTCCTCACCAGCTGACTGCCCGGTTTCACCGACCACCCGACCAGCGGGGCTCATGTTCGACAGGATGATCACATGGCAGTGAAGGACGGAAAGCGGTGGAACCACAACATCCACTACCACCCCCGCATCCTGCGCGCGGTCCCCGACGGCGCCAAGCGCGCCCTCGACATCGGCTGCGGCGAGGGCATGCTCGCCCGCGCGCTTCGGCAGGCCGTGCCGCAGGTCACCGGCATCGACCTTGACGCGGCCGGCATCGGCCAAGCCCGCGAGTACCCGGACGACGTCGACTACATCCTCGGCGACTTCCTCACCCACCCCTTCGAGCCGGCCTCGTTCGACGTCATCGCGTCGGTGGCCACCCTGCATCACATGGACGCCGCCACCGGGTTGGCCCGCATGCGCGACCTGCTGCGACCCGGTGGCGTCCTGGCCATCGTCGGCTTGGCCCGAAGCACCATGCCCAACGACCTGCCGCGCGACCTGGCCGGCATCGTCGTCGGTACCGTCCACCGCGCCGCGAAGGGCCTCTGGCAGCATCCGTCCCCCACGGTGTGGCCGCCGCCGGTGACGTATCCGCAGATGCGGGCGTTGGCGACAGAGATCCTGCCCGGCTCCCAGTACCGCCGTCACCTCTTGTTGCGTTACAGCATCATCTGGCGCAAAAAACCAGTCGCTGAAGGAACCCTGCCACGGCTCCTTCAGCGACCGATCACCGAATGAACAACGCTCCTAGTCGCAGTGTTCGAAGCCGCTGGTGTATGAGCTGCTGCCGACCGAGCCGCCCCACTTGACGCATTGTCCGGCCGCGTCCCGCTTGACCGGCCCCGCATAGTAGGCGTAGCTGCCCGAGTCGGTCGTCCTGCTCTCCCCTTGCGGCTCCAGGAACGCCGACACCGCCGACGCCGTGCCGAGGCTCGTCGTCTTCAACGTCACGACGCAGTTGTAGCCGTTGCCCGAGTTGTAGAGCAGATAGGTGCGGCCACCGGTGAGGGCGGCCGAGTCGATGACCGAGTAATCGCTGCCGCAGACCTCCTCGGGGGTGTAGGGGTTGCCGCCGCAGGCGTTGGTGCTCGTCACGGCCTTCTTCGTGCCCAAGGGCACGTTCACGCCGTCCACGGTCGGGCTGGTGTCCATCGCACCGCTGGAGGTGCGCTGTTCGTAGTGCAGGTGCGCGGCGGTCGCGCCGCCCGTCGAGCCGACGGTCCCGATCGCGGTGCCCTGGCCGACGGTCATGGAGCTGCCGGCCGACTTCACCTGGGTGGCGAGGTGGGCGTAGCGGGTACTGGTGCCGTCACTGTGATTGATCTGCACCCACTTGCCGTAGCTGGTGCTTCCCGCGTCGTAGAAGTACGCGGTGCCCGCGGCGGTGGCCCGCACGGTCTCACCGTTGATGTCGTCGCTGCCGTAGTCCTGCCAGTCGATGGAGCCCGATGGGTTGTGGGCGGGGGTCCCGGTCCAGTTGTTGGCGTAGAAGGTCTTCCCGCAGTTGAACGGGCTCTTGTGGGACACGGCCAGGACCTGCGCCGAGGCGGACTGGGGGACCAGCGCCGCCGCGAGAGTGACTAACAGGGCGGTGATCGCGAATCTGAGGGTCTTCGGCCAGGTCGGCCTGCCGGTTGTGGGCATGCTCACCTCTCGAACAGGTGCGTTTGGGGGGATGTGTTAGGCGCCCAGTTCCTCGGGAGGGAGGGTCGATCATGAACATAACTCTGAAAGTTCTCTTCATCAATCTCTGCAACATGAAATTTTGCGGCGAGCTCTGAAGGCGGCGCTCAGGTCAGCGGGGAACGTAGGCGTACCACGTGCCGGGCCGCACTCCTGGCAGCCGCCGCCTCTCCCACGCCAGCAGGAACGGCGCCGGGATCGACCGGCCCTTGTCGACGGCGACCACGGTCTTTCCCGCGTCCTGGGCGCCGAGCACGGCGGACGGCACCGCGCTGTCCTGCGGCCAGCTCAAGACGGTGTGCCCCTCGCAGCCCATCCGGTAGGCGATCATCACCGCGTGCTCGCCGTACACCAGGCAAGGCCGGTGCACGGAGAACGTGGCCAACGCGCCGGCGACCTCGACGTCGGCCTGCCGCTTGGACAGGCGAGGCGAGACGACCTTGTCGAGCGTCAGGCCCTGCAGGGTGAACTGGGCGAGGAAGCCGGCGGCCACGAGAGCCGCACCGGCACGGCGAGCCACCCGCCCGCGTGACCCTTCCAGCGGCCAGAGGGCGCTGTGCGCGATCGGGAACACCAGCAGCGCGTACGTGGGCAGCAGGAACCGGGGCGCCGCGTAGCCGACCAGGAAGATGTACGGCACGGCCAGCGACAGGCCGGTGAGGGCCGGCAGCACGCACTCGGCCAGGCGTCCACGGCGTCGCGCCGCGTACAGACCGAGCAGGACCAGGACGGGGATCGCGCTCCACCAGAGCAGCCAGGGCAGCACGACGGGCCCGCAGTGCGCGGGAGGCCGGCAGAGCAGTGGTCCGTTGAGCGCTCGGGCGTGCTCATAGAGGGAGAAGTGCAGGCCGGTCTCGTTCGCCGCGCCGGCGGCCTGCCATCGAGCGGCCAGCCCGCCGAAGCGGACGAATGCCTCGATGATCCAGTCGGCCCAGCCGGCCACCAGGCCCACGATCAGAGCGGCCCCGGCTCCGATCCGCCGCCATCCCGGCTTGGCGAGCGCCACCGCGAGCGGGAGGACGAGCCAGACACTGTCCGGCGGGCGAAGCAGGGCCACCGCGGCCACGCTCACCGCCAGCCCTATCAGCGGCCCCCGCCCGCTGTCCGGCCGCACGCAGCGCACGAAGCAGCCGACGGCGGCCACCGCGCCGAACGCCACCCACATGTTCGGCATGGCCGCGCTGCCGTAGAACAACGACAGCCACAGGGACGCGAACAGCAGGGCGGCGAGGGGCACCGTCGGTCCGGAGCGTACCCGCAGCCAGGTGCCGAACGACGCGTACAGTGCCACGGCCGACAGCAGGCTCAGATAGATCCGCAGCGCGTCCGTCGACGAGGTGATCAGCACCACCGGGGCGACGATCAGGGTGATTCCCCGAGCGCGGGGCGCGATGAACTCGGCGGCGGGCACGCGCGGATCGACCTGGCTGACGTAGACGACCTCGTCCCATCCCACTCCCATCTTGGGAGTGACGGTGGCCAACTGGACGATCCCGTAGCAGACGGCGACCAGAATCAGCAGCGTGCGCCATGGATCGGCCGGTAGCCACGAACGAAGCGATTTGGTTGATCCCACCTGCCTGTTCTTAGCGCCGCTCGCCTCCGGAGGGCGGACAAGGCGACGAGACTTGCCGGAAGGGATGCACACCCATGAAGCTACGGCGCGGCGGTGATGGCGTTGTGGAGCGCCTTGAGGGCGGAGACGTAGATCTCGGAGAAGGTGGGGAAGGGCTGGATGGTGTCGCGCAGCACGGCGAGCGGGACCTCGGCGCGAATGGCCAGGGTGGCCTGCTGCAGCCACTCGCCCGCCTCAGGGCCGAGCGCGTAGGCGCCGGTCAGCCGCTCGCCATCGGACAGCAGGGTCAGGAATCCGTTGGAATCGGCGTAGGCGCGCGTGTAGGTGGCCGTTTTCGCCACCTCGGACACCGGGACGGTGGCGGCGAACCGGGCCTCGGCGGCACCGACCGCGGCTGCCTGCGGGTCTGTGTAGACAACGTCCGGTATGGCCGCGTAATTGGCCTCGCGGGGCTCGCCGAGGATGTTGGCGGCCACGACTTCGCCCTGGTATTTGCCTACGTGCGTGAGCAGCCGTACGCCGGTGACGTCGCCGATCGCCCACAGCCGCTCGCCGGCCCGCAGCCGCGCGTCGACCGGGATCCCGTGCCCATCGGCTTGCACACCGACCGTTTCCAGGCCGATCCCCGCCACGCGCGGACGCCGGCCGGTGGCCACGAGCAGGCGGTCGCCGCGCAGCTCGCCGCCGTTGTCGAGGACCAGGACGTAGTCCTCACCGTCGCGTCGCGCGGCGGTCGCGTGCACGCCCAGCCACAGCTCGATGCCGTCGGCGCGCAGCACCTCGCCGAGCGCCTCGCCCAGTGGCGCGGGCTCGTGGGCGAGCAGGTGCGCGGCGGCCTCGGCGAGGGCCACCTCTCCGCCCAGGCGCCGTACGGCCTGGGCCATCTCGACGCCGACCGGCCCGCCACCCAGCACGATCAGGCGGCGCGGGACGGCCTTCATGCCGGTCACCTCGCGGTTGGTCCACACGCCGTCGAGTTCGCGCAGGCCGGAAATGGGCGGGATGACCGGATCCGAGCCGGTCGCCACGACGACATGCCGGGCGGAGTGGCGTACGCCATCGACCTCGACCTCGCCGATCCCGGTGAGCTTGCCGGTCCCGCGCAGCAAGGCGATGCCCTTGCTCGCCAGCCAGCGCTCCTGCCCGGCGTCGGAGTAGTCCGAGACCATGAAGTCCCGCCAGGCCAGCGCCGCCCCGACGTCGACCTGCGCGGTGGCCGCCGCCTCGCGCGCGTCGTGCGCCGCCTCTCCTGGGCGCAGCAGTGTCTTGGACGGGATGCACGCCCGGTAGGAGCACTCGCCCCCGACCAGATCGCGCTCGACCAGCGCGACGCGCAGGCCGCCATCGGCCAGTTCGCCGGCGCAGTGCTCACCCGGCGAGCCGGCGCCTACGACGATGACGTCGTAGTCGCTCATGGGCGCCCCGTCTGCTCATTCACCATGTACTGCGCGTACCAGTCCGGCCAGTCCGGGTCGGGCTGCCCGATCTCCTCTTCGTGCTTGCCGTGCGCGGCCTCCGCACGGCGCAACGCGGCGGCCAGCTCGGCCGCGGAACCATAGGTCGCCTGCATGCCAGTACTCCTCCTCGCCAGGGTCGAGCCAGGTCACCGGCCCGGCAGGCGGGTGGTGATCTCCTGGAGGAACCAGCCGTTGCCGTCCGGGTCGCTGAACGACGCGAACGAGCCGTAGCTGGCCCGGTTCGGATCCGGGCCGGAGACCCGTTCGCGGGTCCCGGCGTGGTGGAACACGCCACCCGAGTCGTGGAACACCTCGCTCAGCTCGGCACCGCGGTCGGCCAGCTCGGCCCGGGCCGCCTCGATGTCGGTCACTATCAGATAGTGGCCCTGCGCCGAGCCCGGCGCGGCCGAGGTGACACCGGTGCCGAAGATGACCGAGCAGCCAGACCCCGGAGGTGTCAGCTGTACCACCCGGAAGTCCTCCCCAGTGGTGACGTCGGCATCCTCTCGCCAGCCCAGTGCCTTGTAGAAGTTCTTGGCCCGGTCCACATCGGCGACGGGCAGCACCACAACCTCGAGCTTCATGTCCACGGCGTAGGCTCCATCTCCTTTTGATGCTATTTGGGCGTGTATCAAGGCCTCAGGCCCTTGTGTCCTGACATCCACCATCGCCTCACGCATCGCCGAAGTACACAAACCGCATCAAATCGCTCGGGAAAGTCTTGTGGCGGCGGGCGGTGATGCCTCGACATCGTGCCGGATGCTCATGGCGGCCACCTCGCCTACGAAAGGCACCGCCCCCGCCGTCGAAGTCCGCCGTTCGCCCGTCGGTCAGCGGACGGCCGCTCTCAACGCCGCCTCGATCGCGTTGGTCAGCGTTTCCAGATACTCATCGTCACTGCTGCCCTGCATGGCCAATATGCGGAATGCGAGCGGGGCGATCAGCAGGTCGGTGCCGAGTTCCAGATCCAACCCGGGGGGAAGTTCGCCGCGGTCGATCGCGCCCTGCAGTATCGCGCGCGCCGCCGCCCGCCGCGGTGCGGTCACTCCGGTGTAGAGCCCCTCCGCCAGAGCGCCGTCGTGACTGGCCTCGGCGAGCAGCCCGGCCGCGATCCGGGCAAGTAGCGGATTGGACAGTTGGCTGCGGAAGGTGGCGAGTAGCTCGCGAAGGTCGGTGCGCAGGGCGCCCGTGGCCGGAGTGGGCGGGAGCGTGTCGGCGACCTTGCTACGGATCAACTCGGTGACCATCGGCTGCTTCGAGGGCCAACGCCGGTAGAGCGCGGCCTTCCCCACGCCGGCGCGCCGGGCCACTGACTCCATCGACATCCGCGCATACCCGGCCTCGGCGAGTTCGGCGAAGGCTGCCTCGGTGATCGCCTCGGTCACCCGCTGTCGCAGGACCGCCCCGCCGGTCGCCGGCCGGCCCTTCTGCTGCATTGTCATGCTCCCGAGCATAGCGAACGGAACGGTCTCGTTCCATATGTTACCTTTGAGCATGACGGAACGCTGCCGTTCCGTTCCATTCACAGAAAGGAGCCGATGATGAAATTCCTCTTCGACGACGAGTCCTTCTCCTTCGAGGCACTGCGTGCCGCGGGCTACGCCGCCTATGCCGGCGCCGATCTGGGCGAGGTCCTGGTCACCTGCCGGCAGATCCCTGAGGGGGACGAGGAGGCCTGGTCGGCCAACTGGGCCGCGACGGCGGCGCGCATCGAGCGCATCGGCCGGGACGCGCTGGCCTCCGGTCACCGGGTCAGCGCCCGGGAGGCGCTGCTGCGCGCGTCCAACTACTACCGGACCGCCGACTTCTACCGCCGCGAGAATCCCGCCGCCGACACCGAGTCGGCGCGGCTGGCCAAGGCCTCCCAGCAGACGTTCGCCGACGCGGCCGCCCTGCTCGACCCTCCGGCCCGCGCCCTGCGCATCCCGTACGAGGACACCACGCTTCCTGGCTACCTGTTCCTCGCCGACGATTCGGGCACCCCGCGTCCGACCGTGCTCTTCCACGGCGGGTACGACTCCACGCTGGAGGAGGACTATCCGGCGCTGGCCGCAGGCGCGCTGCGGCGCGGCTACAACGTCATCGCGTTCGACGGCCCCGGCCAGGGCAGCACCGTTCGCGAGCAGGGCCTGCGCTTCCGGCCGGACTGGGAGGCCGTGGTCACCCCGGTCGTCGACTTCGCGCTCACCGTGCCCGAGGTGGACGCCGGGCGACTGGTGCTGATCGGCATGAGTCTCGGCGGCTACCTCGCCGCGAGGGCGGCCGCCTTCGAGCACCGCGTCGCCGCGTGCGTGCTGTACGACGGCGTCTACGACTTCCACGCGGTCATCGCCGCAACCGCCGGCCGTGCGGCTTCGATGCCCGGCGGTTTGGAGGCGTTGATGGCGCAGAACACCATGGTGCGATGGGTGGTGCGCAACGGCCGGTGGACCTTCGGTGTGTCCGACCTCGACGAGTTGGTCAAGGCGACCGAGGCGTACACGATGGCGGGTATCGCCGACCGCGTCACCTGCCCGACGCTCGTGCTCGAAGCCGAGAACGACCAGTTCTTCAAGGGGCAGCCGCAGCGTCTGTTCGACGAGCTGACCTGTCAGAAGGAGCTGATCTCCTTCCGTGAGGACGAAGGCGCGGGCGAGCACTGCCACGAGGGTGCGATGTTCCTGTTCCACCAGCGCACCTTCGACTGGCTCGACACCCTGCTCGCCGGCTGACCTCGTCGGCCGGCCTGCAGCTTGTGCCGAGGGCTTGCTGAGCAGATGCGAGTTGCCGCACCGTTCTTGTCCTCGCTTGCGTGGTGGGGCAGACGCCTCCCGCTACCCCCGTTCCTTCCTGGGTCGTGGGCGACGTCAATGTCCATCGCGTCGGCGAGACCCTCCTGCCGCCGGCGACCGGACCATGGCTCCTGCCCGGGGCTGGCTGCGCTCCCACTTCGCCGACTACGAAGGCATCCTGCACATCGACAGCCACACCTTCGCGTTGGTCGTCGAAACACTCAGGAGGTGGACGCCCAGTGGATCCCCACCTTGCCCCACGCCCGCTACATCACCTCCCGCAGCGAGCGGGAGTTCTCCGCCTCGTGCCCGTCCCCGCACGCTGACACAACTCCTCCCGGCTCCGTACCCGCCCCAGCCCGCTTTGGGTCCGCCCGGTTTCACGGTCCGGCCCGTCGGGCGAGGTTCGCGGGCCCGACCATAGACGCGGAGCAGGGCCAGGGGCTCGGTGGCCCGTGGCAGGTGTGGCCGAGACATCCGATGGCGCGCTTGGCGGAGCGGGTGGCTGGGCCCTCGCGCCGCACAGGTGAGCCCAGCAGGTGCGACACCGACTCGGCGAACGGCGGGCCGCGCCCCGCACGCGCGCGGGGATGCCGGAACGAAAGGGGCAGATCTCGCGCGGCGCGGGGACAGCGACCCGGTGGGCTGTTCGCCACACGTGGCACGATTCTATCGATCAACAACATATGAGCCATTTGCGCGATGGGACTCCGCGGGAGAAGGTGGAAGGTGCGGATGCCACGCCCAACGACCCCGGACGCCCACCCCGGAAGAAGTAACGACCACCGCACCTTCGGCGCCAGCGACGGCACCCCGCGCCAGGACATCGACCCCTGGCGGCAGATCGAGGACTGGCGGCGCGCCCTCACCTATCTGGAAGCCCGCCCCGAAGTCGACGCCGACCGGATCGGCCTGTGGGGATCCAGCTACGCCGGCGGACACGCCCTCGTGCTCGGAGCCACCGACCGACGTCTGAAGGCCGTCGTCGCCCAGGTACCCACCATCAGCGGCTTCGAGCAGTCCAGGCGCCGCGTCGCCCCCGACGACCTCCCCGCGCTGGAAGCCGCCCTCGATGCCGACGAACGCGCCCAACTGGCCGGTGAACCACCGCACACCCAGGCTCTGGTCAGCGCCGACCCGGCCGTCGCCGCCTCCTACAGGGCTCCGGACGCCGTCAGCTACTACCTCCAGGAGCTCCCCGATGGCACCCGCTGGGACAACTCCGTCACCGTCCGCTCCACCCGCAAGGCGCGTATGTACGAGCCGGGCGCGTTCGTCGATCGCGTCTCTCCCACCCCGCTGCTGATGATCGTCGGGAAGCAGGACACCGTCACACTCACCGACACCGCTCTCGCCGCCTACAACCGGGCGTTGCATCCGAAAGAGCTGGTAATGCTCTCCGGCGGGCACTTCAGCCCGTACACGACCGAGTTCGCTCAAGCCTCGGCCGCGGCCACCGGCTTCTTCCGCAGCCACCTGGCGCCGAACGCGAGCCGACGGGTGGGTGCGCCGGATCGCTGAGCCGCCGTCAGCGGATGACGGTCAGCAATCGCGGTCCCACGACGGGCAAGCTGTCGAATGAAGATCCATCATCTGGAGTCGCTGGTCACAGGGCTGGTGTGTCGTTGATCGTGTTCTCGTGCCGGTCGGGGGCGGCTGTCGGAGCTCAGGATCGCCTGCCTCCTGGGACTCCTTGTTCTGCCTGGCCAGGTCGCCGTCCTTGCCGTATTCTCTGCACTTCGCAACTTTGATCATGGTGCGTGGTCTGGTGCACCAGGCCGTGTGGGCAGGCCGAGCATGACGGTAGTGCGCCGGTGCCGCTGAGCCTGCTCGCGTTTCTGCTGAAGAAAGGTGAGGGTGAGATCGATGCCCTCGATCTCTCCGAGCCAGCCTTCGTGCAGGGCCCGGCTGCGGCGGACGATGAGGTCGGCTTCGAGCTCGTCCAGGCGCGGCAGCATCTTGGGGTCCACCTGCAGGACCGGACATCGCGGGTCACGTCCGAGATGCGGTGTAAAAGAGAACGAGCGTAGGTTGCCGTGCTGAACCGACCAAAGTTCGCACTACGCAAGGACCTACGCTCGTGGC